>NZ_JBIRVQ010000048.1:0-1006 GCF_044386975.1 Nocardia sp. NPDC020380 | reverse complement strand
CTGGCTACCGGCATCGGAATGGTGAACAGTGCTGGCACCCAACGGATTGCCCTCACGCAACCGCATAGAGGCCGCTTGACGGATCGCCGACTCGACGAACACCGACTCCTTGCGGGTCGAGCATTCCCAGCCCAGGATCCGCCCCGCGAAGGCATCGATCACGAACGCCGTGTACACGAAACCACCCCCGGTCAGGCGGACGTAGGTGAAATCGGCGACGACGAGCATGTTCGGTGCCGCGACCCGGAAATGGCGATCGACCAGGTCCGGTGCCCGCGACGCTGCCGGATCGGCCTCGGTGGTGCGGACCTTCTTGCGCCGCACGACTCCCTGCCAGCCGTTGCGGCGCATCAACCGTTCGATCGTGCACCGGGCCACCGGAATCTTCTGGCGTTGCAGATGCGCCCACATCTTCTCCGCCCCGTACAGGCATTCGGGCTTGCGCCGGCCCTTCTCGTCGGGTTCGTAGATCCCGGCCAGGATCTCGGTGACCGTGGTGTCCCACAACGCCCGCTTCGACGGCGCCCGCCGCGCCCATGCGTGGAAGGTACGCGGGGAGATCGTGACGCCTTGCCCGGTCAGCGCCCGGCACATCGCCGCAATCGGGAACCGGGCCTTGTGCTCGGCGATGAACTCACACACTAACGGTGTCGCGGGTCGTTCGCCCGCGCGAAAAAAGACGTTGCAGCAGAAAGGATTTCGATCGTCTGTTCCAGCTCGGCGATCTTGCGTTTCTGTTCCCGGATGATCCGCGCCGACTCCGTCGAGGTCCCGTCGGCCTCACCCCGATCGACCGCACCCTGACGGATCCACTTCCGCAGCGTTTCCGCGGTCATGCCCAGCCGCGCTGAGACCGCCTTGATCGCAGCCCACTCACTGTCGTAATCGCCGCGGTGCTCCACGACCAGTCGCACAGCCTTGGCCTTGGTCGCTTCGTCGTACTTCGCTGGCATCTCGTGCCCATCCTCTCAAGAAAGAGGGTGTGCACAAAACCCGGGGCGGTTCA
>NZ_JBIRVQ010000046.1:0-1139 GCF_044386975.1 Nocardia sp. NPDC020380 | reverse complement strand
CTGGACCACCCCGGGTTTGAGGGAGACCGTTGGATCTGGAGAGGATCGACGGTATGGCAGGCAATCGGAGATACCCGGCGGAGCTGCGGGAACGGGCGGTAGCGCTGGTGTTGCAGTACGAGCGTGAGCAGGGCGAGGCACGGGGCGCGATGGCTCGTGTCGCGCGTGATCTGGGCGTCCACAAGGAAGCGTTGCGGCACTGGGTGAAACAGGCGAAGGCGTTGCGGGCGGCGGTCGATGTGGCTGTGCCGGTTCCGGAGTCGCCGGAGGCCAAAGACGCCCGGATCCGGGAGTTGGAGGCGCGCAACCGTGAGCTGGAGCGGGCGAATCAGATTTTGAAGGCGGCGTCGGCTTTTTTCGCCCGGGAGATGGACCCGCCACCACCGAAGTGGTGAGGTTCATCGACGAGTATCGGTGCGATGGCTCCTTCACGGTGACCGATATCTGTGATGTGCTGGAATTTCGGCAGCAAACGTATTTCGCGGCGAAGAAGCGGGAGCGGGAGCCGTCGCGGCGGGCGGTGCGTGATGCCGAGATTCTGGCGGAGATTCACCGTTTACGAGACGCCGATCGTGGCCGGCGCCGCGATTACGGTGCCCGGAAGATGTGGCGGGAGTTGCTGCGCGCGGGCATCGAGGTGGGTCGTGGCCGGGTGGAGCGGTTGATGCGCGCGAATGGTCTCGCGGGCCTGGTGCCGACGCGACGGCGCCCGCGCACGACGGTGCCAGGGAGTGGGGACCGGCGTCCGAAGGATTTGGTGGACAGGGACTTTCGTGCTCCGGTGCCGAACCAGTTGTGGGTTGCCGACATCACGTATGTGGAGCTCGCAGGGCGCGGGTTCTGTTATGTGGCGTTCGTGACCGATGTGTTCTCGCGGGCGATCGTGGGCTGGCAGGTGTCGGATTCGCTGAAAACGGAATTGGCCCTCGACGCGTTGGAGATGGCGTTGTGGAATCGGCGGGATCGGTTGAGTAGAGCGCTGATTCATCACGGGGATCGCGGTGTGCAGTACACGGCGCTGCGTTACGGTGAACGTCTGGCCGAGGCGGGTATCGCGCAATCGGTTGGCAGTACCGGTGATTCGTACGATAACGCGCTCTCGGAATCGGTGAATTCATTGTTCAAGAAGGAATTGATCG
>NZ_JBIRVQ010000045.1:0-1244 GCF_044386975.1 Nocardia sp. NPDC020380 | reverse complement strand
GCCGCGGTAGGTGTAGAGGTCTTGGACGAATTTGCGGCGGAGGGCGGGGATTTTGCTGGTGAGGCTGAAGTAGGTGCGGGCGGCGAAGAGGGCCAGGCGGCCGGTGACGGGGTTGTAGAGGGGGTCTTTGCCGTTGGTGCCGTTGTTGTCGAGGGAGTCGGCGACGCGGGCGAAGCCGTAGGGGAGCATGTCGGTTTCGTAGTCGGCGAGGGCGGTGAGGAGGGACTTTTCGCCGTTGGCGGCGGCGATGAGTTCGCGGGCGAGCAGGGCGGCGTCGCGCAGGGCGGTGTTGGCGCCCACGCCCTGGCCGGGGGTCATGGTGTGGATGGCGTCGCCGAGCAGGGTGATGGTGGTGGTTTTCCAGGGTTCGACGGGCACGGAGGTCGAGATGCGCAGGGGGAAGGCGGCTTCGGGGTCGGAGAGTTCGAAGATCCGGCGCAGGTCGGGGTGCCAGTTGCGGGTCACCTCGAGGATGGAGTCGAGGAGTTGCCGGCCGCGTTGGTCGGTGATGTCGGCGGGGAAGTGGTTGTGGGAGCTCCACACCGAGAGGTTGATGTAGTCGCGGGTGTTGTCGAACTGCAGGCCGGACCAGGTGTCGAGCAGGGTGGCGTCGGCGGGGTTCTTGGGGTTGCCTTGCGCGTCCCATTTGAACTCCATGACGTGGAGCATGCCGATCAGGCCTTTGGTGGCGAAGATCAGGTTGATGCCGCGCAGCATTTCGTCGGTGAGCAGGGCACGCGTTTCGGGGGTGAGGGCGGTTTTGGTGGCGATGGCGGTGATGCCGGAGTCCTCGATCCGCGCGTGGGGCAGCAATTGCTGGCGTACGGCCGAGCGGGTGCCGTCGGCGGCGATGAGGACGTCGCCGGTGTCGCTGGTGCCGTCGCTGAAGAACGCTGTGACGGTGCCGTTCTCGTGTTGCTGGTAGTGGGTGAATTCTTTGCCGAAGCGGACGATGTCGTCCATGCCGGTGAACAGGACTTGGCGCAGGGTGGAGCGGGAGACCGAGCGTTCGCTGTTGACGTCGTCGCTGTCGTCGCGCAGCGGGATGCTGGCGGTGGCGTGTTTGGACTGGGTCAGCACATTGAAATGCCGGGGCGTGTTGGCGCAGGTGGCGACGAAGGTGTCGAACAGCTCGGCGGGCAGGCATTGTTTGAGGGCGCGGTTGCCGGTGGGGTCGATGCCGACGCGGTAGCCGTAGAGGCCGTCGCGGCGCGACCCGTAGCGTTCGTAGACCGCGACCTCGA
>NZ_JBIRVQ010000044.1:0-1425 GCF_044386975.1 Nocardia sp. NPDC020380 | reverse complement strand
CGATCCCCGTGACCCGCTGGGTCGGTTGCAGCGCTTCTTCGATCCCGGAACCGTTCTGCCCCTGCATCCCCGCGACAAGTCGGGTGTGCTCGCCGCTATCGGCGAGGTCGACGGCGTCCGTACCGTCGCCTACTGCTCCGACGCCACCGTGATGGGCGGCGCCATGGGCGTGGAGGGCTGCAAGCACATCGTCGACGCGATCGACACCGCCATCGATTCCAAGGTGCCCGTGGTGGGCCTGTGGCATTCCGGTGGCGCTCGCCTGGCCGAGGGCGTGGAAGCCCTGCACGCGGTCGGACTGGTCTTCGAGGCCATGGTCCGCGCGTCCGGTCAGGTCCCCCAGATTTCGGTGGTCCTCGGCTTCGCCGCCGGTGGCGCCGCCTACGGTCCCGCGCTGACCGACATCGTGATCATGGCCCCCGAGGGCCGTGTCTTCGTCACCGGACCCGATGTCGTGCGCTCGGTCACCGGCGAGAACGTGGACATGGCGACCCTGGGCGGCCCGATCACCCACGGCAAGAAGTCCGGCGTCTGCCACATCATGGCCGATGACGAATCCGACGCCATGCACCGCGCCCGCCGCCTGGTGTCGATGTTCGCCGAGCAGGGCGAATTCGATCTGGCCGCAGCCGAACACGGCGATGTCGATTTGAAGGCCATGATGCCGGCCTCGGCCAAGCGCGCCTACGACGTCAAGCCGATCATCCACGAGCTGCTCGACAACGTCGACGGCGAAAGCTCTTTCGAGGAACTCCAAGGCGGCTACGCGCGCTCCATGGTGGTCGGCATCGGCCGCCTCGGTGGGCGCACGGTCGGTGTGCTGGCCAACAACCCGATCCGCCTGGGTGGCTGCCTCAACTCCGAAAGTGCCGAGAAGGCTTCACGTTTCGTGCGCCTGTGCAACGCGTTCGGTATCCCGCTGATCGTGGTCACCGACGTCCCCGGCTACCTGCCGGGTGTCTCGCAGGAACTCGAGGGTGTGGTGCGCCGCGGCGCGAAGCTGCTGCACGCCTTCGCCGAGGCCCGCGTCCCGCGGGTGACCCTGGTGACCCGCAAGATCTACGGTGGCGCCTACATCGCCATGAACGCCCGCTCCCTGGGCGCCACGGCCGTGTACGCGTGGCCGGGCTCCGAGGTCGCCGTGATGGGCGCCAAGGCCGCGGTCGGCATTCTGCACAAGAAGGCCATCGCCGCCGCTCCCGAAGACGAGCGTGAGGCCATGATCGAGCGCCTCACCGAGGAGCACGAGCGCATCGCCGGCGGTGTCCAGCGCGCCATCGCGATCGGTGTGGTCGACGAGGTCATCGAACCGTCCAAGACGCGTTCGACCATCGCCGCCGCCCTGGCCGCCGCACCGGCACGCCCGCAGCACAACAAGAACATCCCGCTGTAAATCACTACACGGCAACAAAAGCGGGCAGCCTC
>NZ_JBIRVQ010000043.1:0-1450 GCF_044386975.1 Nocardia sp. NPDC020380 | reverse complement strand
TTCCCTAAGTTTGTAGGTGTCTGGGGTTGATGCCCTGGACGCCCAGGACAGTGGGGTGTAGCTGATGAGGTTCTGCTGCTTGTGTGGCTCGGAAGGAATGGCTGCCCCGCTGTGCTGGACACTCCGGCCACTGATTGAGATCTGATGCGAGTCGTCGCTGGTTAGGGAACTGTTGGCGGGGTTGTCCACGGGCTTGACCTGCGACAACAGGAGATCGAGCGTGAAAGTTCGACCGCTGGTATGGGTCGGGATAGACGTCGGCAAGGCCACTCACCATGCGTGCGTGGTGGATGAGAACGGCAAGGTGTGCTGGTCGGGCAAGGTCGGCAACGACCAACGGGCAATCGAGGCGTTGATCGACCGCGCGGCCGGGATGGGTATCGAGGTGCGCTGGGCGATCGATCTGACCAGCCCGATGGCGTTGATGCTGATCACGGTGCTGCTGACCGCGGGCCAGCGCGTGGCCTATGTCCCCGGCCGAGTGGTCAACACCATGACCCACGCGTTCCGCGGAGAAGGCAAAACCGACGCCAAGGACGCCCGGGTGATCGCCGAAACTGCACGCCTGCGTGGTGATCTGGCCGAGGTCACCCTGCCCGACGACCTGGTGGTCGAATTGACCCAGCTGACCGCTTATCGCACCGATCTGATGGCCGACTGGGTGCGCGGAGTCAACCGGTTGCGGGCGCTTCTGGGCTCGATCTTCCCCGGCCTCGAGGCATCGTTCGACTACTCCAACCGGACCCCACTGATACTCGTCGCCGGAATGTGCACCCCCGGAGAGATCCGCGCAGCCGGAATCAACGGTGTCACAACCCATCTCGCCGAGAACAAGGCCTGGCCCGCGGCGATCGGCAAGACCGCCGCCACCGCGGTGGCAGTGGCGGGTGAGCAGGAGCTCGCGCTGCCCGGTGAGGCCGGCACCGCCGCGCTGGTCAAACGAATGGCCCGCAAATTGCTCGATCTGGACCGAGAGATCAAGGACACCGACAAGCTCGTCGCCGACCGCTTTCGCAAGCATCCACACGCGCGGATCATCGAGTCCCTGCCCGGCTTCGGCCCCGGTCTGGGCTCGGAATTCCTCGTCGCTACCGGCGGAGACCTGGCCACGTTCGCGACTTCCGGGCGACTGGCGTCCTACGCTGGATTGGTCCCGGTGCCAAGGGATTCCGGTCGAATCAGCGGCAACCTGCACCGCCCGCAACGCTACAACCGACGCCTGCGCCGAGTGTTCTACATGGCCGCACTGTCCAGTATCCGAGGAGACGGCCCCTCCCGGACCTTCTACGACCGCAAACGCGGTGAACGACTCATCCATACCCAGGCACTCCTAGCGCTCGCCCGCCGACTGGTCGACGTGCTGTGGGCACTGCTGCGCGACGGCCGGGAATTCACTCCTCAGGCACCGATCCCAGCCACCGGAGGGGCTTGACATCTTCATTGAGATTCC
>NZ_JBIRVQ010000042.1:0-1836 GCF_044386975.1 Nocardia sp. NPDC020380 | reverse complement strand
CTAGTCAGGTGGTCCCATCAGTGGCAAACGAGGTGGTCCCATCCTGCTGGCAAAAACAGCTCCGAAACGGTCCCTTCCCCCTGGCAGCCGACACCATGGGATCTGCGAGCAATCAAATCAGCCGGCCAGCGCTGACATCCGAGACCGCGTCGACAGCCTGCTCGAATGCGGGCTGCTGTTTCGAGGGCTCATGCTGACCTGCTCACATTGCACGCATACGTCGTTCGTATCCATCAACGACATCACCGCCACCTTCCGGTGCCGACATTGCCTGCACGACAACGTCCTCACCAGCGCCCGCTGGCGCACACCGCTGGACGAGCCGCGATGGTTCTACCACCTGCACCCGACCGCACGGGCACTGATCAGCGAGAACGGCCACGTACCCCTGTTGCTGTCGCGGCATCTTCGCTTGAGGAGCCGGACTTTCACCGATTCCGCGGAATTCAAAATGACCGATCCCACCGTGGCTGACGGCGAGAACAAGGACAAATGCGAGACGGACCTGCTCAGCCTGGCCGATCGCCGTCTCGCTGTGGCCGAAGCAAAATCGAACAACAAGCTCGGATCCTCCAGAGCCGAGCGCAACGCGGCCGTGGACAAGCGGTTGTATAGCGCAGACGTTCTGCAGGCAGATGAAATCATCATGGCCACCACGCAGGCTGCCTGGCAGCCCGAAAGTATCACCGCGATGACCGAGAAGATCCGGTGGCACCATCGGGGCAATCCCCTACCGCCTCGGATACGGCTCCGCACGATTACCGGCCTGGGCAGCGATTCTGTCGGCGACGAGTACATTCCGATCTGAACCAGCACGCCGTCCGGCTTCGAGCGGCATATGCGAACGGAACGTGCTCTAGCGAGCCACCATGTCACCGAGGCTCGACTACCCCGAGTCCGTTCACGACTATCCGCTCGTCGGCATTTCAGTGCGTTGACCATGCTCGGTGGGCACACCTACGGAATGGCCGACAATTACCAACCCAAAGATCCTCCACGCCGCAGGAGCAGCCGGCAGGAACCACCGAGTGCAGAGTTCGAGATCGTGACCGCCGAAGGCACCGAGGGTGAAGCGCTGGCACGACGCCAAGCGCAGGTGCTGTGGGAGATCACCAAATGGCAGGCATCCCGACAACAACAACCACCCGGAACCTGAGTGCGGGACTTCCACCCGGAGACCAATACCGAGGCCCCCTAACGCCGACCGCTCAGGGCGAAATCGGCTTCGATAACCAGACGGCCAGCAAGAAGATGCTGGTCGGTACTGTTCCCATCTGAATGGTGCCCCGCCGGGGGCGCAATCGGGAAGCATCATTTCCGCAGGTCAGCCGTGTTCCCTAAATTGCAAGGGAACCGGCGCTGACACAAAACCCCAGGTCGCGGGTCGCAGGTTCGTGCCCCACGGGGGTTGCTGGCAGCTAGCACCCCAGCTCGGAGCAACTATAGTGCGACATGGCCAGCTGATCGACACTTCGGAATGGGCCTGAACTCACAGATCTTCTGTCCTACGGCGTGACCGGACCGAACCGCTCGATCAGCGGCTACCTAGACGCTTGTAGTCAGGGTTCGGGTCCTGGCCGGGATCCGGTCCAGCTTCCGGATCGGGTCAGCGGCACGGGCTACAGCACTGGCAAGCGCTCACAACGCCGACAGCACCGTGCGGTAGGTCAGCCAGCCCACCACTGAATGGCCGCCGCGATCGAGGACCGGCATGCCCGTCGCTTCGGCGCGGCCGAGGGCATCGAGGGCCTCGGCCAAGGACGCGGATTCGGTGATCTTGGCGGGCATCACGGCGACGTCGCCGACGGTGCCGTGGTCGGACTCGGGGTTGGACAA
>NZ_JBIRVQ010000041.1:0-1919 GCF_044386975.1 Nocardia sp. NPDC020380 | reverse complement strand
GCTAGTCAGGTGGTCCCATCAGTGGCAAACGAGGTGGTCCCATCCTGCTGGCAAAAACAGCTCCGAAACGGTCCCTTCCCCCTGGCAGCCGACATCAGCATTGGAGCCCACCACCGTGGGGAGGCTGCGGTCGTTGGTCATTGCTGTTGTCTGCGCCGTGTTGACCGTGACCGGTGTACTCGCCGCCGGTGCCGCGTATGCCGAACCTGCGCACCAGGATTTGCTGACCGAGGATGTCACGTTCCAGAACCAGGGGCTGACGCTGCACGGCACGGTGTATCTCCCTCCGGCGACCGGTAACGACACGCTGCGTCGTCCGGGGATCGTATTGGTTCATGGTTCCGGGCCCGGTCCGCGTGCCAAATACGTTCCCGAGGCGGAGGCGTTCGCGCGTGCGGGCATCGTCACCTTGATCTATGACAAGCGCACACAAGGCTATTCACTGACCCAGCACGACTTCGCACAGCTGGCCGATGATGCACTCGCCGGGCTGCAGACCTTGCGCGCCCGCGCCGATGTCGACCCGAGCAAGGTCGGCATGTGGGGGTTCAGCGAAGGTGGCTGGGTGGTGCCGATGGCCGCCGCCGAGTCACCCGATGTCGCGTTCGTGGTGACCATCGGTGGATCCGGGCGCTCACCGGTACGCCAGGAAAGCTGGAGCCTGGACAATATCCTTCGCCATCAAGGCATTTCAGGATCCCTACTGGATGCGGTCGCTGTACCGGGAGCACAATTCATGACCGATTCCGGGCTTCTCCCGCAGGCCGGCCACGACCCGGTGGCGGTCCTGCGGCGGGTCCACCAGCCTGTCCTGGCCCTGTGGGGTGAACACGACATGCAAGTACCGGCCGCGGAAAGTGCGCAGGTCTTCCAGCAGGCACTGGCCGCAAACCCGTACACGACTATCGGTTTCGTGCCGGGCGCGGGACATAACGGGCACCGCACCTCCAACGGCTTCGACAAGGCCGGCGGTCTGATGGTCGACGGTCACCCGCTCGGTGCCTTGGACCCCGGCTACGCCGATGTGATCACCGCGTGGATCCACCAGGTCGCCGCAGGCAATCCGCCACTGTCTAGGATCACCACACCACTGCCGCATCAGGAGGCGTTGAGCCGCGCATCCGACGACGGTTGCTGGTACGACACCACAGCGGTCCGAACCGCCGTGCTGGTGCTGCTGGTGCTCGGCTTGCTCGCCTACCCACTCACCACCCCACGTCGGCGCGCCGATCGCGCACGGTCACAGACTCGTTCGGTGCGCCGTTGGGCGCGCTGGCTGACCGGCCTGGGCCTGGGCACGGTGATCGGCACCCTCGCCTACATGGTCTGGATCTTCAGCCAAGTCGGCCCGAACGAAACCGCCTTCGTTGCCGGCCGCACACTGCCGTGGCTGCTCCTGCAGATTCTCACGCTGCTGGTCGTTCTCACCACGCTCGCCACCGCACTCCACTGGTGGCGCGCCCGCATCCTTGTCACCGGCCGACTACGCCTGCGACTCACCCTGCTGCTCTGTGCCGCAGCAGTTTTCATCCCATGGGCGCTCTCATGGCGACTGCTCCTGCCGTAGTCGTGTCGGTTCGTCTCCGGAAGCGTTCGGGGCAGCCCGAACCGTGGCAGCACGCTCGCTTGGAAGCCGGTGATCGCGTCGATGCGGTCGCCGGGCCCACGGCATGCTGCCCGCCACCACCCCACCGAATGGGCCTTGGTCTGGCTGACCACCGCCGAAAAAGCCGCCGTGCGTGGCTTTGTCGATATAGCCCGCGAAATGGGCATCCGCTTGATCGTCAACGAGAAATGGCTGGTTGAGGTTCAGGCGTCTTCTGCGCCGCGGTAGGTGTAGAGGTCTTGGACGAATTTGCGGCGGAGGGCGGGGATTTTGCTGGTGAGGCTGAAGTAGGTGCGGGCGGCGAAGAGGGCCA
>NZ_JBIRVQ010000040.1:0-2642 GCF_044386975.1 Nocardia sp. NPDC020380 | reverse complement strand
TGTCGGCTGCCAGGGGGAAGGGACCGTTTCGGAGCTGTTTTTGCCAGCAGGATGGGACCACCTCGTTTGCCACTGATGGGACCACCTGACTAGCGGTTTTGCCAGTTATGGGACCACCCGGCGTGGCTTCGGGGGCTTCCGGTCGCTCGGTCGTTGCATTGGCCAATGAGCTACCGGGAGGTATCGGTGATCGAGATCAGGGAGATCCTGCGGCTGTGGCTGCTGGGTCGAGGGTTGCGGGAGGTGGCGCGCTTGTCGGGCACCGATCGCAAGACGGTGCGCCGCTATGTGGAGATGGCGACCGCGTGCGGCCTGGATCGCGACGGTGACGCGTCCCAGCTGACCGACGAGCTGCTGGCGGCGGTGATCGCCGGGGTGCGCCGGGCGCGCCCGAACGGCCGCAGCGAGGCGTGGGCGACCGTGGCCGCGCAGTCAGAGCAGATCCAGAAATGGCTGGATGAGGGCCTGACGCTGACAAAGGTTCATATTCTGCTGGGTCGTCAGGGTGTGGTGGTGTCGTATCGGACGTTGAATCGGTATGCGACAACGGAATTGGGGTTCGGCAAACGCAAGACCACCGTCCGGGTCGCCGACTGCGATCCCGGCGCGGAGGTGCAGGTCGACTTCGGCCGACTGGGGCTGCTCACCGACGTCGCTGACGGCAAGCGGCGAGTGGTGCAGGGATTGATCTTCACCGCGGTGTATTCGCGGCACATGTTCATCTGGCCGACCTACCGGCAGACGTTGAACGACGTCATCGCGGGGTTCGAGGCGGCGTGGGCGTTCTTCGGTGGCGTGTTCGCCGTCGCGATCCCCGACAACATGAAGGCGATCGTCGACACCGCCAACGCCACTGACCCGAAGCTCAACGACGCGTTCCGTGAATACGCCCAGGCCCGCGGGTTCGCCGTCGACCCCGCGCGCGTCCGCAGCCCGAAAGACAAACCCAGGGTCGAACGCTGCGTGCAATACGCGCAATCGAATTTCTTTGCCGGAGAACAGTTCCGGGACCTATCGGACTGCCGTGAACGCGCGGCACGCTGGTGCGCGCAGACCGCCGGCACCCGCATCCACGGCACCACCCGGCTGCGCCCGGCCGAGGTGTTCGACGCCGACGAACTCCCGGTCTTGAAGCCGTTACCGGCCGAGCCGTTCGACATTCCGACCTGGGCCCACCCCAAAGTGGCTCCTGACAGGCATGTTCAGATTTCCAAGGCGCTCTACAGCGTCCCCGGCGATCTCGTCGGGCAGCGCCTGGACGCCCGCGTCGACGCGACCACGGTGAAACTCTACTGGCGCGGCGAGCTGATCAAGGTCCATCCCGTGGTCGCGCCGGGGCGTCGGCACACCGATCCGGCGGATCTGCCCTCGGAAGTGTCGGTTTATGCGATGCGTGATCTGAACACGTTGCAGCGCAAGGCATCCGCCCACGGCGACCACATCGGCACCTACGCCGCGGCTGTCCTCGAACATCCGCTGCCCTGGACCAAGATGCGACAGGTCTATCGACTGCTCGGCCTCGTTCGCCGCCACGGCCCGGCCGCGGTCGACGACGCCTGCCGTCGTTCCCTCGACGCCGAGGTCGTCGACGTCGGTGTCATCGACCGCATGCTCACCCGCGGCGCCCCGGCCACCGCCGAGGGCCAGCAACTGGCGCTGCTGCCGCCCCCGGCCCCGTCTCGATTCGTCAGAGCCACTACCGATTTCGCCGTGAGGAGACCGTCATGACCACCCGCCGTCCCGCCGCGACACCAGCGGTCAAACCGATCGAGATTTCACCCGAACTCAAAGCCCTGATGCGCCGACTCAAGCTCGGGCAGCTCCTGGAAACCCTCCCGGAGCGGCTCGCACTGGCGCGGTCGAACCGGCTGCCGCACCACGACTTCCTCGAAATGCTGTTCGCCGACGAGGTCACCCGCCGCGACCGCGAATCCGCCCAACGCCGCGCCAAGGCCGCGCACCTGGACCCGCAGATGCAGCTGCAGGCTTGGGACGAATCCACCGCGGTCAGCTTCGACCGGGAACTCTGGGCCGAATTGACCTCGCTGCGGTTCCTCGCCGACGCCTACAACATCCTCGTCATGGGGCCGGTCGGGGTTGGAAAGACGTTCCTGGCCAACGCGATCGGTCACATCGCGGTCCGCCGCAACTACAGCGTCCACACCGAACGCGCCGACAAACTGTTCAAACGACTACGCGGGGCGCGCCTGGACGGCAGCTACGAAGACGAGATGCGCAAACTGCACCGCGTCGACCTGCTCATCCTCGACGACCTAGCCCTGCACCGACTCGAAGCGATCGAGACCAACGACTTCTACGAACTGATCGTCGAACGCCACCGCAAGTCCTCGACCGTGATCACCAGCAACCGCGAACCCCCGGAAATCCTGACCATGATGGCCGACCCGCTGCTGGCGCAGTCGGCGATGGACCGGCTGCAATCAGCGGCCTACGAGCTCGTCGTCGAGGGCGAGTCCTACCGGCAGCGGCAGAAACCACGCCGCAACAAACCTGCCGATCCGACCGACCCGGATTGACCGGCAGCCCGGTCATCGGTCACGATCGACACGGCCCCGCGACCGGATGCAACCCGGTCCCATGCTCTTGGCAAAACGGTGGTCCCATCACCCTGGCAGGCGACA
>NZ_JBIRVQ010000039.1:1685-3118 GCF_044386975.1 Nocardia sp. NPDC020380 | reverse complement strand
GTGTGTTGTTTCAGATACTGCACAGTGGACGCGTAGCTTCTTTGTTGGTAAGTCCTCGGCCTATTAGTACCAGTCACCTACATCCGTTACCGGACTTCCAGTTCTGGCCTATCAACCCAATGGTCTGTTGGGGGCCTTAACCCCTCGAAGGGGTGAGAAACCTCATCTTGGAACAGGCTTCCCGCTTAGATGCTTTCAGCGGTTATCCCTTCCGAACGTAGCAAACCAGCCGTGCCCCTGGCGGGACAACTGGCACACCAGAGGTTCGTCCGTCCCGGTCCTCTCGTACTAGGGACAGCCTTCCTCAAGTTTCTGACGCGCGCGGCGGATAGAGACCGAACTGTCTCACGACGTTCTAAACCCAGCTCGCGTGCCGCTTTAATGGGCGAACAGCCCAACCCTTGGGACCTACTCCAGCCCCAGGATGCGACGAGCCGACATCGAGGTGCCAAACCATCCCGTCGATATGGACTCTTGGGGAAGATCAGCCTGTTATCCCCGGGGTACCTTTTATCCGTTGAGCGACACCGCTTCCACATGCCGGTGCCGGATCACTAGTCCCGACTTTCGTCCCTGCTCGACCTGTCGGTCTCACAGTCAAGCTCCCTTGTGCACTTGCACTCAACACCTGATTGCCAACCAGGCTGAGGGAACCTTTGGGCGCCTCCGTTACATTTTGGGAGGCAACCGCCCCAGTTAAACTACCCACCAGGCACTGTCCCTGAACCCGATCAGGGTCCGAGGTTAGAGGTCCAATACGATCAGAGTGGTATTTCAACGACAACTCCACAAGAACTGGCGTCCCTGCTTCACAGTTTCCCACCTATCCTACACAAACCGTACCGAACACCAATACCAAGCTATAGTGAAGGTCCCGGGGTCTTTTCGTCCTGCCGCGCGTAACGAGCATCTTTACTCGTAATGCAATTTCGCCGAGTCTGTGGTTGAGACAGCTGAGAAGTCGTTACGCCATTCGTGCAGGTCGGAACTTACCCGACAAGGAATTTCGCTACCTTAGGATGGTTATAGTTACCACCGCCGTTTACCGGGGCTTAAATTCTCAGCTTCGCCCTTACGAGCTAACCGGTCCTCTTAACCTTCCGGCACCGGGCAGGCGTCAGTCCGTATACATCGTCTTACGACTTCGCACGGACCTGTGTTTTTAGTAAACAGTCGCTTCTCACTGGTCTCTGCGACCCAACCCAGCTCCAGGAGCAAGTCCTATCACCAGACCGGGCCCTCCTTCTCCCGAAGTTACGGAGGTATTTTGCCGAGTTCCTTAACCACAGTTCTCTCGATCGCCTCAGTATTCTCTACCTGACCACCTGTGTCGGTTTGGGGTACGGGCCGTGTACCAACTCACTAGAGGCTTTTCTCGGCAGCATAGGATCACTGAATTCGCCTCAATCGGCTACGCATCACCTCTCAGGCCA
>NZ_JBIRVQ010000039.1:0-1588 GCF_044386975.1 Nocardia sp. NPDC020380 | reverse complement strand
CTGATTCGATATTTGGCGCGGATACACGGGTACGGGAATATCAACCCGTTGTCCATCGACTACGCCTGTCGGCCTCGCCTTAGGTCCCGACTCACCCTGGGCGGATTAACCTGGCCCAGGAACCCTTGGTCATTCGGCGGACGAGTTTCTCACTCGTCTTTCGCTACTCATGCCTGCATTCTCACTCGCATGGCCTCCACGGCTGGATCACTCCGCCGCTTCCCTGGCCATACGACGCTCCCCTACCCATCCGCATTCCTGGCCCGAAGGCGGGATAATATGCGAATGCCGCGGCTTCGGCGGTGTACTTGAGCCCCGCTACATTGTCGGCGCAGGATCACTTGACCAGTGAGCTATTACGCACTCTTTCAAGGGTGGCTGCTTCTAAGCCAACCTCCTGGTTGTCTTCGCGACCCCACATCCTTTTCCACTTAGTACACGCTTAGGGGCCTTAGCCGGCGATCTGGGCTGTTTCCCTCTCGACTACGAAGCTTATCCCCCGCAGTCTCACTGCCACGCTCTCACACACCGGCATTCGGAGTTTGGCTGACTTCGGTAAGCTTGTGGGCCCCCTAGGCCATCCAGTAGCTCTACCTCCGGTGTGAAACACGTGACGCTGCACCTAAATGCATTTCGGGGAGAACCAGCTATCACGGAGTTTGATTGGCCTTTCACCCCTACCCACAGCTCATCCCCTCAGTTTTCAACCTAAGTGGGTTCGGGCCTCCACGACGTCTTACCGTCGCTTCACCCTGGCCATGGGTAGATCACTCCGCTTCGGGTCCATAGTGTGCGACTACAACGCCCTATTCGGACTCGCTTTCGCTACGGCTCCCCCACACGGGTTAACCTCGCCACACACCGATGACTCGCAGGCTCATTCTTCAAAAGGCACGCCATCACCCCACCCGAAGGAGGGCTCTGACGGATTGTAAGCGCACGGTTTCAGGTACTATTTCACTCCCCTCCCGGGGTACTTTTCACCTTTCCCTCACGGTACTAGTCCGCTATCGGTCACCAGGTAGTATTCAGGCTTATCGGGTGGTCCCGACAGATTCACAGCAGATTTCACGGGCCCGCTGCTACTCGGGTGCCTACTACAACAGAGAACACGTTTTCGTCTACCGGACTCTCACCGTCTACGGTTGGCCATCCCAGACCAATTCGACTAACGCGATCTTTTCTGACTGTTGCCCAACTCGGCAGAGTTGAGAAAGTAGGTCCCACAACCCCGGCTATGCAACGACTGCCGTCTATCACACACAACCGGTTTAGCCTCTTCCGCTTTCGCTCGCCACTACTCACGGAATCACTGTTGTTTTCTCTTCCTGTGGGTACTGAGATGTTTCACTTCCCCACGTTCCCTCCACACACCCTATATATTCAGGCGCGGGTAACACGACATCACTCGTGCTGGGTTTCCCCATTCGGAAATCCTCGGATCTCAGCTCGTTTGACAGCTCCCCGAGGCTTATCGCAGCCTACTACGTCCTTCATCGGCTCCTGGTGCCAAGGCATCCACCGTACGCTCTTACACACTTACTAACAAAGATGCTCGCGTCCACTGTGCAGTTCTCAAACAACACAC
>NZ_JBIRVQ010000038.1:0-4298 GCF_044386975.1 Nocardia sp. NPDC020380 | reverse complement strand
AGCCCCGCCGACTACGAATCCGTTCACGCACCCGATAACATGGCTCAAGCCGCGTAATCACAAACCCCGTGTCCAACTTCCGGGGTCAAGGCCCGGCTGCCGCCAGCCACCGTAAGGACACCCTGGGCGCGGGGTTCATGTCCGCCAAGGAATTCGTCAACGCTGGCATCAAGGAAGGCATCTCGGCATTGCCCGGGGAGAAGCTCGTGATGCCGATCGTCAGCTCAGTTGAGGCCTATATCAAAGACCCGACCGTCGCCGCGATCAACGACAAACCGGGGCTGTCCTACCCGGTGCTGGGGCTCGACACACCCACCGGGCAGCACATCGACTCCGCGCAGGTCCAGATCCCCGAGCGCGCGATGGCCGCACAGCGCTATGTCATGCTCCAAGCCATGGTCGACGCCGGGAAAATCGATGTCCATACCTTGCCGAGCGAGTTGGTCGACGGCAACGGCCTCAAACCCTTCGACCACCTCGGCAACAGCGACACCACGACGATCCCCACGTTCCTGGAAAAGAATGGCGTGACCGGATTGCAGCAATACGTCAACGATGCGCAAATCGCCCACCTGACCGTCGACGCCATCGTGTTCGGTGGCAAAGAGGTCGCACCGGGAAGCAAGATCTACGTCGACGTCCTGCGCGCCGGCGTCGTCCCGTCCAACATCAACAGCTGGGATGGAGTGGCCCGATGAACGACCGAATCCTTCAGGCCGCCTTGATCTTCACCGTCACGGCGGCAACCGCACTGGTAGTCAGCGGGTGCGGAACCCGCAACACGACAGGCGACGCCGCTCCGCCATGGGATCCCTGCACGGCGTTCCCTGAATCCGCACTCCAAGACCTCGGGATGAACTACAAGGCGCAAACCCAACTCCACGGCCAAACCTGCGGGTGGGCGAAACTCGTTACCGGCTACAACGTCAACATCTTCTACCGGACCCAAACCGATTTCAGTGACTGGAGCGACCCAGAAGACCCGTCCAAGGTCACCATCGGCAGCTACGACGGGCACGTCTACCACCTCAAAGGCAACAGCCACCCCTTCATGTGTGCAATCCAACTCGCCACTAAAAACGCCAACGTCGTATTTACGGTCACCAACACCAACTACCAGAGCGAGGACCCCTGCGCGGTCGCCACCCAGGTCGCGAACGGATTGGAGAAGTACCTGCCCCCAGCAAAATAGATTTGATGTGGCGCTGATTCTCCAGACCATCTGTCCAAGATTCGCCGGATCTGGAGGGCTGGACGGTAGTCTCGGATCCGTGGCGAAACGAGGGGTGTGAACGAACATGGTTGAACGCCAGCAGGATTCATCACTGGATGCGGGACAGGTAGTGGGCGGATCGTCGCAGGCGCATGTCTTCGATGAACTTGTGCAGCGCTACGAGGCTGCTTTCTCGGACAGGCCCGAGCAGGTTCGTGCGGGTGCGTGGGTCGCTGAGCAGGTTGGCCGTGGTGCGCGTGTCCTGGATGTTGGGTGCGGTTCCGGTATTCCTACCGCCCGTCAGCTCGTGGACGCCGGACTTCAAGTGGTGGGTATCGATATCTCAGCTGCGATGGTTTCTGCCGCCTCCGCCGCGGTGCCCGAGGCGACCATCCACAACTGTAATATCCTGGACCTCAACGAGACTGGCTTCGATGGCGCCGTCGCATTCTTCTCGCTGCTGATGCTGCCGAGGTCCGACATACTCCGAGCTTTGGCTGTGCTGCACAGGGTCATCAAGCCGGGTGGATGTCTGTCGATCAGCATGGTCGAGTCGGATCTCGACGACACTCCCGTGAAGTTCCTCGATACCGACGTCCGGGTCAGCGGGTACGAGCGTGACGAACTCCGTCGGGTGGTGGAACAAGCGGGCTTCGATATCGTCGAAATCAGCGTTGTGAACTACACGCCGGCGGGTGGTGAGCCCGAGGCTGAACCCCAGCTGTACGTATATGCCCGACGTGCCTCAGTCGGTCACGTTCCCGGCCATCCGGGCCAGTAGGTCGCCGAGGCAATCGAGTTCGTCGCTGCTGAAACCGTTGCGCAGCTTCGCATCGTGCGCTTGGGCGGCCTCGGCCAGGCGCATGAACAACTTCTCGCCCTTGGCTGTCAGGCGGACTTGGTGAACCCGGCGGTTGCCGGGTTCGCGGCTGCGTGTGATCAGGCCGTCGGTCTCCATCGCGTTCAGGTGATGGGTCAGTGTCGCGCCCTGAATGCCCACGGCGGCCGCGATTTGGCGCTGGTTGTCCGCTGGCCTCGTCTTCAGTGAGATCAGGATCAACCAGATCGGCAGCGAGCCGCCGGCCGCGGCCAAGGTGGCGTCGAACGCGCGGTTGAGCGTCTTGGCCGTGTTTGCCAGGACGAGTCCGATAGGCGGCCCGATGGGTTTCTGCACGTCGGCGAGCATAACATTTGACTTCGAATCGTTAGATATCTAACGTTGCTGGCATCGAGTCCTCGAGGAGGTAGCGATGAGCACCCAGGAACAGATCCGTGCCCTCGGACGACGGTGGGCCACTGCCGAAACGCAAGGCGACACAGATACTCTCGACTTGATCACCACCGAAGACTTCACCCTGATAGGGCCGCTCGGGTTCGTGCTGACCAAATCCGAATGGCTGCAGCGCTATCGCGCCGACGCATTGGTTACGCAAGCACTCACCTGGGACGACACCACGATTCGTGAGTACGGCGACACCGCCGTCGTGGTCGGTCGGCACAGCCAGCGTGCCACTTATGCGGGCAACCCTGTCGACGACACCTACCGCGCCACCCACATCGTCGTACGACGCAACGAAGAGTGGTTGTTAGCCGGTATACACCTCAGCCGGATCGCGATGCCGGCCCGCAAGGCCGAGCTGAATCACACCATCGTGCACGCCCGCGACAAAACCGTCTCCGCAACGTTTCTGGCGCGAATCCTGGACCTCCCGGTCGGAGAATCCGCCGTCGCCCATTTCCTGCCCGTTGTGCTCACCAATGGTGTGACCCTCGACTTCATGGACGTGGACAGCGTGCAGAGCCAGCACTACGCCTTCCTGATCAGCCCCGACGCCTTCGACGCTGCGTTCGCCCGCATCAAGGACAGCGGGGTCGAGCACTGGGCTGACCCTGGACATCTGCGGCCCAACGAGGTCAATCACTACAACGGTGGCAAAGGGGTCTACTTTGCCGACCCCGACGGACACAACATGGAGCTACTTACGAAAGCGTGATCGCGCCTGTCCGTATTGCACGTCGGCGGCGGTGATGGTGTATCTGTGATCGGTGTCGGCGCAGATCACGTCGGCGATCTTGACCAGTGCCGGTAGGTCGCCAGGTTCGAAATGGTCTGCGCTCGGCGCGATTATCTCGTCGACGTACTCGTTGTATGCGAGGTTCATCAGGCGATTGATAACGGCGCCTGGGCGATCGGGGTCGCCGTAGTACACGAGCGTCACCGACGATCCACGTTCTGCGGCGACAGCGTGAATACGGGCGGTGTCTGCGTTCAGCGAATCGCGTGACACATCTCGGCGGAGGAACCCGATTGCGTAGCGGGTCATGAGCGTGGCCTGGCGTATTCGCGATACACGGGCCGGCCGATCGCAACGCGACCGCGGGCGCTGGAACGCCAGCGCGCGGGGCTTTGCACGGTGCCGATCGCGAGCCCGGTGCGGGACAATCGCATCAGCGCGCGGTGGATCGAGGTCTCCGTCAGACCGGTCGCGTGGCAGAGTTGGCGCGCGGTCAGGGCGTAGATCGGATCCAGGACAGACAGCGTGCCAAGGACTTTCGCCTCGGCTTCGGTGAAGGCCATCGTTCACCACCCCCGGTGGTTGGTGACATGGCCGGTCACGAACGGAACGTCGAGGTGGCCACCGTCGAGGGTGTTCAGCCTGAGTACCGTGCGAACGGGGGGAGCATATCTCGTGCCGAGTCGGCGGGTACCGCGCCAGTCTTCGATGAGGGCGGCGGCGATTACAACGACGCCGACGGTGAGCATTGAAACCAAAAGCCAAGTCTCCCAGGTCATAACGACTCCCACTGATGTGCGGCAAGGTTTCCGCTTGTGTGCCGAGCGGCGGATGCGCGTCTCCAGTGATACGCGCGTTCTCGAAAGTCTGGAATATTCCAGGGCACGACTTCCACGGTTTTCTGTCCGTGTTCCAAACATGCTGCGAAAATCATTCCAAAACAACGGATTTCTGTGAGGTGAGCTAATGGAAAGCTGAATCCCCCCGGGTTTCGTGCACCCCCGGTTATCTGTCTCCGGCAGTCAGCTGAAGCAGGCTTGCATAGTAGTCGGTCTCGTACTCGACCGGTG
>NZ_JBIRVQ010000037.1:0-6156 GCF_044386975.1 Nocardia sp. NPDC020380 | reverse complement strand
ACGCCCCACACCATGACGCACCACCAAATGCCTCGCAAACAACGCACCCAAACCACCCGTACCACCCGTAATCAACACCACACCAGCAGGATCCAGCGGCGGCGGAACAGTCAGGACGACCTTGCCGATATTGCGGCCCTCCCGCAGGTGCCGGAATGCGTCGCCGGCCCGGCGTACATCCCACGAACGGATCGGCCCGTGTTCGAGAACGCCCGCCTCGAACAGTGCGACAACCGCACACAACATTTCCTGAATACGCTCGGGCCCGGCCTCATAGGTGTCGAAGGCCCGGTACCGTACCCCCGGATATTTGCGCGCGACATCCTCCGGGTCACGGATATCTGCCTTACCCATTTCGAGGAACCGGCCGCCACGCGGCAGCAATTCCAGTGACGCGTCCACGAATTCGCCGACGAGAGCATCGAGTACGACATCCATGCCCGCCCCGGCGGTGACATCCCTGAACGTGTCACGGAATCCGACATCACGGGAGGAGGCAATGTGCGAGCCGGAAATTCCGAGCGCCCGGACCGCATCCCACTTCGACGGGCTCGCTGTCGCGAACACTTCCGCCCCGAGGTGGCGCGCCAACTGCACTGCCGCCGTTCCGACACCACCGGCGGCGGCGTGTACCAGCAGCCGTTCACCCGGCGCGAGGCCGGCGAGATCCACCAGCCCGTAGTACGCGGTCAGATATGCCACCGGCACCGCGGCCGCGGCCTCGAAGGTGAAACTCTCCGGCATCGGCACGATCATTTGCCGATCGGCCACCGCCATCGATCCGAAGCAGTCCGACATCAGCCCCATGACCCGCTGACCGGGTATGAGATCCGTTATGCCGGAACCGACTTCGAGAACGACACCCGCTGCCTCGGTGCCGAGTGGCGCCACGCCGGGATAGGTTCCGAGCGCGATCAGTACGTCCCGGAAATTCAGTCCGGCAGCGCGCACGCCGACACGTACCTCGTCGGGGCCCAACGCTCGATCGGCGGCGGAACCGACAATCACGAGATCCTCGAACGATCCCTTTCTATCGATCGACAATCGCCATGCGCCGGAGACTCTGCCCGCCGATGCCCGCTCGAGCCGGGGTGCCAGCCACCGGCCCGCGCGAACCGCGAGTTGCGGCTCATCCCCGCCGAGCAGCGTAGGGGATTCCGGGAGTGTGTCATCGTCGTCGAGGTCCACGAGTCCGAACCGTCCCGGATGTTCGGACTGGGCGCTGTGTACCAGCCCCCAGACGGCCGCCTGCGCCGGGTCCGGAGCTTCGGCGTCCACCGCGACCGCAGTGCGGGTCAGCACGACCAGCCGCGCTGCGCGCAACGACGGACCGGCGAGCCAGCGCTGTACCAGACTCAGCGCGCTCGCGGCGGCCGCCCGCGCGGCTTCCCCACCGTCCACGCCGTCCGGCGCCGATACCGCCGCGATCACGACGTCCGGGACCGAATGCCCCTCGGCGAGTGCCTGTTCCAGCGCATCGATATCGTCGAAGCGCTCGCTCCCCACCGCGACGTCACGCAGCGCGGCAGGCTCGCCGAGCACGGCCGTCCGTACCCGCACGGCTCCGGCCGCGGGCGGGACCGGACGCCAGCCGACTTCGAACAATGAATGCTGCGTGTTCCGTTGCGCGCCATCGAGCTGTGCCGGATCCACCGGGCGCCCGACGAGCGCATTCACGCTCGCCACCGGTTCACCGTCCCCTCCGGCGATATCGATACGCAGCCTGGACCGGCCGGACAGTACTATCCGCACTCGCGCCCGTGCGACGCTTCGGCCGGTGATCTGCACCCCGGACCAGGAGAACGGAAGCTCCGCGGAAGATCCCAGCTCCTTGTCCAGCAGACCGCCGTGCAGCGCCGCGTCGAAGAGCGCCGGATGCAGTCCGAAGCCGGTGGAGTCGACGTCATCGGGCAGCGCGATCTCCGCATAGAGGGTGTCGTCCGCTCGCCATGCCGCGCGAAGTCCGCGGAACGCAGCTCCGTATTCGTAGCCGACGTCGGCCAGCCGCTCGTACAACCCGTCCACCACGACCGGCTCGGCACCGGCCGGCGGCCACTGTGCGGGCAGCCGGTCGGGTGGTGCGACGACCGCTGTGAGCATGCCGCGGGCATGGCAGATCATGTCCGGTTCGTCGCCGGATGCGGGGGACGAGTAGATCGCCACTGCACGACGCCGGTCCGCATCGGGCGCCGCGACGGTGACCTGCACCTGTCTGGCCGAATCTGCGATGAGCACCAGCGGCGCTTCGAGAATCAATTCCTCCAGTGCGGGAGTCCCCAGATGGCGACCGGCCGCCAGCGTCAGCTCCACCAGGGCGACACCGGGGACGAGCACGGTCCCGAACACCGCGTGGTCGCGGGTCCACGGCTGGGCGTCCTGGGAAAGCTGTCCGGTGAACACCCATTCGTCGCGGTCGCCCACCTGGAGTGCTGCCGCCAGTAAAGGGTGGTCAATGGGGGCGAGACCGGCCGCACTCACCTCACCCGCACCGGTATTCGGCGACAGCCAATACCGCTGCCGCTGAAACGCATACGTCGGAAGGGGAACGCGTGCCGCTCCCCGGCCCGCATAGAACGCCGGCCAATCCACGCCCGCACCCGCCGCGAACACCCGACCCAGGCAACCCGCGAAAGCATCACCTTCTGCAATCCCTGCCCGCAATGCCGGCACGAGCAGCACACCCTCGCGCCCTTCCAGACACTGACCGGCCAACGCCGTCAACACCGCATCCGGACCCAACTCCACAAAACGCCGAACACCCGACCCCCACAGGGTCTGAACTCCATCGGCAAAACGCACCGCCCGCCGTACATGCTCGACCCAATACTCCGAATCCGTCACCTCCGAAGACACCACACCACCGGTCACATTCGACACCAATGGAATCCGCGGCATCCCATAGGTGATCGACGCGGCCAGCTCGCGAAACTCGGCAAGCATCGGTTCCATCAACGGCGAATGAAAGGCATGCGACACCCGCAACCGTGTCGTCTTCGCTCCACCGGCGGCGAATATCGCCGCGACTTCCTCGACCGACTCCTCCACACCCGAGATCACAGTCGAGGTAGGACCATTCAGAGCGGCGATCGATACCGATTCCGCAAAGCCTTCGAGCACACCGAGGACCTCGGACTCCGCCGCTTGTACGGCGATCATCGCCCCACCCGACGGCAGAGCACCCATCAAACGACCACGCGCCACCACCAAACGAGCCGCATCCCCCAGCGAAAACACCCCCGCCACACACGCAGCAGCAATCTCACCCACCGAATGCCCCATCACATAATCCGGACGCACCCCCAACGACTCCACCAACGCGAACAACGCCACCTCGACCGCAAACAACACCACCTGAGTGAACTGCGTCGACCCCAACAACCCCGCCTCAACAGAACCCTCCCCCGCCTCCAGCAAACCCCGCACCGAACGACCCACCAACGGATCCAACTCCGCACACACCTCATCCAGCGCCCGACCGAACACCGGGAACACCCGCGCCAACTCCACACCCATCCGAACCCGCTGCGAACCCTGACCACTGAACAAAAACGCCGTCTTACCCCCCACCACACCCACACCCACAGCCACACCACCGGCCAACGCCGACAACCCCTCCAGCAACTGCTCACGATCAGCAGCCACCACCACACCCCGACGCTCCAACAACGCCCGCGACATCACCTGCGAAAAACCCACATCCCGCACCGAAACATCAGGCCGCCCAACAACAAACGACCGCAAACGCGCCGCCTGCTCCCGCAACGCCACCTCACCACGCCCCGACAACACCACCGGAACCGGCACCGAAACCGCCACCGGCACCGAAACCGCCACCGGCACCGGCACCGGCACCGGCGTCCGATCCTCGGCTGGAGCTTCCTCCACAATCACGTGCGCATTCGTGCCACTGACGCCGAACGACGACACACCCGCACGACGCGGACGCTCCGAAACCGGCCACGGCCGCGCCTCGGTCAGCAACTCCACCCGCCCCGACTCCCAATCCACATGCGGCGTGGGTGCATCCACATGCAAAGTCGCAGGCAACATTTCGTGCCGCAACGCCTGCACCATCTTGATCACACCCGCCACACCGGCCGCGGTCGAGGAGTGCCCGATATTCGACTTGATCGACCCCAGCCACAGCGGATCGCCGGTACGCTCCTGCCCGTAGGTCGCCAGCAGTGCCCGCGCCTCGATCGGATCACCGAGCTTCGTTCCGGTACCGTGGCCCTCGACCGCATCCACATCCGTCGCACGCAGGCCCGCGTTCGTCAGGGCCTGCCGGATGACACGTTCCTGCGCAGGTCCGTTCGGCGCGGTCAGCCCGTTACTGGCACCGTCCTGATTGATCGCCGTACCACGCAGCAATCCCAGTACCTGGCGCCCGTTCCGGCGGGCGTCCGACAGTCGTTCCAGCACAACAAGTCCGAGGCCGTCGGAGAATCCGGTCCCGTCTGCGGCCGCCGCGTAGGCCTTGCATCGCCCATCGGGCGCCAAGCCACGTTGCCGGCTGAACTCCACCAGCAAGAAGGGGCCCGCCATGACCGTCACACCGCCTGCCAGGGCCAGCGAGCACTCCCCCGACCGCAGTGATTGCGCCGCCAGATGCAATGCCACCAGCGAGGACGAACAGGCCGTATCCACCGACAGTGCAGGGCCTTCGAGCCCGAGGCTGTAGGCGACGCGGCCGGATACGACGCTCGTGGTGGCTCCGGTCAGGCGCAGGCCCTCCAACTCCGGCGGCGGTGTCGTCCCGTAGTCGGACGGTCCGACACCGCAGAACACGCCGGTATCGGAGCCGCGCAGGGCGGTGGGATCGATGCCTGCGTCCTCCAGTGCTTCCCAGGCCGCTTCCAGCAGCAGGCGCTGCTGTGGGTCCATCGCCAGGGCCTCGCGCGGACTGATGCCGAAGAAGTCCGCGTCGAAATCGCCTGCACCGCTGACGAATGCGGTCTCACGGGCGTACATCGTGCCGAGCTGATCGGGATCCGGGTCGTAGAGCTTCGCCAGGTCCCAGCCGCGATCGTCCGGCATGGCCGACACCGCGTCCCGGCCGGCCGCCACCAGCTCCCACAGTTCGGCCGGCGAAGTGACGCCGCCGGGGTAGCGGCAGCTCATGCCGACGATGGCCAGCGGTTCGGTCGCGCGTTCCTCGTACTCGTGCAGCCGCGCCCTGGTCTCGTTGAGGTCGACAGCGACCTTCTTCAGATATCGGACGAGCTTGTCCTGCTGTGCATCCTTGCTGGCATTTATTTCAGAGCTCATGGCCGTCTTTCCTGCAGTAGTCCCGGCTTGGAGTCGCGCGCGTCAGGATTCGCCGAATTCGGCGTCGATCAGGTCGAATACCTCGTCCGCGGTCGTTGCGGCGTCGATCAAGGCACTGGTGCTCCCGGCCCCGGTGGTCATCGTGGCTACCAGGGTGCGCAGGCGTCCGGCCACCCGTGCCCGCTCGCCGACCGCAATGGTGGCGAGCATGGCTTCGAGCCGCTCGAGCTCTCTGTCGATGGGCGGTATGGACGTGCCCGGCTCGCCACCGAACTCGGTGAGCAGGAGGGCAGCGATCGCGGCAGGCGTCGGGTGATCGAAGACCAGTGTGGTCGGCAGCCGCATCCCGGTTACCCGGGTGAGTCGATTACGCAGATCCACACCCGCCAATGAATCGAATCCGAGATCCTTGAATGCCCTTGCCGGATCCACCATTTCGGCCGATTCGTGGCCCAATATCGCAGCCACCTGCGCCTGGACCAGGCTCACCACGACCTGCGCCCGGTCTCCCTCGGCGACCCCCTGCAACTGGTGCGCGAGCGAACCTCCGGCCGACTCCGCGCGGCGCCTCGGTACTCGTACCAGCCCGCGCAGCAGTGCTGGCAGCATCCCAGCGCGTGCCTGTTCACGCAGCACCGCCGGATCCAGCCGCACCGGCGCGAGCAATGCGGCGTCCAGGCCGAGGGATCGGTCGAACAACTCCAGGCCGAGCTCCGTCGATAGTGGTTCCGCGCCCATTCGTGTGAGCCTGGTGCGGTCGGCGTCGGTCAATTCACCTGCCATACCGCCTGCTGCCCAGAGTCCCCAGGCCAGGGAAACACCCGGCAAACCAGCCGCCCGCCGCACCGCCGCCAACGCATCCAAACCCGCATTCGCCGCCGCATAATT
>NZ_JBIRVQ010000036.1:0-13389 GCF_044386975.1 Nocardia sp. NPDC020380 | reverse complement strand
GCCCCGCCGACTACGAATCCGTTCACGCACCCGATAACATGGCTCAAGCCGCGTAATCACAAACCCCGTGTCCAACTTCCGGGGTCAAGGCCCGACTCTTCTATCAGGGTTGTCATGGACGGCGACGATAGCCGTGTTGTAGCCCGATTTTGTGAAACGCCGCGAGGGCATCATTCACTGCACCCATACAAGAATCTCACGCCAACGACTACCCGAATGCATGGTACTTACCGCCACAGTGCAGCCCATTTTTCACGAAAAGTGGGTGGGGCGCGTGGGCCAGGCGGGCAGGCCCTCGCCTGCCCGGCAATGCTGCCCGCGGCGGTGCCGCAGAGGCTTCCGACCAAGGACGAGTTTCCGGATCACCCGTGCTGCACCAGACTTGCCGGACCGATGCCCGGAAATTCGTCCTTGGTCGCGGAGGGGCGGCACCGCATACAATCGCGCGTCCCCACCCAGCTTCCCGAGGCGACAGGCACCCGACAAGTTGCGGTGCACCGGGCCGTGCGGCGTCACCATGAATGCGACATGCCGAGCGGCACCGAAGATCCCGAGGGGCGCAACCCATGCCGATCGTCAGCACACGATGGTGCCTTCGTCGTTGAAAGTCCGCACGTAGTCGTACTCTGCGCGCCGAGACTGCGGCACAACGCCGCACACCTCTGCATGCGATCAACAAACGACGGTCGTGCGGGGTACCGGGCTTTGCCAGCGTTTCGCACGCCCTTCTGCCCTCTGAACAGCGGTGATGGGCTTCATGCTCAGAGGACACCAAATACCCCCATCAGTGTGTATTTGGTGTCCTCTGAGCATGAAGCAATGAGAGAAGAAGAGAGCGGGAAGATGAAAAAGTATGAGTAACAATACAATTCAGTAAGAGAGAAGGTAAGTAGTGTTGGGTGAGTACCGGTGAAGTTGGCTGCGTAGTAACGGAAAGTGACGAAGGTGAGAGAGCAGCGGTCCGGTGAAAGCCGACGTCCGGCACGATCGTGACGTCCGGTGCGAACCTGCTGCAACGCATGAAAAGTCCGGTGAGAATCATTGAGGTGATGAGCCCGGTGACGAGTCCGTAACTCGGTGCGACTGGCTCCGCTATGGGAATCTCGGGGCGCGCGCCGCAGTGTAATCGTGCCGCCCCCGCAGATGTGCGCGACCGCGCCCGGCCCGAACGAATTTCGCCGTGACCGCCAGGCGCGGTGTCGACGTTGAGGGACAGCGAAATTCGTCCGTGCACGCGTTGGCGCGTTCGCTCGCATCTGTGGATCCTGCGGCACGAAGGGCAGGCGTTGAGGGGCAGGCCGCGAGGCCTGCCCCTCGACGAGCGCGGCGCGCGCCCAGGGATTCCACGCTCTCCGAGGTACCTGACTTCATTGACACGTACGTGTCAAAACCATTGGGCCACTGGCTGACACGTACGTGTCAGATCTTTCGGAAGGACCCAGAGATCATGACCGACTCCGACACCGTCACTGGATTGCTGGTTACCGCTCTGGAAAACACCTGGGCGGCAATCCGATCTCATCATCCCGACGTTCCTGATGTAGTACTTACGGTCGGATCTGGCTCGACCAGCAGCGGCAACCTGACGCTCGGGCACTTCGCACCGAACCGATGGATACGCGGCGAATACGAGCTTCACGAGTTGTTCGTGAGTGGTGAGGGACTTCAACGTGGGGCCGCAGACGTACTCGGCACCCTGCTACACGAAGCCGCGCACGGCGTCGCGATGGTACGGGGAGTCAAAGACACCAGCCGCCAAGGCCGCTGGCACAACGAGCGCTATCGCATTCTCGGTGAAGAACTGGGTCTCGCACTGACCCAACATCCGAAGATTGGATGGTCGATCACTACGGTGCCTGGCGGCACGCGTACGCGGTACCAAGATGACTTGGACGAACTTGCGTTCGCGTTGGTGGCCTATCGCCGGCCTGAACCTGGGTGGCGGGCTGGACGCAAGTCCAGCAACAACGGGCTCTCTGCCGAGTGTGATTGTGGGCGTAAGATCCGCGTCTCGCGCAGTGTCTACGAGGCCGGGCTAATCTCGTGTGGAATCTGCGGTGGCGTCTTCGAGACGCAGGCCCCCAGATCGACGCTGAAGTCATCGCAGGTAGATGGTACGAATAACCAAGAGAAGTGGGGGAGGCCGGTGATCCTGCCTCCCCCACAAGACCTGGGTGCGAAGATCTAGGATCTTCGCAGGGACACCTCGTACCGGCATGGAACCGGCCCCAGGAGTTGCCCAGTAAGAATGCGGCATCGGATCGACCGTGTCAAAGTGATGTCATGACATCGGTTGCGATTTGGGCGGGAGTCGACTCACGTGGTCCTTCTTCGTTGTACATAGCGACCGATAGCCGTATCAGTTGGATGCCAGGCGCATCGAGATGGAACCAGGGACGTAAGACATTCGCTTGCGTAAATGAGCCCTTCATATTCGGCTATTGGGGTGCCGTACTATTTCCCGCGCTTGCCCTTCCGCTAGTACAAGACCAATTAGATCGTGGCATGGCATCGAAGGCGCCCGGTCTACGTGGGCATCGAGTTATCGAGCACGCAATCCGCACACTATGGACAGATTACCCAAACAATCAACGTCAGGATGTCGGCATAGCAATTGCCAGTCGCGCAGGCACTGGCTTGGTATCGACATTCCTATTGTCGATCCTCACGTACTCAACGAATACCAATAAATGGACACTCACGGAAGTACCCATGCCGACAACATCTGCAGCACTTCATATCGCTGGAAGCGGGGCAAGTGAGGTTAAGAAAACTCACCAACTCTGGGAATTGAGTAGTGCGAAAGGTACGAGTCGAGCAGTGTTCAGCGCTTTCTGCGAGTCGCTTGCTATAGGTAAAGACGCTGCATCAGGTGGCGCACCACAGCTTGTCGGGCTGCATCGGATTGGACCAGCGAAGACATTCGGAATTCTTTACAAGAATCGGCGATATGTCGGTGGACGATCCGTCGGCGACATAAACGAGGCAGCCTCTCTGTCCGATATAGAATGGTTTAACGAGCTTTTTGAAAGAACAGACGGACCTAGAAAGCGACGGACAGCAGGAGCGCAAATTCACAATTCGCGATAATGGACAGCGATTCCATACCAGGGATTCCGAGCGGCGATAACTAGGCCGTTGGCGGAGCCTAATAAGGAAACCAGAGATCGAACGGCAACGGCTTGACTGTCGAATGCAACCGCGGACGCAATATGCAGCTACCCGACTGCTCAAAAAATCGCCGACGAAGCTGAAAATCAATCAGTTGTTGACTTCATGTGTAGTTCGGATCAGAAACTGGATAGATTGCTTGGTCTTGTCATTCGATAGGTCGCCCTGATGGTAAAACTCCATGGTTCCGAGCCATGGACCCACCTGGACACGGAATCGGTTATCGGGCGCGAGCCAGACCTTTTCATCAAAGCCTTTTTGAGACACGTAGCCTAGGTCATTCGACGGGTCACCACTTGCCGTTCCGGTGCGCAGCATAGACAGTGTTCCGACGAGACCGGTCGAAGTACTGTTCATTGGGCAGGAGGTTCCCTTGCCCACCGGCTTATCAGAGTGGACTTCAGTGGAATCGTCGATATCCAACGCTAGATCACTTCGCAGGAAATCGGCGAATTCACTGCAGAGCTTCGCCTGTGCATAGCTTGAGGACTTTGAGCTATTGCCGTCCCCGCCAGATGATCCGCAACCAGTCAGCGCCAGCAGCAGTGGGACCATTAGCAGAGTGACATTGCGGCACATTTTCGTCACAGACTCGACCACCTATACGGGGAACCGTCATCATCTGCCGAGAAATCAGCAAATACATTAGTTTCAGGCACTGGCCACTTGTTCAGAGAAGAGAACCCATCTTGGGCTGCAGTCATGCTCTGAAGGTGATTACTGCTGATCTTGAAGCTTGCCAGAGCGCTCACGATGGCAGATATAGTTGTGACTATAGCCCCACATGTATCGTCCACCAAATCCACAAAACCTTGGACGAATTTCAGACTGAATATGTTTGATAGAAAGTTTTTGATAGCTTCTAGCAGCTTATAGATCTGATCGTTCAGGGTGCTATAGAATTGAACGACACTTTGTGCGACAGTTTCGAGTTCGACGGCGACCTTCTCACAGAAAGCTACCATAGCGGCATATGCCGGGTCCTGCTGGTTAGTCCGCATATTCTCATAGTTGGTCTCACCACCACCTTCCCAGTACGCGCCGAGACCCGCTTCCCTCTCCAGGTTCCGCGCGTCAATCACATCCTGTTCGATCAATCTCCACTTAGCTGCCAGATCGATGAGAGTGACCGGCAATTTGATGCCCTCGACGAACTGCTTGAAGCCTGGACTATTGTCCTGAGGATCCCCATTGACCATCTTGTTGACTGTGGACTTGGCTTCGTCCCGTTTCGATCTGAGCCAGCCTTCGCCAATTCCGTCGAGAAACGGTAGGCTCAACACTCCCCCGCCGCCCATGAGCCCAGCGAAATCTCGGTCAATATCACTTACTGCGGAATAGATTTTCGCCTCCATCCCATAGATTTTATTGATATAGCCGTCGAGTGAATCCTGGGTTGCCATCGCAGATATCCTAGTTCAAACCGGTGAACGAGTCTCTATTTGCATCGTCTTGTTGCTGGTACGCATCGTGACCAGACTTGAGTGTAGCGCTGATGGCACCGCATGCCTTTAGGCCTTCAGATAGGCGATCGTATGCATACTGCGGGACGAGCTTGTAAGTTCCAAAAAACTCATGGAACAACCCCACCTGATTGGGATCTACGTTTACAGTATTTTGCGCTTTAACCGATGCATTGAGCAGCTTGATTCCTGCGTCTTGCCACTTTTGCTGAGCGACCAGCATTTTCTGCAGATCAACGACAAGCCTTTGGCCGTCCGGAGCCATGTCAGTACACGCTACTTTCGATCAGTCGGCGCTGATGATCGCGCTTCAATTCGGATAGTTGTTCGTCGGTGTAATTCGACCAGTCCCGCTTAAGAGTGAATTTCGGCTGGGCTGCGCGGATCTTCGCCACACAGGCCATTATCTCGGCCTCGATGGCGTAGGGATCCGCACAACCCCACCACTGGGACCACACACGGAAAGATCGAATTGATTCGCGACTACCTGAAATAGTGACGACCGGTTCGTCATTTTGCGTAGCCTGTCCGTTCACCCGGTAATGACCTGTCGCGAATAGCTCGTCCTGAAGTCCGCGGTACTCATCCCATGTTTCAGCCTCTAGCAGGAGGCTGATCCGTTGCCGTCTGGAGACGAAGTGTGCATGCGGATAGTCCGGTGACAGGCGACCGCCCGCGGTGGCGTTCAGGTGAGTCAGATGGCGAACCGCAGCGCTGTTGTATGCCTTCAGGAGCTCACGCCCCACCTCGTGCGCTTGAACTTGGTAGTTCCAGTTGTTCGCGAACTGGAGTCGGACAGGAAGTAGGCCGTTGTCTACTTCCATGGCTACCGACGACGATCCCGGCAGGGGCGATGTTTGCGAGACGTTGTCTGAGGGGCGTATCGGCGGTGGCTGCGGTGCACGCCGTGGAGGCGGCACAGGCGTCGACTCGTCTTCCCAGTCGTCACCGAAGTTCCCGAAGTTCGTGTAGTGAATCACCATCGCTGCAAGCAACCCCCATTGACGCCCCAACCACCAACCTGGACAAGCTATCAGGAGACTGACAGTTGGACAATTTGCCAACTCCACGCGGTGGGCCGGCCCGCCTGACCTCAAGGGTGTTCGGGTCGACGGTCGGGCACGTCGGCTTTCTGTGTGTGATGATGTGGGCGAAAGCGATTGGCCGTAAAGATTTTTCAAGAGCAGGCAGCCTGGATCGGTTCACCTAGGGATTCTGCGCTTTCCCACCTGCTTGAGCTGCGTTCGTGCAGGTCAGGACATCGTTTCGAGGGTGGGAACTTCTAATCCCTAGGTCGCAGGTTCGATTCCTGCCGGGGGCACTCACCGGGCTTGACCTTTCCCTAGGTCAGGCCGGGTACCCACACCAAGTACCCAACCACCGAGCCAGAGAAACCCCAGGTCGCCGGTCGCAGGTTCGTTTCGTCGGGGGTTGCTGTCAGCTAGCACCCCAGCTCAAAGCACCTATAGAACAGGATAGCCAGCCGACCAGCCGACAACAGGAACAGACAGAGCAGCAAAGTCAGTCAGGCTCGCCCGCTCGGCAGTCGAAGTCTCCCTACGCCCGTAACGATCTGGACACGCAACCACCACTGCTCGGCCCGCTCGATCGCACACGATGCCACGAATCACGCAGCATCAGAACATATTTCGGGCTGCGATCCGGGCAGTTATGCCTGCCGCCACAATTGCCGCTTCGAGTGATGGGCACCCCACTCACCTAGCACGGCAGACGCCCTCCATGCCAGCCTGGCCACCCAGCAGAAAGTTTGCTGGAAGTTGTCTGATTATGGAGGGGATTCCTGTAGTAATGATGCGACCGACAATGGCCGCCGGTGCTGGATTGCTGGCCACGGCGCTGATCTCAGGTGTTTGGATGGCCAGTTCGGCCGGTGCAGATGTAGTAGCTGACAAGTATCGGCGGACCGTCACGGACGACGGCTGGACCTTGGCGGTGACCAAGACCAATGAGAATCTCGACCGCTGGCCCAACCTCGCGAGCTCCCCGGTCAGCCGGGAAGGATTCGTCAGCCTCAAGGCAATCGCCGAGGTCACCGGCGGCGGCAATCAGCCCATCACCTCCGGCACCGTCACCCTCGGCTACCAAATCGGCTGCGCCGTAGATGTTTCCAACGGCCTGACCCTGGGTTTGGGGTTCTCGATCGGACCGAACGCCTCCGTCACGATCTCCCAGTTCCCCGGCGTGACGATCGGCGGCCAGGCGGCGGTGACCCCGAACATCTCCACCACCCTCAAACCCGGCGCGATCGCCACCATCGCCTTCGGATCCAAACCCCTTGCCGGGCCGAGAGCTTCGATCACCGCCGAACAGGTCGAGATCAAAGTCGACGCCTGCGCAGGGCCGGTGACCATCAGGTCCTTCGCCACCGCCGCGATCTCCACCCCGGCCGCCGACAACAACATCTCGGTGTACGGCGACCCCATCTGGCTGTGAAGAAACCACCAGTGCCCCAGCACCTTCGCCATCGACGCTAACAAGTTTTCGCAGGAAGGCCGACCACTGATGACCGACACCATCCCTACTGTTCAGAGTGCGGTGTCACCGCGCGCGGAATCCACGCCGGAAGCGGTGAATCCGACTGCCGTCGCGCTCGGCGGCCTCGTCCTGGGTCTGCTGTTGTTGATCGTGGCGTTCGCAAACCTTGACCGAATGCCTGGCTGGGCCGACGATTACGGCGCGATCCTGGTCTATCTGGCATTCTTCCTCTACATGTCGATCGCAGGTCGGCTCACCTGGTGGGCCATCGACACCCTGCGCGAACAGGTCAGAAATCGCCGGGAACGCCGATGAGAGCCGATCCCGCGCGGCATGCCGCGCTCATCCTGGCCATGGCCGCCACCGGTCTCGGGATCGGCTCGGCGGTTCTGCTGGGCTCGCCGCCCGCAACCGCACAGGGATACGTTCCGTGTGAACAGTGGCAGGCCATGCACCCTGGCTGGCCCTGCATCGACACCCCGACCGTTCCCCCAGTGCCACCAGGTGGCCCGCCGACCGTGTCCACCCCACCACCGCTGCCCTCGCAGACCCCGGGTATTCCGTCCCAGCCTGGCACGGGTGGCGGCATCGGCGCGGGTGCGCTCACCCCACCGGCCATGCCGCCCGGCAACGGCACGCCGATCGTGCCCGTCCCCGGAGCCGAAACCCCGGTGCTGCCCGGTAATCAGGGCCCTGCAACACAGCAGGCACCGGCGGTGCCGCCCGACGGCGTTCCTGCGACTCCGCCGCCGGTCGGCGACAAACCCGCACCCGCCGTGGCACCCGAGCCGTCGCAACCCTTGGCTCCCACGCCGGTTACGACACCGGAACCAACCTCCACACACGCGAACGCTCCCGCCTCACGGACCCCGGCGTCCAAGGGCAGTGATGGACGGATTCCTTTGCTGCTGGCCGGTGTCGCCGCGTTCCTCGCGCCGGCACTACGCCTGCGCCGCGGTAGTTCGTCACAGCAGTTGACGATCACCAAGCCCTGGGATGGCGGGCAACAGACCTTCATCCTCATGGACGACCCGAGCGCACCGCACGAATACCGTTTCCCGCAAAACGTTCCGCCGGGCGGGCAAGTTCGCAAGAACCCCGACGGCTCCGTCGATGTCCTCGACTCCGCCGGAAGCATTGTCTCGCATACGAATCCGCCATGGGCCTACGACGCACTCGGTCGCCCGGTCAGAACCTGGTACGACGTCGACGGCGACACCATCGTCCAACACATCGAACCCGACCCCGACAATGTCTTCCCGGTCCTGGCCGACCCCGACACCATCCCGTCCTGCACCATCAGCAGCGACGGCGCCGGGGGCACCACTACCTCCAGCAGCCACACCGACGGCAGCGTGTTCACTACCCACGACGATGGCCGCGGCAACGTCACCACCGCGCTATCCACTCCGGTGCCCGACAGCGGCGGAACCGTCGATACGCGCATCAACAACTCCGACGGAACTATCACCAATATGCGCTCGGTCCCCAACGGGCAAGGCGGAGTAACCACCTGGACCGAAAACCCCGACAGAACCAACTCGGTCGCGTACCCTCCGAGCGCTGAGCACCCCGGCGGCCTGATCGTCCGCGAAACCGCGCCGGGCAGCAGCACGCCGGCCGAAACCGTCGAACTCCAACCGGGCGGGCGTGCGGGCCATGTGACCGAGTACAACACCGACGGCACCGTCAGCGAAGCCGACTTCCGCCAAGGCGCGCTCGGCCCGACTACCGATATCACCAACCCCGACGGCACCCACACCCAGGTCAACACCGTCGGCGGTAGCACCAACGGCCACCCGGGCAGCATCATCACCGAAGACGATGGCAGCCGCTACGTTCTCGAACCCGACGGCACCGCCGTCCCTATCGACCGCTACAACAACGCCATCGGCACCGCGAACTACGGCAACCAATACGACCCCGTCACCGGCACCTGGCACAGCGACCCCGTCACCCACCGCGGCCCGATCATCACCGCTACCGACGGCACCAGCACCCAGGAATGGTTCTTCCGCGACAACACCGGTGAAACACGCTCGGCCACCGCCTATTTCGACAAGAACGGCAATCTCGTCTCCGTACAGTACCTCGACTACACCGGCGTCGAGATCACCAACTTCAGCACAATTAACGGCATTACCCTGCCCACCGGCACCACCAAGATGGACGCCGGTAACGTCGTCGACAACGCCGACCTAGTCTTCAACGCCGTTATGGCGGTAACCGGTGTCGCTGAACTCGGCTACACTGCCGGACGATTGATCGGTAGCGAGCTTCTTGCCCGCGGATTGCTCGAGAGTGGTACGACCGCTCTTGGCACCGAAACACTCACCAGCCAACTCGGTAACGCTGGAACAACCCTCGGTGGGCGTGGCGGCAGCGGAATCGTCGCACTCAACCCATCAACAGTGCGGTTCAGCCAGAACAAGGTCAACGACGCGGCAGAAATCATCGAAAGCATGGTCCGCAGCGGCTGGGTCGGCGATCCCATAGATGTGGTTGTGGCCTCCGACGGCGGACTTACCGCGGTCGACAACACGCGCGTGTTGGCCGCAAAATACACTGATACGCCAATCTTGGCGCGAATCCACGCCTTTGACGAGCCGATCCCCGAGTCGATGGCGATACGCTTCACCCGCCAAGGCGATCTTCCCCAGACTTGGGGCGAGGCCATGGAGAATCGTATCGCAAACCAGAGTGCCCGATTTCGAGATACATATCCCGAGGGCGCGCCTCTTACGGGATGGACGGGAAACTGACGATGATCGAGTTGTTGAGCGAGAGAAACCTGCCCACAGGGTTCACCTATCCCCACGAATTCGCCCGGATAGTCGACCTTGGCCTACTGGACCTCGAGCCATGGAACATCCTGCACGGCAAGGTGCTCGAGTTGCGATATCACGGCATGCGTGAGCGCTACCCCGACCGGCAACTTGTGCCGTTCGCGGCACGCATAGACAACGACGATGTCGTGTGCTGGGAGCACGGATCGTCCGAGATTGTCACCGTTCACGACTTCGCTGAGCCTGGGTGGGAAAACCGCGACTCCTATCCCTCCTTCTATGACTGGCTCAGAAAAGCGGTTGACGACCTGATCGACTTTGACAGTTGACCTCCGACGCCCGCACTGGCCGATCCGTGGGCACACTTACCGCTTCCGCCGAAATAGCAAGGAGACTATACATTGACTGCGGAATCCCTTGAATCACTGCTACAAAGGGGGCGCCGAGGCGTGGAAGCGACTGCGCGGGAATGGGATCCCCTGATCGCGCCGGATATGTTTCAGGAATGCTCGATCGCAGACCTCCGATACGTCCCGCTCGCGGCTACGGTAGGGGTCATCATCGATTTGCGCACCGCACTCCAACTAGACGAGGGAAATATCGGACTGCTGATCGTGGAAGGCGTTACCGAGATCCGAGTATCCGACGAATCGGCGTTCGAACACGTGATGATGCGGACTATTGTTGGATCCTCTCCAACGGTGGATTGAGAGGGATATTCGATGAACTTCGCATGCCACCCCAGCCGTGAGGTCACAATCAAAGGGGCTCGCGCAATATATCACGAGGGATTTGTCGATAGCATAGGATCAGCGCAACCCGACCTGAGTGAACTATCCGAATTCTGGACCGGCTTTCCGGACTGGAACTCATGCTTAAAAACTTCATACTCAACAATTACACGAAATTCTGATAAGTAAGGTTCGACAGGAGTGGGCAACAATGCACACTTGAGCCTGCTGGCGCGAGCAAATTGCCGAGTATCCGCTGCCAATTGGGCGGCCCCCCTATATGCCTGCCCAGGCTTGCCGACCTATGAGGGGCGTGGAGCGATGCGGAACAGCGCCACCGCCGCAGTGCTGGGAGTTGCGCTGGCCGCGGTCGTCACGACCGGATGCGAGACCGACCGATTCACGCCGTCGGCGTCCGCGTCGCCGATCGTGTCGGTCTGCGATCCCGACCGCCTATATCCGGCCGTACCTCCGCCAGGACCGCCCGCACCCCGCCCTGCGTCGCCTGCCGTGACCGTCGTCGCGCCTCCGGCCGACGGAGACCTGTTCATCGGGAGATGGATGGCACCGGGCGCCGAAAAGCCGGTCGAGTTCAAATCCGATGGCACCATTGACGACTCATCGGATCAGTGGCAGTGGGTATCGGCCGACAGCGTGCCGAGGTCGGCCGGCCAGCGCGAGCCCGTACCACCGGTGGTCGAGTTCACGAGCGAACACTTCCCTACCGAGACGCGGTCCGCGGCAATGCAGGACGTTCCGCCAACCTCAGATCGCCTCGGCCGCTCGATCTTCGCGAGCGTCGCGCTGGCCGCTTCAGTCAGCGCGACATGCGGCTAGTTAGACATCCCAAGTGCGTAAGTAGTCAAGCGGCCGCGGCGACGAACCACGCGCGGAGCCCGGAACCGTGGTAGCTCACACGCCGCTGTCTATCTGAATCCTGAAGGTGTGAAATAGTTTTCCGGTGGCGAAACCTCGTAGCTTCAGCAGGCCGGTGACAGCGCAGATGGGTTTGCGTGCGCCCCGGGTCGCGCTCGTGGTTCCAGGTGGCGGGTCACGATGGCATGCCGCAGTCCGGCGTGCTCTGCACGCTGCGTCGCAGGTCTGGGGCGGCGCGGGTTTCGTGGTTGTCCCCTACTCCGAGGATGGAGCAGTGCTGCCGTTGCTGGCGGCGGCGATACGCGAGTACGACCCGGACTACGTTTTGCGTCTGCGTGAAGATCTGCCAGCTGGACCGTCGGCCAGCAATCCCGACCCGGGTGATGTCGCCGTGACGACTCTCAGTTCGGGGTGCTCGAACTATCGGTCGGTCTCGGCTGAATCGGTCCTGTCTCCTGTTTTAGCGGCATTCGTCTGCCGTTCTTCGACCTGGGCACGGTGTCGCCGCTGACCAGCATGGACGAGTTCGGTGACGTCGCGACGGCACTGACAGTCGGTGTGGCCTCAACAGGTTTGAACAACTGCCTAGGTGTCGCGGCGGCAGCCGCGTGGGGTCAGCGCGACCGGCCGCTGGAGTCCGATGACGTCGCGATCGATGAACAGATTCGGCGGCGAGCGATCTACGCCGTGCTTTCCGGTGCGCCACCCAACGATATCCGGGGCGTCACCAACTTCGGCTCCGAGGACTCACGACTGCCCACAGACTTCTCCCGAACTGCTATAGGGCTGGACACGTCGTATGAAATCGGACCCGACCAGCCGCCTGCGGTGATGGTTTGGGGTAGTAGCGCAACAGATTTCGCGCTTGCCACGACGTGGGACAGGACCTACGGCGAGGGTGTGTGGGTTCCGGACGAGTGGTGGTCCGAGACGCCGATGCGCGAACGGGTCGCTCTCGCCGTCGAGAGAGTGTTCCGGCGAAACGCGGATCTCGGCAGACAGATCCGGATTACGTCGACGTCGCTCGATCTGGAAGAGGTGTCCAGGCAGATTGACGAGGTGATGGCGCAGATCGCAGGATCTTATCCCGACAGGCCGGAGACGCAGATCGCCCGGGCCGATTTCGAAATTGTCAGCCCGGACTCACTGCCTTTCAGTCGATATCACAAGCAGCGGTATACCGTTCGCGACCAGTACGCCACGCAGTGGTCCGCGACCGTTGGCGACGACAACGGATCGTTGACGATGGAAACACTGCCCCCGGTACCGGCGATCGACGATCCCGAACTGCGGAACGTCCGATCCCTTTCGTGGCAAGTGGAATTGACCCTCGTCGATCACGAAATTCCGGGCACACGCCCGCTGCCGAACCGCGACCTGCTGCGCGCCGGGGAGCCGCCGTACCGGGCTCACATCAGATCCAGCAACGACGGAATCGCCTTCGAGTCGCGGCGTTTCGACCTGATCAGTGCCGGCGCTTCGGTGGAGTGGCAGCTGGCCCGGCCCATGCTGCGGTTCCCGTCGCTGTTCGACTGGGCCGGTGCCCGAGCCCAACTGCGGGGCCTGACGACGAGTTTGTCCACTCCCGGAGCTCATGCAGAGCTGCTTGCCGGTCTGATCGGCAGCCGAGACCACTTGGCCGATCTGTTCGCCGGTCCACTCGCCGACGGGCTCCATGCCTTTGTCACAGCCACCCGCCGGTCCGATCCCACCGTACTTCCCGGCGATCAGGGCTGGATCGCTCACGGTGAGGCGTTCCTGACCTTCCATGGGTGTCGCCTGCCAGGGTGATGGGACCACCGTTTTGCCAAGAGCATGGGACCGGGTTGCATCCGGTCGCGGGGCCGTGTCGATCGTGACCGATGA
>NZ_JBIRVQ010000035.1:0-13667 GCF_044386975.1 Nocardia sp. NPDC020380 | reverse complement strand
TCATCGGTCACGATCGACACGGCCCCGCGACCGGATGCAACCCGGTCCCATGCTCTTGGCAAAACGGTGGTCCCATCACCCTGGCAGGCGACAGCTGACCGCCGCTGGCGTCCGAGGCGTTCGCCTCAGGGATGGCTGCGATGACCGCATTGGTATTGGCCAGCACGGCTCTCAGCGGTCGGCGTCACGTAGTGGACATGCGGCCTTAGTACGGAGGAACCGATCACCTTCTGGCGTCGGGATTGCTCGGTGTGGATGTCACGTTCTGTGGGAAGGAGGACCTGATCGGAGCAACCGTCGCGGCACTAGACGGTATGAGGGCCCATTGGTTTGAGGCCGGAGGCCTCGGTTCTGCAAAGCCGCGTGGGTTGCCGGGACGACACTCGTTTCGGTAGAGCCACATTTGCAGGTCAGGAGGCCCCCGGTGAGTGTTGAGGGTACGAGTGTCGGGCTGGATGTGCACGCACTTTTGGTTGTCGGGTGCGCGATCGAGGCGGAGACCGGGCGGGTGCAGCGACGACGTCTGTGTCCCGACCCTGGAGAAATCTTGGGCTGGGTGAACGCCCTCGAGCCGCCGGTGCGGGTCGTGTATGAGGCGGGACCGACCGGGTTCGGGTTGTATCGGGCGTTGACCGCGGCCGGGATCGAGACGGTGGTGGTGGCGCCGTCGAAGTTGCAGCGCCCCAGCGGGGATCGGGTCAAGACCGACTTCCGGGATGCGCTGCATCTGGCGCGGCTGCTGCGGCTGGGTGAGGTGGTGGCGGTGAGAGTGCCGAGTGTGACGCAGGAAGCCGCCAGGGATCTGGTGCGCGCCCGCGAGGACGCCCGCATCGACTTGATGCGACATCGGCACAGGTTGTCGAAATTGCTTCTGCGGCAAGGGATTGTCTATTCCGGCGGTAGTGCATGGACTGCGATCCACGAATCATGGCTACGGGCGCAGCATTTCGATCAACCTGCGTTGCAGGCAGCCTACGACAACGATTACGAGGCGATGATGGTGGCCAAGACGCGTCGTGACCGGCTCGATTCCGCGATCGCAGAGTTGGCCGCCCACTGCGAGTACACGCCGATCGTGCACCGACTCGGGTGTCTGCGCGGTATCTCCACGTTGACCGGGTTCGCGCTGGCCGTGGAGATCGGTGACTGGCATCGGTTCACCGGCAACACGATCGGCTCCTACCTGGGGCTGGTGCCCAGTGAGCGGTCCTCGGGTGTGTCTCGCGTCCAGGGTTCGATCACCAAGACCGGTAACGGTCACGCGCGTCGGCTGCTGGTCGAATCCGCGTGGCACCATCGCAAGCCCTATGGTCATCCCGGGCGTGCGATGGCGGCCCGCTGGGCGCTGGCCTCCCCGGCCGCCCGTGCTCGCGGGCACGCAGGTAACCACCGGCTGTTGCATCAATGGGAGCTGCTGATATGCGCGGGTTGGTTACCGCAGGACGACTGTTCGGCAGGGACGGTGCCGCGGCTCTAGAAATCGGGCGTGGCGATCACGAAAAGTGTTGCTGCCCATAGCCGCGTTCGCGGGTCGGTCCCTCACATCGGCTCCCGTGGATACTCGCCCGGCCGAGCCCGGGCCGGTCAGTCCTCGATCGTGGCCAGCGACCAGCACCAGCCGGCCAGTTCGCGGGCCACTGCAGTATTGGCCACGACCGGGGGCTTGTGGTGGACGGTGAACTCATGAAGGTGCGGGCGTGGTTCCCCGAGGTGGTCACGGACCGAAGCGATGGCCTGAACGTGTGTGCCGAGGGTCATCAGATCGGCGAATTGGGCTTGGGGCTCCCCGGATACCTTGGACTGTGAGCGTTGTGCCCGGGATCGGATACGGGAATGGGCCGCGAAGCTGCAGCTCAGCGGCCCATTCCCCGGGTGGACTAATCCAAATAGTCGCGCACTAGAACGGGCTGTGCTTTGTGCAGGTCCAGGGACAATCGTGGTGGTGGGGGAGCGCGACACCTGCCGATATCTTTGACTGAGCTGTTCGGGCAGCCGTAGCGGGCAGCTCGCTACTACCGTGGGGAGTATGAGCGTGACCGCAGACCTGTGCAAGTGGGCAGCCGACCTCGCGCGCGAGCAGCTCGAGGAGCTTCCTCGGCGCTGGAAGCACACTCAGGGCGTGGCTAGGCAAGCCGAACATGCCCGCGGTGTGGTCGATGACCCGGATCTGCTCGTGGCAGCGGCGTGGCTTCATGACATCGGGTATGCCCCGGACCTTGTCCAGACCGGAGTGCATGCGGTCGATGGCGCGCAGTTCCTGGCAGGTTTGGGCGTCTCGGACCGGTTGTGCGGCTTGGTCGCGAACCATTCCTGCGCGTGCGTCGAGGCACGGCATCAGGGGGTCATGATCAGATGGCCGGATGAGCGCACTGCCTTGCGCGATGCTCTTTGGTGGGCCGATATGACGACGACGCCAAACGGAGCGGTTGTCGATGTGCAGCGCCGTATCAACGAGGTTTTCGAGCGGTATGGGCCCAATCATGTGGTGACCCGATCGGTTGCCGAAGCATCCGATGCCCTCATCGCCGCGGCTAATCGCACGGAACGGCTGCTCGCTGATCCGATTCAGGTGTAGTACGGCTCAGCGTGTCCTTCGAGGCCACGCTCAATCCGCAGCCAGATGGACGGATGGATGTCGAGATTGACGAGATCCCCGGGTTCGACCCAGCCGACCGCCTTGGATTCGGTGCTGGTTCGCAGCTCGCCGCCGATTGGATCAGCTGTGAAGCAGATCGAAAACTCCTGGCGCACTTCGCCGTCGTCATAGGCGATGACGTGCTCAGGGTTCGAGAAGATCCCGATCAGTCCGGTCACCGCAACGTCGATACCGGTTTCCTCTTCGACTTCGCGTACGACGGCCTGAGTCAGTGTCTCACCGAACTCCATCCCGCCTCCCGGAATCGACGCTTTGCCATTGTCCGTGCGGTGGATCATCAGTACTTGGCCATGCTCGTTGCGAACCAGGGCGCTGACCGCGACCTTGAGACTGTTCGCCTTCGGGGCATTCGGATCTTCGTAGAAGTCGGTGCGGCTCATGCTCTGATCCTGGAGAAGTCGGCGGTATCGGAGACTGCCCAAACGTGCTCGAAGCTACTCATGTACGTCTCGAACAGGTCCCCTGTCGGCAGCCGACGCAGGTGCATCGCAGGTGCGTAGGCCCCCGGCTGGCCGAAGACGTGCATGTTCACGATCATTTCATCATCGAAGCGAAAGATCGAGTTGTAGAGGGTCGTGCCGTGGAACCGGATCTCGACGCCCTCGATGCCGGTCAGGGGTTCGACAAGCGCCAAGGCGTTCTTGATTCTGGCTGGGACCGTACCGACAGCTAGTCGTTCCTCACCGCTCCGCTTCACGGCTTCATCCGCGAGCGGATCACCGAAGAGCATCCTTGCTGAAAGGCCCTGCTGGACCTTGTCCTTAACGGTCCTGGCGAATGCCGGTTCCTCTGCCAGGAAGAGGCCAGCCAAGACCAAGATGTCGATGCGCTCGGCGCAATCCCGAAGGAGCCGAGACCACAGTTCCGCCGGAATCAGGCTCCGGTGGGGAAAGATCTTGACTACTTCGGCCTCTGCCAGCTCAGTCCGGCGTTCAGGATCAATCGCGTCTGGAAAGAGATAGTTCTCGGTCTCGTGGACCAGCGCGGCAAGAGCGCGGCGGTGCTTGGGAAAGGGCGTTCTGCCCTTGCTGATCCACCGCTCAACGGTTTTCGCGTCTACGCCGAGCTTCTCCGCTGCGCTAGCGGGACTAAAACCGTTGCGCAGTAAGGATTCAAGTAGGCGGTCGTTCGACACTGCCTCACCCCCATCGAGGATTTTCAGGGACGAGTTTACGCCGCCGGGACGTCCTTGGAAGTCCTTTTCACGCATGATGTCGTCCACCTCGAATCCAGTTTCCTTGTGGCACAGGCGAGTACAGAGCTCGCCGACTGATCCCCACAAGAAACTGATCGGAGGCATTCGACGTGGTGCAGGACAAAGGTGATCGTGTGCTGCAAGCGAGGATTGCAGCACATGCATCGTGGGCGCGGACGGAAGATCGTGCCGCGCGCACAGCAAATGCGCGGCGTGCGCTGATGGACAAGTTCGAGCGTGCCGTTGATCCGGACGGACTACTTACCCCGGAAGAACGAGCGTTCCGCGCCGAGCATGCGCGAAAAGAGCACTACCTCCGACTGAGCAGAAAGTCGGCGTTCGCACGGCGTCGTCGGAGCTGCCGAAACAAGCACAGCGGTGGTGCAGCATGATGCGCACCTCGTTCGTGCTGATCGGGATCGTTCTGGCCATCGGCATCTTCGTGCCCCAGGTGGCCGTGCTGCTGCTGATCGCAATCTTCTTGTTCGGTGTCGCGGGTGTGATTTGGACCTATCGGGGTCCGTTCGATCGCCGCAGTCGGCGGGGTGGTCGGCGATGAACGACTATTTGATGTTCGGATACCGCGACCGCGATCGGGCAGGCATTCCGGTGTCCCCGATGGCCTTCGCCGTGCTGGTGGGACTGGGGTTCGTGTTTGCGGCGGGCGTGTATCTGGGCGTGCTGCTGTTCGGCACCCGCGAGGCCCTGCCGTCCACGGTGGTGACCTGCCCCGCGCCGGGCACGCAGAACGTGGCGATCTGGCCCAAGGAGTGCCCGCGTGAGGCGGTGACGCGATGAGCGAGCCGGAGATTCGGTTGCAACCGTGGGAGACCCTGTTCGAGGAGTTCAACGCTCAGCAGTACGGCATGTCGTTCGATACTGCGGCCAAGGCGACCGGTAAGAGTCCGCAGGCCGTGAGCAAGCTGGCGCGGCGGTTGAAGAAGGCCAGTCGCGCGCACGTGGCGCGGATCGATTACGGGTCGCCGGGGCCGTGGCGGAAGTCGGCGACCTTCGACGACCCCGGGGAAGCCCCGCACGGCCCGCTGTGGATCTACCCGACACGGGAAATCGGCTGGGGCTACCTGGAATTCGATCCGGGCGAGTGGCATCCGAAGGCGTCGACGGCGGCGCATCTGACCGCGGTCACGGAGCTGCGGTTGGCGCTGACCGGCATGAACACCGATCCGCGGATCTGGACCAGCGAACGGTTGTTGCGGCGGCGGCTGAAGTCCGAGACCGGTCGCGTGGAGGTCCACATCCATGACGGCTGGGTCCGGGACTTCGCTGACGTGGACAAGGTGTGGGCGGTTGAGGTCGAGTTGTCGCGGAAGTTCGGCGAGGGCCGTCTGACCCGTGCCCTGTCGGTGGCGCTGGACGCGGCCGAGCGGTGCGAGTTGGCCGGCGTCCTGTATTTCGCGCGCGGTGCTGGTCTGCGTCGCGCGGTGGAGAACGCCGCGACCCGGCTTGCGCATCAGCGGGGCCTGGATCAGCTGTCGAATCTCGAAATCCACGACTTGGACATCACTTTGGCGCGGAAGGGAGTGCGCTGATCATGCAATGGTTCATCGATATCAGAGGAATCGGCTCGGTTCCCGTGGGGCCGCCGCGGTGGGGCAAGGCCAAGCCGCTCGACCTGTGGGCTCGACCCGCTGACGAAATTCGGGATGAACTCCGCCGCCTGGCGGAGGCGGGTTCCGGTGGCGTGTTCTTGAATCCAGAAGGCGCAGACCAGATTTCGAAGCAGTTCGGCGCCCTCCGGGGCATCGTGCACACCTTGCACATCGAGGGCGAGGCGGTCGCCGAGGAAGACGCCTCGGATCACCGGGCACGTCACTTGGACGACGAGGAGGCGCAGCCATGACCGATTGCGTTCCTCTGATCACCCCGCAGGACTGCGGCACCACAGCGACAGCACCGCCCGTTCCGACGTCGGTTGTTCCGGTGCCTGAGTCTGCGCCGTCGCAAGGGCTTGTGGTGAGTTCTGTTGCCCCGCAGTCGCAGTCGCAGTCGCCGTCGCGGTTCGAGAATTCCTCACTGCCGAACGGCTGGCGTGCCCCAGACTGGCACCTGCACATCTCCAGCGTGGCCACGGTGTTCGGGTGGCTGGGCACCGTGGTGCTGGGCGTGGGGTTCGTGATCGTGTTGGCGGTGGTCATGATCCGGGTCGCGCATTGGCGGCGCTGGGATGCTCGGCAGGTCCGCAACTACGCCCTCGGCACACTGGTGCTGCCGCTCGGGGCGATGCTGATCGCGAATTCCTGGCTGGTGGCCCCGTCGCTGTGGTGGCAGGGCACGAAGGTGCTGATCCATTTCGGTTCCGTCTCAGGGGCACTGGTGGCGATGACCGCCGGATGCCTGCCCCTGGCCTGGAGTGCGGCGGCGCTGTATCGGGCGCGGTTCCTGGCTCGCACGGGCACCGAGGGCGCGGAGTCGCCGTGGAAGACCCGTCGACTGCTGCGCCGTCAGCAGCAAGGCCAGGCCCACGCCGCACGCCGGGCTGCGCGCTACGGTGCGCCGCTGGTGACGGGCTGGCTGAAGAACCGTGCGGTACTCGGCACGCTGTCGGAGCGCACGGATGCGACGCAGCCTACGACGGTCACGGAGTTGGTGACGAAGCGGTCGGCGAAGTTGGAGATCCCGATCGATGACCTGGGTTCGATGTTCGTACTGGGCAAGTCCCAGAAGGCGGGCAAGACCACCATGCAAGTCCGCCTCGGCACCGCCCTGTACGAAGCCTATTGGCGACGCTATGTGCGGACCGGGGAGAAACGCCCACTGCTGATCTATGTCGACTGCAAGGGCGGCAAGGGTGGTTTGGCAACCGGCCGCCAGGTGGTCAAGATCGCGCACCGCCAAGGAGTGCGACCTTCGGGAATCGCGTTTTGGCCCATCACGCATCGGCTCGACATGTGGGACCTGTCCGAGGACGACCAGTGCGCCACGTTGGAATCGATGATCAACCCGGTGCAGGCCACCGACGCGGGCGCGGAGCACTTCAAGCAGAACCGTATCCGCGTGGTGCAGCTGGCGGTGAGGGCTCCGGGCGGGAAGCCGACCAGCAGAGACGAGTTCCAGGAACGGCTGTCGCTGAGCTGGCTCAAAGAGCATTGGGAAGGCCATGAGGCGGTGCTGGCGGAGATCGATGATCTTCAGCAGAACAAGCCGCCCGCGATCGGGGATGTGGCGGGCAAGTTCCGCAACATCTTCAACGCGATCGGTGAGGGCTTCGACGGCGGCCGGCCCCTGGATTCGTTCGATGTCATCTATGCGACCGTGCCCGGCACGATCCGCGGGGAATACGCCCGCGCCCAAGTCGCTGCGATCACAACCCTGATCACGCAGTTCGCATGCAGCGAGCACGACCGGCAGATCATTTTGATCATCGATGAGATGTCGGCGGTGTCGGACAAGACCGGCGGCATCAACCAATTCACCATCGCCGAACGGCTTTTGGGGATGGGGTGCGTGGCGATCTTCTCCGCCCAGAACCAATACGGACTCGGTAACACCCCCGATGAGCGTCGCCGCTTGATGGAGGCGTGCCCTTCCGGTGGTCTGCTGATGGTGCAGGAGGGCGCGGGCAAGGTCTCGGAGGTGTTCGGCACCCGCCCGGTCACCGTGAACTCCCGGCACTCCATGAACGGCAAGGTCGGCGACGAAGGCACCTTGGGCAACCGGGAAACCTTCTTGATCGACCCGAACCGGCTCGCCGAATTCGACCGCGGGGACGTGGTGTGGGTCCACGCCCTCAAAGCCCAATGGGGACACGTAATCCCGGTCGAGCTGGATGAGATCACGGCACTGCCCGCGGACCCGCATCCCGAACGCTGGGCCGCGAACACCAAGCCCCGGGTGCCGTTGCGGGCGGTGCGAGACCTGGATTCCGGGCGGGCTCGCCGCGCCGATGTCGGGTTCGACGACGACGGCGGTGAGGTCGCATGACCGACTACCTACGCCCCATGGCCGCCTACGTGGCCACCTGGAACGGCCACTCCCACACCACCAGTGACCGCCCCAGACACACCACCCCCAACGAGGTGACCGCCCCAGACAACCAGGCGGACAACACCGAGGACACCCCGGACACCAGGGCGGACAGGGGGTGGACACGATGACCGCCCGCATGGAGCAGCCCCAGGGGCGACGGGTGGCGCGGATCGGGTTCGTGTTCGGGTCGCTGACCTCGGTGGCCACCAATGTCCTGCATACCTTCCTGCCGACTGTCCACATGCCCACCGGGGTTGTCCTCGCCGTCGCCGCCCGGCTCGGGTCCGCGATCTGGCCCATCGGTCTCGTCTTGAGCATCGAGGTGCTCTCCCGCGTGGGTTGGCGGCGCGGTCCCGGTTGGAGCCTGGCTCGCTTCGGCGGGGCTGGCACGGTCGCGATCGGGTCGGCAGTGATCTCTTACAGCCACGTCCGAGACGTGTTGCTGGCCTGGGGATACGGGCATCCAGCCGCCGAGGTCGGGCCGCTTACCCTCGACGGGCTGATGGTGGTGTGCGGGTTCGCACTGCTGTCGCTGACCCCGCAAAGGGCGACCGAATCCGCCCACCGCGACGCACCGAATCCCGCAGTGCTGCACGGAGGGCACGTGACTGCTCGGAAACTTACTGTCCCGCAGGAAGTTTCGCTGGCCACCCAGATCGAGGCCATCGGTGAGCCTGTCCGCCCGGTCGCGGAACGGGTGGCCGCGGTGTCCGGACAGGCGGACACGGCCGCCGAACAACCGATCGGCGGGGAGGACATCGAGGCGGACACCCGTCGCCAGCGAGCACGGGAGTTGCACGCCCAGGGCTGGACTCACGCCCGCATCGCGGCCGAACTCGCGGTCAGTAAGCGCACCGTCCGCCGCTACCTGGCCACGGGCGCGGACACCGACGCGGACACCCGTGGCCACGGAGACACGGCCGCGGACACCCCAGGCACTGCGGACAGCCCCGACCTGTTCACCGCCGACTGGCTGACCGCGGTCGAGACCAACCATCACGACAACCACGAAGGAGTACCGGCATGAACGCCAACGGCGACAACGGGCGGGGTATCGATTGGGACGGTGAGCTGCAAATGCTCATGGAGTCCTCGGGCATCAAACTCGCCGAACTGGTCCGCCCGACCTGGAAGGCGCGGGCATGGCGTCGGATTCGCGGCGCCCGCGCGGTCGGGGCCGCGGTCGCGGTCACGGTGCCGTTGATGTGGGCGACCACCGCCTCCGGTGCGCCCGAGGCGGCCGTGACCCCGGTGCTGGTGTGGCTGGCGGGCTGGATCGGCTACAGCGTCTGGATCAGCCTGGGTCGCCCCGACTGGAGCATCACCGCCCACACCATGCGCGATCTCGGCATCGCCGGAGGCCGTGCCGCCTCGCGCTTCTACTTCACCCACACCCGTCCCCTGCGTGCCCGCTGGCGAGCGTGGCGGGCCGCCCGCAACCGAGACCGCACCGAGGCCGCCTCGGTGCCGACCATCGCCTGAATTCACTAACCAAGAAGGAGAACCAATCACCATGTCCAGCAACTTCTTTGATCCGAAGTTCACCGCCCTGTTATGGACCATGAACGGTGCCGCCATGGCTCAGGAGTTCGCGGAGATGTTCGACGAACACACCCGCGATCTTGCCGGGCAGTACTTCGCGGAAGCCCGCGCGTTCGTGCTCAGCCTGGCCTGCACCGCCCCCGGCATCAGTCCGCCGCGGTCGATGACGGAATTGATCAAGCGCATCGAGCCGAACTGGTTGACCACCGCGTGGGCGCGTGAGCCGGAGGTCGCCGCCGAGGTGGCGGTGATGCAGACGGCCAAGCCGCCGATCGTGACCGAGCTGGCCATGATGCTGCGGGGCCTGGCCGCCGACATGAACGCCGCCGGGACGGGAGCCGATTCCGATGTCCGGTAACGAAGTCGACGAGGCCGCCCGCAACTGGCCGCAGTTGCTGGCGCTGATGATGCAGTTGCTACAGCGGATCCAGCGGGCCAGTGCGGACGGGTCAATTCGATTGAACCGCGCCGACTACAAGCAGTTCGTTTCCGAGTGGCGCGACGCTCGGACACTGCTGAACCACGAAATCACGAATACCAAGGCGTGGTATCAGACCCGCGTCGAGGAGTACCAGCGCGAAGTTCGTGCCGCCGTCCGGGCGTCCGCGGGCCAGTCCGCTGAGGAGAAGGCCAACGAGGTCGCGCGCCTCGTGGGACTGCGCGCCAGTATCGAGCACACCATCCATGACACCGTGCTCACACCCGAGCAGCGCGGACAGGTCGTGTTGGCTCTCGACGCCATCAGTGTCGATGCATCGAAACCGGTGGTCCGCAACATCTTCGAATCGGTCACGGGCAACGCAGCAATCCAGGCCCGCTACGTCGCGGCCGAGAGTGAACGCAAGGTCGCCCAGCATCGCGAACGGATCGCCCAGACCGAGACCGCCACCGCCGAGCCGACGAACTCGGAAATCACGAAACTGCGGCAGGAGAGCACGCGCCGGTTCGACGATCTCGCCGGACGCCTGGAGGCGCTCGAGGAACGCATCAACGAACTACTGCCTCAGCAGAACGCGACCGCCGAGGCCACCAACGGCCACGGTCCGGCCCACAACAACCACAAGGCCCGCCAGCACGCCCAACAGCAGGCCGAAACCCCCAACGGGAACGGCACAACCTCGCGGGTCGAAGCCGAGGCCGAACAAGCCCAGCACACCACGGCAAGCCAATCCGCCGCGCAGAACCAGCAGGCCAGCGTGCAAGCCGAATCGACCGCCCAAATGCAAGCCGAGGCATGAGTTGAATCGACTGTGCCCCAGAGGTTTTTAACAACAACACAGATAAGGAGGAATCAATACGGCAGCTGAACACCCGTGATGCCCAGGCATCACACCTATGAGGCTTGGACAACCTCACTGAGAAATCGATTTCTCGGAAATCCTAACTATTTCAACAACTTTCAGGAGTTATGACATGTCCGGAGAGACGAATCTCACCATTATCGGCAACCTGACCGCCGACCCGACCATCCGTTTCATGAATGACACGGGTGACGCGGTGGTCAACTTTACGGTCGCTTCCACCCCGCGGGTCTTCGATCAGAAGTCCAAGCAGTGGAAGGACGGTGCCGCGCTGTTCATGCGCTGCACCCAGTGGCGCGAGGCGGGCCAGCACGTCGCCGATTCCCTGGCCAAGGGGGATCGGGTGATCGTGGTCGGCAAGTTGCAGCAGCGCGAATACACCGACCGCGACGGCGTCAAGCGCACCGTCATGGAGGTGGTGGCCGACGAGGTGGGAACGTCGCTGAAATACGCGGTGGCCCGCCCGATCCGGAACAAGAACCGCAATGGCGGCGGCCGTCCGAATCCGAAGGCAGGAAACGATTCCGGGGCCAGCGATGACCCCTGGGCCACGTTCCAGCCGAGCACGGATGAGGTGGCCTAGTCATGGCGTGCACGGAAAGCCGGTCCGCGGACACCGTCGACGGCCGCGGGGACATCATTCTCGGTTGGCACGACGTGGACACGCAGGTGTTCCTGACGGTGGGCTCGCTGGGTCCGTGTGTCGAGATTGCCTGGACACCGACCCCCGAAACCGGGGTACGGGTGTATCTGCGCCTGTTCGAGGCCGAGGAGTTGGCCGACGCGCTGACCGCGGCGCTGATGACGCACGCGCGGCTCAGCGCCGAGAACGGCGGTGAGGATTCGGGGCCGGACTGGGATTCCAGTCCGTCGCCGCAGGGCACGCCGCCGGTCTTCGGTTCCGCTGTGTGGCCGCCGGAACGGGAGTTCTGATGAACAACCTCCTGCGTCACAACGCCATTCACGCCCACATCCAGAAAGGAATCTGATCATGGCGTTCTTGAAGACCGAGGCGGCGGCGGCTTCCCGCGGCCTCTACGGCGAGGGCGGTTGCGGCTACATCAGCACGCACTGGCACAAGATGCCCGATGCCGAGGTGAAGCAGCTGGAGTCCGACGATTGCCGTGGTGACATCGAGATCCGTTGGAAACTCGACAATCTCGAAGGAGTCCTGGCGGATCTGTGGATCGGCGAAGCCCGCACCCTGCGGGACAAGTTGACCGCGGCCATCGACGCGTTCGACGGCACCGACAACGAGGTCGGCGACACCGAACTCGTCAACGACGACGAGTCCGTGTCGGAGCTGTCGATCACGCCCATGCGTTGCGGCGCGTGCGGCGAGCTAATCGAGTGGATCGAATGCCCGACCGGAAGTTGGTGGGCGCACAAGGTCCATCCCGGTGACCATCACGACGCGATCCTGGTGTGGGTGAGCGACACGTCCTCCGACCCGGAGGAGGTGGCGTAATGGACACGCAGGACAAGGTGCGCTGCGCCAATGGAATTCACGCGATGGCGGCCACGATGAACGAGGACGGCAGCATGCACCTCGCATTCGTCTACGGCCACACCAACGGCCTTCCGTTCATTCACGGTCCGGCGAACGGCTACATGCTCGCGGACCTGCCGAGTGATCTGGCCGGTCGGGTACTCGACATGATCACCGATGCGTTGCTCGAAGCCGAGTGGCGCGGTGCTGTCGAAACCCGCCAGTCAGTGCGGGATTCCGTCTCCGCTACTGCCAGTGGTGGGGAGGTGGCCTGATGGGGTACGTGTACCTGCGCACCGAGTGGCAGTTGTGGACGGTCGGACACTACACACCGAACGGTGAGTGGATGCCCGAATCCGACCACGACAGCAATACTGCTGCGGCCGAACGGGTCTCGGTTCTCAACGGCGGCGGCAACACCGTCGATGTGGCCGAGCTAATCAGGGAGCGCGATGACCTGAAGGACCAGTGCAAGGAACTGCTCGATCAGGTGCAGTGCCTGCAATGGGACCTTGGTGCACTCCAGACCCAGCACGACCAATGCCCGGAACCGCCGGCCAAAACCAGGAGGCGGTGATGGACCCGAATACGGCCCTGACCCGAATCCGGGAGAAGGTCGACGCGTTCTACGAGCTCGACGAACGCACGCAGGAGCGCCACGACGGTGACGAAGTCATCGAGATACTGGCGGATCTCGCCCAAGAGGTGAACCGCTTGGATCAGTGGCTCTCACGCGGCGAGGTCTTGCCCGAGTGGTGGGCACACGGTGCGGGGAGGGCGTGATGGTCATGATGGCCGAGGTTCACGTCATCGACCGATCGGCGCTGTATGCGGTGATCGGGACCGCGCTGGAGTACCTGCGTGAGGTCGGGGTAATCGTCGGCGACATCGATGTCGCAGACGAGCAGATTGTGTCGGCGATCCAGGCCCGGTGGACGGTGTTCACCGACAGCCAGGAGGTACCGGCATGACGATCGACCTCGAATGCTGTGGTACGCCAATGAGTCTCATACCGGCCCGTTCCCAGGACGCGCCGATTGAGTACCTCATGTACTGCTACGAATGTGGTCACTACGAACCGTGGGATGTCGACGAAGACCCCACGATCGGCAGTGAGGCCACTCCACAGGAGGGCCGGTCATGAGTGACTCGGGATACCAGTGGTGCGGCTGCCGGGACTGTTTCGACATCGTGGTCGGAATGGTGAACACGCTGTCCTTGTGCGAGCTCTGCGAAGACGCAGGATGCGAGATCCAGGACGGCGAGTGCCAGCGAGAAGACGCCTACCAAGGGTGAGGTGTTCTGATCATGGCCAAGAGAAAGAAACCGATGAGTCCCCGAACGCAGCTGAGGCTCGGACGGGAATTCCAGGAACGGTACGACCACGGAGACAGCTGGATTCGGGCCTTGACCCCGGAAGTTGGACACGGGGTTTGTGATTACGCGGCTTGAGCCATGTTATCGGGTGCGTGAACGGATTCGTAGTCGGCGGGGCTG
>NZ_JBIRVQ010000034.1:0-15991 GCF_044386975.1 Nocardia sp. NPDC020380 | reverse complement strand
CGGCGAGCACACCCGACTTGTCGCGGGGATGCAGGGGCAGAACGGTTCCGGGATCGAAGAAGCGCTGCAACCGACCCAGCGGGTCACGGGGATCGATGCGCTCGACGGCAGCGGCGGCAACGGTGTGTTCGGTCATAGGTTCACGACTCCTGCCGTGGTCGATCCGTCAGGCTGCCTTCGATCACGGAAGCGAGCTCCTCGAACCGCGATTCCAGATAGAAATGCCCGCCCGAGAAGGTGTGGGTGGCAAACGATCCTGTGGTGTGGTCGCGCCACCGCTCCATATCGGCGGCCGTGACACGCGGGTCCGACGCGCCGCGTACCGCCAGTACCGCGCAGCCGACAGTGGCACCGGGCGCGCAGCGGTAGGCCTCGACGGCCCGGTAGTCATTGCGGATGACGGGGATGATCACGCTCAGCATCTCCTCGTCCTCGAGCAGTCTGGTGTCGGTTCCGTTGAGTCGTTCGATCTCGGTGAGGACGTCACGGTCGGTGTCGAGGGCGATGGTGTGGCGGGCCCGTAGCGAGGGTGCGCGCCGGCCGGAGGCGATGAGCCGGATCGGGCTGCGGCCCAGCATCTCCCAGCGCCGGGCCGTTTCGAAAGCCACGGTCGCTCCCATGCTGTGTCCGAAGAACATCGTGGGCTTGCCGTCCGGAGGCAGGACCGCGGCCACCTGGTCGGCGAGTACGCCGATGTCATCGATGAGCGATTCGCCACGTCGCTCCTGGCGGCCCGGATACTGCACTGCCAGGAGTTCGATGGACGCATCCAAACGTGCAGTGAGGGGATGAAAGTAGGTGGCGGCGCCGCCGGCATGCGGGAAGCAGACCACCCGGACGGAGGAGGTTTCCGGGGCGCGGAAGGTCCGGATCCAGCGCACCCGTTCGGCAGCGGCGATGTTCATTCGACGAATGCCCTGTGAATGAGGGTCTCGACGTCCATATCGTCGAACTCGTCGAACTCGTCGATCGTGGTGTACACATCGTCATCTGCCTGCGGTGCTTCGACGGGAATTTCTGCCGGGAACATCAGCTCCCGCAACCGCTCTGCCAAGGCCATCGGTGTCGGGTAGTTGAATATCACCGTCGCGGGAATCTGAATCCCGATGTCCTTCTTGATCTGATTGCGGAATTCCACGCCGCTCAGGGAATCGAACCCGATCTCTTTGAAGGACAACTCCGCATCGACGTCATCGGCCGACGAGTAGCCGAGTACCAGAACCGCGGTGGCGATCAGTAGCTGCAGCAGAGTACTGGTCTGTTCCTCCGGCGACTGCTCGGCCAACTGCTGCACGAGCAGCGATTCCGCCCGTTCCTCGGCCTGCCGGCGCCGCGGTCCGATCATCCCGCGGAACAGTGCGGGCACGGTCTCGAGCTGCCGCAGCGCCGACTTGTCGAGCACCGCGAGCACCTCGGCGACGGCATCCGCCCCGAGTGCCGCATCGAACAGCGCCGTTCCCTTCTCCGATGCGAGGGGGACCAGGCCGGTTCGCCGGAACCGCGTCAGATCGGTGTGGTCCAGCGCGCCCGCCATTCCCAATTCCCATGGGCCCCATGCCAACGAGGTCGCGGGTAACCCCGTCGATCGCCGATGTTCAGCCAAGGCGTCGAGGAAGGCGTTGGCGGCGCCGTAATTCGCCTGCCCGGCATTGCCGACCGTGCCGACGACCGACGAAAACAGGATGAATGCCGACAATTCGAGATCCTTGGTCAGCTCGTGCAAATACCATGCCGCGTCGACCTTCGGCCGGAAAACCCGGGAAAGACGTTGCGGCGTCAGTGCTTCCGCTGTGCCGTCGTCGAGCACACCGGCCAGATGAATGACCGCGGTCAAGGGCGCCCGGTCCGGAATACGAGCGAGCTGTTCGGCCAGCGCCGCCCGATCGGAGACATCGCAGGCAACTTGCGTGACTTCGGCCCCGAGCGCGGTCAGCTCGTCCGACAACTCGTTCGCTCCGCGCGCGGCGGATCCCTGTCTGCTCAGCATCAGCAGGTGGCGGACACCGTGTTCGGTCACCAGATGCCGGGCGAACAGCGCGCCGAGTGCTCCCGTCGCGCCGGTCATCAGCACTGTTCCGCGGTCGTCCCAGAGCACTGGCCGGTGCTGGGCCGACTGCACGGGCGCCAAGCGCGGCGCGCATACCACCCCTCGGCGGATGGCCAGTTGCGGTTCATCGAATCGCCCTACCGTCGCCAGCGCAGCCGGTGAATCCTCATGATCATCGATATCGACCAGTACGAAACGCTCCGGGTGTTCGGCCTGCACCGACCGCAGCAGACCCCACACCGCCGCAACCGTAATATCGGAATCCTCGCCTGCGCTCACCGCAATCGCATTGCGGGTCACGATCACCAGCCGCGCCCCGTCCGGCTGCTCGTCGCGGAGGTACTGCTGCACCAGCTCCAGTGCCTGGCCCGCATGTCCCAGCGCCGACGCCGGTACGTCCGGATCCGCACCCGCGTCCACATGTGCGAAAGTCAGATCCGTTGCGTTCCTGGCCGATTCGAGCGTGGCGGGCGCTGCCGTCCAGTCCAGGGCGAATCGCGAATCGGACACCCCGCCGCCGGTCAACTGATCGGCCGAGGCCGGCATCAGCATCAGGGAAGCGACCGAGAGCACCGGAGTTCCGGTGAGACCGGTGATTTCCAGCGAGACCTCCTGCGCACCGGTTCTCGCCACCTGAACACGGAGTTCCGTACCACCGAACGCATGCAGCGATACCCCGGACCAGGAATAGGGCAGCAGCGCTCGCGCCTGATCGGTGTCGGCGAACAACGACAGCATCGGGTGCAGCGCCGCATCGAACAGCGCGGGATGTATGGCGAATCCAGCGTCGGTGTGGAGCACATCGGCGGGCAGCCGCACCTCGCCGAACAGCTCGTCGCCCCGGCGCCAGAGCGCACGCAGACCTTGGAATGCCTGCCCGTATTCGTATCCGCGGTCGACGAGTTCGGAGTAGTAACCGGTCAGATCGACCGGCTCGGCTCCCCGGGGCGGCCATTCGGCCGAGTTTCCGGGCACCGAGCCACCCTCCGCGGACAGGTACCCGGCGACGTGCTGGGTCCAGGACCGCGAACCGGTCGATACCGAACGCGAGTAGATGCCGAATCCCCGCCGGCCCGATTCGTCGGCCGCGTCGACAATGACCTGAAGCTGGGCATCGTCGTCCGCGAAGGTCAGCGGCGCCTGCAGGGTGAGTTCTTCGATCCCGCGGCACTCGGTGTCGGCCATTGCCCGCAATGCCATTTCGGCAAAGGCCGCACCCGGGAAGACAGTGCGGCCGAAGATCGCGTGGTCGGTCAGCCAGGGGTCCGTTGCCACCGAGATCCGACCGCTCAGGAGCAGTTGATCGTGTGCCGTGAGTTCGGTGGACGCGGCGAGGAAGGGGTGTCCGGCCGCAACCAGGCCCGCATCGGTCAGATCACCGCGCGGCGTCGCCGGCTCGGCCCAGTAGCGCTGCCGGTCGAAGGCATAGGTGGGTAGATCGACATGCCCGCCGCGAGCGCCGATGGCGGTCAGGTAGGCCCGCCAATCGACAGCAATGCCCGAAACATGCAGTCGCGCCGCAGCATCGGCGATCGAACGCGATTCTTCCCACCCCTTGCGGACGATCGGTACCGCGGGAATGTCGCGCCCGAGTTCGCCGGTGACTTCCCGCGCCATCGCAGACAGCACCCGGTCCGGCCCGACCTCGACGAACAGTTCGGCGCCGGCCGTGACCGCAGCACGGATTCCGTCCGCGAAACGAACGGCCGCGCGCACGTGCCGCACCCAGTACTCCGGGTCCGTCGGATCACCGTCCGCGGCAATCGTGCCGGAGACGTTCGAGACGATCGGTATGTGCGGGGCCGAGTACCTCACCGACCGCGCTACCTCGCGGAACGCGTCCAGCATCGGCTCCATCAGCGGCGAGTGGAACGCATGCGATACCCGCAGCCTCGTCGTTTTCACGCCCCCGGCAGCGAGTATCGACTCGATTTCGCTCACCGATTCCTCGGCTCCCGAAATGACCGTCGAGGCCGGTCCATTCAGCGCGGCGATCGACACCGACTCCGCATGGCCTTCGAGCGCGCCGAGAACTTCAGCCTCGTCCGCTTGCACCGCGACCATCGCCCCGCCGCCCGGCAGCGCCTGCATCAACCGGCCCCGGGCCGCTACCAGCCGGGCCGCGTCCGGGAGTGAGAACACCCCCGCCACATGCGCTGCCGCCAGTTCACCGATCGAATGTCCCACCAGCACAGCGGGAATGACGCCCAGCGACTCCAGCAGCCGGAACGCGGCTACCTCGAATGCGAACAGCGCCGGTTGCGTCATCGCCGTCTCATCGAGCAGGCGGGCCGATTCGGAACCGGGCTCGGCCGCCACCACGTCATCGATCGAATGGTCCAGCAGCGGATCGAGTTCGGCGCACACCGCATTCCACGCCTGCGCGAATACCGGAAACAGCTGTACCAGTTCACGACTCATGCCGAGCCGCTGGCTGCCCTGGCCGGAGAAGAGGACGCCCACGGCAGGCGCGGCGGACGCGTTGCCGATGATGACATCGGGGACGCGATTGCCCTTCGCGAGCGCCTCCAGCCCGGACAGCAATTCGTCACGTCGCGAGCCGAGCACCACCGCACGGTGTTCGAAGCTCGTTCGCTCCGTGGCGAGCGACCACGCCACATCGGCCACGCCGAGCGCCGGATCCGCGCCGAACGCCGCCGACAACTTCGCGGCCTGTCCCGCCAGCGCCCGGCTGCTCCGCGCCGATACCAGCCAGCCGACAATGCCGGCCGGATCCACCGGCGGAACCGGGACGGCGTCGGGGTCGCCCTGCTCGAGGATCACATGCGCGTTGGTGCCGCTGATCCCGAACGATGAAACACTCGCCCGCCGTGGCCGATCGACGGCGGGCCAGGCGCGCTGCCGTGTCAGCAGTTCCACGGAGCCCGATGCCCAGTCGACCTGTCGTGACGGTTCGCCGATGTGCAGTGAGCGCGGGAGGACACCGTGCCGCATGGCCATGACCATCTTGATCACGCCCGCGACACCCGCCGCCGCCTGGGTGTGCCCGATATTCGATTTCAACGACCCGACCCACAGCGGCTCCTCGCGGTCATGTCCGTAGGTCGCGAGTAGTGCCTGTGCCTCGATCGGATCACCGAGGGAAGTGCCGGTGCCGTGTGCCTCGGCGGCATCGACATCCGCGGGGGACAGATTCGCGCCGGCGAGGGCCTGCCGGATGAGCCGCTCCTGCGATGGGCCGTTCGGCGCGGTGAGCCCATTGCTCTCGCCGTCCTGGTTGATCGCCGAACCGCGCAGTACCGCCAGCACCCGATGGCCGTTCCGGCGTGCATCCGAAAGCCTTTCCAGCACAAGCACACCGACGCCTTCGGACCAGCCGGTGCCATCCGCGGTATCCGCGAACGCCTTGCAGCGGCCATCGGCGGCGAGCCCGCCCTGGCGGGCGAATTCGACGAACATGCCGGGCGTCGACATCACCGTCACACCACCCGCTAGCGCCAGCGAGCAGTCCCTGGACCGCAGGGACTGGGCTGCCAGATGCAGCGCCACCAACGACGACGAGCACGCGGTGTCGATACTCACCGCGGGGCCCTCCAGCCCCAGCGTGTAGGCAACACGTCCGGACACCACGCTGGTAGCGCCACCGGTGAGCGCATGGCCACCGAGGCTGTCGGGCACATCCCGCAGACGGGGCAGATAATCCTGGGCCATGGCGCCCATGAAGACGCCCGTCCGGCTACCCCGCAACGCCGCAGTATCCGCGCCGGCGTGTTCGAGGGCCTCCCAGGCCGTCTCCAGGACCAGACGCTGTTGCGGATCCATCGACAGCGCCTCCCGCGGGCTGATCCGGAAGAAGCCCGCATCGAAATCGGCTGCGCCGGTGAGGAAGCCACCGGCCGCCGCGAAATCCGCGCCGGGCACGCTGCGCCAACCGCGATCATCGGGGAATTCGGAGATCGCGTCGATACCGTCGACCACCAGCTGCCACAGTTGCTCCGGCGAGGACACTCCTCCGGGCAGCCGGCAGCTCATGCCGATGATCGCTATCGCCTCATCGGTGCCCATTCCATCGGTGCCGACGGCGCCCATCTCGTCGGCGGGCACGTCTGCGCCGGGCCCGGACAGCTCGTCGCGCATATGGCGCACGAGCGCGTTCGGGGTGGGGTAGTCGAAGAGCACCGAGGTCGGGAGCCGCAGACCGGCGGCGGTATTCAGGCGATTCCGCAACTCGACCGCGGTGACAGAGTCGAAGCCGAGTTCCTTGAATGTGCAGTCGAATTCAACCAGCTCAGGGTCGCCGTGACCGAGGACCGCGGCCGCCTGCGCACGAACCGTCGACCACAGGGACCGCTCGGTCAGGCTACCGGACCGCACCACTGCGACACCGGGGGCCGGCACCGGTGCCGGTGGGGAGGACTCGGCGGGCTCCCCCGCCACCCAATAGGGCTGCCGCTGAAAGGCGTAAGTCGGCAACGCAATCTGGCGGGCATCCGCGAAAAGCGGACGCCAATCCAGCGCGACGCCCTTGCTGTACAGCTCCGCCATGGACAGCAGCAGACGCCGGTTCTCGTCCTCGTTCCTGCGCAGCGTGGCCTGGACAACGACGTCATCGACCGTGTCCGCGATCGACATGGTAAGCACCGGATGCGGACTGATCTCGACGAATACGCCATAACCGGCAGCCGCGAGCGCTTCGACAGTTTCGGCGAACCGTACCTGCCCACGCAGGTTCCGGTACCAATACTCGGCGTCCAGTTCCGCACCGCGCACCGGACCGGCAGTGACCGTGGAATAGAAAGTGATGCCACTGTCTACAGCCGGGACATCAGCGGCGACCCGCAACACCTCGTCCCGGATCAGTTCCACTTGATCGGAGTGGGACGCGTAATCGATCGGGATTATCCTGCTGCGAATCCCCCGAGCGCGGCTCTCCGCCACAATCTCGTGCACCGGACCGACAGCGCCGGAAATCACCACCGTGCCAGGTGAATTCACCGCTCCGATCGAAACCCGACCCAGATCGACATCCGTCGCGGGCATGGCCAGTGCGGCCATCGCCCCGCGACCCGACAAGCCGGAGTTGATCACCTGCGAACGGGCGAGGACCAGCCGCATCCCGTCAGCCGGCGAAATGATGCCCGCCGCGCACGCTGCCGCGATCTCACCCTGCGAATGCCCCACCACCGCATCGGGTTCGAGACCGACGCTGCGCCATACCCGGGCCAGCGACATCATCACGGCGAACAGCGCGGGTTGCACGATATCCATCCGCGCCAACGCCGCTTCGTCACCCAGTACCTCCCGCAACGACCAATCCACCAGACCGGTCAGCAGTTCTTCGCACTCGTTCATGCCGGCCGCGAATACCGCATTCGTCACCCACAGGTCCTCGGCCATGCCGAGCCAGTGCGCGCCCTGACCGGGAAACACCCACACCACTCCGGATCCGGTGGTGGCCGATCCCGTGACGACATGGGACGCCGGGGCATCGGCCGCCAAAGCCGAAAGCCCGTCCAGCAATTCGTCACGATCGGCAGCGACGACGACACCGCGGTGCTTGAACACCGATCGCGTCGTCGCGGTCGAGTAGCCGATGTCCACCGGCAGCAGATCGGCATCGGCGAGGATCCACTCGCGCAATCGTGCGGCCTGCGCACGCAACGCCTGGGCGCTGCCCCCGGATACCGTTACCGGAACCGGTCCGGCGCACTCCCGTACCGGTTCCGGCTCAGCCGCAATCGGAAGGTCGGCGACGACCAGGTGACAGTTGGTGCCACCGATACCGAACGAGCTGACACCGGCGAGCCGCCGACCGGCCGGCCACGGACGCGTTGTGTCATTGACCCGTATCTTCCACTCGTCCATGGGAATCGACGGATGCGGTTCGGTGAAATTGAGACTCGCGGGCAGGGCTCCGTGTTTTATCGACAGCGCGGTCTTGATCAGTCCGATGACCCCGGCGGCAGCATCCAGATGGCCGATATTCGTCTTCACCGACCCGACGAGCAGTGGCTGCCCGGCGTCCCTGCCCGATCCGAAGACCGAGGCGAGCGCGCCGGCTTCGACCGGATCGCCCACGCGAGTGCCGGTGCCGTGCAATTCGACATAGCTGACCTGTTCGGGAAGCACACCTGCATCTGCGTAGGCCGCTCGTAGTACAGCCTGCTGTGCGGCACTGTCCGGAACGGTCAGCGCCTGCGCATCTCCGTCATGGTTGACCGCTCCGCCCAGCAGCACGCAGTAGATCCGGTTGCCGTCGGCGAGTGCGTCCTCGAGGCGCTTGAGCACGACCACTCCTGCGCCTTCCCCCCGGACGAATCCGTTGGCGCGGGCATCGAACGTGTAGCTACGGCAATCGGGTGACAAGGCACCCGCACGGTGGAAGGCGAGGGTGCTTTCCGGCGCCAGATTCAGATGTACGCCGCCCGCCAGCGCGAGCCCGGTGGCGCCGGATCGCAGGCTCTCGCAGGCCAGCTGTACGGCGACCAGCGATGAGGACTGCACCGTATCCACAGTGAGACTCGGCCCGTGCAATCCGAGCTGATGCGACACCCGGTTGGCGATCACACCCCGGCTCAGACCGGCCAGCGAGTGATGCGACAGGGCATCGGTTCCGTGCCGCTGCACAAGCGAGGCATAGTCGTCACCGGAGGCCCCGAGAAAGACCGCAGCGGAACTGCCACGCAGACTCGCCGGCAAGGTCCGGGCGTCTTCCATTGCCTCCCAGGATAATTCGAGTGCCAGACGCTGACGAGGGTCCATGGCCGCGGCCTCGCGCGGGGAGATACCGAAGAATCCTGCGTCGAACCCGGCGACATCGTCGAGGAAACCGCCGCGCTGGTACGACGCCAGTTCTGCGAGGTCCGGCCCGCGGCCGACCGGCACGTCGGCGATCGCGTCGACTCCGTCCCGCAACAGGCGCCAGAACTGCGAGATGTCACCTGCCCCCGGAACACGGCAGGCGACACCCACCACAGCGATGATCCGATGACCGGACTGTTCGACTCCATCGATGTGCATAAGCTGCAAACCCTTCCGACCACGACGAACCAATCTCCATCGCATGATCGGCGGCACACTCGAACAGATACACTTTCGCGGTGATCGGAATCGGTTATCTCACAACTGGATCGCCGGCCCGGGCGCGCCAGTCACGCTGAATTCCGCGCATTACGGCCGGGTATACGACCCAGTTCCGGAAGGGCGCGATCGCGGCCATGTAGAGCTTTCCCAGCACACCGTTCGGCTTGACCAGAACCGCCATCTGACCGTGGTAGTCCTCGGCTCCGTCGGATACCCAGCCCACGTGCATCACCCCGTGCACCGTCCGGTTGGCGAATTCGGCTACCCACTCGTCGTCCAGCAGATACACCGAGGAGAAGAACGCGAAGTCGGGTCCGCGCGGCGCCGACCGCAGGTCGTCGGGCAACAGGTCTCGCAGTGACTGCGCGCGTGTGCCCAGGGCGTCGGCGGATCGGTCCAACCGGAGCACCGCTCCCAGCTTCCAGCGAATCGCGAACAGCGCCCGCACGACAGCTGGGCCGCTCGGACCGGCGCCGGATGTGTAGTACCGGACCAGCTTCCCGAAGTCGCCCGGACCGCCGGGTGTGGGCAGCGCCCATACATCCTCGACAACGAAATCGTCGGTCAGCTCATGGATTCGCCATGGTCGAGAGGTATGGGCAGTGCTCTGGAGTCTCATACTGGATCTCCTTCATTCCGGTGTGACCGAGCCGATAGCGAGCACGACCCGCACCACATGTGAGTATCGAAGCTATGGTCGAGCAGCCACGATCCTGGCGTCTTGAAGAAAATGGCAACGTTGTCTTCGCCGCCGCGTGCGCGGAATTCGCCTGCTACAGCGAGAAGTCCGGGGCCGTCTCGGCTCGCCACCGCCGCCCGGCCTGGCGGCTGGCGCTGTCCCGGGGCGGACAGGTGGTCGCCGCCGACGACACGGGCCGGACCGTGGCCGGATCCGGATTGCTGATTCCGCCGGGATTCTTTCACCGAATCGAGCATTCGACCGGGCTCACCTCGGTATGGATCGATCCGCATCGGCTCACGATCCCCGGTCCGCCACGCATCCATGCGCTCGAGTCCGTCCAGACCCGCAGGTTGCTCGCCGCCACCACCGAAAGCCTGGACGTGGCGCGCCTGCGCCGGACCGTACGCCAGGAGCTCGGTGCGGCTCCGCCGCTGGACCCCCGGCTGGATCGCGCTCTCGAATTGCTGGACGAGGGCATCGACATCGACGGGCTGGGCGATCACATCGGACTTTCGGCGCGCCGTCTACGGCAACTGTCCCAGCAGACAATGGGTTTCCCGCTCACAGCACTGCGCCGGTGGCATCAGGTGTGCGAGGCCGGACTCCAGCTGCCCTTCCATCCGGCCGCCGAGGTCGCCGCCCGAACCGGTTTCGCCGACCAGTCGCATTTGATCCGCACCATGGTCGCCCTGTGCGGGCGCACCCCTGGCTCACTTCCCGGCAGCCGGGCATGAAGCCACCACGGGGCCGGGTGGGCCAGGCTCGATTTCAGTTGTAGTGCAGCATTATTCGACGTTATGTCGCCGAGCCGGCAGAGCGTGCCGGATACAGCTCCGGCTCGTGATAATCATCACCGCCACCGGTGTGGCGGGACCTTGCCTCGCCGCAATGGCCGCTGCCATGCTTCGCAGTGGAAAACTGTTCTGCGACAAGGCTGAAACGGCTTGCGGTTGCCTTGGTCGCGCAGGGGAAATGGGAACAGTACAACTACTCGGGAGCAGATCTCATGAACCTTTTGCTGATGCCGATCGTTGCAATCCAAGGGATGCGGTTGCGCTCCACACTGCAGCTACTGCCTGCTGCCGGGGGACCCACCACCGGAACCGCCGATGCCGCCGGCAGCCCGGCAGTGCGCCTCTCGGTGATCGGTGAGTCGACTGCGACGGGGGCGGGCGTCGATACGCAGGACGCGGGCTTTTCCGGCTGTCTTGCGCGCGAACTCGCCGCGCGAACCGGCAGGCCCGTCGAATGGGAGGCGGTCGGACAGCACGGTGCCACCACTCGGCGCATCCGCCACCGGCTGCTCCCCCAGGTTGCGACGAACCTCTCCGTCGCCGTCCTGCTTGCGGGTGGAAACGACGTGCTCGGCAAGCGCAGCCCAGCGGAGTGGGGCGCGGAGTTGAGCGCCATTGTCGACGACCTGATCGATCGCGCCGATCAGGTCGTGGTGAGCGGACTCCCGCCGTTTTCCGACTTCCCGGCGCTGCCCGCGATATTCGGGCGTTACTTGGCCGAGCGCGCGAACGCCTTCGACGAGGTGACTCGGCAGGTATGCGCCGACCGTCCCCGGGCCACGATGACCGACTCTGCCGACATCCTGCCGGTCGGCCCGGACTTCTTCGCCGCCGACGGATTCCATCCGTCCGCCTCGGGTTACCGGCAATGGGCGGAATCCGTCGCGGACTACGTCAAACTCTGACCGGGAGTCGGCACCCGCGGATCGCGGGTGCCGACCACGCTCAGCCCGCGACTGCCGTTGTCGCGCTGCGCCGGCGGCTGCGCAGTTCCAGGCGGCCACGCTTCTCCGGCAGCACCACGACGATGCGACTGCGGGCGCCGGCCGGCTCCGAGTCGCTCCGGCGCAATTCACACTGGGTGAGCACGGCACGCAGCAGAGCCTTCATCTCGAGAATCGCAACCTTGTCGCCTAGGCAACGAATTCGGCCGCCCCCGAAGGGGATCCAGGTGTAGGTACCCGGTTTGGCTCCCAGGAAGCGTTCCGGCCGGAAAACATCGGGATCCTCGTAGAGATCGGGATCCCGATTCATCAGGTAGGCGCTGCCCCACAGAATCATCCCGGGTTCGTAACGCACGCCGCCGATCTCGATCGGCTTCATGACTTCGCGGGGAATGATCTGCGACAGCGACGGCCGCAGTCGGAGCAGCTCGTGGATCGTCGCCATGAGATACGTATCGTCAGTACCCGCGTCGATCTCGGATACCAGCCTTTCGACTACCGCAGGTTCACGGCTGAGGTATTCCAGGGCCCAGGTGATCGCTGCCGCGGTGGTCTCGACGCCGGCGATGAAGATGGTCATCATTTCATCGCGTAATTCCGTGCCGCTCAACGGCGAACCATCCTCGTGCGTAATGCCGAGCAGTACCGAGAGCATATCGTCGCCGAGCTCGCCCGAGCTCCGGCGCTCGGCGATGGCCTGCGCGATCAACTCGTCCGCGCGCGCCCGCAATGTCAGGAAATCGTGCAGTCCCACCGGACGGATGGCCTCGAGCAGCATGAACAGCGGACGCGGCAACTTGTGGATCGGCACGACCGACATGATGTGGTCGTTGAACCGCATCATGTCGGTCATGACCTCGAGGATCTCGTCGAAGTTGCTCGGCAGTTCCCCGAAGATCACCTCACCGATCGATTGGAGCGAGTAGCGGTGGATCAACGGGTGCAGCTCGATGGCTCGCCCACGCGGCCACGTCGCGACGGCACGGTCCGCCAGTTCGTTCACCGACGCCTCGATCCGGCGCAGGGCCTTGCCGTTCATGCTCGGCATCAGCAGTCGGCGGCGGACCTTGTGCTCGTCTTCGTCGAGCCAGGCCAGCCCGGACCCGCCGGTGTACTTCTCGATCGAGATCGAGCCGTTCCCGGTGTGCAGGACGTCCGCGGGTGCGGTGAAGAGCTGCTTGATATCAGCGGTGTCGGTAAGCAGGTACACCGGCTTCGGTGGCAGCCGGATGCTCACCGCGAACCGGCTGCCGTAACGCCGGCGGCACTCCTCGAGAAAGCCGGGTGGCCGCCGCCAGTATTCGAAAAGTTGCCTCAGCGTTGACAACTGGACCTTCGGCAGGTCGGTGGCGGGGATAGCCGGGCGCGCCGCCGCCGATGCGGGCGCGGCCGGGGCGGTGTGGTCGACCGGGCATCGATCGGCCGGCACGGAATCAATGTTGTTGTCCATCTTCGTTCCTTCTCGGTATCAAGCGGTCAATTCGCGGCGGCAGCCACCGGATCGCGGGTCTCGACGTGCGGCCGCTCGGCGCCGATGGTGAGCAGGACGAGACCACCCACCAGGCCGCATCCGGCCATGAACAGCCAGGCGGCGTGGAAGTCGGAGACGCCGGGCCGGCCGTCGAGGATGGCCGCGACCACGGCGATGCCCAGCGCGAGCCCGACCTGACGGCACATGGAATTCATGGCGGTACCGGTGGCGAAGCGCTCGGGCGGCAAGGACAGCGTGGCCGCGCCGGACAGGCTCGGCAGGATGAGGCCGAGACCGATGCCCCCGATGATGGCTCCGGGGAGGAAGCTGGTTACAAAGTTCGGGTCGGTATGAGAAGTGAGCACCCACCAGAGCCCGCCCGCCGCGAAGATGATGCCGCCGATCAGCCCGACCGCTCGTGCTCCGAAACGAGCTGCCAGCAGTCCGCCGGGCACAGCAACCACGGTGACCATCAGCGGTCCCGGTGCGATCTCCATGCCGGCGCGCAGGATCGAATGGTGCCAGATCGCGGTCAGGAAGAGGGTCGATGCGAGGACCATGGCGCCGAAGCCCCCCATGAACAACAGCGTTGCCAGGTCGGCGAAGGCCACAGACCGGATCTTGAGGATTCCGGGTTCGATCACGGGTGCGGGGTGCCGGAACATCCGCCACACCGTGAAGAGGACACCGAGTACGCCGAGGGCGATCAGGCCGAGAATACGAGCACTACCCCATCCCCACTCCTGTCCCTGCACGATCGCCCCGACAATGACCGCGACGGTCGCGGCGAGGACCAGGGCACCGAAAACATCAGGGGCCGAGCGGGTCTCCTCACGGACCTCCCGCAGCACCCGCCAGCCGACCAGTACCGAGACCACACCGATCGGGATGTTCACCAGGAAGACCCAACGCCAATCGAGTTGTACCAGCAGCCCTCCGATCGGCGGTCCGGCCGCGGCGGCAACTCCGCCGACCGCCGACCACAGTCCGATCGGCACCGCCCGCTTCTCCGGCGGGAACATGGGCAGCAGCAGACCCAGGGAGCTCGGCATCATCAAGGCCGCGCCGACGGCCTGAAGCACGCGGGCGGCCACCAGGATCCCCAGCGACGGTGCGGCGGCGCACCCCGCGGACGCCAGCGTGAACAAGGCGAGACCGGCCAGAAACGCCCGCTTTCGTCCGGACTGGTCGGCCCACCGGCCCGCCGGCATCAGCAGCGCGGCGAACATGATCGCGTAGGCGCTGAGCACCCACGAGATATTGCTGAGGCTCGCGGACGAGAACGAATGCTCGAGTTTCGGAAACGCGATATTGACGATGAAAAGGTCGAGCGCGGAGATGAAGACACCGGTGAGTACGACAGTGATGGATAGAGCCCGGCTGGGCTCGGCGCGGTTCATGCGTGGCACCCCGTGCTCGCCGTGCCGGGGTTCACATAGCGAGGATGCATTCCGAATTCCTTCTCTCGATGAATTTCTCGACGGATATTTCTCGACGTGGAGGCCGTGTTCAGGACTCGAGCCACCGCTCGACCGCCGCAGCGGTGGCCGTTGCACCGGTTTCGATCAAGCCGAAGTGGTCGGCGGCGATGTCGACCGACTCTGTACCGATCTCCCATGTGGGCCAAACGGATACATCCGCGCTCGCATCGAGCGGCTTACCCGCTCGAATCAGCAGGGCCGGTGCGGTGACCGGATCCCGGTCACGCTCGGCGAGCAGCCGGATATAGGTGCCCATCGCGAGCCAGTCGGCGTCGTCGATGGCGCCGGTACCGCGCTGGCCTTCCAGGATTTCGGTCAGTACCAGTGAGAAGACCCGATCGCTCTCCGCCGCACTGCATTCCGGGGTGGGGGTGTCGATGACGACGAGACCGGTCGCGGCCCGGCCCGATGCCTCCAGTCGAGCGGCCAGGGAGTGCGCCACCACGCCACCGCTCGAGTAGCCGACCAATACGTAAGGCGTATCGCCGACGACTCGGCGGATCGAGTCCGCCAATGCCTCGATTGCGGCGTGCCACGAGCCGGGTGCGAGCTCGGTGCCGCGAAAACCCGGCAGGGAGCATACGAAGACATCGCGTTTACCGTCGAAATGGTCGGCGAACCGCATGAATTGATGCGGGCCCGAGCCGACCAGGTAGGAGGGCACGCAGATCAGCGCCGGCCGGTCACTTCCGGTAGCCATCCGGATGACGTATTCGTCACGCCCGCCCAGTTCGCCGGGCGAGGCGAACGCCGGACGGAACCGCGACGCCTCGATCAGCAATGGCAAGGCCGCGGCGGCCGATCCCGCGGCATGCGCATTGCGCAGCAACGCCCCGAGCGTCCCGTCGCCGAGCTGAATTCCGGCTGTGGGACGCTCCTCCGCGTTCGATACGGCAGGTGCGACGCCGACCTCGGCAAGCAGGAAGTCGGCGATCGCCGCGGGTGTCGGATGATCGAAGACCAGGGTCGTCGGCAAGCGCACGCCGCTCACCCGGGTGAGTCGGTTGCGCAATTCCACGCCCGCCAGCGAATCGAATCCCACCTCCTTGAATGCCCTTGCCGGATCGACCATTTCGGCCGATGCGTGGCCCAGGACCGCGGCCACCTGTGCCTGAACGAGTTCGAGTACGACAGCTTCTCGTGCTGCCGCGTCGGTGCTCATCAGCCGCTCGGCCAACGTCTCGCCGGTGGCCTCGGGGCGTCGTGCGGGTGCGCGCACCAGACCGCGCAGCAGCGGGGGCAGCAATCCTGCCCGGGCCTGGCTGCGCAGCGCGACCGGATCCAGCCGCACCGGAACCAGCAGTGCCGCATCCGATTCGAGCGACAGATCGAACAGGTCCAGGCCGAATTGCGCCGACAGCGTGCCGACGCCCATGCGTTCCATCCGGGCGTGATCGGCCGCTGCCAGCTCGCCGGTCATTCCGGTGGCTTCCGCCCAGAGTCCCCAGGCCAGGGAAACACCCGGCAAACCAGCCGCCCGCCGCACCGCCGCCAACGCATCCAAACCCGCATTCGCCGCCGCATAATT
>NZ_JBIRVQ010000033.1:0-19546 GCF_044386975.1 Nocardia sp. NPDC020380 | reverse complement strand
CCGGAAGCTAAGGCCACCTGCGCCGATGGTACTGCACTCGACAGGGTGTGGGAGAGTAGGACACCGCCGGAACATCCTTCCCGAAGGCCCCCAGCATCTGCTGGGGGCCTTCGCGGTTTTCATATCTTTTGTATTTCACTACCTGCGCAATTCCAGGCCATTTCCCCATTGGTTCCGAATATCCTTCATGCCCTTTTCACAAGTGCTGGATGTCCTGGATTGCCCGACCCCCGCCACGGCGCGGACCATCACCGCCGCCGGCTGGTCCCCGAGTCGCCGCATAGACATCACAACTTGGGTCGACCGTCTCGAAGCCGAGGGCTACAACGTCTCTCCCACCGCGGCAGCAATCCTCCAGAACTTCGGCAATCTGGCCCTGTATCCGCCGGAAGTCCCCGAGGCCCTCTGGCCGGCCTCCCCCCTCTTCTTCGACCCCATCGAAGTGGGCCACGGCATGTACGAACGCTACCTGGACCTCGAATCCGCCCTGGGCCACCGAATGACCCCCCTGGCAGCCGATGCCACCGGTTCCACCTTCATCCTCATCCTCGACGACGACCGAGTCGTCTCCGACAGCGTCCAGGGCCTCCACCTCCTGGCACCCACCTTCCCGGCCGCCCTGGACCTCCTCCTACGCCGCCACCGCACCCCGGAATTCCTGCTCGCCTACTGACCGATAGTGCCTGATCGAACCAAATCGGTTATCCCGCAACATATTCCACCCTCTCCTGGTATTCCTATATCCCGTGCTGCCCCAGGAAGATTCACGTTTCGAGGAACTCAGCCACCACCCCGCCTACTCCGCGATCCGCACCGCAGTGGCCGCCTACATCATCGAAACCATCCCCACCCCGACCACCACCCACCCCCACCTCTGGAACGTGACAGCCCTACCTCCCACCCCGAAATCAGAAGGCATGCGCCGCCTCCTGACCCTCCACTGCAGCACCCAGGAAACCCTCTACGTCACCGAATACGAGCAACCCGGCGGCATAGCAATAGAACTCACCATCAACATCGATCCCCCCATAGGCTGGCCCGACCCCCGCCTCCACCGCGAATCCGAAGGCGTCTGGACCACCCGCCCCACCCACTACCGCACCCGAGTCTGGTCCTGGAACCTCGACCTGGCCGCCCTCGTCTCCGGCGACATAGACTTCGACTCCCTCACCGCCGCCCCCCACGATTTCGAACACCTCGCCGCCCACCTCACCACCCGCCTCTTCCGCCGAGGCCCCTCCCCCCACGCCCCCATCCACAACCACCCCCTCGCCACCGACCTCCTCACCGAGGTGAATCAGATCCTGGCAGAAGAGAACGAACCACCACCTGCTTCCTGAAAGTCGGGGCCGAGTCGGGTGTGGCTGGGTAGTGGCCGGTGCGATGTTCCTGGCGAACTTCGCACCAGCCGCTCCACCTATTTCAGTGCGACGCGCACGCCGCCGGAGAACATCGAATCGTGGAACTCGATGGCGTTCGGGACCGTGCCCTTCGGTACGTCGAAGGCGAGCGCCACCGCGACCTTGTTGCCCGGGTTGATGTCAGTGACGATGTCCTTGTTCAGGTTCATCTCGGCCGCGCTGTCGTCGGAGTAGGACTTGCCCTGATCGTCGATGAGCTTCTGGTTGTTGCCGATGTACGTCTGCGATTGGTCTCCGATATTGGCGATGGTGACATGAACGAGGATGTATTCGCCCTGAGCCTGCTTGGCCATGAACTCGTTGTCTCCCACTGAGCTCACCGGCGCGTCGACACTGTTCACGGTGAAGGCGAACTTCCCGTCGCGGACCTCGGATCCCACCGGAGCGACACTCGTGGACTGTGCCTCCTGCTTGGCCACCTCATGGGCCGCGCCACCGACCAGTGCGACGCATCCGCCGAAGAGCAGGGCTATGCACGCGAAGACGCCGAAAAGCACCCAGGGCCAGACACGGCGCTTCCGCGGCGGCGCCGGCGGGTAGCCGGGGGCCGGCTGTGGGCCGCCTCCTTGCCATGGCTGCTGCGGCATACGTGGATCGTTCATTTTCGAATTCCTTGATAAAAGGGATGATTCGGGCAATTTTGTGTCATTCGTGACATGGATTCACCCACCCGGTGGATGATTCGGCCGAATTCACCCGGGTATTCAGGTTTACCGACGGTAACGGTGAGTATTGAAGTATCCGTCTGCGTACCGGATTCCGTTACTGATTGCGGCTGCAGCGATGCAGGTCAGGGCGCTATAGATATAAAATGTCACGATTTGTCATATCCGTGGCACGGATGTTCGGTGGCGGTTTGGTGGCGATTGCCCGATCCAGTGAGAGCGACCGCGTTAGGTCGTAGGGAATGAAGCCAAGGCGGGAAAGAGATTGGGACGGTTGGCTGTCCAGGAAATGAACGCGGCGAGGATCACGGGCAGGATCTACCTTTGGATCGCTGAAGGTCTGCCCGATAGTCTCGAGCGGTGCCGGACCATCCAAGCCGCCGTCTTTCGCCCGGGCTCGAGCCACTGTGGCGTGAGTTGCATCGAAGACTGTCGTCTGGACAGACGGTGAGTCGAGTGACGGTGGGTCCGCTGGGTGAGGAGGAACGCACCGCTCTTGCCGAATTCTTCGGGATGCAGCGCTTACCGGGAGAGTTCACCACAGTGGCGATGAGCACGCTCGAGCCGATCCTCTTCGCGGCGACCGGTTCGACAGTACGCACGGTGATCGAGCGGCTGGTAGGCCCCATTGATGATCGCGCGAGCGAGCGTCGCCGGTCGGCGGCAGAGCGAAAAGATCTGTGGGACTGGCTGATCGGGCATGAGGTCGTGCGCGCCCAGCCGGCGCTCGCGGGCTGGGCCGAGGCGACCAAACGGTCCGGACTGATTGCTGGATCGGTGGAACGGACTCGAATGGAGCTCGAATCCGCTCTGCGTGTATTGCGCGAATTGCCTGGTTCTGGCACTCCTTTGCCCGTATTTGCGGATTCGGTGCTGTGTGATCCGCATGGACTCGACGAGAATCGGCGCGTACAGCGTCTGGTAGTGCGAGCGCTGTCCGCGATCTATGGGACCGACCCGCCCTCCGATGCCGCGGGACTTCGTATGTTGTGGGACAGGGCCGGGATCGCCGATGACGAGTTGTCGTCGACGGTGCTTGCCGCCGGACTGCAGGTAGGCGGCGACACTGTTGCCGGGCGAATCCTTCGGGTCTGCGCGGATTCCGGTCACGCCGCGGTGCTGACATTGCAGCAGCTGCGTGCCGGGCGTCTCGATGACGTCCCCGCCGAGGTGTGGGTGGTGGAGAACCCGAGTGTGCTGGCGCTGGCGGTGACACGTTTCGCGGGCAGCTGCCCGCCCATGGTCTGCACCTCCGGCTGGCCGCGCAGCGCAGCAGTGGTCTTGCTCCAGCAGCTGGCCGCGGCAGGCGCCCAGCTGTATTACCACGGTGATTTCGACGGTGAGGGTCTGCGCATAGCCGCGCACATTGTGGCGCGGGTCGGCGCGCTGCCGTGGCGCATGACGACCGAGGACTATCTGACCGCGGTGGGCGAGGACGCGCCGCCGGTGGGCCGGGTTACGCCGGTCCCGTGGGATCCGGAGCTGTCCGAGCAGCTGAGACTGTCGGGGAAATCGGTGCCGGAGGAACGTGTTGCGGCGGCGCTGCTGGATGAGCTGGCGCGGCAGTACGCGGTGTGAGGCATACAAGGCTGTCGGTGCCCGGAACTAAGGTGTGTGACCATAATGTCGGCCCGGGGGAGAACGCCATGAATTCGATTCGTGTCCCGTCGGAGATGTTCCGGTTCGCCACCGCGGATCGCTCCGGCTTGTATGTGTCGGTTCTGCATGCCTTCGGGGAGGCGAACGAGCGGTTGGAGACCGCGTTGGGAATCGACGATCTCCGCGCTCGCATGCGGTCGATCGGGTGGCTCGAACCGCTCGAGGACGATGATCTGATCACCGCATTGGATCAGCTCAGGGTCTGGAACTTGGTCGACGTCATCCAGAATCACTCCGAGAATTACCGCACCGCAAGTGAATACGAGCGTCGCAATCTGCAGTACTCGCTGACCCGTCAGGGGGAGGCGGCCTTCGCGGGCGTGCTTCATGCGATGGCCGTGCTGGCCTCGGCCGGCGCCCTGCAGACGGCGGTGCTGGACGCCATTGCCGACCGGTTGGGCGATCTGCTCGGTGAGCTCGAATCCGGCACGGAACGAAGGATTTACATCGTTCTGTTCGAACTGGAATCGCATTTGGAGGCGCTGCGCGGCAATACCAAGCGGTTCAACGGCGAACTGCAGCGGCTGCTGCGTGCCGATAATGCGGACCTGGCGGTATTCCATGAGGTGAAGGCCGCGACGGTGGCCTACCTGCAGGAGTTCCTCAGCAATCTCGATCATCGCTGTCACGTCATCACTACCCGGGTAGGTGCCGCGGAGGACTACGGTGTGGCGCTGCTGCATCAGCGCGCGCTGCTCGGCGCGGAATTGCCGCAGTTGAGCGGAGCCGATCCACGCCCCGCGTGGCTCGAGCAGCGTCGTGCGCGCTGGGAGGGATTGCGCGCCTGGTTTCTTCCGGTTGATGGTTCGGTGCCGCGCATAGAGCAGCTCGTCCTGGTGGGGCGCAGGGCGATTATCGCGCTGTTGCAGGTGCTGGACCGTCTCACCGAGTCGAAGCGCCGATCCAGCAGTGCGGTGGCGGATTTCCGGGAACTCGCGCGCTGGTTCACGGTTGCTCCGGCACAGGATGATCTGCATCTCCTGTGGTCGACGGCGTTCGGGTTGAGCGCGGCGCGGCACGCGCACCTGGCGCATCCCGATCCCGAGCTGGTGAGTTCGAGCGCATCGTGGAAAGAGGCTCCGCCCGTGCAGGTTTCTGCCTTGTTGCGTTCCGCCGGCCGTACCGAGCGGTTCAGTCGCACCGGCCGGGTCCGTGATGTGGCAGCGATCAAGGCGGAACGGGCCCGCCGGGCGGTGCAGGAGCGTGCCGAACTGGAGGCCGCCTGGGATCTGCTCGATACCGGTGGCGTGGTGCGGTTGTCGAGTTTCGGGCGCCTCGACCAGGGAGTGTTCGAACGCCTCCTGGACCTACTGGGCAGAGGGCTCGGCAATGCTCCGCAGGCGGACGGGACGCGGCGTGGCAGCACGATCGACGGCCGGGTCGAGATTGTCCTGCGCCCTCCACCGGATGGCGCGCTCGCCGAATTGAAGACACAGCGCGGTACTTTCCGCGGCCCTGACTATCTGCTCCAGATCGTCACCGCGTCGCGGCAGGACGCCCGCCGGGCGGGCGGAGACCGGTAATGAGCGAACTCGCCAACCAACTGGTGATCGCCGAGCGTGAGGAAGTGTCGCGCGGAATTCGGCAGTTGCTGGCAAGCCCGTTGGTGACCGAACCCTCCGCGCCGGACGCCTTCGACCTGATTCGCCGCCGCCATGAACCCATTGCGAAATGGTTCGACTACTACTGTGGCTGGACGTTGATCGTCGAACCGCGCTTGGGTTATGCGCGTTTGGTGAAGGTCCGACCTGCTCTGGATCCGAGTCGGCCGGCGCGGCGCCACAGGTCCGGGAAGGCGCCGTTCGATCGCCGCCGCTATGTGCTGCTCTGCGTCATTGCCGCGGAGTTGTTCGCCACGCCTGTGACCACGATCGGACTGCTCGCGGATCGGGTGAAGGCCGCGACGGCGGCCGATCCGGTGGTGGAGTCGTTCGATTCCGCTTCTCGCTCCGAGCGGATGGCGTTCGTCGATGCGCTGCGACTGCTGGAGTCTTTCGGCGTCTTGGACGCCCTCGACGGCGCCGCGGACTCTTATGTCGATTCGGCGGCGGCGAAGGTGCTGTATCGCGTGGACAGTACCCTACTGCTGCGATTGCTGGCGGCTCCCGTCGGACCGTCGCAATTGGCGGTACCGATCGAGGAGGTGCCGCTGCGTTTCGTCGATCTGCTGGAGGGTGTCTCGCGTGAGCGTCGCTACGGCCTGTCATCGGGTAGGTACGCTGATCGGACCGTGGTTTCCGACGTGCAGCGGAATCTCTGGTTGCGCCACACGATCTTTCGGCGATTGATCGACGATCCGGTGCTGTATTTCGATGACCTTTCGGCTGAGGAACGTGCCTACCTCTCCTCACCCACTGGTCGGCAGTTGTTGCGCAGGGCAACCGATCAAGGCGGCTTCGTGCTCGAGGAGCGCGCGGAAGGCGTGTTGCTCGTCGATGTGGACGCGATCGCGACCGACACCAAGTTTCCCGATGACGCCGCGACGGCGAAGGTCGCCGCACTGCTGCTGCTCGATGAGCTGGCGGCCCCGGCCACCGTCGAGCGTCTGCGGCGGTCGGTAGCCGCTCTGCTGGAACGCTTTCCGCGTTGGGCGCGTACCTATCGCGGCGAGGACGGTGTACGCGAACTGGTGGACGACGCGCTGGCCACTCTCGCCGCGTTCGGTCTCGTCCGCCGCACCGATGCGGGTCTGGTGATTCCGCTACCCGCCGCCGACCGATATCGCGTGGCCGACATCCGAACATCCGGGGAGTCCTGATGGCTGTCACCGAACTACGCAGGCGCACTGATGATTTCGGTGAGCAGGTACCACGCTGGTCGCCATCGCGTGCGGGCATCCTCAATGTCTGGCGATACTACGACGAGGTGTTCGACTTTCACGACGGTCGTCTGCTGCTCCGCGGTCCGAACGGCAGCGGGAAGTCGAAGGCACTGGAACTGTTGCTGCCGTTCCTGTTCGATGCGAGCCTGCGACCCAACCGATTGTCGACGTTCGGCACTTCGGAGCGCACGATGCATTGGAACATGATGGGGGAAGGCGCATCCGGTGTCACCCGGGTCGGCTATGTCTGGCTCGAATTCCGGCTGCCCGGCGTCGAGGACCGGTGGTTCACGTGCGGCGCCCGGTTGCAAGCCAGTGCGCACACCACATCGGTGCACCCCGACTACTTCACCACGGAGCTGCGGATCGGTGTCGATCTCGCGCTGACCAATGAGGCGGGCCAGCCGCTCACCCGTGCCGGTCTGGAGCACGCTCTCGATGCGTGTGGCCGGGTCCACGCCGGTCCGGGCGATTATCGGGAACAGGTTCGCGCGACGCTGTTCCCCACGCTGAACGACCAGCGCTATGACGCGCTCATTACCGCCCTCCTGCAGCTGCGCACTCCGAAATTGTCCCAGCGGCTGGATCCGTCCCTGCTGTCCGTCCTGTTGTCACGCGCTCTTCCGCCACTCGGGCACGATGAAATCCAGGATCTGGCAGAGGGTTTCGAACGACTCGACGCCCAGCGTGAGCGACTGCACCGCCTGCAGGACGAGGTCGCCGCGACCGGTACCCTGGCCCGTCAGCAGCGCACCTACGCTCAGCGGGTGCTGCGTGCCCGCGCCGGCGCCCTCATCTCCGCGACCACCGAGCTCGAGAAACTCTCCGCTGAGGCACACAAGTCCGCCGATGATTACGAGTCTGTCGCGCGTCGCAAGACCGAATCCGAGGCGCGGGTTCTCGAATTGGAGGCGGAACACGACGAGATCGACGCCCGCAAAGACGGACTGATGGAGTCGGAGGCCTACAAACAGGGGCTCGAGTTGGATGGCCTGCGCACCGCGGCGGCCGGAGCGCAGGGGCGCGCCGTGGACTTGCGCGCCCAGGCGCACCGTTACCAGTCCTTCGCCGAAGAAGATGCGGCGGCGGCCACGCAGTCGGCGGACATCGAAAAGCGGTATTCCCGGAGCGTCTCCGACCATGCCGCCGAGACCCGTCAGGCAGCCGCACGCAGCGGCATGGTCGGTGTATTCGACGAGATCGGTGTCACGCTCGGCGGCGACGGTACCCGTGCTCTGCTGCGAGGTGCACTGCGTGGCAAACGGGATCGGATCGCCGCCATCGGGCATGCACTGGAGGTTCATGAGCGATCCGTGGCGCTGCGCGGGGACGCGGAAGGCTCGCTCGACAAGGCTCGTGCGGGTTACGGCAGCGCCGTGGATCGACGAGACCTGGCCGCCGCCGCGCGTGATACGGCATTGCGGGAGTTGCGAACTCGACTGACGAACTGGGCCGAATCCTGCCGGGAGCTCAGTTTCGAGGCCCCGGACGAGCTTGCCGATCGCGCCGAATCCGAGGCGGCGGTCATCGACCTGGTCAACGCTGCCGCACGGGCTGTGCTGGATGCGATCGCGCGCTCGGAGACTCGGGTCGAATCCTCGGTGGATAGCGCGCGTGACGAGCGGGATCACCTTGTCGCGGAACGTGATCGACTGGCCGGCGAACACGACATCCCACCGGTCGCCCCACTCTGGCGTACCACCGATCGGACGCTGATGGCGGGAGCCCCGTTGTGGCGGCTCGTCGACTTCGCGGACGGTGTTCCCGAATCCGAGCAGGCGGCCATGGAAGCCGCTCTCGAGGCATCCGGCTTGCTGGATGCCTGGATCGGGCCGCGCGGTGAGGTCAGCGGTCATGATGTGTTCGCGGACTCCGCCGCGCTCGCCCCGGTGTCGGGCCGTTCGCTGGCCGATGTCCTGCGTGTAGTGCCGGCCGCCGAAGTCGATGCCGCACACGTGCGCAAGCTTTTGGCCGCAGTGGCATTCGGCGATCATCTCGTCGAGTCTGTCGCGGCGATCGGCGCGGATGGCGGCTGGCGGATGGGTGCCTTGTCGGGCAGCTGGAACAAGGCCCACGCTGCTCACATCGGTGCGTCGACCAGGCAGCGGGCGCGGGAGCGTCGGATTCAGGAACTGGGTGTGCTGATTGTGCGCTGCGAGGAGACGCTGACCAGTCTGACCCGGGACCGGCAGGCGCTGACGGCGCGCCGTGATGTCATTCGCGCCGAGACCGACTCCCGTCCCAGCCATGCGGAATTCTCGCTCGCGGAGCGGCAACTCACCAGATCCGAATCGGATCTGGATGCCGCGGACTCTGTCGTCCGGGCCAGGATCGCCGAGGTCGCGGAGAAGGAGGCGGCCGTGAAGTCCGCCCTCCTGAACCTGTCCCGGCTGGCCGCGGAGACGGGGCTGCCCGCCGAGCGGGAGGCGCTGACGCGGGTCAGCGCGGCAGTGGACGGTTTCGCCGACCACGCCGAAACCTGGCTGGACGCGCACCGAGATTGGACGTCCGCTCGGCGAGCTGCCGCCCAGCTCGCCGAGAAGGCCGACCGCTCAGCAGGTTTGGCGCGCGAACGGGAGTCGGATGCGGCGACGGCGGAGGCCGAGCAGCGTCAGCAGGCCGCGAAACTGGCAACCGTCGAGGCCTCCATCGGTCTCGACTATCAGGGCGTGCTCGACGAAATACGCGGTGTCCGAATGCGACTCGATCACATCGCCGATGAGCTGCGCGCGCAACGCCGGTCGGTCGGCGATCTCGCCGGCGATCTCGGCAGGCTGGACTCCAAGCGTCACACCGACGCGCGAGCGCGCGACGCCGCGGCCGCCGACCGCGACGCCGTCGCGCAGCGGTTCCGTCATGTCGCGACCGGAGTCTTCCCGATCGACGGCGAACTCCCCGACCTGGACGAGTTCCGCACCCTGCTCACCGGCTCCGTAGGCGTGCGCGCCGCCTTGGACTCCGCCCGTTTGATCGCCGCCGCCTGGCCGAACATCCCTTGCAGCACAGCAAATCTCGGTGAGGCCCTGCGCCGCCTGAACGACTCTGTTCACGAGTCCCGCACGGCGCTGAGTTCCCGCGCCGATCTCGACCTCGAAACCGACGAGGATATCCAGATCTTCACCGCCGTTATCGACGGCGTCCGGGTCGGCGCCGCCGAACTCCTGCACATCCTGCGCACCGACGCTCAGGACGCCGAACACGAAATCACCGAACGCGAACGAGATCTCTTCGACAAGACCCTTACCGGCGACACCCGCCGCCACCTCGCCGCCCGCATCCGCCAAGCCAATGACCTCGTCGACGGTATGAACGCCCGCCTCGAACGCGTCCGCACCGCCTCCAATGTCTCGGTTCGCCTGGTCTGGCAGATAGCCGACAACCTCCCGCCCGGCACCAAGGCGGCCCGCGACCTCCTCCTCAAAGACCCCATCCGTCTGAGCGAGGCTGATCACGAAGCCCTGCACCGCTTTCTGCGCGACCGCATCGAGGAAGCCAAGGCCGATGACACCGCCACCAGCTGGGAACAGCAACTGGCCCAGGTGTTCGACTACACCGCCTGGCACCAGTTCGTCGTCAAGCTCGATCGAGGCAACGGCGAGGGCTACCAGAAACTCACCAAAAAACTCCACGGCGCCCTCTCCGGCGGCGAAAAGGCCATAGCCCTTCACCTTCCCCTCTTCGCCGCCGTAGCCGCCCACTACCAATCGGCCTCGCAGGCCCCGCGCCTGATCCTCCTCGACGAGGTCTTCGTCGGCGTCGACACCACCAACCGAGGTCAGATCTTCGCCCTCCTGTCCGATCTCGACCTGGACCTGATGCTGACCTCGGACCACGAGTGGTGCACGTACTCCGAATTGAGCGGGATCGGGATTCATCAGATCATCACCGGAGACGGGGACGACGCGGTGACAACGGCCCGCTTCACGTGGGACGGAGAACAGCTACAACCAACCGACTGACAGATCCGTTCGAATGCGAGCGGGACCACCGACTGCGGATCACACTCCGTCATATGGCCTGACACGGAAGCGGATTCGCGACCTGGTTGCGAAATCCTCGGTATCAAAGTTGCTCGGTGGTTCGCCGGCCGATGGATGCACTGAGGGCGTCCAGTTCGGCGAGTACATCGGTGGCTGCCCAGATGCGGTTGCGTTTGCTTTCCGACAGGACCTCGAGGATGCCGGCTTCTGTCAATCGTCCCAATGCCCGGTATGTGCTGCCGTCGGTCGTGCCGGTGATCTGTTGCGCGGTGTCGGCGTTCAGGATCGGTGTCTCCAGCAATGCGCCGAGTATCGCTTCGTCCGCAGAGTTCGTCCGCGGTCGGGCAATGTCGCGCCAGCGTTCCGGAAGCTCGGCGAGCGCGAGAGCCGAGTCCTGCGCGGCCTCACTGGCGTGGATGGCGCCGATGGCCAGATATTCGACGAATTCGTCGGCCTGTCCGCTTCGGAAGTGGTTGAGGTGCACGAAGTATCGCCGGGTGTCTGCCAGCATGACCGATGCCAGCGGCACGGTTACTCGTCGGGTGAGTCCGCGTCGGCGCAGTACCGCGCTGATGAGCGCCCGTCCGATACGCCCGTTCCCGTCGGTGAAGGGGTGAATCGACTCGAACTGTGCATGCGCGATGGCTGCTTGCGCGAGGATCGGCAGGTCGTTCCGATTGACGAAAACCAGCAGGTCTTCCATCAGAGCGGGTACCAGCTCGGGTGGCGGCGGTACATGCGCGGCATCGATCGGGGTGTAATCGCTACCGCCGATCCAGTTCTGCACGTCGCGCAATTGTCCCGCGTCTCGCGCCGTGTAGTAGTCGGTGGCCATCAGTAACCGGTGCGCGGTCAGCAGATCGGCTGGCGTGACGTTTCCCGAGCCGGCTGCGTCGACCATCGAGATGAGGGCTTTGACGGCCGCCAGCTGAGACTTCGCTTCCTCGCTGGACTTTCCTCCCGCGATCGCTTTGCCGAAAGCCCGCCAGCCCGCGTCGATGTGCTCGATTTTGGAGGAAGCAACCGACTCACTACGCAAGAGAAAGCCGGCCAGCGGAACCAGGTGCTCTCCGAATCCGGCCTCCAGGCGGGCTATGGCGATCAGCGCGTTTTCGTGTGCGCGGGCGACCGGGCCGGTGGGGTCATAGTCGAGCTCGCTGATCTGGGGTGGAATCGAGACCCTGATCTGATCGAGAGTGCGGTCCGCGCGCGACCCCTGTCGCTGACGAGGGTTCCAAGCGCGCTCTTCGACTCGATGCGGTGGCCAGTTCAGCGCTCCTCCTTCAGGGAAAGTGCAACTAACTACTACCTTAACGTACTTTTTGAGCGTTAAACGCAGCTATGGCTCTACTTGGTCGATGTTCGGGATCGCGCGGTTGATGATGGCAAATGTCCGGCTATTCGAATTGTTGTAGGCTGCGAGCTACTGCTGGTCGTGGGGGAACTGTTTGCAGGGGGTGTTGTGGTGACTGATGACCGGGCCGGATTGCGATCCGAGATGGCGGCGTTCGCTGGTGGGTTCGGGCATCCGGAGTCGATTCGACGGGCTTTCCTGGATGCGCTGCTGTGGGTGCCGACGACCGATGATGGTCGGTTCCGCACCTCGGAGGTCGAGGGGATCGCGTGGCTGTGCGCCTTCACCGAGGAGCGTGAGTACGCCCGCTACATGGTCGCGCGCGGTGTGGTCGGGGATCGGGAGTATCCGTTCCATCGGTTACTCGGGCAGCGGTTGATCGCTTATGCGGAGGAATGCTCGCAGCCCACCGGAGTGGTGGTCGATTGTGCCGGTGCGACGCCTTTTGCGTTCCCGCCGAAACCGGTGTCAGCGAGTGCGGGGGTCTCCGGTGAATGATGAGTTGAAGGTCGAGCCGCAGGTGCTGACCGCGGCCGCGGACGGGATCAACAAGATCATCGGTGACTTGAAGGGGATGGGCACCGCCGAGACCGCCGCGGAGGGAAGGGGTTTCGAATCCTTGACCTTGTCAGGCTTGGCGGCGGGCAAGTCGTCGGTGCGAGATGCGTTGTCAGGGTTCACTTCTCGCTGGGCGTGGGGTGTCCGGGCGCTGGTGCAGTCGGCGAATTCGATCGCGCAGGTGCTGGGTTTGGCGGCGGGCCGCTATCACATGATCGATCAGACGTATTCGAACATGTTCAAGGAGATGTACACCCAGCTGCAGGGCAACCCGAACCTGACCGCCGAGCAGGCCGACAAGAAGTCGTGGCAGCAACTCCTGGCCGATAATCCCGGCAACTGGATTCAGCATCCCGACTACAGTTCCGCGTCGTTCGACCACATGGTGGACCACTTGAAACTCGACGGTCAGGTCATCCAGACGGTTGGCCCGGATGCGTTGTCCAACAGCGGTATTCCAACGCATTGGACGACCGGGGACGCGCAGAAGGCAGCGCAGATCCTGGCGACGGAGAAGCCGTATCCGGGTCGTGAGGGAGGCACGAACTAGTGGGGCTCGGCGACTTCCTCGACAATATCGGCGACAAGATCGAGAACGCGGTCGACTCCGCGGTCGACACGGTCAAGAAGAAGGCCGGCGAGGCCGGAGAAGGCGCACTCGACGGCGCCGCCGTGATCGCGCGCGGCCTCGGCGCGGACGGTGTCGCCGACGACCTGAACAAGGCCGGCGAACACCTCGCGGACCTGGCCGGCGCCGACGTCCCGGAAAAGGAACTCGGCGAAACCGACGACCCGAAGGAACTGATCCACGGCGACCCATCCGCCATCCACACGCTGGCGGGCAAGCTCCGCACGATGGGCGACGACCTGTCGAGTACCGGTGAAGCGCTCAAATCGATCAACGTCGCGGATTGGACCGGCCGGGCCGCGGACGCCTTCCACCACGAGTACGCCAAACAACCCAAGCTCTGGTGGGACGGCTCGGACGCCATGCACGCCGCAGCCGGCCTCCTCGACAGCTGGTACTGGACCGTCACAACCGCGCAGACAGCAGCCGAGGAAGCGATCCGGGAATGGCAGGACGCGGCGAAAGAAGAGAAACGCGCCAAGGACTCCTACAACGCCTTGTCGAGTGAACAGAAGAAACGCACGACCCTGACCGATTCATGGTCATCGATGCGGCAGAATGCCCGCGACCGTTTGCGGGAGGCACGCAAGACCCGCGACCAGGAGGCCGCGAGCCTGGTATCCGGAATAGACGCGGAGAAGGGCAAGGCGCCGGAAAAGCCGCCCTTCCATGAGCGCATGCTCGACGACCTCGGCGACATCTACAGCGGATCCCAGCTCGCCACCGCGAATTTCACCAAGGGCCTGCTCACCAGCGCGACCTCGATGGTGCAGTTCATCCGCTCGACCGACATCCTCGACCCGTACAACCTGACCCACCCCGCCGAATACTTCGAGCACATGGGGGATTTGGGGACCGGCCTGATCACCGCGGCCGCGGATCCGGGGTCGGTGGTCAAGTCGTATCTGAAGCACTGGTCCGACAATCCCTCCGAGGCGGCGGGGTCGTTCGTCGGAGACATTCTGTTGACCGTGGCGACGGATGGCACCGGCACGGTGGCCAAGACCAGCCTCACCGCGGCGAAGGACTCCACTCTCGCACTCGACGCGACTCGTGGCCTGCCGAACGTGCTCGATCACGGTCTGCCGGACGTTCCTGTGGGCCGCGGCATCCCGCACGATGCCCCGGCCGGCCCCGCCGTGCCGACACGTGATGTCGCGCCCGCGCCGCAACCGGTGGGTGGGCCCGAGACGAAGGCGCCTGTAGATGTGCGTCCAGGAGCCACTGAACCGGGCGGTACCGCACCACATCCCGATGGCGGACCTGCACACCTCGAGCCGGACGCCACCCGGGCAGACCCGGCTGCATCCAACCCGCACCCTGATGCCCCGCCGGTAGATTCCGGTCCGCGTGCGGGACTGCCGGATTCGTCTGGGCCGCATGTCGATTCGCCAGGTGGTCCGATGGACAGCGGACTGCACCAGGCTCCCGTCGACAGCGGGCCGCGCGAGGTGCCGGTGGACAGCGGGCCGAAGCCTGACGTGCCTGGAACCGTCCAACCCGCACACCCTGATCTGCCTGCCCCGCACACCGATCCAGCCGCACACGTCCCGGACGCGGCTCCGGCGAACGTCCACCCGAATGTCGAGTCCCCGGCGACTCCGAACCTGCTCGGCAGCGGTGACGCGCCACGAGCCCACGCACCCGGCCCGCACGTGCCCGACAGTGCGGGCCCGCACCCGGACAGTCTGCCCGGCGCCCGCCCGGAACCGATTGCCCCACGGGCTGATTCACCCGCACCGGTGAACGCTTCGCCACGCTTGCACGACGCGCCGCCGTCGGTACAGTCCCCGCCGGTGCGGCCCGATGCGCCTCTCACCTCACCGGCCCCGCGTCTCGAAGGTCCTGTCAGCCATCCGTCCCCGCCCGGCGATCTGCCGCGCGGTGATGCTCCGCGCATCACTCGCGACCCTCTCGTCGACGGCGGCCCGGTCGCGGCGGGGCCACGCGCGGCTGATCCAGTCCCGAATCCGTCCAAGCCGCATCCCGATTCACCCATGGATCACCGAGGTCCACGCGAGCAGCCGCCGGTTCCGGATCGCGCCGGCGGACCGTCCGCAGACCCCGGCCACCCGAAAGCAGATGCCCCGCACCCGGACTCGCCCGCCGATGCTCACCCGAACGGCCCGCACAGCGAACCGGTAGACCCGCACCCGCACACCGAGGATCCCAATTTCGGGGACCGGGCACACGCGGACACCGACGGCCACCCCCATCAGTCGGCGACCGACACGGCCCCGGAAACCAACCGCACTCCCAACAACACCTGCGCGGGCCGAGACCCTGTCGACATCGCGACCGGCGAATTCCTGCTCCCTGAAACCGATCTCGAACTCCCCGGCGTCCTGGCCCTGGTGCTGCGGCGCCGTCACCGCTCCAACTATCGGTTCGGCCGCTGGTTCGGCCCTTCATGGTCGGCAACCCTGGATGTGCGGGTCGTCGTCGAAGACGCGGGCGTCACGCTCCTGGCCGAGGACGGGCTCATGCTCGCCTACCCCCACCCCGAGCCCGGGGTCGCGGTGGAAGCGATCTCCGGCGGACCAGGCTGGACCCTCACCCGCACGGACGTCGGTGGCTATCGAGTCTGGGACCCGCAACGAGAACTCCTGTGGCACTTCGCTCCCAACGCGGACCTCGACGGCCTCGACACCCAACTGGGCAACTACGCCATCTCGGCAATCACCGACCGCCACCACAACCGCATCCGTTTCCACTACAACACCGACGGTGAGCCGGTCGCGGTCACTCATTCCGGCGGATATCGCGTGGACATCGAGACCGCAGCCGGCCGCATCACCACCCTCACGGTTGTCGGAACCGATGAGCTCGGCAGCGAAACCCGCACCCAGGTAAGAAAATTCGGCTACCAGTCCGGAAACCTGACCTCCGTCACCAACGCCGTCTCCGCCACCACCCACTACACCTACGACGACCACGCCCGCATGCTGTCGTGGACCGACTCCAAGGCCACCTCCCTGCACAACACCTACGACGAGGTCGGCCGAGTAACCCACCAGCAAGGCACCGACAACATCCTCAACAGCACCTTCGACTACCTGACCTTCCCCGATGGCACCGGCACCCTGACCACGGTCACCGATTCTCTCGGCGCGGCCACCTACCACGGCTTCGACCATGACCTGCGTCTCCGAGACTTGACCGACCCCGCGGGCGGGCGTACCCATTACGACTACAACCAGGACCGCCATCCGCTGAAAGTCGTTGCGCCGGATGGTGCGACCACCGAGTACCGCTACACCACCCACGGTGATGTCGCCCAGGTAATCCGCCCTGATGGCGCAAGCATCACCGTCGACTATCAACGGCATCACCGCCCTACCACGATCACTGACGTCGACGGCGGGGTCCGGCGTCGGGAATGGGACGAGCCCGGCAACCTGATCGCCGAGACCGACGAAGCCGGCGTCCGCACCGAATACACCCACCACCGCAACGGCGCCGTCTCCTCCGTACTCGCAGCCACCGGCGCCCGCACCACAATCGAGGTAGACGCCGCAGGCCTGCCGATCACCGTGGTCGACCCCTACGGCGCGACCACCCACATCACCCGCGACACCTTCGGCCGCCCCATTCAAGTCACCGACCCCCTCGGCGCGGTCACCCGATACGAATGGTCACCCGCCGGAAACCTACTGTCCCGCACCGACCCCGACGGCCACATCGAGTCGTGGACCTGGGACGGCGAGGGCAACCAACTCACCCACACAGACCGTGCCGGCGGCCTTACCTACAACACCTACGGCACCTTCGACCTGTTGGAATCCCAGACCGCTCCGGACGGTTCGGTGACCCGCTACACCTGGGACACCGAGCGCCGCCTCACCGCTGTCACCAACCCGCTCGACCAAACCTGGACTTACGCGTACGACGCCGCAGGCCGTCTGATCGCCGAAACCGAATACACCGGGGCCACGACCCACTACACCCACGACCGAGCGGGCCGGGTTGCCACCGTTACTCCCGCTACCGGTGTCACCCGCCATCACAACCATGATGTGCTGGGGCGCCTCATCGAGATCGTGGCCGACACGGGCGAGTGGCGACGTTACCTCCATGATCGGCAGGGCCGTGTCCTCACTGCAGTCTCAGGCATCGGCGAAGACCCCATCCACACATTGGAATTCGGCTACACACCCACCGGACAGCTCCGCACACAACAGCTCGACGACCAGCCGCCACTGCGGCACGAGTACGACGCTTACGGTCGCCGCATTCGCCGCACAAGCCCTGGCGCCGCCGTCACGACCTGGCACTGGGATATCGCAAACCGTGTCCAGTCGATGTCGACCGACGGCCGCCACATCCACTTCACGCATGACCACATCGGCCGTCAAACAGGCTGGCGCCTGGGCGAACTCGCGGTCGATCGCACCCTGTCCGCCACGAACCGTGTCACGACCCAACAGGTCACCGGGTTCCCCGCCTCATCTCTGAACCTCGACCCCAGCCACACCGAGCGCCCTGAACCTCGTTCACTTCGGCACGACACATACTCGTACCGCCCGGACGGCTACCTGACTGCACATACTCTCGAACGTCATGCCCTTGCACCGGAACACAGGCAGTACTGCGTCGACCCGATTGGCCGTGTCACCACCATCACCCGTGACGACGTCCTTGCCGAGTCGTACGCCTACGATCCGCTGAGCAACATCACTGATGCCCTCTCGGACCCGGTCGGTTCAGGCGGTATCGGTGCGAGTGGTGGCATCACTCCTCTCGAGCTTCCGAATAACGCTGGTGTTCAATCTGATTTGCCAAGCAATGGTCGACGTGAGTACCGCAACAACTTGCTCATCCGGGACGGTCGTACCCGCTACCACTACGATCACGCAGGCCGCCTGACCCGCAAGACCACCCATCGGCTCTCCCGCAAACCCGACATCTGGCACTACCACTACGACGCGTTCAACCAACTCACCGCACTCCAAACCCCTGATGGCCAACGGTGGCACTACACGTACGACGCTGTCGGCCGCCGCTCCGCCAAGCAACGTCGGACCGATGGCGGCGCAGTTCTGGACCGCACTGACTACACCTGGGACACCACCTACCTGATCGAACAGGCCACCGCCCAGGAAACAACTCGGTGGCACTACCAGCCGACATCTCGCGCCCCGATCACCCAAACCACCGACCAAGGCGCAGTTGATCGCGCCTTCTACGCCATCATCACCGACCTTGTCGGCACCCCAACCGATCTCGTCGATCCCGATACGGCCCAAACCGTCGCCACCGCCACAACAAACCTTTGGGGCGGATCATCCTGGCACGGCTCCGCCGATACGCCGCTTCGATTCCCCGGGCAGATCCATGACCCGGAAACCGGGCTCCATTACAACTTGCACCGCGTCTACGACCCAGAAACCGGACGGTTTCTCACGCAGGATTTCCTCGGTCTCGCCCCGGCCCCTAACCCCAATACTTATCCCAAGAACCCACTTGTATGGACTGACCCGCTTGGTCTGACACCGTGCCCAGGTTCCGACATCGGCGGCACGGGTGGCGCGGAGGTCACCCGTGTGGGGCGCTGGATGAATCCGGAAGAACATCAGAAGATGGTGGATACAGGATTTGTTCAGGAAGGTGGAGGAGGCACTACCTACGTTGCCAATCCGGCGGATCCGGCAGCATTTCGCCGGCAAGCTCCCCCCGGGTCCGTTTACGTGGAGTTCGATGTCCCGACCTCATCGATCAGTCCGGCCGGGGAGCCAGGTTGGGGCCAGATACGCGGTCCGAACCATTGGATGTCTCAGAGACTTGCGACGATGGGGCGACCAGTTCCGGAGATGCCTCGAGCGCATAACCTATCACTCATGGAGACCAAATGAATCCTTCGGAATATCTTGCAGAGTTCTCCTCCTGGGCGGCGGCAGCCAGGGTGGCACTTGAAGACCAGGGCACGGAGGTTGAAGTTGGTGAGGATCCGTCTAGTGCAGGATCGGACCCTGTCATTTGGATCAACGCCTTCAAAGGAATGAAAGCTGCGCGCTTGGCTATGTGGCGTGTGGGCGATAAGGAGTTCGAGCTCGCGGACTTCGAGACGGAGGCCGTGACACCGAGACACCTAGCTCCGGGGGATGACTACTCGAACATTCAGTACGAGATGCTTGATTGGCTCAATAGGGGATAGGTTATGGCAGGCGGCATTGGAGATAGAAAGACGAGTCTCACTTGTACCGCGTGCCTTTCATCCTGAAGGCGGCTCGGCCGCGGGCACTGATACGCCAACGGCCACGAGGCTGACTGGACACGACCAGACCGCGGGATTCGAGTCGGGCCAGGGCATTTCGAGTCCGCCAGGCAGTCAAAGCTGATGCCTCTTGGATCTGCGCCGTGGGCAGTGGGGCCTTGACCCCGGAAGTTGGACACGGGGTTTGTGATTACGCGGCTTGAGCCATGTTATCGGGTGCGTGAACGGATTCGTAGTCGGCGGGGC
>NZ_JBIRVQ010000032.1:0-26396 GCF_044386975.1 Nocardia sp. NPDC020380 | reverse complement strand
TTTGAGGGCGCGGTTGCCGGTGGGGTCGATGCCGACGCGGTAGCCGTAGAGGCCGTCGCGGCGCGACCCGTAGCGTTCGTAGACCGCGACCTCGACGCCGGCTTGGTTCAGTCCGTGTGCCAGGCACATGCCGCCGGTGCCGCCGCCGATGATGAGGACTCGCATGAAAACCACTTTCTTGATTGTCATTCTTGTTGCTGATCAAGTCATTGAGGATCGAAAACCGAGATGATCGGCCGTCGAAGAACAAAATCCGCGAACACAGCTGACTGCGGCACCGCCACCATCACGCCGGAGTCGATGCTTTCCTCGCTCTCGAGGCTCATTCTCGAGTCAGGGGGAGTGTGGCAATGTCCACTGGCAGCCGGCTGACACTCCGCCGCCGAATCTGTTAATAGGGCAACCGCATCGAGGTTGCCCTGCGCCGGCACAGCACTGAGGCGTCTTGCTGCCGAAGATGTCGCTGCCCTACTACTGAACCCAGCAGCACATCAGCGACGCACAGCGGCCCGTCTGCTGAATACGCCTGGCGTGGCGTGGGATCGGACGGCCAGGATTCGCCGTGACTTACCGGCGTCTCAACGAGATCGCGAACACTGCCGCCACCAACAGCGGCCACAGCCACCAGGGATTGAATCCCAGGTGCACGAGCGTGGCGGTTATGGCAAGCCCGGCGGCTACACCGATGGCGACGACCAGGTCGTCGCCCACGATGAAGTCGCGAAAGAACGCGAGAAACGCTCTGAGCCCGTTCATGATTCGGCCTCCGTACTCCGCGCTGCCGCGGCTCGGATTCGCCGGAGCACCACCGCCGCGGTGATCGCGGTGGCGCCAACAACCGGTACCAGCACCAGTAGCGCCGCGTCCGCGTGCGGCCATTGCACGCCTGCGCCCTCGCCAGACCAGAACAGCCCGAACGCGGTGAGCATCACGCCCACAACGAATTTCATGGTTTTCTCCGGAACACGCGCCAGTGGCGCGCGTACTGCGACACCGACGAGCGCGACGGCCGCGACCGCGATCGCGGCGCCGAGCCCGGCCAGTGGCAGGTCGTGCTGGTTCGCGCCGAAGGTGAGGACGATGAACACCACTTCGAGTCCCTCCAGCAACACCCCCTTGAACGACAGCGTGAACCCATACCAGTCCTCGACGATGCCGCGCGTTCCGATCGGCGCTGATGCGGCCGTGGCGAGTTCACGGCGGTAGGCGGCGTCCTCGTCATGGAGTGCTTTGTACCCCGAGGCGCGCAGCACGGCTTTACGTAACCACTGCAGCCCGAAGTTCAGCAGCAGGGCCCCCACCACCAGGCGCAATCCCGTCAGTGGGATGAAACGGATCGCCGGGCCGAGTATCGCGACCACAACAGCGAGAGTCAGCGCGCCCGCGCCCAGACCCTGCATGGCCGCACGCCATCCGCGGCTGGTCCCCGCGGCCAGCACGATGGTCAGCGCCTCGACAGCCTCCACTGCACAGGCCAGGAATACGGTGACCACAAGGGCATAACTGCCACCGCTCATCGGCCACCGCCGGTGCGGCGAGCCGAATTCGGGTCGGAGTTCATGCGGCCTTCTCGATCGAGGGTTCCAGAGGATTCCTGGCGTGAGCGACCCCGGGGTTGGGCGAGGTGCACCGAAGCGTGGATGCGGGCAGCTGAACGATATTGCAGGATCAGGATTCTCGGTGGTGGTTTGCGGTGGGCAGCGCCGTAGCCGGGGGCTTGTCATTCGCCTCGCTCGCGTCGAGCGTGAGCATGGGCTTCGCCGAGGCGGTGGAAGTCGTGGGACCTACTGGGGATTCGCCGATTTCGGCGAGCGGGTCCTGCGCGCGGGCCGCGAGATGGACACCGAAACCTTCGTCGACCTGTTCGCGCCGGACGGCTACATCGAATGGCCCTTCCAGCCGGCGGGCATCCCGGGCCGCGTGGAGGGCCGCGAGGGTATCCGCGCGTTCATGACCGGCCAGGGCGCGGGCCTGGTCAGGTTCGAGGAGTATCGCAACACGGTCGTCCACGAGACCGTCGACCCGCAGGTGGTGATCGTCGAATACGACGTCCACGGCACCGTAATCCCCACGGGCGCACCGTTTCACCAAACCATCATCGCGGTACTCCGGATCAGGGACGGCCTCGTGGTCTCCTACCGCGACTACCTCAACCCGCTGATACTGGCCGAGGTCCTGGCGAGCGCCGGCAACGCCTGACCCAGCAGTTCTCGGTCGGCCTGCCGGAGCCGGCCGTCGAGGATCGGGTCGGTACGGTCCGCCCCCGCCACGCCGGGTCTGACGCGCCGCATCGCGTGGCGCACAATGGTTTTGTGACGACATGGCCGCACGAGCGCCCGCACGCGGTGGTGGCACTGGCGCTGCCGGGAGTGGTTGCCTTCGATCTTGCGACCGCCGCGCAGGTCTTCGGATTCCGTGACGAGGCGAAGCGTTATTCGTTCACCGTGTGCGGGCTGAGTCCGGGCCCCGTCCCGACCTCGACCGGTTTCGACATCGAGGCGGCGGCTGGGCTCGCGGCATTGGCGAAGGCCGACACCGTGATCGTGCCCGGTTTCTACCCGACCGTGGATCCGGATGCCGCGGTCCGCGCCGCGCTGCGGTCGGCCCATGACCGTGGCGCACGCGTGGCCTCGGTGTGCCTGGGCGCGTTCGCGCTTGCCGCCACCGGTCTGCTCGACGGCCGCCGAGCGACCACGCACTGGCGTGAGGCCGACGAATTCCGCCGGCGCTATCCGAGCGTGTGGCTCGACCCGGACGTGCTGTTCGTCGACGGTGGAACCATCCTGACCGGGGCGGGCCAGTCGGCGAGCATCGACTTCTATATTCACCTCGTGCGCACGGACTTCGGTGCGGAGGCCGCCGACGCGGTGGCGCGCCGCATGGTCGTCGCCGCCCACCGAGCCGGAGATCAGGCTCAGGACCCCCGCCGGGACGTGCGGAACGACTCCGATCACCTTGCCCGCACGCTGGAATGGGCGATCGAGCGGCTGCATCAGCCGCTGTCGCTGACCGACCTGGCCCGGCGGGCGGGCATGCCCGCCCGCACGTTCTCCCGCCGGTTCCGCGAACGAGCAGGCATGACGCCGATGCGGTGGCTGTCCTGGCAGCGGGTGCTGGAAGCACAGCGGCTGCTGGAGAAGACCGACCTGCCGGTGGATCACATCGCCGAACGATGCGGGCTGGGTACGGCCGGCAATCTGCGCTTGCACATGGCGCGCGAACTGGGTACCACACCAACCGATTACCGCCGCGCCCATCGTGTCCCGGTGGCGCAACTCTGACGACAGGTGGCCGGATCCTGACGATCGCGACCCGACTGGACAGCGACAGTTGGTACATGTCCAACTTCGATGAGCTGCTCGAGAACAACAAGCGTTTCGCCGCAACGGATTTCAAGGATCATCTGCCCGAGATCCCGTTCCTCCCCAATCGGCAGGTCTATGTATTGACCTGTATAGACCCTCGCGTCGACCCCGCCGCCGTCCTGGGTCTGCGGCTCGGGGACGCGATCGTGGCGCGGACCGTCGGCGGCCGGGCCAACCCGTCGTTTCTCGATGATCTCGCCTGGATCAGCTACCTGCACGAGACCCTGACACCCGACGCGGACTGGTTCGAGATCGCCGTCATTCACCACACCGACTGCGGTTCGGCCCTGATGGCCGACGACAAGCTGAACCACGACTTCACCCAGCGCGGCTTCGAGGAGGAGATGCTGCGGGCGACCGCGGTCACCGATCCCGCCGTCACGGTCTCCGGACGCCTCACCCTGGTCGTACCGCCGAGTTCGAGGGACCGATAATCCGGAGTTCAGGCGGTTGCACCGGTGCTGAAGATCGGCCCGCAGACTTCGGTTCGCCATTGTTTCTCGTCGGCGAGCCCCGTGCGGCCGATTCGATCACTCCACCATCAGAGCGGTCGATAGCTGCACCGTCACGATCTGGCCGACGAGGTGTACTTCTTGATCGAGACCCTGCGCTGAGTTCGGGCACCTGGCTCCCACTGCTCGGCTGACTCCCACCAGAACGTGGCTCTTTGTTGCCCCGTTGCCAGGTCAGCGGGATTGGTGTGTTCGCATTGCCGTTTCGATCAACTGCTGGGCGTCTTCGCGGTACACGGCCTGGCCGGACAGGATGTCGAAGGTTTTCGTGTGCAACGCGATCTGTTCCGGGTCGTCGAGGATGATTTCTCCGCCGACCAGTTCGGTCGAGGCCTGCGAATCGTCATGAAGGACGAATCCCGTTCCGGGTGCGCGGTATTCGGCGTCCAACGGCACGATTCCGAGGCTGACAGAGGGTTTGTGCATCACATCGAGCAGGTGCGCCAGTTGCTCGGTCATGATGTCGTGGGTGCCGACAGTTCGGCGCAGGGCTGCTTCACCGATCAGGAACCAGAACTCGTGGCCCTCCTGATCCAGGACCCGTTGGCGTTGCATGCGTGTCTTGGTGACCTCGTCCACGTCATCGGGGACACCGAGCACGCTGATACAAGCGCTGAGCACCGCTCGAGCGTATCGCTCGGTTTGCACCAGCCCGATGATCAACTCCGGCTGCCAGGTGCGGTTGAGCCGGATGCGGGCCTCCTCGTCGAGGATGGTTCGTTGCAAGGGGGCAAGTCCTGTGGCGCAGGTTCGCTGCCAGGGCGTGTACTGCATCTGTTCCACCTCGCGTGTATGCCGGTCGTGATGCGAATTATTAGATCGTAAGACGCTGGGCAGCAGCATGTTTCGAATTCGCTTCACCTGCGCTACAGGTCGGTAGAGGGACCGCGCCGAGGATGACGGTGGGGGAGTAGCCATGAGAGCGAAGGTGCCCAGCATCTTTATACGGATTCATTCCTGTCAGTGGCTTTGAATTCGGTTGCGACGCTGCGAGGTTGGTTCTTATCACGATGGGTGCGGGATTGGGTGACCATAGTTCTGCGGGCCATGATGCCGGGGGCGGTCGGCCCAGGCGCGCCGGGCTGGTCAGGGCAGTATTGATGCAAACTGTGCGAGTTCGAAGTTGGATATCTCACCCCGAGAGCGGGCCTGGGTGGTGAGATTTCGGGGATCTCTCGTTGCGCGGCAATAACTCTCGCGCCTGAACTGTGGGGGATCGGTTAGGGTCGACCTTGGTGACGAAGTGCAGACTGGCACGTCGGTTGGATTGGGAGTTTGTTGTGGGTTCGTTGTTCGCGGTGTTCTTGCCGCTTGCGTTGGCGTTGGTGATGTTCGGTCTGGGTTTGACGTTGACCAGGGCCGATTTCGTGCGGGTGCTGCGGTATCCGAAGGCGACGGTGGTGGCGCTGGTGTGCCAGATGGTCGTGATGCCGGCGGTGTGTCTGGGCTTGGTCTATCTGTTCCGGCTCGAAGGCGCTCTGGCGGCGGGTATGTTGCTGCTCGCGGCGTCACCTGGTGGGCCCTCGGCGAATCTGTTCAGTCACGTCGCCGGCGGCAATGTGGCGTTGAACATCACGCTGACGGCCGTGAATTCGGTGCTGGCGGTATTCACCCTGCCGTTGTGGGTGGGGTTGTCGTATGCGCTGTTCCTCGATGGCGGCGCCGGAATTGGTTTGCGCCCCGACAAATTCGCGCAAGTTTTCGCGATCATGCTGGTGCCGGTGGCGCTGGGCATGTGGGTGCATCACCGCTTTCCCGACTGGTCGCAGCGCATGCGCGGCGGGGTGAAGGTGGCATCGATCGTAGTGTTGGCGCTGGTGGTCGTCGGGGCGGTAGCGCGCGACTTCCACACTCTCACCGCCCATATCGGTGCGCTGTCGGCGGTATGCCTGTCGCTGGCGATCATCGGCTTGGCGGTCGGCTACTACGCGCCGCGATTGTTCGGAATCGACAACGATCAGGCCATCGCCGCGGCCATGGAGATCGGAATCCACAACGGCGCGTTGGCCATTACGGTGGCCACCTCGGTGCTGCACAGTACGGCGCTGGCGGTGCCGGGGGCGGTGTACGGGGTCCTGATGAATGTGCCTGCCGCGGTGGCGGCGTCGCTGTTCGCCCGCCGCAATCGGCCTGCGCCGGTGCCTGCTGCCGTGTGAGGGCGGGCCCGGGGGAATGGTTGCCGGTGCGTGGCTCGAACAGTAGTTCGGAAGGGTACGACGGTCCTGTCGCCCGGGAATTCCGGCGTCCCACGGTGAGTTGGCAGCAGCGTGACTGTGGAATTTTCCGATGAGCTGAAGAAGTACGTGGATTCCGGCAGAGCCTTCGTCACGGTGGCCACAATCGGTGGTGACGGGCAGCCGCACCTGACCATCACCTGGCTCGACCGCGACGGCAGTGATCTGCTGTACTCGACCACCGTGTCGCGCCAGCAGTACAAGAACATGCAGCGCGATCCCCGGGTGACGGTGATGATCAACCCACCCGACAACCCCTACGCCTACGCCGAGGTCCGCGGCACGGTCACCCTGACCCCCGACCCCGAGATGGTGTTCGCCGACCACATGTCGATCAAATACACCGGAAAGCAGTACACCGACTTCAACCCCGCATCCGTCAACGACGCCGAACGCGTCATCGTGCGCATCACACCCACCAAGGTGCTCGGGTACCTCTGAAATCTTCTGGGCCCTGTGACGCCGAATATGGGTGCGAAAGACCAGCAGCCCCAACTGATGACACATCGAGTCGCTCGCGGATACACGGCCGCAGTCCCGGCATGATCGGTCTAATGCCTATCGAGTCCGGCCCCGCTGGAGAGTCTGAACCTCCTCCGGGGTTCGCCCCCCAGTGTCGTGTTCCGCCGACCGGTGGGGTTCCGAGTATTGGACGAAGGAGACCTCACCGAATATTGGAACACCTACAGCCAGCCCAACGGCTGGTTGTAGGAAGTTCTTCGAGGCGGATGGCTCGATCTGGAACGGCAGCGCCCCTACTTCTTCTCCGGTGAACGCGAGGTGCTTCGCGAGTACTTCGTGGTCGACGAGGACTGCATCAATGTGCTCGCGTGGGGGCCACCCGAGATCATCGACCTAGGAACCGATGGCGCCAGCGTGCAGACCTCGATCGGCAACCGGATCGAAGTGAACGGCGCGGCCGCCGACGCCGGACGATTCGACACGATCGTGATCCCGGGCAGCGAACTGCCACCCACCCGATTCGTCACCGCCGAGGTCCTCGCCGCCGCCTGCGCCCTCTCGGCGAAAACGCGTCGGCTCGTATCGATCTGCAGCGGTGCGTTCGTCCTGGCCGAACTCGGACTGCTCGACGGCAGGCAGGCCACCACCCACTGGAAGTTCACGCGTGAACTGGCCCACCGATACCCGAAGGCCGACGTCCAGCCCGACGCCATCTTCGTCCGCGACGGAAACCTCTACACCTCAGCCGGAGTCGTGGCCGGCGTCGATGTGGCACTCGCGCTCGTGGAGGAGGACCACGGACCCGACATCGCACGCCGGGTCGCACAATCCTTGGTCGTCTACATGCAGCGACCCGGCGGGCAATCGCAATTCTCGGCCTCACTCAGCGGCCCCGCCCCACGCAGCGCCCTGGTCCGACGAGCAGTGGACCTCATCTGTGCGGACCCGGCATACCCGCACACCGTGCAAACCCTGGCCGCACACGCACAAGTCAGCCCCCGTCACCTCACCCGCCTGTTCCGTTCGGAACTGGAACGCTCACCCGCCGAATACCTCGGATTCGTCCGCTTCTGCACCGCGCGCGACCTCCTGCACGCCGGCCACTCCGTCACCGAAGCAGCCATCACCGCCGGATACGGCAACAGCGAAGCCCTGCGCCGGGCCTTCGTTGCCCGCCTGGGCATCTCACCGAGCAAATACCAGCAGCGCTTCCGATCCACCGGCTCGGCAGTGGTATCGGAGGACGAAGAGGTACGGGCCGTGTCCTGATCAGGCACTGCGAACGACTGTGATTCGAAAGGGCTGGGTCAGCGGCGTCGTCTTTTGGCTTTGCCGGACTTGCGTTTCCTGCGAGCCTTGGCTTTGCGGGCCTCGAGCATCCGGATCTCGTCCTGCTCACGCATTTTCCGCATGCGCCTCCGCTCCAGAGGGCGCAACCAAGAGTCCGGTCGGCGCACACCCACCACACACAGGACCGCGCCGATGCCGAGCAGCCACATCGGCCAAGCCTGGTAATAGACAACGAAGTCGAATATGTAGCCGCCGGTCCACCAGCACAGCGCCCATATAAAGTAAATCCAGCTTCTGGGATACCTCACGGGCTCCCCCTCCCGTACAGGCGTACCGCTTCCCAATGTAGGCGCGGGAACGGCGACACGGTGCCCCCGGGAGTCGGGGCTGCACGCCTGCGCGACAGCGGATTACTGTGCCGGTTCTATTCACCTGCCGGCCCCACTAGGCCGGCTCCCGAAACCGATTGGGCGGCAAGACGGCATGCACATCTTGCCACCTTCGGCAACTCGGCGATCACAGCGGTTTCTCAGCGCGGGGCTGACAGGCTGGGCGCGTGAGAGAACCTGTGACAGTGGCCGTTTCGCCTGCGCGGACGCTGCTGAGCAAAGTACCGGAGATCACCGCCCTGTTCTGGGCGATCAAGATCCTCTCCACCGGGATGGGGGAGACCTTCTCGGACTTCCTGGTCAACACCCTGCCGCCGGAAGCCGCGGTCGGCGGCGGCCTGCTGTTACTGGGCCTGAGCCTGTGGCTGCAATTCCGCGCACCGGCCTACCGGGTGTGGACGTATTGGACCGCGGTGGTGATGGTGAGCATCGTGGGCACCATGTTCGCCGACATTGTCGATTTCGTGGTCGGCATTCCGCTGCCGATATCCACTGTCGTATTCGCGGCACTTCTCGCGGGCATCTTGGCGCTGTGGTATCGGAGCGAGAAAACCCTGTCGGTGCACAGCATTACGACTCGCCGCCGCGAGGCTTACTACTGGGCCACCGTCATGACCACCTTCGCCCTCGGAACCGTCGCCGGAGACCTGACCGCCGCAACCCTGCATCTGGGTTATCTCCCTTCGGCAATCCTGTTCGGCGTCGCCATTGCGGTACCCGCCATCGCCCACCGCTGGTTCGGGATGGGAGCGGTCGCGGCGTTCTGGTCGGCCTACGTCGTGACCCGCCCGCTCGGTGCATCGGTCACGGACTGGCTGGCTTCGTCTCGCTCGGACGGCCTGGGCCTCGGAACGGGCTGGGTCTCCCTCGCGGTCACAATTCCCATGCTCGCCGGCATCGCGATACTCGCTCGCCAAGCGAAATCGACTGCGCAGGAATTCATCTCACCGCTGGCCGATTGATCCGGCCGCTGCAACAATGACGGGATGTCCGAGTCCGCCCAGAACGCATTCGTCGTTGGGCTATCCCTTTCCCGGAGCGGCGATTTCGAATCCGCCCGCGGCGCACTGATCACCTCCATGCTGGCCGGCGACCCGGAATGGTCACCCCGGGCCGCAGGCCTGCTCGGAGAACTGTTCCTGCAGCGCAACGACTTCGCCGAAGCCGAACCGGTCCTGCGCAGGGCGGTCGAGGCCCACCATCCGGAATGGTCGCCCAGCGCCGGACTCGCACTCGGCATCGCACTCGCCGGCCGAGGCGATGCCGCAGGAGCGGAACAGGCCTACAGGGCCGTCATCGCCACCGGACACCGCGACCACGCACCGAATGCCTGGTTCAACCTCGGCACCCTCTACCAACAGCGGCACGCACCAGAGCAGGCGGTCGCGGGGTATCGGTCCGCGATCGAGTTGGGACATCCCGAGATCGGCCCGAAGGCAATGGTCAACCTGGGCTTCGTCCTCTTCAACGACCTGCACGACACAGCGGGAGCCGTGGCCGCCTTCCAAGCGGCAGTCGACTCCGGACACCCGCAGCAGGCGGGCTTGGCCAGGACAAACCTCAAAGCCATCCAGCAACTGGCCGCCCAGACCAAACAAACCTACGAGGCGACCACCGACGATGTCGACGTCTCCACCGGCCACGGCGAGGGCGACCTCCACTGGAAGACCTGGCACCCGAAGAACGATTGACACCAGCGATGGCAATCGGGTGCCGGGACTAGGCGGCTGATTTGAGGAGTTCGGCTGTGGCGTCCCACAGTCGGGCTTCGCGGTCGGGATCGCTCGCGAAGGGCTGCACCTCGCGTTCCTTGTCCTTGACCACGAAGGCGCCGTCGTGCAGGTGCGCCCAGCGGTCATCGAGCACGATCGAGGCGAGTGCCGGGCCGGAACTATCCGGTGAGGAGACACCGGGAAGTCGGCCGATGGCCTGTCCGATTCGCTGGGCAGCTGCGCCGTGGCCTCTCATCAGACCGGTGCCCGGCATGAAACCCGGTTCGAAGACCGTGACGTTCACGCCTGCCGGCGCGTGGCGCTGCAGCTCGTGGGCGTAGTAGAGGATCGCGAGTTTGGAGTTGGAGTACGCGGTTCCGCTGAGCTTCAGCGTGGCCGGCACGTCCGCGGCGGTGGGGCGGGACAGCTCGATCGGGTCGCGCCAATCGGCCGGTGCTACCGACAGCATGCGGCGGAAGATGTTCTCGTAGTACGTGTTCGAACCCAGCAGGACGATACGGCCCGGGGCGGTGAACGAGTCGAGCAGATCGCCGATGAGCTGCGCATGCGCGAGGTAGTTGACGGCGAAGGTGAGTCCGTAGCCATCGGCTGACGCCGTGTGGGTGTCAGCGGTCGAGAGACCGGCGTTGGCCACCACACCGTGCAGCGGGCGCACCGCGCCGTCGTTCAGGAGTTCCCGGACCTGCTGCGCGGCAGCACGAACGTCGGACAGCCGAGCCAGGTCGCAGCCGATCTCGCGCACTACTGCGCCGGCCATGCGGGCCTCCGCGGCCACTTCGGTCAGTGCTCGACCGGCCCTGCCGACCAGCAGGAGATCGGGGCGTTCGCCGACCGGGCGGTTGGCCATCGACATCGTCGCGGCACGGCCCAGTCCGCCGGTCGGCCCGGTGATCAACACGGTGCCGGATGCGATCGAGTTCATGATTCTCCGTTCGTCGTTCTGCCGTTGGACGCCGGTCGTGTCCGGCGGACCTCGTAGTTCGAGTCTCGGCCGGAGCGGGCCGGTCAGGCAGTCGTCCGGTTTTCGTAGGACTGCCAGGGCCAGGACAACCCCGATCCGGGTCGGGCACAGTGGAGAAATGGACTCATGGGAGTTCGGTACGACGGTACGCCGCTGGCGTGACCGGGTGCGGCCGGGCAACGTCGGCATCGGGGCCGGCGGACGGCGACGCGCGGTGGGGCTACGCCGCGAAGAGCTCGCCGGGCTGGCCGGGATCTCGGTCGACTATCTGACCAGGCTCGAACAGGGCCGGGCCACCTCGCCCTCGGTGCAGGTCGTGGAGGCGCTCGCGCGGGCATTGCGCGTTTCCGACGCTGAACGGGACCTGCTTTTCCGGCTGGCCGGACACGTCACGCCAGGACCTGGCGTCGTCTCGTCGCGCATCACACCGAGCGTGCAGCGCCTGCTCGATCGGCTGGCGAACACTCCGGTCGCTGTGTACGACGCCACATGGACGCTCGTCGTGGCCAATGCGCCCTACGACGCGCTGATGGGGCACACGACGAGTTGGCGTGGGCTCGAACGAAACAGCCTGTGGCGCAACCTCGTCGGTCCGGGAACGCGCGCGGTCCACACCCGGGAGGAACAAGCCGAATTCGAGGCTCGACTGGTCGCCGACCTGCGGCTGACCGCTGCCCGCTATCCCGCCGATAGGCGGCTGAAACAGCTGATCCGCGACCTTTCCAGGCAGAGCCCGCGCTTCGTCGAGCTCTGGGAAGCCGGTACCGCTGAGATACATCAGGATTACGGGCGGCACAAGGTCATCGACCATCCCGACGTCGGGCGCATCACCCTGGACTGCGACACGCTCCTCGTTGCCGCCGATGATCTGCGCATCATGATGTACACCGTGGAACCCGAGACAGCCGACGCCGAACGGCTAGCGCTCGCAATCGTTCTCGGCAACCAGTCACTGATCGATCAGTGACCGGTCGCCGCCTACCTGTAGTGAGCGGTCTACTTCACCTCGGCGGGAAAGTCAGGGTAGAGGGTCACCTGCGGGCGGGTGCCGGCCCACTCGCGCACCCAGGGCCCGATGGGTCCGTAGATGTCCGCGGAAACCATTTCCGCACACTCGAACACCTGCTCGAGCAACTTCTCACCCCGCTCGTTGTGCGCCATGGCCGCGTCCGAGTCCACATACTCCTCGATCACCACATAGCTGCCGGGCGTGGTGGAAAACCAGCGATAGGTGAGGGTTTCGGGCTCCTCGAGCGCCTGCGCGCGCAGCGCGAGCGCAGCTTCCTCGAACTCGGCCTGACGGCCATCGTGGACATCGAATCGAACTCGCACGAAAAAGCTCATGACCCCATTTGATCATGTACCGGCTAACAGATTGAGCCCGCAGTTCCAGCGGGATAGCCGGGTGATGCCGCGTTTTCGGTGAGGAATTCGGTAAGCAGCGTACGTAGAGCAGGCAGGCCGTCGACGGGAACGATGTGGCCGCAGTCGGGGATGACGTGGCTGGTCAGGTCGTCGGAGAATGGTCGGAGTTGCCGGGCGAGTGCGTCGCCGACCGGATGAGCGCCGATAGCGAGAGTCGGCACCCGCAATCGTGTTGTAGCGGCGGCGGTTTCGATCTGGCGTGCGGTCTCGGGGAGAGCGCGATAATGCAGGAAGGCCGCACGCAGCGCATCGGTGTTGGTGTAGGCGGAGATGAAGGCTGCGTGCAGCTCGGTGGGCAGTCCGCGGCCGAGGGTGCCCGTGGTCAGAAACCAGTCGATGTAGGCGGATTCGTGGCCGGCCAGGACGGTCTCGGCCAAGCCTGGGACCGCGTGGAAGCCGAACCACCACGGCGGCCCCGCGCGCAGAAAGTCCTCGGCGCCGGGTAGCCGACCCAGCAACCCCTCCATGAGGATCAACTGCCGAACCCGCTCCGGATGCCCCATCGCCATTAAGAACGCCGGTGCCGCACCGACATCGATACCGGCGACCACCGCGTCGGGCTCCTCCAGTGCATCGAGCAGCCCGACCGCATCGGCCGCCAGATTCGCGCCGTCATAGCCGCCGGCAGGCCGATCACTGGCACCGAGCCCGCGCAGATCCGGTGCGATTACCCGATACGCCGGCGCCAACGCATCCATCACCCCGCGCCACAGCTGCCAAGTGTGCGGAAAGCCATGCAGCAGCAAGACCGCCGGTCCCGAACCGGCAACGGCGACATTGATGCCGATGCCGTTCACCGATACGCGCCGCAGTGAAACCTCGGACAGTGACTGAGTCATGATCGCCCCTCCTGGTTACTATTAGTGACTACATGAAGGTAAGAAACCTTCACGCATCAGCCAAGACGGCACTTTCGACTCAGGTGGTGAGGTCCAGGTGACTACCCGGCCCGCAGTCCGGCGCGGAGATCTCTTCGACCCGGCCTGCCCAACCCGGCGACTGCTCGACCGCATCGGCACCAAATGGGTGTCCATGGTCGTCAAACTCCTCGCCGAAGCCGACCCGCACGAGGTCCGCTTCGCCGAACTACAACGCCGCATGCCGGGCGTATCCCAGAAAATGCTCTCGGTGACACTGCAACAACTCATCCGCGACGGCCTGATCGCCCGCCGCGTCGAACCCACCGTCCCACCCAAGGTCCACTACCGGCTGACCGACCTGGGCCTGTCGCTCGAGGTTCCACTCTCAGCGCTGCGCGCCTGGGCCGAGGAGAACATGGCGACGATCGACGAATCGTCCACCCCGCAATAGTCATTCGGCTGCGTCATGATCTTCGCCCCGCACATCGCGGCGCGATGTACTACGGTCGCGTCGTGAATGGTCGGGAGCACGCCTCGTCAGGTTCGGCGCACAGCGAGCGCGGGTTGGAGCGGTTGGTCTTCTTCAGTGACGCGGTGGTGGCCATCGCGATCACCTTGATTGCCTTGCCGTTGGTCGACAGTGCGCGCGACGTGCGGGATTCCGGCGCTTCGAAGTTCTTGGCGGACAACACCTATGCGCTGACTGCGGCCGGGATCAGCTTCGTGATCATCAGCGCGTTCTGGCGCGACCACCATCGCTTGTTCGAGCGCGCCACCGGATATACCCCGCTGTTGATCCGGGTGAACATGCTGTGGCTGCTGGCGATGGTCGCCATCCCGGTTACGACCGTGCTCGACGTCTATACTCGCCGCAACGATCGCCTGGCCATCGGAATCTATATCGGCGTCATCGTTTTCGCGATGGTCATCGCACGAGTCGAAGAACTGCTGCTCTACCGGAGCGGTCTGCTGACCAACAGGGCCGACCTGACACCCGCGGATTTGGCCAGCCACCGGATCACCGTCGCCGCTGCGGTCCTGGCATTGGTCATAGCCGTCGCACTGCCACACGTCGGAATGTGGTCCCTGCTGATTCTGGTGGTGACAGGGCCGCTGCCGGGTGCGGCGCGGCGCCGCTGGGGTACACGCGGCACCGAGGCAAGTTGATTCGATGGCGACCGTCGCGGCGAATTGAACTATGCGACTTGATGATTCGCGATACCGCCGGGCAGGGGGATTGGAACCGGCGGCATCGACGACATCGCCGATCAGCGGGAGTGGACGATCGGCGAGCCAGGCCGCTGCAGGCGGGCACCCGGACCGCGACCTTTTGCCATAGTAGACCCGAATGTCCTTGAGTAAGTGGACGATTCACATCCATGTGGTTGCCAACATGTGAACGGTGCCCGGTCGGAAAGAGTGAACCGGCTTGACGTGAAGGCGGTCAGTCGGTGGTGCGCAGGCCCGCGAGGGTGATCGACAGGTAGTTGTCGGCGCGTGGGCCGGGGTCGCCGTCACCCAGGCGGGCGGCGTAGATGATTCCGCATACCAAGCGGCGGAAGTCGTCGGCGTCGACATCGGTGCGAATATGGCCGTCCTGGCGAGTGCGGTCGAGGATTGCATCGGCGATGGTCGCGAGGGCGTATTTGAGCTGGGTGGTTTGCGTGTCAGCATCGTTCGCCGCGCCCAGTACCTCGGCCAAGGCCGCGTCTGCAAGCAGATGGGAGATCGTGGCGCGGGTGAGCCGCTGCAGGCTGTTCCAGGGATCGGAGTCGGTCGCGGCGTCCTCGGCCTCGCCTACGAGTGCGGTGAGCCGATCGGTGACCACCGCCTCCAGTAGGTGCCGAGGGGTGGGGAAGTGCCGATACACGGTGCCGACGCCGACGGACGCGCGCCGCGCTATCTCGTTGAGCATCAAGGACATATCGCCGTCATCGACCGCTGCGCGCGCGGCCTCGAGTACCTGATCCCTGTTGCGGGCGGCATCCGCACGCAACCGCGGCTGCTGGACTCTGCTGCTCATCGCTCGATCATAGCCAAGCGGATCACTCATCCAATCGGATACATCATCCGTTTAGTGTTATGGTCTGTCTAAGCGGATAAGTAATCCGCTTAGATCGTTTGGAGGATCAGCCATGAAGCAGAAAGCGATCATCACCGCCGGTACCGGCGGCATCGGCCTGGAAACCGCTGTGGGACTGGCCGCAGCCGGTTTCGAGGTCACGGTGATCGGGCGGGACGGCGAACGCGGCGCCCACGCGATCGAGCGCATAAATGCCGGAGCGACAGCACATTCCGCGCGTTTCCTCAGCGCCGACCTCGCGTCACTCGCCGCGGTCCGCGCGCTCGCCGATCGCATCGTCGCCGAGGGACCCTTGACCGTACTGGTCAACAATGTCGGGGCCATGTTCGCCGATCGCCAGGACACGATAGACGGAATCGAAGCCAGTTTCGCGGTCAACCACCTCTCGCCCTACCTGCTGACCGAACTCCTGCTGCCGGCATTGCGGGCCGGCGCGCCCAGCCGGATCGTGAATGTGACCTCGGGTGCGGTCCGCGTCGCCAAGCGCTCCTTCGAAGCCGTCGAACCGCCCGGCGGCTACTACGGCTTCCACTGGTACGGCCGCGCCAAGCTAGCCAACCTCGCCTACACACTGGAACTGGCTGCGCGCCTGGACGGTTCAGGAATCTCGGTCTTCGCCGCCGACCCCGGCGGCGCCGCCACCGCCATGACCGACGGCACCATGCGTCACCCAAAGATCGTGTCCCCGGCACTACGCCTGGCCTGGCCACTGGTCGCGCGGAAATTCGCCCGCTCGACCTCGGGCCCAGCCTCGGTCGCGGCGCAACCGTCGATCTTCGCCGCCACCGACGCCTCACTCACGGGCCGCACCGGGATCGTCATCGGACCCGAAGCCCAGCCGATCCCACCGTTCCGGCCGGCGACCGATCCACGTATCGCCGCCGCTGTCACCCGCCTCAGCGAGCGCCTCGCGCCTTTGTCGTCCCCGGTCGGACGATAGCGTCGATTGACCGTGACCGGCTGGTCTCCGCCGAGGCCAGATGAGCATCAAACCAGGCAGGCGTCGAGAAAGGCGCCGGCACCCGAGCGCATCTGGTTGTCCGGTCGTGTCTCTCGATCGGCTGCGATCATCAGCCGCTGGGCAACCTCTTCCTCGATCGATTCGTAGGCTGCGAGGAACAGCGCGTCCTTGTCCGCGAAATGGTGGTAGAGGGCGCCGCGAGTGACCTCGGCGCGAGCGTCCACGTCACCGGTGGAAGTGGCTTCGCTGTGCTGCGGCGTATCCGATGCCGCTCGCGCCCCCCCCGGTCACGACAGCGACTTTGCCCTCGAATCGCCGCTGTGCGGTCACCATTCGATGAATCCCTCCGCCCGCCGCCACACTGTGAGCGCGCCGGCGTGGATGGCAGGGAACTCTGCAAAGAGCTTGTAGTACTCGTCGAGCCCGTCGGTGCTGGGCCACGAGTCGAATACGAGGACCTCCGAGTCCGGGACGGGGTGATCAACGCGCTGCCCGTGGGCCCAGCGGGCGTTGGACGACGGACGATCGGAGACCGTGTCGCGCTGATGCCGGTACAGGGTGTGCGATAGCTGCCCTCGGCGTCGCGCAGGTTGTAGCTGTTCGGAGATCGAGTCGGCGAAATCCGGATTCGGCTCCGCTCCAACGGATACCGGTGCGCGAAAGAAGGCGGAGATGACCGTGTCGAGTTCTTCCGGTATCGGCACGTGATAGTCCGATCCATCGGGTGCCCGGTGCCACTCGGATTCCTCCCTGGACGAGAACAACCGGTCGCCGGCTTGCTGGGCGAACGGGTTGCCGAAGAAGTTCTCCATACCCCCTGCGCTGGTCCACAGATCGACGAACAGAAGTTGGTGTCGACTGTCCTCGTCGGCGCCGACGAGGACGGCATGGCTGATATCTCCCAGGCCACGACCGTGATGCTCTGCGGCGTAATGCGACTCGCGCGCGGGCGGCACCAGCATCTGGTGGGATCATTGCCGGCGGTCATGCATATCCAGGCCGCAGACGGTCGGCTGTCACCGGAAACCGCCGATCTCGTGGCGATGATCGCGCGGGAATCGTGTTCTCGGCGTCCGGGTGCCGAGGCGATGCTGCGACGCCTCACCGAAATCCTGTTCATCCACATGATCCGTGCATGGGTGGAACAACAGCCGGTTGACAATCGAAATTGGTTGCGGGGCTTGAACGATCCCGCGATAGGCCACACGCTGAGCCTGATTCATCGTGCGCCCGAGCGGCAATGGACCGTGAACGAACTCGCCCTGTCGGTTGCCTTGTCGCGCTCACGGTTCGCTTCGAGGTTCACCGAGTTGATGGGCGAATCACCCATCAACTACGCCGCGCAATGGCGCATGCAGCACGCCGCGCGTCTGCTGCGAACCGGCGCAACCGTTTCCGCGGTCGCCGGCAGACTCGGCTATACCTCCGAAGTGGCCTTCCGCAAGGCCTTCGCTCGCCAACTCGGGGTTCCTCCAGGCGCATACCGACGGTCGGGTGAACTCGATGATCTGGGCGGGGCGGTTACCCGAGTTCAACAGACATGAGGGCCTTGGCGGTTCGATACCGCCAAGGCCCCATGTCTGCGCGGCTATCCGAGCAGGCCGATGGCGCTCTTCTCGATGTCTTGCAGCACCGTGTATGCGGTTTCGAGAGCGTCCGGCTCGATGCCTTCGATGGCTGCGTCGGTGGCAGCACGTGCGCTCGTGAAGACCTTCGCGAATCGTGCCGTGCCCTCTTCGGTCATTTCGATCATGGTGGTTCCGTCGACGGAGTTGCGTCGAACGTAGCCGGCGGTCTCGGCGTGCTGGATTGTCTTGCGCGCGTCGCCTTCCGGCAGATCGACGCGCTGCGCGAGCTCACGCAGCACGTCGTCGATGGCCAGCGCGGTGGTCTGCTGCCTGAGCAACACGCACAGCATCCACGTCGGCAGGTCCAGGTCGTATTCGGTCACCGACTGGTCGAACAGTTTGCCTACCTGACGATGCGTTTCACCGAGTTGCTGTCCGAAGCCGCGGCGGGGCGCCACATTCTCTGTCATCTCAGATCCTCTCAAAAAGGTGGTGCTGCCAATGATGGCAAGTCCAATGATATAAGAGTTTGTTGGCTGAGCCAACTAAATTTGGGCTTCTCGGCGTTGAATCACCGGCCGTCGGTGCCGCATCGGTTTCACGAAGAAGACGGTGACGAGCAGGCGCGGCGCGTACAGCCCGGTGGCTACGACGAAGGCCGCCGAATAGCCTTGTGTGAGTCCACCTTTGGTGGAGTGCATGGCGATGGCGTGGCTGGTGGCGGTGGCGGCCGCAGTGGTCAGCGCGGCCAGCCCCACCTTACTAGATGGACTGTCCAATGATGGTGCAGGCCAACGATACTTGGATTTGATGGCCTTGCCAATGAGTCGGGTAATCTGGAGTCATGGACAACTCGGTGAAGCCGACCCCCGCCCGGCTGCGGGCCCTGCCCAGCTGGGTGATCAACCAGGCGGCACTGACCGCCAATCGGCTGACCGACCGGGTGTTCGCGGATATGGGTTCCAGGCGCTACAACTTCGCGATGCTGGCCGCACTCGACGAATTCGGTCCGTCGAGCCAAGCCGACCTGGGCCGATGCACCGGGATCGATCGCAGCGATGTCGTTGCGGCGGTCAGTGAACTGGTGGAACAGGGTTACCTCGACCGCAGCCCCGATCCCACCGACGGCCGCCGCAACATCGTCACGCTCACCCCTGCAGGCAAACAACACCTCGAACGACTCGACGCCCACCTCACCCACGCTCAAAGTCACCTGATGCGCAGTCTTTCACCCGCCGAAGCGAAAACCGTCGTCGAGCTGCTGGCCAGGGTCCTCGACGAGCACTGACCGGCGGCACCGTCAGGCGGCGTTACCGCGCCACGTCGCTCGGTCGGGCAACCAGGGTGGTCTCGATCTGCCGCAAGGTTGTGATGGTGGCATCGATTTCGTCGGGATCGGCCACGGCCTCGTGCAGGAGGCTGCTCCACAGTTCACGCAGCCGCTGCAGGTTTTCTTGTGCTTTTTCGGTGGGGTAGAGCCGGACCCGCCGCGCATCGTGCGCATCGACTTCGCGACGCACGAAGCCTGCCTGCTCCAGGCGGCGCACCGCCCGGCTGAAGTTACTCGAGATCAACTGCGTTGCCTCGGCGGCCGCGCTGGCCGTCGTGCCCGGGTTCCGGTCGATATAACGCATCACCGCTCCCTCGAGCGGTGTTCCGGATGCGGCTCCGGCTTCTTTCGACGCCTCGATGTGACGGCCCACCGCCAGGATCAGGTCGGCGAGCTCGAACAGCCTCGATGTCTGTTCCTCGTCCATTTCAGAGATCGAGGCCGAAGAGCGCTACGGCATTGGCGGAGGAGAACTTTCGCCGATCTTCATCGGAGGCGAAATGACTGAGGAAGGTGGCGATCTCGTCCTGGGTCGGGTGCTGGAACGGGTAGTCGGTGGAGAAGACCAGCCGGTCGATGGAGGTGACCGACAGGGCGTGCTGCAGCAGTGCGGGGTTCAGCATGCCGGAAGAGGTGATGTAGAAGTTCGTGCGGATGTAGTCCGAGACCGACCGTTGCAGGCCGGCCACGCGGGAGAGGCTGTTTGCCCGGTCCAGCCAGAACAGCAGCATCTCACCCCAGTGTCCGAGGACCAGCTGCAACTCCGGGTGCCGGTCGAAGGTGCCGCTCAGGATGAGCCTGAGGGCCGCCGTCGCGGCGTCCAGGTGCCAGCCCCATCCGAAGGTGGCGAGGCCGAGACTGGTGATCGTGTCGAAGCCGCGATAGGAGGCGTCACGCACTGCGTCGGAGGGGATCTGCGGATGGAGAAACACTGGCTGGCCGAGCTGTGCGGCAGCGGCGAAGAAATCCTCGTAGGCCGGGTCGTCGAGGAAACGGTCGCCGGAACGGCCGTAGACCATCGTGCCGACGTGGCCTTGCCCGGCAGCGCGGACGAGCTCGTCGGCCACGCGTTCCGGAGCCGACATCGGCAGGGTCGACAGCGACCGGAATCGGGTCGGGTACTTCTCGACGGCCGCGCTCGCCATGTCGTTGGCGGCGCGGCTGAGATCCACGGCCTGTTCGGGTGGTAGCGGATGCGTCCCGGGCGGCGTCAGGGCGAGAATCGAGACGTCGATTCCTTGCGTGTCCATCGCGGCGATCCGGCCGTCGCTCAAGTCCTCCAGCCGCTGCCGGTGATCGCCCATCTCGTTGAAGGCGAGGCTCTCGTCCGGGTGAGGTACACCGTTGAGAGCGGATGTCAGCTCCGATGAGATCCAGTGTTCCTCGATGGCGATGAGAGGCATGATCCTCCGTCCGATCCCAATAGGTATCAAATGACAGCTAATCTAGTGCCGCCAGTGATGCCTGTCAAATGATATCAATCAGATGACAGTCAAACTGGATCCCGGAGGTGACCCAAGCAGTCGTAACTATTACTGTTACGGTCGAATGGAAGGTGGTGATGCCATGACCCACAACGCGGCGTTCCGGATCCAAAAGAACCGAGCCCGTTGGACATTCGTCGACCCGGCCGGAGCGCAATTCGTCAGCGTCGGTGTGGCGCACGCAGACGAGACCAACCTGATGTACCCGCACAATCTGCACCTGTGGCGCGAGCGCTACGGAAGCAAAGAGGCCTGGGTACGCGACGGCTTGGAAACAGATTTGCGCGCGTGGGGCTTCAACACGATCAGCGCGACCGAGGAAGTCGTGTCTGGACGCGTCCTCGCCGCCGCGGGCACCCCGGTCGACATCGCGCACAGCAGCGGGTGGCCGGCGCCCGATTACCTGATGGCGCAGTTGCCGTTCTGTGTGCCCCTGCGGCCGTTGGAAATCGAGTCCTGGAACGGATTTCCCGCCTACCGTGATGTCGAGTCGCCGGATTTCGCCGAATACTGCGACTATCTCGCCCGCCGCTACGTGCTACCTCACGCGGGCAACCCACTTCTGCTCGGATACGTCCTCACCGATGCCCCACGCTGGCAAAACCATCCGTCCGGGGCCGGCTTCATCGATTCGGATTCCCCTGATCGCCTGTACGAGCTGGCCCAGGCCTACTACCGTGCCGTCACCACCGCCATCCGCCGCTACGACCCGCACCATCTGATCCTCGGCGACCGCTACGGTGTCGTGGCCGGGATGCCCGAACCGGTGCTCGCGGCGGCGGCACCCTACGTCGATGCCTGGTCGGTACAAGTCTTCACCGGCGCCGACGCGGGAAAACTCCAGCAGGCCCTCGACACCTTCGACGGCCTCTACGAACAGACCGGGAAGCCGATCCTGATCGCCGACACCGGAAACTGGTGCGCCACACCGACAAGTCCCCACCGCGCCTCCGACATCCCCGACCAACGCGGCCGAGCCACCCACTACCAGCGAACGATCACGGCCTACGCCTCTCGCCCGTGGCTACTCGGCTGGCACTGGTGTGGCTACCTGGAGAATCCAGCGCGAGGCGTCGGCATGAAGGATCCCAGCGACGAGCCTTACCTCGAATTCACCGAGCCCGTCACCGAATTCAACCAGGCCACCACCGCAGACCTGGGGCACGGCGTTCTGCTGCTCGACTGATTCGGCGCTCAGAGCCCAGGGATTGCGGGTGCAATCCTGTCCCCGCCGATGTAGGGCACAGGCGGGTGGAGCTTCCTGTCCAGCTTTGGTGAGTGCAATTGTTGCATAGTGCCATTGTTACTGGTAGTTTGGGCATACGCCCAGGGCGATCGTCCAATGCGGGAGGTCCGGTGGTCACGGCAGCCGAGCAGGGTCGCGAGACTCGCGCCCGCCTCATGGCGGCGGCGGTGGATCTCGTCGCCGAGCACGGCTGGGGTGCGGTCACCACGCGGCTGGTCGCCGAGCGGGCCGGGGTGCGACCGGGCCTGGTGCACTACCACTTCTCCTCGATCACCGACCTGCTGATCGACGCGTCGGTACACACTGCCCGGCACGAGTACGAGTCGGTGAACACGGCCGTGCTGGCCGTGCCGGGAGCGGATGCGATGCGCGGGATGCTCGCCGCCATCGCCGCCTACACCGCTGCTGATCCGGTCACGGTGGCGATGACGGAGATGATGCTGGCCGCCACGCGCCATGAGCGGTTGCGGGTGGAACTGGGACGGCTGGCGGCGGACGGACGGGCGGCGATGGCGCAATGGTTCCGCGACAACAGCACGGTGGCTGATCCGGAAGCGACGGCCGTCGTGATCGTGGCCCTGCTCGACGGGCTGATTCTGCACCGGATGATCGACCCGGGTTCGGCGAGGTCGAACTCGAGGACGCCACGGTCATCACCTCGACCCCGTCGGACGGGCTTGCCGCGCAACTGCGTTCGATACCCGGCGTGACTGCTGTCGAGCCTGCCTCACTGATGCCGGTTACGCTGTCGGCCGGTGGGCGCTCGTATTCGACCACGCTGAACGGGCTGACACCGGAGACCGTGATGCACGGATTCCGCACTCCTGGCGGCGGTACCCGGCACCTCCCCGAGACCGGCATTCTCATCGGTGCGTCGATAGCGCACAAGCTCGGCGTCTCGGTCGGTGAAACAATCACTGTCACAACGAGTCTCGGTACGGTTCGGGTAGAGCGGCTGGCGGGCCTGATCGACGAGCCGCTCGGCGCCTTCGCCTACGCGACCGAGACCACCGCGACCGACCTCGGCGGGGCGAGTCTGCACGGATATCTGCTGCGGTTCGCCGCGGGATACGATCGGAATACCTTGCGCGCCAGCGTGACTGACACTCCCGGTGTGGTCGCTTGCAGTGATGCTCGCGCTGTGCAGGACCAGATCGACAAATTCCTGGGACTGTTCTGGGTGTTCATCGCCACCATGCTCGTCTTCGGCGCCGTGCTCGCATTCACTGTCATCTACGTGACCATGACGGTCAACCTGGCCGAACGCACCACCGAACTGGCTACCTTGCGGGCGGCGGGAGTACCGGTCCACAGATTGTCCGCCGCCCTCGCGGCCGAGAACCTGACCGCAACCCTGCTGGCCGTCCCGCTCGGGCTGATCGCCGGATACTTCGCCGCCTGGGCGTTGCTGCGCTCGTTCACCAGTGACATGTTCACCTTCGGACTGTCCTTCGGCCTCGCCGCCCCCGTACTGGCTGTCCTCGCGGTGCTGGCCGTGGCTGCACTGTCGCAACTGCCCGCGGCCCGCCTGGTCGGACGGATCGATATCGCCCACGTCGTCCGTGAACGAGCCCTATAGCCGACCCGAAACAACCTCGGTATCAAAGGAGTTCACTATGAACACACCCAGCCGCAGCGCCGAGTTCGGCGCGCGAGCACTACGCACCCGATGGGTGGTCCGCGCCCCGATCGGCCTCTACCGTGCCGGTCTCGGATTCCTCTTCGGTTCCCGGCTACTGATGCTGCAGCACACCGGCCGCCGCTCCGGAGCCCGCCGCTACGTGGTCCTCGAGGTGGTCGATCATCCCGCACCCGCGGAGTACATCGTGGTGTCCGGATTCGGCACCGCGGCCCAGTGGTATCGCAACGTCACCGCGAACCCTCACGTTCACGTCTCTACCGGCATCCACCGCAACGTGCCCGCTGCGGCGACACCGATGACGGCCGAGGAATCCAGTCAGGCGCTCGACCACTACATCGAGCGCCATCCCCGGGCTTGGAACAAGCTGCGCGGCACGATCGAGGCGGCCACCGGAACGCCTGTGGGCGTGCTGCCCATGGTGCGACTGCACATGGGGTAGTGACGTCGGGAAGAACAGGCGCCGTCGAGATCGGTTGCGCTGCGGTCAGATCTGATAGCTGTCGAGGCCGGGGTGGGGCTCGCCGCCCGCGGTGGTGAACGCGGTGAGCGCGCGCACCAGGCCGGTTCGATCGGCTTCGGGCATCTGCTGTACGACCGAGGCGATCTCGCGGCGGCGATGGCTGGTCACCCGGTCCACGACGCGATGGCCCAGGGTGGTCAGCTCGATGATGAGCTCGCGGCGCGAGTCCGGATTCGGCTCCCGATTCACCAGGCCCGCGGAGACCAACCGGTCGATCATGCGCGCCGCGGTGGAAGGCTGTACGCCCAGCGCCGTGGACAAGGCGACCACCTTCGACGGCCCGCGGGTGGACAGGATCACCAGCATCCGAAACTGCGGGATGGTGAGGGACTCGTCGACGAGCGCGATCGAGCGCGCGGACAACGCGACCAGCAGCCGGGAAGCCGCCAGCAGTGCGTCGGTGATCTCATCGGCCGATTCGCCGATCACCGCGTCCTTCGCCATGGTGTTCCACCTCCGAGAGACTTCGTGTTCTGTATAACTATCGTGCCGTGTCTGCCCGTGATGGGTGTTTCCGCCTCGCGGTCGGCGTGGAATGCCGTGTCGGTGGCGCGTCCCGGGCGGTGGTAGCGCCGACACGGTGTGGCTGGCCGATCGCCGCGATCGGGTCCGGCATACTGCGGCGATGGCGGCCTCGTGGAGTCGGGTCTGGCTCGGCCTCGTCACTCAGGCGGCCGCCGTCGGCGCGGCCGCGGCCCTGGCCGCGGTGTTCTTCCGCTGGCTCATCCTCTGCTGCACCCTGGCGTTCACCGGTCAGGCCGGATACGGATCGCACGGCCGGATGCCGACTGATCATTGGCCGTGGCTCGGTGGCTTGTTCCTGGTATCGGCGCCAGTGCTGGCCGGCTCGGTCTACGGCCCGCTGACCGCGTGGCTGGTGCGGGAGAACAGTGGTGTCCGGATGCGGCAGGCCACCTATCGGGTCGATACCGGTGACAGGCCCGCCGGGGTCGGCAGGGCATTGGTGAAGGCGCTGGCGGCGGCACTGTGCATCGGCGGGGGCGGTTCGGTGGGCCGGACCGGCCCGATCGTGCAGGTGGGGGCGGCATTCGGTGGCGGGTTCGCCCGTTTGGCCAGGGTACGTCCGGAGCGCATGCGGCTGCTGATCGCGGCGGGTGCGGCCGGTGGGCTGGCCGCCAGTTTCCACGCCCCGCTGGCGGGAGCGTGCTTCGCCCTCGAGATCGTGCTGGACACCCTGGCCGCCGAGGCGTTCGCTGCCGCGCTGTCGGCCGCGCTGACCGCGGCCGCCGTGAGCGGCCTGCTGCTCGGTGACGCCCGGTTGTTCCGCGCGATCGACATTCCCGCGGCGGGTGCGGCCAACTATGGGCTCTACGCAGTCACCGGTGCGGTGACAGGTTTGCTCGGCGTCGGGTTCTCCGCGCTGCTCCACATGATCGTCCGAGGTGGAGATCTGTTGTGGCACAACCGCGCAGAGTGGGCGCGTCCCATCGTCGGAGGCGCGGTATTGGGTGCGCTGCTGTTGGCGGTGCCGCCGCTGTACGGGGTGGGTGTCCCGGTGATCAGCGCCGGAGTGGATGGACGGTATGCGGTCGGCATGCTGGTCGTGTTGATGTTGGGAAAGATGCTGGCGACCGGTCTGACACTGGGCATCGGCGGGTACGGCGGGGTGTTCATGCCGACCCTGTTCGTCGGGGCGATGGGGGGAGAAGCGCTGGGGGAGTTGATATCCCGGCTGCTTCCGGGTGTCGCGGGCGCGCCGGGCCACTATGCGCTGATCGGGATGAGCGCGGCCCTGATCGGCGCGACTCGGGCTCCGATCACCGCGGTGGTGCTGTTGCTGGAACTCACCGGTGACTACGTCATGGCTTTGCCGCTGATGGTAGCCGCGGTACCGGCCGTTGCGGTGAGCATGCTGCGTTCGTCGAGGTCACCGTATATCGGGGTGCTGCTGCGCAGCATTCCCTCGGCCGTGGTGCCTGACTCCGATCGTGAAGATGTGCGGTCCGGTCGCTGACCCGGCGTCGGCGTGTCGGTGTCCTTGCGCTGCCCCTGGGCGACCGACCAGTAAACACGCACACTACAATATTTGCATACTGCAAGTTTTTAGGGTGATGAGGGTTTCGAAATGGCAGCAACACAGACGCTGTCCGCCGCGCCGGCACGGCGGTGGTCGCTTCCGGTACCGGCGCGAGTTCCGGTGTGGGAATGGATGCGGGAGAGCGGCGGTGGACTGGTCGCGCTGGCCGTGGTGATCGGTGCGGGCGCGGGCGGCGGTGCGATCGTATTCCGCTGGCTGATCGTGTCTTTCACGCGATTGCTGTCCGGTCACGACGACTATTCCGCGGCGGGCCGCGTCGCCAATCCACATGT
>NZ_JBIRVQ010000031.1:0-31316 GCF_044386975.1 Nocardia sp. NPDC020380 | reverse complement strand
GAGGCGATCGTCAAGGGCGAGAACATTCCGGAGCCCGGTATTCCGGAGTCGTTCAAGGTGCTCTTGAAGGAACTCCAGTCGCTGTGCCTCAACGTCGAGGTGCTGTCGGCGGGCGCGGTGACCCAGCTGCAGCGCGCCGACGACGACGATCTCGACCGGACGGCGCAGAATCTCGGAATCACGCTGTCCCGCAACGAATCGGCGTCGGTCTCCGACCTGTCGGGCTGAGTTACCTGTCGGGCTGAGTCGTGCTCGGCGCGCGGCGCCGCACTACTCGTGCGGGGCCGCGCGCCGGCAGTAATGCCGTTCGATGGCAAGAGCTTTGGCAGCTTCCTGCCATCCGCCCGGTTCGCGGCGAAACGGTTCCTAGTTTCGATGCATGCACATCAGCTTCACCGACGAGCAGGAGCGGCTGCGTAAGCAACTGCGGGAGTACTTCACCGACCTCATGACTCCCGAGGTCCGCGAACGGCTACGGTCCGGACCGGGCGGGGAGCACGGGGACGGCACGGCGTACAAGGAGATCGTGCGCCGGCTCGGCCAGGACGGATGGCTGACCCTCGGCTGGCCGGAGGAATTCGGGGGACAGGGCCGGTCCATGGTGGACCAGCTGATCTTCACCGACGAGGCCGCCGCGACCGGGGTGCCGCTGCCGTATCTGACGGTGAATACGGTGGGCCCGACCATCATGCGCTACGGGACCGCCGCCCAGAAGGCGGCCTTCCTGCCCCGGATCGCGCGGGGCGAACTGCACTTCTCCATCGGCTATTCCGAGCCCGAGGCCGGCACCGACCTGGCCTCGCTGCGCACCCGCGCGGTACGCGACGGCGGCGAGTACCTCATCAATGGCGAGAAGATGTGGACCAGCCTCATCGAATACGCCGACTACGTCTGGCTCGCCGCCCGCACCGATCCCACCGCGGGCAAACACGGCGGACTGTCCATCTTCATCGTCCCGACCGCGACACAGGGCTTTTCGTGGACCAAGGTGCACACCATGGCAGCGGTCGGCACCAGCGCCACCCACTACGAGGATGTCCGGGTACCCGCCGAAAACTTGGTCAGCGGCGAGAACCAGGGCTGGCGGCTGATCACCAATCAACTCAACCACGAACGCGTGGCACTGAGTTCCGCTGCGCCGCTGCAGGAATCGCTGCGGCAGGTGAGCGAGTGGGCGCAGCACACCGTGCTGCCGGACGGGTCGCGGGTGCTGGACGCGGAATGGGTGCGGCTGCATCTGGCGCGGGTGCACGCGCACGCCGAATACCTGAAACTGCGCAACTGGCGCACCGCCTGGGCGGCCGACGCCGGCGAACTCGGCCCGGCCGAGGCGTCCGCCACCAAGGTGTTCGGCACCGAATTCGCCACCGAGGCCTACCGTTTGCTGATGGAGGTGCTCGGCGCGGAGGCCATCGTGCGCGCCGACTCCCGGGGCGCCCTGCTGCGCGGCCGCATCGAACGCTTCCACCGCTCCTCGCTGATCCTCACCTTCGGCGGCGGCGTGAACGAGGTACAGCGCGACATCATCGCCAAATCCGCCCTCGGCCTGCCCGTCAGCCGCTGATTTCCCAGGAGACCGAGATGGATTTCGACTACACCGAAGCACAGCAGGACCTGTCCGGACTGGCCCGCGAGCTGTTCACGGACTGGACCGAGCACAATCCGCGACCCGGCATCACCGGATTCGACCGGGAGCTGTGGCAGGCCATGGCGGCCGCCGGGCTGCTCGAAGCGGCCCTCCCGGACCGGGTGGGCGGCAATGGATTCGGGCTGCTGGAACAGTGCAGCATTCTGACCGAGATCGGCCGGACCGTCGCACCCGCGCCCTACGCCACCAGTATCGCGGTGGCCGCCGCCACGATCGGGGAGTTCGGCGACGACGAGCAGGTCGCACGCTGGGTGCGGCCGGTACTGCAAGGGCAGGCGACCATCGCACCCGCTCTGGCGGAGAGTGTCGTGGCCTTCGAAGCATCCGCGCACCCGAACGGCTTGCTGCTCAATGGCATCCAACCCGTGGTCGCGGCAGGCGCGTTCGCGGAGACCTTCCTGATCGAAGCACGCGACGGCGCCCGGTCGGTCCTCGCCTTGATCGACCGCGACACCGAAGGACTGACCGTCGCCGGACAGCACGTCGTGAACGGCACCGATGCCGCCGTTCTCGAGCTGCACGACGTGCCGGTCCCCGAGACCGCTCTGATCCGCGCCCCGGGCGCCGCCGAATGGGCCCGCCGCCGCGCCACCCTCGCGACCTGCGCCCTGCAACTGGGCATCCTGGCCCGTGCCCTCGAATTGACCTGCGAATACGCCCGCGCCAGAAAACAGTTCGACAAGCCCATCGGCTCGTTCCAGGCCGTGCGGCAGCGGCTCGCCGACGCCTACATCGACGTGGAGGCGGTGCGACTGACACTGTGGCAGGCCGCCTGGCGCGAACAGCAGGGCCTGCCGGCGGATATGGAGATCGCGGTGGCCAAGTTCTGGGCTGCGCAGGCGGGGCACCGGGTGGCGCACACCGCCGTGCACGTCCATGCCAGTACCGGCATCTACCTGGACTATCCGATGCAGCGCTACTTCACCGCGGCCAAACGCGCGGAGTTCGAGGGCGGTTCGGGCACCGCGCAACTGCGCCGGATCGGTGACCTGCTGGCCGACCATGCGGCGCGTGCGGACCCCTCGTACGCACGCGGCATGACCGCACCCGACGCCACCGGCATGTTTCGCCGATCGTGACGTTGCCGCCCACCCTGCCAGGCGTGAATAAACAGCGAATAAACGTTCGCTCTCAGGAGATCGGGCCAGGCACGTAGAGGCTGTCCAGCGTCGGTGCGGGCAGACCGGCGCGGCGGAAAATCGCCGCGGCCCCGGCCAGCTCGCGCTCGGCGTCCGGGTGTTCGCCCCGGGCCGCCAGCGCGGCCGCGTGCAACACCATGGCGCGGGCGCGGTCCAGCGGATCCGCCGCCTTGCGCAGCAGGTCCATGGCCTGCGCGGCCTCCTGCTCGGCGGTGTCGAGATCGCCCGCGCGCAGGTTGATCTGGGCCAGCCGGGTGCGGGCCCAGCCCTCCCAGAGCCGGATGCCATTGTGCCGGGCCAGCTCCACGGCCGCGGCGGCCAATTCCAGCGCGGCGGCGTGCTCGCCGAGCATCGATCGGGTGGCCGCCAGCTCGTGGGTGGCCCAGCCGCGGGCGACCGGATTACTGGATTTGTCGGCCAGTTCGATGGCCCGGTCCGCCACCGCGAGCGCCTCCGCGTACTGGCCGGACTCACACAGGGTCCGGGTGGCCAGCGCGAGAATCCAGGCCTCCAGCGAGAGATCGCCCAGCGACCGGGTCAGCGCCACCGCATTGGCGTAGTGCCGGTGCGAATCCTTGGTATTGCCCAGCCGCCGGTCCGCGACCCCGAGCAGGATCTCCGCCAGCAGCTGCAACCGCCGATCGATGTAGTCGGCGGGCTGGGAAAGGGGCTGCAGGAACTCCAGACTCGCCGCCACCTCGCCGAGTCCCACCAGCAGCATGGCCCCGATCGCCACCCGCAGCCGGCGCACACTGCCGGTATCGGACTCCGCGATCGCGGTGTGCAGCAGCGCCTTCAAGCTGTCGCCGAGCTCGCGCGCCCAGGTGCCGGCATCCATGAACTCGGCCATCACCCAGGCGAGATCGGCGGCCACGGCGACGGATCGGCCACCGACCCGCGCGGCCTGCCGGTGCAGGGCTATCACCACCGGGCGCTCGAGATCGTTCCAGAGCTGACCGTCGGCGCCGGTGGCGAAGACGTGCCCCGGCACGGTGGTCGGTACCAGGTGCAGCGAGGTATTGCTGTATTCCAGTGTGCTGAAAAGGTTTTTGGCGCTCGCCAGGTAGTAGTCGAGCAGCCTGGCCAGGACGGCGCTCTCCTCCTCGCCGGGCAGCCCGCGCGCGAACAACCGTAGCAGATCGTGGAAGCGGTAGCGGCCGGGCGCGGTGGTCTCCAGCAGGCTGAGATCCACCAGTGATTCACAGAGGTATTCGGCCTGCGCCACCGGCACGCCCAGCACCGCGGCCGCGCCGTCGAGCGGAAAATCCGGCACCTCGGCGCGCGCCAATGTGCGCAGGGCCCTGGCCTGTTCGGAGTGCAGCTGGCCGTAACCGATACGGAAGGCCGCGGCGAGGGTGAGATCGCCCGTCTGCAGCACCTCCAGGCGCTGCCCCTCGTCGGCCAGCCGATCGGCCAGCGAGGCGATGGACCATTGCGGCCGCACCGCCAGCCGCGCCCCGACAATACGCACCGCCAGTGGAAGGAAGGCGCACAGATCGACAATGGTGTAGGCCGCGATGCGTTCGGCCGCAACCCTTTCCACGCCGACGATACGGGTCAGCAGCGTCATGGCCTCCTCGCGCTCGAGGACGTCGAGGCGGGTGCGCCGTACCGCGGGCAGTTCGGTCAGCGCCGAGCGGCTGGTGATGAGGACCGCGGTACCCGGGGTGCCCGGCAGCAGCTGACGCACCTGGGCGCTGTCGCGGGCATTGTCCAGAACCACCAGAATCCGCTTGTCGGACACCAGGGTTCGCAATTGCGCGGCGCGTTCGTCGACGGCCTGGGGGATATCGCCCTCGGCCACGCCGAGCGCGCGCAGGAAGCCGCCGAGGGCATCGCCGGGAGAGACGGGCGCGGCATCGGCGCCGCGCAGGTTCACATAGAGCTGCCCGTCCGGGAACCGGTCGCGCACCCGATGCGCGACATGCAGTGCGAGGGTGGTCTTGCCGACGCCGCCCATACCGGCGACCGCGGAGATGGCGACCGTGCAGCGGTCGCCGGTGAGCTCGGCGGCGATCTCCGCGGCGGCCCGGGAGCGGCCGGTGAAATCGGCTATGTCGGGCGGTAATTGGGCCGGGGTGTGCACGGCGCGCGCGGGCCGCAGGACGGGCGGCAGTTCCGCGCGCAGGATGCGCGCGTGCACCTCGGTTAGTTCCGGGCCGGGTTCCACTCCGACGCCCTCGACCAGGGCGTGGCGGGCGCGCGCATATTCCTCGAGCGCCTCGGCCTGCCGCCCGCCGTGATAGAGAGCCGTCATGAGCAGCACGCGGAAGCGCTCGCGCAGCGGATGTTCCTGAATGAGCGGTCCGAGTTCGGCCACCGCCTCGGCGCCGCGGCCGATTTCGATGTCCAGGGCGAGACGGTCTTCGAGAATGGCGAGCCGCCACTGTTCCAGCCGCGTCCGCTGCCGTTCCGCGAACGGGCCGGGCAGTCCGCCGAGGGCCGCGCCCTCGAAGGTGGACAGGGCCGTGATGAGGGTGTCGCGGGCGGCGGCGGGATCGTCGTCGCGGAGTCGTTCGGCGGTCTGCACCTGGGTCTCGGCCCGGTCGATATCGGTGCTGCCCGGCGGAATCCGCAGGGCATAGCCATCGCCGATGGAGACCAGCAGGGTGGACGGTCCGCGATTGACGCGGTCGGGTTCGAGTTCGCGGCGCAGCTTGGCCACATGGGTGCGCAGTGCGGGGACCGCGCGCAGTACGGGGTCCTCACCCCAGATGCCCTCGACCAGTTCGGCGGCGGTGACGGCCTTGCCGCCGCGCAGCAACAGGGCCGCGAGCACCGCGCGCCGCTGCGGCGGACCCAGATCCAAGGGCCGGTCCGCGCGCCATGCGCGGACCTCGCCCAGTACGGCAAACCTCAACAAACCGACCTCCCCGTCCGGGAGTTTAGAGGGACACCATCACCGTCACATTTCAGCGGGGGCCGCATCGGCAGAATCGCCGAGCTGCTGTTCATATCCGCTGCGACGCGCCGACACCGAAAGTTCCGAGGCGGGTCGGGGCCGGGAAGTAGCCTGAGCCGGTGGCGACCATGAGCGACGCGCCGGCCAGGACGAGACGGCCGGGCATCGCCTTGGCCACCGTCACCGCGGTCCTGTTCGTGACCTTCCTCGACACCACGGTCGTGAGCGTCGCGCTCGCCGATATCCGCTCCGAACTCAGCACCGACGTCATGCTGCTGCAGTGGGTCGTCAATGCCTACACGCTGGTCTTCGCGAGCCTCATGCTGGCGGCCGGATCCCTGGGCGACCGGTGGGGGCGCAGACGGGTGATGATCGCGGGACTGGCCATCTTCTGCGCGGGATCGGTGCTCTCGGCACTGGCCACCAGCGTGCCCATGCTCATCGCCGGTCGCGCGGTCATGGGCGTCGGGGCGGCGGCCTCCGAACCGGGCACGCTGTCGGTGCTGCGGCAGATCTTCCCGGAGGCACGGACGCGGGCCAAGGCGCTCGGCGTGTGGGCGGCGGTGTCCGGCCTCGCGCTCGCGGCGGGTCCGGTGCTCGGCGGCGTGCTGGTCGGCGCCTACGGGTGGCGCTCGGTGTTCTGGTTCAACCTGGTGATCGGGGTGGTGGTGCTCGCCGCTGCGCTGCGGTACGTACCCGAAAGCGCCGATCCGCGGCCCGGAGCCATCGATTGGGGCGGGTTCCTGCTCGGGCCGGTATTCCTGGGGTGCCTGATCTATGCCGCCATCTCGGGGGAGGATCGCGGGTACGGTGCGCCCTCGGTGATCGCGCTGTTCGTGCTCGGCGGGCTGGCCTTCCTCGCCTTCGTCGCGGTCGAGACGCGAGTGCGCAATCCGGTGTTCGACTTTCGCTATCTGCGGCTGCCGCCGGTGCGCAGTGCGCTGGTGGTCGCCTTCGCCGTGTACTTCGGGGTGTTCTCGATCTTCTTCTTCACCGCGCTGTATCTGCAGGTGATGCTTCATTATTCGGCCGGGCGGACGGCGGCGGTGTTCGCGCCCATGGCCGTCGCCATCATGGTGGGGGCGCTGGGGGCGGGATTCTGGGTGGCGCGCAGCGATGCGCGCACGCCGATGGTCACCGGCTGCGTGGTGGGGGCGGCCGGCATTCTGCTGACCCGCCATTCGCTCGACGGCACAGTGCAATTCGGGCCATTGGCGGCGACGCTCGCGGTGGCCGGGCTCGGGTTCGGCATTGCCGTCGTACCGCTGACTTCCGCGGTGCTGACCGGAGTACCCGCGGAGCATTCGGGTATGGCGGCCGCTGCCACCAACACCATGCGGCAGGTCGGTGCGGCGGTCGGCGTCGCCGTGCTCGGGTCGCTGGTGAATGCGTTCCTGACCGCTGACCTGAAGACGCGGCTGACCCAGCTGGGGCTGCCGGACAGTTTGCAGCCCATTGCCATCGATGCCGTCGAGCGTGGGCGCATACCCTCCGGGATCGACCTGGCCACCGAACTGAAGTACGCCTCGAAAGTGAGCGAGGTGCTGCGGACCGCCACCGCGGCCTTTCATCACGGACTCGATGTGGCGCTGCTGGTTTCGGCGCTCATCATCCTCGCCGCGGCGGCGTACACGGTGCTGACCATGAGTGGTGCGGGCGACTCGGCACAGTGGTGGCGGGAGTTGCCGCCGGCGGCCGGCGCGTTCGTGATGGCGACCGGAATCCTTTCCGTCGGACTGCATCTCACCGGATACGAGACAGGGTCGGTGGTCGCGCTGGTGCTCGCGGCACTCGTATGGGCAGTGCTGGCAGGCGATTTCGCCTACCGGCTGTTGTGGAGCCACGATCGGTGGGAGACGGAGGCGGATACGCCGGCGGCGCTGACCGCCGTGGCCGCGACGACCGTGCTCGGCACCCGGATCTCGATGCTGGGCTGGCATTTCGTGGCCACCGCGCTGCTGGTCGTGGCCGCGGTGCTGTGGCCGGTGCTGCTGGTTCTGGTGATCCTTCATTGGCAGCGGCGGATGCCCGGGGCGGCGTTCCTGGTCTGCGTTTCCACGCAAGGTCTGGCGGTTCTGGCGGCCACTCTCGCGGCGGCCGGTGTGGGCGACTGGCTCATCATCGCCGCGCTGGTGTGCTTCGTGCTCGGGCTGGTGCTGTACTTGGTGGCCTTCACGCATTTCGATGTCACGCAGGTCTGGCGTGGTGCGGGGGACCAGTGGGTGATGACCGGCGCGCTCGCCATCTCGGCGCTGGCGGGGTCGAAACTCGTTGCCTGGCAACACTGGACGGGAACGCCGCACACGATCCTGCGGGTGGTGACGCTGGTGTTGTTCACGGCGAACCTCGTGCTGTACGTGATTCTGGTTGTGGCCGAGGTGATCCGGTTCCGGCCGGGATACAACGTGCGGCGCTGGGCCACCGTGTTCCCGCTCGGCATGACGGCCGCCGCGGCGCTGTCGACCGGTGCGGCGCTGCACCTGCACTGGGCGCAGACGCTCGGGAAGGTGCTGCTGGCGGTGGCCGTGGCGGTCTGGGTGCTGATCTTCGTGGAGTTCGTGGCCGGGCGCCTCACCGCGTCGAGTACCGCCGCCACCGAGCCCTCGCGAAAATAACTGGCGCGGTACCGCTCCCGCGCGGCAGTATGTCTCGCATGTTCTCGCAGTCCATCGCCGCATTCCCCGCAGTCGCGGGCGCGATGGCTGCTGCCCTGGTGGCATCCGCATTCGCAGCGGCATCCGCATTCGACGGCGCACGACGCTGACCTTCTCCGGGACGTCCCCGGGACCTCAGTCGGGGAAGGTGGCTCGTCGCTGAGGTCCTGGCGCTCGCGCAGTTATCGGTAGCACGCAGTTATCGGTTACACAGCTGCGCAGCGCGAATCATTACTCCCGGATGGAGAACTCATCATGGCCAAGCAGGCCTACGTCCGCACCAAGCCACACCTCAACATAGGCACCATGGGTCACGTCGACCACGGCAAGACCACGCTGACCGCCGCCATCACCAAGGTGCTGGCCGAGCGGGGCGGCAGCGCCTTCGTCCCGTTCGACCGGATCGACCGGACGCCGGAGGAGATCGAGCGCGGCATCACCATCAATATCTCGCACGTCGAATACGAAACGGCCGCGCGGCATTACGCGCACGTCGACATGCCCGGCCACGCCGACTTCGTGAAGAACATGATCACGGGGGCGGCGCAGCTGGACGGCGCCATCCTGGTGGTCTCGGCGCACGACGGCATCATGCCGCAGACCGCCGAGCACGTGCTGCTGGCCCGGCAGGTCGGCGTCGAGCATATCGTGGTCGCGCTCAACAAGGCCGATATCGGCGACGGCGAACTGCTGGAGCTGGTCGAGCTGGAGGTGCGGGAGCTGTTGTCCGCCAACGGATACGACGGCGACAACCTGCCGGTGGTGCCGGTCTCCGGACTGCGCGCGCTCGAAGGCGACGAGCACTGGTCGCAGCAGCTGCTGCGGCTGCTCGACGCCATCGACGAGTACATCCCGATGCCCGTGCGCTACACCGACGCGCCGTTCCTCATGCCGGTGGAGAACGTGCTCACCATTACCGGTCGCGGCACCGTCGTGACCGGCGCGGTGGAGCGCGGGCTCGTGCGGGTGGGCGACCGGATCTCGGTGCTCGGCTACGGCGGGGAGCTGGAGTCGGTGGTGACCAGCATCGAAACCTTCGGCCGCACCATGGAATCCGCGCAGGCGGGCGACAATATCGCCATGCTGCTGCGCGGGGTGCAGCGCGGTCAGGTGCAGCGCGGTCAGGTGGTGGTGGCGCTCGGCAGCATGGCCGTGCACTCCGAGTTCACCGCGCGCGTGCACCTGCTGTCGGCGGCGCAGGGCGGGCGGCGCACGCCCATCACCACCGGTTACCGGCCGCAGTTCTACCTGCGCACCGGCGATGTGGTCGGCGATGTGGTGCTGCCCGAGGGCCGGGCGCGGCCGGGCGAGACCGTCGAGATGGCGGTCACGCTCAGCCGACCGGTGCCGCTGGAGCCGGGCCTCGGCTTCGCCGTTCGTGAGGGCGGGCTGACCGTGGCCGCGGGCACTGTGCTCGAGGTACGGCAGTAGCCGGGATCACGCGGCAGTTGTTCGCCGGCACGCGGCGGTGGTTCGCCACCAGGTGGAAGTTGTTCGCCACCACATGGCCGCGGCCGGCGACACCGGGTTCCCCGGTTCCGGGCAGATCGCTCGGGACCGGGGAACCTTTGTGCCATCCGAAGTGTCGCCTATCCTCATCGGATGACCAACCGTTGCCAGAAAGTAGCGATTGCGCTGGGAGTGGCCGCACTGGCCCTCGCCGGCTGCTCCTCGGGATCCACGAGCGATTCCGGCAAGATCGACGTCGGCGTCCTGGTCATCACCATGTTCGATCCGGAGAACCAGGTGTGGCTGAAGAACGAACAGCTGCCCACCACCGTCGACGTACCCGGCGCGTTCAAGCCCGTACGCTGCAATGCGGACAAACTGTGCGTGGCCGAAACCGGCCAGGGCAAGGCCAATGCCGCCACCACCATGATGGCCATTCTCAACAGCGACAAGTTCGACTTCTCGCATGCCTACTTCTTGACCGCCGGTATTGCGGGGACGCCGCCCGAGCAGGGCACCCTCGGCGGCGCCGCGCTGGCGCGGTGGGTGGTGGACTTCGATCTCGGAAATCACCTCGAACCCGCCGAGGCGCCCGGCGTGCCTTTCGGTTATCGGCCGGTCGAGGATTACAACACCGATGCCTACCAGCTCGATACAGCCCTGGTGGACAAGGCATTCGGCTGGGCGCAGGACGTGAAGCTGGCCGACAGCCCCGAGGCCATTGCCGAGCGCGCCCTGTACCCGGGCCAGGCGGGCCGCACGCCGCAGGTCATGAAGTGCGACACCATGACCGGTGACGACTTCTACTCCGGCAAGCCGCTCTCCGACACCGCCGGGTACATCATGAATCTGCGCACCAAGGGCGCGGGCACCTACTGCACGACGCAGATGGAAGACAATGCCACCGCCACCGCGCTGAAGGCGCACGGCTACCTGAACCGGTACCTATCGTTGCGCACCATGAGCAATTTCGACCAGCCGTACCCGGGTCAGTCGGTGGTCGATCACCTCGACAAGACCAGCGGTGGTTTCCAGGTGGCGCTCGACAATCAGTACACCCTCGGCAAGGCACTGGCCGAGCAACTGCTGAAGAACCCGCCCGTGAACAGCTGAGTGTGGCCGGGATTCTCTGGTCCGGGACCCGGTCGGTCCCGGACCATGGGGTCCATGGAACGTGGGCATTACGGCGACGATCACCTGGCATTCGCGGAGCTGGCACGAGGATTCGTGCGCAAGGAAGTGGCGCCGCACTACCTGGAGTTCGAGGAGGCCGGGATCGTGCCGCGCTCGGTGTTCGCGCGGGCGGGGGAGCTGGGGCTGATCGGGTTCGCGGTGCCGCAGGCGTACGGCGGGCTCGGCGTGCACGACTTCCGGTTCAATCAGATCCTCATCGAGGAGTTCATGGCCGGTGATTGCGCCGGGGTGGGCCTGAACTTCGCGCTGCACAATGACATCTGCACGCCGTACCTGGTGAATCTGACGACCGAGGAGCAGCGGGCGCGCTGGCTGCCCGGCTTCGTCGCCGGGACGCTGATCGGCGCGATCGGCATGACCGAACCCGGCGCCGGATCGGATGTGGCCGGAATCCGCACGGCCGCAGTCGATATGGGTGATCACTTCCTGGTGAACGGGGCCAAGACCTTCATCACCAATGGCATCAATGCCGATCTGGTGATCACCGCGGTACGCACCTCCGCCGAGCGGCATCGGGGCGTCACGCTGCTGGTGCTGGAACGCGGCATGGAAGGCTTCGAACGCGGCCGCAATCTCGAGAAGCTCGGTCTGCACTCGCAGGACACGGCCGAGATGAGCTTCACCGATGTGCGCGTTCCCAAGGAGAACGTGCTGGGCGAGGTCGGCCGCGGTTTCGAATACCTGATGGGGAACCTGCCCCAGGAGCGCATGCAGATCTCGGTCGCCTGCCTGGCGCGGGCGCGCGTCGCGCTGCACACCACCATCGAGTACGTGCGGGAGCGAAAGGCGTTCGGGCAGGCCATCGGTGGCTTCCAGAACACCAAGTTCTCACTCGCGGACGTCGCCACCGAGATCTCGGTGGCCGAGGCGTTCGTCGACAAATGCGTGCTTGAACTCAATGCCGGGCGGCTGACACCGGCGGATGCGGCCAAGGCCAAACTGTGGGCCTCCGAAATGGAGTTCCGCTGTATCGACCGGTGCCAGCAGCTGTTCGGCGGCTACGGGTACATGCGCGAATACCCCATCGCGCGGGCGGCCGCCGATGCGCGCATCACCCGCGTGTACGGCGGCACCTCCGAGATCATGCGCGAAATCATCGGGCGCGACCTGAAATTGGCGGACTGAGTTCTGTCCCGGCGGGGGCGTCTCAGCGCTTCAAGCCGTGGGCCGCGGCAATGAGCCGTTCCATGACGGTGCGCGGCAGGATGCGCCGCACCGCGAACATGACCGGTGCGTTGCTGCCCACGGCATAGAGCGGTTTCGGCCGCTCCGCCTCGGCCGCGGCCACAATGATTTGCGCAACCCGTTGCGGGGTAATGCCTTTCGACATCTTCGCATCGAGCACCGACATGAACTTCGTGAATTCCGCCGTGTGCGGCGAACCTTCGTTCAGGTACTTGGTGCGCCGCTCGGCGAGCCCGGTATCGATCTGCCCCGGCTCGACCGTGGTGATCCACACCCCGAACGGGGATTCCTCGAACCGGGCAGCGGTCGCGAAGCCGCGCACGGCGGCCTTGGTCGCCACATACGAGGACCGGTACGGCATGGGGAAACTGCCCAGCATGGAACCGACCATGACGATCCGCCCGTACCCGCGCTCCCGCATACCGGGCAGCACCGCCTGGGTGAGGGTCACCGCGCCGAATACATTGAGCTGGAACAGCCTTTCGATGGCGGCGGCCGGCAGTTCGGCCAGTGGCCCCGCCTGACTCTCGCCCGCATTGTTGACGAGCACGTCGACGGCGCCGAGTTCGGCCGCGAATCGGGCGATCGACTCACCGTCGGTGAGATCCAGTGCCCGGTATTCGACGCCGTTCACCCGATCGGCCGGCGCGATGGAGTCCGGGTTGCGGCTGGTCCCGATGACCTTGTGGCCCTGCGCCGCGAAGGCGGCGGCGGTGGCCTTCCCGATCCCCGACGAAGCGCCGGTCACCACTACGGTGCGAGTCGTATCGCTGCTGCTGCTCATGCAGCACGACGTTAGTGCGTTCGGGTGGGAATGCAGCGCACTCCCTTGCGCGTGGGGGGCTTCTCGCCGGCGGCCGAGCGCACCCCCAGCCAGACACCGATACCGAATGCGGCCGCTGCCAGCACAACAACGATCAAAATGGCAGGTGCGCTCATAGTGGGATTTCCTCGATAGCTGAAAGTCGGCTGTCCCCGATGCCGTTCCATCGTCCTCGCCGGACCCGTGTTACGTGACGAATCGCGGCGCGCCGTCGCCGGTGCCCTCGCAAGTTCGCAAGTGAAATCGATGCTGACAACGGCATTCTCGTTTCTGATTTGCCGGCGGAGATGCCCGTCGAGCCCTGTCGTTGCGGCGCTGCCACGGTGATCTGCTGCGGAGCAAGGTGTCCGCACTCAGGAAACTCGCAAGTAGCCAGCGGGCCCTCGAGTGGCCTGGGTCTGCGGAGGATTCGCAGCTGGATTCGGGTCGGTATCCGTTACGATCCGAAACACCCATTTGTGTAGGGTGGGACACACCGACCGGTCGGGGGTGATCGGTGGGATGTCGATGAGGACAGCAGGCAGTAGGCACATGTTCGACTGGGACCGATTGAGAAACACCTCCAGCGTGCACATTCTGACGCGGCTCGCGGAGGAACGAGGCATGCCGACCGCGGACTGCCTGGCCGGCACCGGCCTGCTGCCCGAGGTGATCGCCGATCCCGACGCCGCCGTCACCGCGCGGCAGGAAGTCATGGTGATCCGCGCCCTGCTCACCCGGTTCGGCGCCGAACCCGGACTCGGCGTCGAGGCGGGCCGACGGCATCACCTCTCGCTCTACGGACCCTGGGGACTCGCGCTGCTGAGCAGCCGGACTCCGCGCGACGCCTTCGAGGTGGCGCTGCGTTATGTCGATCTGGAATTCGTCTTCGGGCGGCTGAGCCTGGAGGAATCGGGTCGGGACGCGCGCGTGGTGTTCGACGACCGCGATGTGCCCGAGGATGTGCGGCCATTCGTCACCGAACGGGTCATGAGCGGGATGCGGGTGCTCTCCCGGGAGCTGTTCCATTCGGTGATTCCGGTGCGCCGCATAGTTTTCCAGCATTCCGCACCGGTGGATACGACGCGATTCGTGAACGTGTTCGCGATGGAGCCCGACTTCGGCGGACCCGCCAATGAAGTGGTCTTCGATCGGGAATGCCTCGATATTCCGCTACCTCAGGCCAGCGAATGGGCGCGCAAGACGTGTGAACAGCTCTGCCGCGATCTGCTGTCCCGGCGGCGCGTGCGCACGGGCGTCGCGGGCACGGTGCGGAACCTGCTGGTGCGCAATCCCGGTGAGATCCCGGATCAGACGGCGGTGGCGGCGGATCTGTTCATGAGCTCACGCACCCTGTCGCGGCGGCTCAATGAGGAGGGGACGTCCTTCCGTGCACTGCTCGACGAAGTGCGGCAGATGCTGGCCGAGGAACTGCTCGACCACACGGATATGACCACCGAACAGGTGGCCGCGCGCCTCGGTTACGCGGAGGCTGCCTCTTTCATCAGGGCTTTCCGGCGGTGGAACGACTGCCCGCCGCAGGAGTATCGCCTGCGCGGGATCAGGGCCGGTGCTCGGCTGCCGCAGCTGGTGTAGCGGTTGCGGCCGGGAAGCTGAGGCGGAATTCGGTGCCCCGGCCGGGCGTGGAGTCCACGGTGACCTCTGCCGCGTGTGACGCGGCGACATGCGCGACGATCGCCAGACCGAGCCCGTGACCGGCGGTGGCCCGGGCCGACGCCGCACGGTAGAAGCGGTCGAACACGTGGGGGAGATCCTCGGGCGCGATGCCCGGGCCGTTGTCGCGCACGGTCAATCGGTCATCGCACACGGTCACGGTCACTGTTGCACCGGCCGGACTGAACTTGGCGGCATTGTCGAGCAGATTGGTGACGGCCCGGGACAGGGCACGATGTACGCCCGGGACGGTCGCCGACTCCAGGTCGGTCTCGAAGTCGATTGCGGGCCAGTGCCTTCGGGCTGTTTCGACGCAGGAATTCACCAGGCTGTCGAGGCGTAGATCCTCGAGCGGCTCCCGGATCGCGCCGGGATCGTCGGCTCGCGCGAGGTCGATGAGATCGCCGACCAGGCCGGACAATTCCTCCGACTGCACCCGCAGCGCGGCCGCTGTCTCGGCGAGCTGTTCCGGCGCCATCCCGTCCGCCCGGCGCAGCAGGTCGATTTCGGTGCGCAGCACGGTGAGCGGGGTGCGCAACTCGTGTGAGGCATCGGCTATGAGCCGCTGCTGGGCGGCACGGGCTTCGCGTTCACCGGTCAGCGCCGAGTCCAGCTCGCCCAGCATGGTGTTGATACTGACGGCCAGCCGGGCCAGCTCATCCGAACCCGTCACCGTGATCTGCTGATCGGGATCCCTGGTGCGCGCGACCCTTTCGGCGGCCTCGGTCAGCGCGGCCACGGGAGTCAGTGCGCGGCGGGCGAGTACGACGCCGATGACCGTGGCGAGCGCGGTCCCCGCGAGCGCGGCCGTCAGCAGGGCCAGGCCCACCCGCCGCAGACCGGTGTCCACCGTGTCGGAGCGCTGCGCGACCTGGACCGCTTTCCCCGGCTGCAGCTGCTCGGTGTACATACGCAGGCGGAAACCGTCGACGGTGACATCGCTGAGGAACGGCGCCGCCGAACCGGCTGCGACAGCGCGTGTTTCGGCATTCACCGGCAGGGTGGAGTCCGGCTGATCCTCGGATTCGATGGCGCCGCCGGCATTCACGACCTGTACACAGCTCGGCGCGGCCAGGTATCGGCAGGAGCCGGAGAGCGTCGCGACGGACGGTTCAGCGGGGAACTGCCGGACGATGCGCGTAGCCTGGCGGCGCAGACCGAGATCCAGTGCGCTGTTCAGCTCGTGCCCGACCACGACATAGGCCGCGGTCCCCATGCCCGCCAGCGCCAATGCCATTGCGAGCACGAAGAATACGGCGATCCGCCCACGCAGCCCGAGCCGCTTCACGCGGGCCCCAGCCGGTAGCCGACGCCTCGCACGGTGTGAATGAGTGCGGGCTCGTCCTCGATCTCGACCTTGCGCCGCAGGTAGCGGATGTAGACCTCCAGCGAGTTGGAGGACTGATGTCCCCAGACCCGGTCGATGAGCGTCTCGCGCGGCAAAGCCTGGCCGGCATTGCGCAACAGCACTTCCAGCAACGCGAATTCGGTTCGGCTGAGGTCGATATCGCGATAGCCGCGCCGCACGGTGTGCGCGGCGGTGTCCATCACCAGATCCGCGGCGGACAGCACCGCACCGTCCTCCGGGTAGGTGCGGCGCAGCAGTGCCCGCACCCGTGCCAGCAATTCGTCCAGATCGAAGGGCTTCACCAGGTAGTCGTCGGCGCCCGCATCCAGGCCCTCGATGCGATCGGCCACCGCGTCGCGGGCAGTGAGCATGAGAATCGGCGTGCGATCACCGCGGCCGCGCAGTGTGCGGCAGGCGGTGAGGCCGTCCATGAACGGCATGGCCACATCCAGTACCAGCGCCTCCGGCTGCCACTTGGCAACCTCGGTGAGCGCGGTCGCGCCGTCGCCGACGCCCCGGGTTTCGTAGCCCTCCGAGCTCAGGGCCCGGACCAGGGCATCCCGGACCGCGGCTTCGTCCTCGACCACCAATACACGCACCACACGGATGATACGGACGACGGCACCTAGGATTTCTCATCGAGCTTTCATGTCGGGCGGCCACGGTGGCAGCCATGAGACAGCGCAGACAACACCGGGCCGCCGCCGTGCTGGCTGTACTTTCGGTGACGACAGCGGGCCTCGCGGCCTGCGGACACGACACCGGAACGACCGCGGTCCGGATGGCCGGCGATCGGGTGGTTATCCCCATCGGGAGCGGGACGGCACAGATCGACACCACCTCGCTCGCGGTCACCGCGGACGCGGACGGGCAGCGGTACGAGCTGTCGGCGCCCGCGGTGGATGCCCTCGGCGCCGCCGGGCCGGTGCACATCGACGGCGGCCGGGCGCGATGGTCCTATCCGGCGCACGGCCTGACCGTCACCGCGACCACCGCGGAGGGGCGGCTACGGGTCACCGTGCAGAGCGATCGCGACGGAAAACTGGTGTGGCCGGTCACCGGCGGCGACCCCGCGGCCGCGGCCCTGCAGATCCCGCGCGGCGAGGGACTCTCGATGCCGGTGCGGGACGCGTTCTGGAACGGCCCGGATACCGGTCTCGTCGGTGAACCGCTGTCTCTCACTTCGGGATTGACCATGCCGTTCTGGGGTTACACGGTGGGCGGACACGGGGTGGCCTACTCGGTGCCGACGGATATCGGCAGCAGCCTCACCGTGAACTCGGCGGGCGGCCGCCTGCTGGCCAGTGCCGCACACGATTTCGCGCCGCGGGACGGGACCGGCAACTACACGGTGAGCTTCGCGCTGACCGACGATTCGCCGGTCGCCGCCGCCCGCGACTATCGCGCCCAGCTCATTGACGAGGGGCAATTCCGGTCGCTGCGCGACAAGATCGCCGCCAACCCGGAGATCGGCCGTCTGCTCGGCGCGTTCCACGCCTACCTGTGGGGCGACGGCCGCGATCCCGACGCGGTGCGCAAGCTGCACGATCTCGGGGTGAGCCGCATGTGGCTGGGCTACGACTCCGACGACCGGCCCATGTCCGCCGCGGCAGTGAAGGCTGCCCAGGACGCGGGATACCTTGCGGGCCCTTACGATTCGTACGACAACGCCCAGGACCCGGCCACGGCCGACAATCCCGGCTCGCGCTGGCCCGGCACGCTGTGGCCGGACGGCTGCGTCCACCACGCCGACGGGACTCCCGAGACCGGCTTCGGCGGGCGCGGCTGCTACCTGAGTTCCCAGGTCCTGCAGCAGGACCCGCAGCTCTACCGCGATCGCTACGCCCAGGTGACCGCCAATGGCGCGGACACCTACTTCCTGGATGTCGATGCGGCGGGCGACTTCTTCACCGATCACAGCCCCCGCCATCCGATGACCGAGCAGCAGGACCGCGACAACCGGCTGACCCGCATGCGCTGGCTCGCTGACGACCGCAAGACGGTGCTGGGTTCGGAGGCCGCCGGCAGCTGGGCCGCGCCGCTGCTCGCCTTCGACCACGGTGCGCAGAACCCGATTTCGGATCGGCTGTGGAAGTTCCAGCGGGACAAGCAGGTGTGGGGTGCGTATTACCCGGCGAACGCGCCGGCCGCCTTCTTCAAGCCCGTGGAGCTGCCCGCGGACCTGACCGAATCCATGTTCGATGCCGCGTACCGAGTGGCGCTGTACGAGACGGTGCTGCACGATTCACTGGTCAATGCCGACCGCTGGGAGCTGTCGTATTACAAACTGCCGCAACAGCAGACGATGCGGGCACTCACCGCGATCCTCAATCAGACGCCGCTGAACTTCGTGCTGGACCGCGCGACCATCGACGCGCACGGACCCGAAATCGCCCGCCTGCAACAGTTCTTCGCGCCGCTACACGAGCGGAGCGGGACGCTACCCATGACCGACTTCCGCCGGCTCACCGGCGATCACCTCGTCCAGCGCAGTGTCTTCGGCGACGGCGACCTCACCGTGACGGCCAACTTCGGGACCCACGATTACAACGGCCTGCCGGGTGGTTGTGTCGATGCCCAGCTGAAGGGCGATGCGGCCCCGCGGCGATTGTGTCCCGCGCAATGAGGGCGCGCGCGTTCGTATTCGTGGCCGGGTCGGTACTGCTCACGGTCCTGCTGATCGGCCATGAGTGGGTGCCGGATATCTACGGTCTCGGCGTTGCCGCAGATGCCGCGACCCCGTGGCTGGTGCTCGCGGCTCCGGCCCTCGCATTGACGGCATTGTTGTGCCGCTGCCCGGGCGGCGCGGCGGCCACCCTTGCGCCAGTTCTGGTGTGGGCCTACATGTTCGGATCCTGGTGGGCGCCGGAGGCGCGTGCCGTCGCGAGCCCGCCGGGCGCCGAGCTGCGGGTGGTCACGCAGAATCTGTTCGCGCAGAACAGTTCTCCCACCGCCACGGCACGCGCCCTGGTGGCCACGGACGCCGATCTGGTCGCGGTGCAGGAACTCGGCGCGACAGACCGCGCACCGGTGCAGCAGGTCCTGAACGTGGCCTACCCGTACCACGAAGAGATCGGCACCGTGGCGCTGTGGAGTCGATACCCGACCTCCGGCACCACCGCCGCCGATGTCGGCCTCGACTGGCATCGCGGGCTGCGCACCCATATCGCCACGCCGCAGGGCGATGTCGTGATGTACGTCGTCCACCTGCCGTCGATCCGGCGGGACGACACGGCTACTCGCGATCACGGCCTCGAGGTGCTGTCCCGCACCTTGACAGCCGAGCGGGCCGGTCGCGTGGTGGTGGCCGGCGATTTCAACACACCCCGGACGGACCGGCACTGGCCGGGCTTCGCTCCGGGATATACGGAAGTCCAGCCCGGTGGTCCGGGCTTCACTTGGCCGGCGGCGTTCCCGCTGGTTCGCCTGGACCACATTCTGACCCGTGGCCTGGACCCGATCGGCGCGTCTGTACGCCGGTTCCCGGGCCCCGATCACCGGGCCATGGCAGCCACGATCGCACTACCGGTCCGGTAACCCCGCAACCGCGGTGACCTGCATGTGATCGACCTGCCCGGAAAACTCTCGTAAACTGTCTGGGACGTGAGTGCTGGCTGTGACAGCATCTCGCGCGGCGGAAGGAACGGCAACGTGGCCGGACTCAGGAGAAAAGGCATCGCCCGCATGGCGAAGGTGGCGAGTATTCCCGCCACCCTCATGGCCCAGCGCGTGGCCGCCACCGGCAAGATCCTCTTGGCAGGCGCCGAACGCGGCACCGTCACCGACGAGATGCTCGACAAAGCCGCCGAACAGGTCTTCGCGGTCCTGGGTGAACTCAAGGGCGGCGCCATGAAACTCGGCCAGGCGCTCAGCGTCGCCGAGGCCGGCGTGCCACCACGCTTCGCCGATCACTTCCGCGATGCGCTGACCCGGCTGCAGCAGGAGGCGCCGCCCATGCCGGTGGCCGACACTCATCGCATGCTGGACATGCAACTGGGCACCGGCTGGCGAAAGCGCTTCACCCGGTTCGACGATCGGCCCGTGGCCGCGGCGAGTATCGGACAGGTGCATCGCGCGGTCTGGCACGACGGCCGCGAGGTGGCGGTCAAGGTGCAGTATCCCGAGGCCGAGGAATCGCTGCGCGCGGATCTCAAGATGCTGCAAATGGTTTCGGGTGCGTTCAATACGCTGCTGGCCGGTAGCAATGCGCGTCAGCTCATCGAGGAATTCCTGGCGCGCACCGAGGACGAGCTCGACTATCGCATCGAGGCGGCCTACCAGCGGCGCTTCGCCAAGGCCTTCGCGGGGGATGCGCAGTTCTTCGTCCCACGAGTGGTCGCGGCCGCGCCGAAGGTGATGGTCACCGAGTGGATGGACGGCACGCCGCTGTCCCGCATCATCGCCGATGGCTCTCGCGCCGAACGGGATCGGGCCGCACTGCTGCTCGCCGAGTTCGCGCTCTGCTCGCCGTCGCGGGTCGGGTGCCTGCACAGCGATCCGCATCCCGGCAACTTCCAGCTTCGGCCCGACAATCGGCTCGGTGTCATCGATTTCGGCGCCTGCACCGAGACGCCGCACGGAATCCCGCGTGCCGTAGGCAGATTGGCACGCACCGCGCTTGCCGAGGACTTCGTGGCAATGGAGGCCGTGCTGCGCGAGGAGGGCTTCGTCAAGCCCGGTGCTCCGATCGACATGGACCCGATCCGGCGCCGCATCGAACCGGTGGTGGCGCGGATAGACGGTGTGAACTTCCACTTCACGCGGGCTTTCCTGCAGGAAGAGGTGGCCCGTGCGCTGGATCCGGAGAACATCTCGCTCACCAATGCGCGTGCCATGAAGGCGCCGGCGGATCAACCCGAGTACGCCATGTTCACCCGGGTCTTCGGCGGGATCATCGGCATCTGCGCGCAGCTGGATGCCGACGGGCCGTTCCTGGATCTGGTGTCGAAGTGGGTGCCGGGGTTCGCGGGCCCGCGGGATCGGCAGGTGTGCTGACGGCGTGAGAAAAGGGGGTTGGCGCACCGTCTTCGGGCTGCTAACCTCGGCGAGTCCGTTCGACGACCTGAGGAGGTGAGTCCCATCAACAAGACATTCATTGGGCGCTCCCCCCTTGCACGATCGGGCGATTGACACAGGTTGTCATCGGGAGCGCAGCAGCGCTCTCGAAGGGGCAACGTCATGAAACCTTCTTCCGCAGTAATCATCACGCGGGTCGCCGAGCTGCAATGGCACGCTCTGGAAGACGACCGCGTAATCGGCCGAGGTGAAGCCTCGCGCAGGCCCGATGGGCGACTCTTCCTCAGCATCGACGCGTGGCACGACGCGGTCTTCGACCGCATTGCCGCCGCCATGCTGCCGGATCTGCCCAGGCCGTTGTACACGGTGGTCGACGAGGTCGACCGCGAATTGCTGGCCAGCTGGGAGCGGGCCGGGCTGCTGGTCAGGCGCCGTGAGTGGGAGTACCTGGTGCCCACCGATCCCGAGGTCACGGGACTCGGGGAGGTATCCCCGCCGGAGGACGTCACGATAGTGAATCTCGGTGCGGCACAGATGCGTCCATTGCAGGAACTGGATTGCACCATCCGCGCCGAGATCGACGCGACGGTCGGATGGCAGTCCATGCCCGCCGAAATGCTCACTGCCCCGGCAGATCCGTCGAAATACGCGGTGGCAGCCGAATCCGGTGAGTACGTGGCGCTGGTTCGCGTGGTGCAGGTGCATCGGCTCCCACGGATCGGACTGCTCGCGGTCCGATCCGACCGGCGCCGGCGCGGCCTCGCCCGGGCACTGCTCGCCCAGGTCCTGGGCGGCCTGCACAGTGCGGGTATCGATACCGCATCGTGCGAGGTCGACGAATCGAACACGGCAGCACTCGCACTGTTCGACAGCATCGGCGGCCGGCGTGTGGCTGCCAACCTCGAGTTGGTGTGCCGATGAAAAAGGGCGCGATCGAAGTCGAAGGCAATGTGGTCGAATGCCTGCGCGACGCCATGTTCAAGGTCGAACTACCGAACGGGCATCAGGTGCTCGCGCATATCAGCGGGAAGGTACGGAAGAACTACATCAAGGTCACGCTGGAGGATCGCGTCCTGGTGGAGCTCAGTCCGTACGACCTCACCCGCGGCCGGATCCTCTTCAGATACCGGACGTAGCGGGCGCTGAAGCTGCCAGGAGCTCCGCGACCCGGACCGAATTCGCATGCGAGAACCGGTAGTCCTCCAGCGGGAAATGCCGGTTCTCCCAGTACATTTCGAGCTGGGTCGACGGCCGGAACGCGGCCCCGTCGCCCTGGTAGTTGATGTAGTAGGTGTTCGAGGTGACGCAGCCCTGCGTGAACAGGTGGGTCTTCTTGGCCCGCTCGTCCATGCGCGCGAAGTAGCGATCGTGCGGTTCCTGCTTCACCTCGACCCTGCTCGCACCGCGGCGTTGCGCCTCCTTGATCACCCGGGCGGCGTGCGCCGAGGTGGACTCGATCAGCGGGATATAGGAGCCCGGCGCGTAGGCGTAGGGGCCGACGATCAGGAAGGCATTCGGGAACTTGGGCACCGAAACACCCTGGTACGCCTGGAATCTATTGGCATCCCAGAATTCCCCGAGTTCCAGGCCGCCGAGACCGTAGATCGGATAAGGCGGGGTGTAGCCCTTCTCCATCACCTTGAAACCGGTGGCGCACACGACCATGTCGAATTCGCGTTCCCGGCCGTCGGCGCTCACGATGCCGGTAGGTGTCAAGCGCTCGATGCTGTCGGTGATCAGGTCGACATTCGGGCGGGTGAAGGTGCGGAAGTAGTTGTTGGAGATGGAGGGTCGCTTGCAGCCGAAGCGGTAGTCCGGTGTGAGCTTGCGGCGCAGCTCGGGATCGCGGATCTGAGTGAACAGGTACGCCTTGAGTCCCGCTTCGGCGATACCCAGCCCCGCCGAGGTGAGACGCGGGGAACTGCCCGCCGCCAGGCCCGCGCCGAGACCGACATTCACGCCGATATTGCCGACCAGGCGCACGGTGTACTGCAGTGGCGGGAAGTTCAGCACGCCATTGAGCACCGGGCCCATGGGGAAGTCGGGTTTGGGTGCGATCCAGATGGCCCGGCGCTGATACACGCTGAGTTGCGAAACCTTCTCGGCCAGTTGTGGAATGGCCTGCAATGCGGTCGCGCCGGTGCCGATGACCGCGACTCGTTTGCCGCGGTAGTCGTAGTCGTGATCCCAGCGGGAACTGTGCATGATCTTGCCGGTGTATTCCTCGATGCCGGGGATCTCAGGAGTATTCGGCTGTTCCAGGCCGCCTACCGCGCCGATCACATGACGTGCGGTGACGATATCGCCGTTCTCCAGGGTGACGCGCCATAGATCATTGGCTTCATCGAAAACACCTTGGACCGCACCGGATCCGAGCCGCAGCTTGGTGCGCAGACCCTGCTTGTCCACGACCTCCTCGGCATACCGCTGAATTTCCTCGCCCGGCGCGAAGAACCGGGACCAGTGCGAGCGCGGCTGGAACGAGAAGTTGTACACCGGTGACGGAATATCCACGGCCACACCGGGGTAAGTGTTGGCGAGCCAGGTGCCGCCGACCTTCGACCATTTGTCGATGATGACGAAGTTCTCGATGCCGACCCGGCGCAGCGCGACGCCCGCGCCGATACCGCCCAATCCGGCGCCGATGATCGCGACCTCGTAGGCCGGGGAGACCGGATGGCCGTTGGCAGAGCTCATGATTGAACCTCACTGTCCGCTGTGGTGGCGATGATGTCGGGCAGTTGCTGCCGGCGCAGCTTGCCCGCGGTGGTGCGCGGTAGTTCGGCGACGAACACGATGTCGCGCGGCACCTTGTAATTGGCGAGGGTGGATCTGATGTGCGCGCGCAGGTCGTCGCGGGTGGCGGGGGCGCCGTCCTGGAGCACGACTACCGCGGCCAGGCGCTGGCCGAACTCGGTGTCGGGCACGCCCACCGCGCCCGCGTCCGCGACGGCCGGATGGGCGAGCAAGGCCTCCTCGACCTCCTGCGGGAAGACGTTCTCGCCGCCCGAGACGATCATGTCGTCGGAACGGCCGTCGATGAACAACCGGCCCGTGGCATCGAAATGGCCGAGATCGCCGGAGTCCATGTGCTTTCCGATCATGGTCTTGGTGCGGCCGTCGCTGTAACCCTGGAACTGGGTGGGGTTCTTGTTGAGGATGCGGCCGGTGACTCCGGTCGGGAGGTCATGTCCCAGGTCGTCGACAATGCGGATGTCCACGAGTCCGGCAGGTGGTCTGCCGACCGTGCCGGGTGCGGCGCGCAGGTCGGCGGGGGTGGCGAGGGTGCCGGCGCCGGTTTCGGTGGAGGCGTAGCCGTTGAACAGCACGTCGCCGAAATCGTCCATGAATGCCGTTGCGAGCCATGGTGGTAGGGGAGCGGCGCCGCAGATCACGGCTTGCAGGCTCTCGGTGTTGTAGCCGTGCCGATCTTCGGGCGGTAGGTCCATGATGCGCTTGAGCATGGTCGGCACCAGGCAGGCGATGTGCACACTGTGGCGTTCGATATCCGCGAGAACCGTTTCGGCGTCGAATCGTTCGTGCACGATGGCGGGGGAGCCCATGAGGAATGCCGCCTGCAATGCCAGGAAGCCGAAGGTGTGATGCAGCGGGGGTGCGATGACCATCGGGCTGCCGAGCTGGGGAACCGGTTCGAATGCGGCCAGATCCGTCACCGAGAGCAGCATGCGAGGATGCAGGCCTGCCAGCAGCGGGAGCAGGGACCGCGCTCCGAGCTGGCGGGGTGCGCCCTTTGGGACACCAGTGGTGCCGCCGGTCAGCAGTACCAGCGCGCCACCGCGAGCGGGCTCGCGTACCGGTGGCCCGCCTGCCGCCACCAATCCGCGCACGGTCGGCAGGCGGCCGGCCACGCCGCGCACTATGACGCGAGTGCCTGTGTAGCCGGACTTCTCGATCTCGGCGTCGAATTCGGCATCGTAGAGCAGCAGGTCCACGCCCTCGCGGCGCAGCACCTCGCCCAGTTGAGGTCCGGCGAAGCCGTAATTGAGCGGCACCAAGTCCGCCGATAGGCGTGCGGCGGCGTACAGGGCCACGGCGAACCCGCGATGATTGCGGCACAGGATGGCGACTCGGCTGCCGCGCCGGATATTCCAGCGTGCTCGCAGTGCCGCGGCCAGCCTGCGCACCTGATAATGCAGTTCGGCCGCTGAGATCTGGCCCTTGTCGTCGATGATCGCGGGCCGATCGGGGAACCGGGCCGCGAAGGCCGACAGTACGGTCGCCAGGCCCACGCCATCGCGGAGGGCGAGCGCCAGCCACGGAATCCGGCTGGGCGGCACCAGGTTCAGGGCGCCGCTGGCGGGAATCTTGCCCGCCAGAGTGACGGTGTCGTCGAGGAGGTTGACGGTGCGTTCGACGCGGCCGATCGGACCGGCCCAGTCGACAGGACGGTTGTTCCAGTTGCCGGCCTTGGCGTAGCGCGTCAGCAGGCGTTGCGCCGGGCGGGAACTGTCCAGCGCGTAGGACAGTGGCGCGCTTGCCCGCTCCCACCAGGGCCGGATGGCCAGTGGCCGATCGACGATGGCCCGGCAGACCATGCTCGCGGCCTCCTCCGGCGACATGCTCGGCGTATAGCGGTAGATGCGGTACGGGCCGAGCATGTCCGACCGCACCAATTGCAGGTGGACAGCGGTCGAGGTGATGCCGTCGGCGCGCAATTCCGGTGCGGCGCCGCGCATCCAGGAATTGAAGGCGGACTTGGTGGCGATATAGGCGGTCCAGCCGACGGCCGGACCGTGCACTCCCGCAGTGCTGATATTGACGATATGACCCTGTCGCTTGGCCCGCATGGACGGCAGTAGCGCGAGGACCAAGCGCACCGGTCCCAGATAGTTGATCCGGGCCGTGTCGTCGAAGTTGTCCCAGCGGTCCAGGGAATCGGAGAGCCAGCGGCGAATCGATTTGCCTGCGTTGTTCACGAAGACGTCCACGCGGCCGTGGTCGGCAAGTATTTGCTGGACCACTTCGGCGCATGCGTCGGTATCGGAAAGATCCGCTGGATAGGGGTGAATGGCGCCCGGATCGTCTGCGGCCTCGTCGCGCAATTCTTCCAGCAATGACGCGCGCCGGGCGACCGCGATGACCGTCGCCCCGTTCGCTGCCAGCCGGCGGGCCGTGGCCCGGCCGACGCCCGAGGAGGCTCCCGTCACCAGAATGACCTTGCCGGTCACCGCGGGTGCGAGCCGCCGGTCGCTGATGCCATAGCTCGCCGCGCCGAGCGCGATGCGCACGGACCTGGGTAGTTCGACCATGATGAGTTATCTCCCGACCGGGCGTAGTACATCGAACTCGTAGTCCGAGAACGGGAATCGCCGGTGCGCGCGCCGGGCCGCGAAGAATCCGGTAGGCCGGATATAGGTGCTGTCGCCCTGCGAATTGCGATAGTAAGTGGGCACGTGGGCGTTCAATTCCGCGAGGTAATAGCGCATGGCTTCGCCGTGCCGGTAGATGCGCTCGTGGTAGGCGTCGTGAATCTTGTGGCGGATGGCGACGAAGGTGGCGCCTCGTCTGCGCGCCTCCGAAATCGCCCGCACCGCATGGTCGGCGGTCATTTCCACGAACGCGTGCCAGCCGCTGCCCGACCACGAGTACGGGCCGACGAGGGTCCACCGATTGGGCAAACTCGGCAGCGAGACACTCTGATAGGCCTGCAGGCCGTGCTCGGTGTAGAACTTGCCGAGATCGATGCCGTTGCGGCCGACCACCATTCCCGGTGTGTAGGTCTCGGGATCGGAGAACACGTGGTAGCCGGTTGCCAGCACCACCATGTCGAATTCGCGATGCACGTGGTCCGTGGTCCGGATGCCGTTCTCGGTGAAGCGCTCGATGGGCGCGGTCACCAGCTCGACATTGTCGCGATTGAACGCGAGCAGATATCCGGTGTTCGCGGTGGGGCGCTTGGCGATCGGACCGTAGTTCGGGGTGAGCGCGGCCCGGGTCACCGGATCGCGGACCATGAGTCGCAAAAGTCCGCGGTAGCTGCGAATTGCGGTCGAGTCGACAGCCCGCATGGTCGGGCGTACGACGGACATCGGCGCATTCGACATCAGACGCAGGGTTGCGTCGACTGCCACCAAGGCTGCGCCGTGCACGCCGGCTTGGACTCCCGGGGTTCGGAGCGCGAGCCGCACCGCGCGGGGAATGCGCGGATTGGGTTTGGGCACACACCAGACCGGGGTGCGCTGGAAGACCGTGAGGCTGCCTACCCGGCCCGCGATGGAAGGCGTGATCTGCACCGAACTCGCGCCGGTCCCGATGATCGCGACCCGCCTACCGGTGAAGTCGTAGTCCTCGTCCCAGTCGGAGGGCCGCTGGAGCTTGCCCTGGTAGTCGTCCAGACCGGATATGCCGGGATCCTGCTTGGGGCTGATGAAGGCACCGACCGCGCTGATCACGAAGCGCGCGGTCACGACCCCGCCGCCCGCAAGATGCAGATTCCAATGGTGATCAGTCTCGTCCCACTCCTCGCTGACCACGGAGGTGTGGAACCGCAGATGCGGGTACAGCCCGAAGCGTTCCGCCACCTCGACGTGATAGCGCTTCACCTCCGCACCCGGTGCGAAGAGCCGGCTCCAATCGGCATTGCGGGCAAAGGAGTACTGGTAGGCGATGGAAGGGATGTCGACTTCCAGTCCCGGGTAGTGGTTTTCGTGCCAGCTGCCGCCGACTTCGCTGGAGCGTTCGAGGATCACGAAGTCGGTGACGCCGGCCCGCTTCAGCTTCACGCCCGCGGCAATCCCGCCCGGCCCGGCGCCGATGACCACTACTTCATGGTCCGGTGCTGAATTCCTCGTGACGGCATAGCCGTTCGATGCTGTGGCCACGGCATTGAGACCTTTCGACAAACTCGGCGCGCGCTGTGCCGGTGTCACACCAGGGTAGATCTGTCTGGGACAGTGATCAACCCTCAGCCGGCTGCGGTATTGCGCTCCTGCGCCGCCGCTCGCCGCAAACGCACCACCGTGAGATCGGTCGGCTGCCCGGCCCGCTCGCGATGGCGCTCCACCACTTCCGCCAATTCCGGTGACCAGCGCAGCATTTCATCGCGCACCGGGCCGGTGGTGCCGAGCTGGCACAGCAACCCGAGCATGGTGACCACGCTGCGGGCAAAAGGGGCGCAGTAGGCGGGCAGATCGAGATGGCGATTGACATTGTTCAGGCGCGGATTGAGGAACCGCATCACCTGACGGCGCAGCCACTCCTTGTCCATCTGATAGTTGTCGTGCAGCAGGATGTCGGTGAACGGCCGCACCTCCGCGGCCAGCGCCTGCTCATCGAAACTGTGCTGCGCGGTGGCGAATCCGTGCTTGCGGGCCGCGGCCTCCAGCTCTCCGGGGCCGCCGTTCAGCATGGCGTCGGCAACCTCGCGCACCAGCGGGTGGAACTGCGGCACCGGCCACGGCTCACACGCGCCGAAATCGACCACGCCGAGCCGGCCGTCGGGCAGGATCCGGAAATTGCCGGGATGCGGGTCGGCATAGAGCAGCCCGCAACGCTCCGGCGCGGACACCACGAACCGCAGCGCCAGCAGGCCCACCCGATCCCGTTCGGCCTGCGCGCCACTGCTGATCACACGGTGCAGCGGAATGCCCTCCAGCCATTCGCTCACGATCACATCGCCGCGCTGGGCGACCACCTCCGGCACGCGGAAATCGGGGTCGCCGGCGAAGGCCGCGGCGAAGACGCGCTGATGATCGGCCTCGGCCGCATAATCGAGTTCGGCTCGGATGCAGGCGGACAACTCCTCGGTCACCGCCCGCACATCCGCGCCGGGCACGAAAACCGAGACCAGCGAGCACATTCGGCGCAACTGCTCCAGATCGCTGAGCACCGCCGCACGCGCCCCGGGATACATCACCTTCACCGCCACCGCGCGGCCGTCGTGCCACACCGCGCGATGCACCTGGCCGATGGTGGCCGAGGCGGCACGGCGATCCTCGAACTCGCGGAAGTTGCTGCGCCACTCCGGGCCCAGCGAAGCGGCCATCGCCTGATGCACGGTCGCGGGCAACATGGGCGGCGCGGAGTCCTGCAGCCGGGTGAGAGCCTCGCGATACGGCTCGGCCAGCTCGGGCGGCAGCGCCAGCTCGTAGACCGACAGGATCTGCCCGAGTTTGGCGGCGCAGCCCTTCAGTTCGCCCAGCACCTCGAAAATATGCTGCGCGGTGCGACGTTGGATATCGCGGTCGACGACCTCCGCCGGCGTACCCAGTGCGCGACGACCCGCCCCGGCCATCCGCCGTCCCGCGAACCCGATCGGCAGTGCCGCGATCTTGGCATTGCGGATCACGCGGCGGCTGGGCGGATTCCCGTCATCGTTGCGCTGCCCCTTGTGATTGCGCTGCCCACCGGCACGTCGCAAAGGCATGGAACAACCCCCTCCACACTCCCGATCATCGCGTGCCCCGCGTTTCGAAGTCTGCCACGAAACCGAAACCGGCACGTCCCGGATAGGGAATATAGCGGTGGGAGAGGCGATCGCGCACGCGGTCAGCCGCGGTGCGTGGCGAGCAGAGCAAGATCGGCGAGGCGATGCGCGCGGGCGACCTCGGCGGGCGTGAAGGGCTCACCCGAGCGGATGAACATCATACCGGCCGAGTCGTCGTCGGGGATTATCTCCAGCATGGTGCCGCCGGGTGTGCGATCCGGATCGGCATGCGGAATATATTGAGCGCCAAGCAGTTCCGCGATGGCGAGTGGGAGTTCGGCAGGATCGCTCGCAACCCGCGCAGCGAGTCCGAGGGCCCGGGTCTGCCCATCGACGAGGGTGAGGGCCGAAGCAGGCCAGATGCCGACAACCACCCCACCCGCCCTGGCAATCGCATGAACGAGGCGTTGCGGTGCCAAGTCGGCGGGCGTGGAAACGACCAGCTCATCCAGCACACCGTTCTCCAGATGATGCACGTGAACGGTCAGGATGTTGGCCCGCCGATCCCCGAGCTGCTTGGCCAGCAGCTCCAGCCGCCCCGGCTTGTTGTCCAGCCGCACCCGGATCCGCCACAACCGCTCGGCGCTGTCGAGCCGTCGCCGATGCCGCAACTCCGGCGCGTGCAGCCACCGTGCGAGGTACCGCATGGCGCCGGGCTCCACCACCCAGATCACCAGAATCGTGGCGACAACGGCGAGCACGGACACCGTTACGAGAAAAGGCAGTTCGAGCCGAATAACCAACGCGTGCAGCGCCAGCTCGACCGGCAGCACGGCGCCGAGCTTGGCCAGGGCCAATCGAGTACGGCGAGGATGGGGCAGACGACCGCACACTTCGCACGCCAGCGCATGTACCTGAGGTTGCCTCATATTCACCAGAGTGCGGGACCGACGTTTCACCACGGTGCCCTGGTGTAAAGACACCGTGAAGCGTGCTGACAAAACGGTTGCAGCAGCGTCGATTTCAGTGAACCGAGCCACACGCCGTCGAACGATGTGCCGCAAAGCACACGATTCGCCGTCTACTTTCGCGGCAGTGTCCCGGCATAGGCGAGACACCGATTCACCCACTGTTCGAGGCTCTTGTCATCCGCAACCGCCTCGGGTGAGACGCTCAGCCACCCGTGCATCTCCCGCCCGCCCATAACCGCCGGCTCGACCGATCCCGGCTGCTGCCAGTTCCCCATCTGCTCCACCCCGACCCGTGCGAGCAACCCGGCCGTCCCTCGCACGGCAACCGCCAGATTCCCGCCCACCATGAACGACAGGCCGCCGAACATCTTCTTCTCGGTTACCTCGCCCAGGCGTGGTCCTAGAACGTCTCGTATGCGCTCGGCCAGCTCCTCGTCGTATGCCATAGGGGCATTCTGACTCGGTATGCTCGAGGTGGGCGAGTGGAAAGGCAAAAGAGTAAAAACCGGAGGCGTGGTTGCGTCGCCTGCCCTGCCGGGCTGGGGCTGACGCTCAGTTGGGAGCCGTGACCCTCGGTCCCAGCGCACGGACTGCACGCATCACCTTCTCGAGACAAAGACCCAAAAGCCAGAAACACGAAGACCGCAAAACCTCACAAAGACTGAAACGGGCACGGCCAGTGCACCAGTGCGGGGATATGTCCTATTTCCCCACGCTGGTGTACTGGTCGCGCCCGTTTCGAACTCTCTAGGCGTCTAGCCCAGCCCCTAGTGCACCGTCCGGCCCGGATTGCGGCGCTGCCGCTGCAGCGGTTTCCAATCCAGCGTCTGCCCCTGCGTCAGGTCCGCTGTTCTGCGCTGCACTCGAACAGGCGCGTTGGGCCAGCCATTCGCGGTGGCGGCGTGATTCGCGTTCGGTGCGGGCGTGGATCCGGGCTACCGATTCGGC
>NZ_JBIRVQ010000030.1:0-72036 GCF_044386975.1 Nocardia sp. NPDC020380 | reverse complement strand
CAATGACCGCACCCGCCGACGTCGCGGCCCCGGCTGCGGCGTTGCCTTCGGTGCGGGCGCGGCTGCCGAGTTTGACCGGCGCGCGCTGGTGGGCCGCGCTGGCGGTGTTCGTCCTGCACGCGCTGGTGTTGTTGCCCGCCTACCCGTTCCAGAAGTCCGAGCTGTTCCGGCGGATCCACCAGGATTTCCTGCCGATGCAGCTCGGTGCGGCGGGGGTGACGTTCTTCTTCGTCCTGTCCGGATTCATCATCTATTGGTCATTCCGGCCCGGATCCTCGACGCGGGCGTTCTATCGCCGGCGCGTCCTGAAGATCTATCCGACGCACCTGGTCGCGGCCGCGGCCTTCATCGTGGTCGCGGCCGTGCCGGTCGGGCGGATCGTGCTGTGGTTGCCGAACGTGCTTCTGATCCACACCTGGTGGCCGAAGTGGACGACGGTCGGTGGATTGAATGTGCCGTCCTGGTCGCTGGTCTCGGAAATGCTGTTCTACCTGAGCTTTCCGCTCGCACTGCCGCTGGTGCGGCGGATCCCGTCGCGGTGGCTGCTGGCTGCGATTGCGGGTGCGGGGCTGTTCATCCTGGCCTTGCATCTGGTGTATTTCCTCGGTTTCGACGGCCCGCGCGGCATCGCGAATGCCTTCGCCCCCAGGCTCGTTCCCGGGGACACGTCACCGCCGGCCGAGCTGCACGCCTCACCGGCGTGGTTCGCCCAGCCCGATATTCCCGTGCTGCGCTCCTACTGGAGCAGCTATGACTTCCCGCTCTCGCGGCTGCCGGAGTTCTATGTCGGGGTGCTCGCCGCGCGGGCCGTGCTCGAAGGCCAGTGGCGCAGTACCCGATTGGTTCCCGCGCTGATGGCGGCATTTCTCGCGTATGTGGCGAGTTGGGTGGTGCCGATCGATTTCAAGATGTCGGCTCTGGAGGTCGTGCCGATGGCGGCGCTGATCGCCACCCTCGCCGCCCGCGACATGCGCGGGCTCGGCGGCGTCAGCTCCTCGCGGGTGATGGTGTGGTTCGGTGAGGTGTCCTTCGCGTTCTACCTCATCCAATTCCCGGTCATGGTGCTCATCACCCGCTACGTCATCGCCGGGCGACGGTTCGGGTTGCTGGGCTGGCTGGGTTGCGCGGCATTATGTTTCGCACTCGCCCTGGCAGCCGCGGCGGTCATCTACCACGGTGTGGACAAACCCCTCATGCGCCGATTCGCGCGAGCGCGATAGATCGCGCCGTCAGTTCGGTGAATGCGACGGGCGCAGCGAGGTCATGTGGTTGCGCTGTCGGCGAACCGGTTGTCGAGGTGGCAATCGCGCGCGCATCCTGGAGTGAAGGCAACGTAATCATGTAATCGGGATGGTGATCGTCGTGGACGACGAATCTGTCTTCTCGGCGACGGCACAGCCCGATCCCGCCGCCGATAGCCCTGACGGCTCGACCACGCCGGGCACCGAATCCCTGCCGCCCGGCTTCGGCGACCCGGAGGCCGCGGCCATGGACGCCTACTCGCGCACGGTCGTCGCCGTCGCGAAATCGGTGACTCCGCACGTGGCGAGCGTGCAGACCAAACGCGGCAGCGGGTCGGCGGTCGTCTTCACCGATGACGGCTTCCTGCTCACGAACGCGCATGTGGTCGGGTCTGCCGAAAACGGTGTGATCGTCTTCGCCGACGGTGTCGAGTCCCGATTCGATGTGGTGGGCGTGGACCCGCTCTCGGATCTGGCGGTGCTGCGCGCCCGCAGTGGCGCACCGCGAGCGGTGGCGCTCGGGGATGCCGACAATCTGGTGGTGGGTCAGCTGGTGGTGGCCGTGGGCAGCCCGCTGGGACTGGCCGGATCGGTCACCGCGGGCGTGGTCAGCGCGCTCGGCAGGTCGGTGCCGGTGGGCAATCGTCGCGCCGCGCGCGTGATCGAGGACGTCATCCAGACCGATGCCGCCCTCAATCCTGGCAATTCCGGTGGTGCGCTGGCGAATTCGGCGGGCCGGGTGGTCGGTATCAATACCGCGGTCGCCGGTATCGGCCTGGGCCTGGCCATTCCGATCAATATCACCACCCGCCGCATCATCACCACCCTGCTGCACGAAGGCCGGGTGCGACGCGCCTATCTCGGCGTGGTCGGCGTGCCCGCTCCCCTACCCGCCGCCGTGGCCGCCCGCACCGGACAGGATGCCGGATTGCGCATCGTGGAGATCGTGCGCGGCGGTCCGGCCGAACGCGCCGGCTTGCGGCGCGGGGACCTCGTGCTGAGCATCGCACGCACGGAAATCCGTGATGCGCAGGGCATTCAGAGCCAGCTCTTCGCCGAGGCGATCGGCCGCTCGCTACCGGTCACGGTCCTGCGCAATGGCGCGATGGTCGATGTGATCGCCGTACCGGTGGAATTGAGCCTGGACTGAACGGAATTCGCCGAGTCAGGAGGCCGAGCGCTGCGCCTCGGCGCCCGGCTGCCAGATATCGGCGAGTTCCTCGAGCGAGAGGCCCAAAGTACGGCTGAGCGCGACGACGGTACCGAAGGCCGGCGTGGGCATACGCCCGGATTCGATCTTGCGCAGCGTCTCCGGCGAGATCCCCGCGGCGACGGCGACCGCACCGAGCTCACGCTCACCGCGCGCGGTACGCAATGCGCATCCCAGTCGGCGACCGGCCTCGACCTGGGCGGGAGTCAACGGAAGTCGAACCATGCCCGCCACCTTACGGTTGGTATAAAAATACCGCAACCCGCTATGGTCGGTATTAAAATACCGATAAACGGAGGTTGTCATGGTGGAGCTCAAGACTCCCGCAGAGATCGAACGCATGCGCATCACCGGCCGATTCGTCGCCGGCGTGCTCGCCGAACTACGCGACCGCGCCCAGATCGGGGTGAACCTGCTCGAACTGGAAGCCATAGTCCGCGAACGCATCCGCGAACGCGGCGCCGTCTCCTGCTACTGGGACTATGCCCCCTCCTTCGGCCGGGGCCCCTTCCGCAATACCGTCTGTCTCTCGGTCAACGACGCCGTCCTGCACGGCCTGCCCTTCGACTACGCCCTGTCCGACGGCGACGTCCTCACCATGGACCTGGCCGTGAGCATCGACGGCTGGGTAGCCGACTCCGCCACCACCGTCATCGTCGGCACCCCCGACCCCGAAGACGCCCGCCTGGTCCGCACCACCGAGGAAGCCCTCACCGCCGCCATCGCCGTAGCCCACCCCGGCAACACCATCGGCGACATCTCCGCCGCCATCGGCGGCGTGGCCCGAGCCGCCGGCTACCGCGTCAACACCGAATTCGGCGGTCACGGCCTGGGCCGCACCATGCACGAAGACCCCCACATCTCCAACACCGGCCGCCCCGGCCGCGGCTTCCGCCTCCGCCCCGGCCTCACCATCGCCATCGAACCCTGGTTCGCCCGCACCACCGACCGCATCATCACCGACCCCGACGGCTGGACCCTCCGCTCCGCCGACGGCTCCCGCACCGCCCACTCCGAACACACCGTCGCCATCACCCCCGACGGCCCGCAGGTACTGACCACCGTCTGATCACGAAGCCGCGGCGTGGAGGTGGTCGAAGAGCCACGGGAGGGCGGAGTCGAAGGCGCCGGAGGCGGCTTGCCAGGTGTGGTTGCCGGGGGTGCTGTAGAGGGTGACGGTGATGCCGGCCTTGGTGGCCGTCGTGTAGAGGGCGGTGGCGGAGTCGAGTTTGATTGTGTTGCTGGATTTTCCGCTGAGGAAGGTGCGTTCGTCGGTGGCGGCGGTGGGGGTTTGGCCGCCGGTCCATTTGCCGTAGGGGCCGGTGGGGGTGAAGGCGTAGAGGAGGCCCGTCATGCCGGTGTAGTTGCCGTGGGTGGTCATGACGGTGCGGGGGTCGAAGGCTGCCCATTGCTGGGCGTTGCCGCCGTAGAGGCGTTGGATGGTTTGCGCTTTGTTGCCGGTGTTGGGGCCTATGTCGCCGGCGATGTCGATGAAAGTGCCGAATTGGTCAGGGTGCATGACGGCGAGGTCGATGGCGCAGGTACCGCCCATCGACCAGCCTGTCACTGCCCATTGGGCCGCGGATGTGGCTGTGCCGAAGGTCTTTTCGATGTAGGGGGGTACGTCTTGGGTGAGGTGGGTGGCGACGTTGTCGCGGGGGCCGTTGACGCATTCGGTGTCGTTGGTGAATGTGCCGCCGGTATCGACGAATACGAGGATGGGGGCCCAGCCGTCGTGTTCGGTGGCGTAGCTGTTGAGGGCGGGCAGGATGTTGCCGACGCGGATCCAGTCGTCGGGGGTGGCGAATTCGCCGCCGATCATCATGACGACGGGCAGTTTCGGGGGCGTCGCGCCGGTGAACCAGGCCGGGGGCAGGTAGGCGTATTCGGTGCGGTGGAACATGCCGCTGACGGTGTCGGGGGTCTGGATCGGTACTACCTTGCCGGCCTGCTGGGGTTTGCCGCGCAACGAGGACAGGCTGGCAAGTGAGGTCTGTTGTGGCAGGGGTGCGGCATTGATCGCTTTCCAGGCGATCTGCACCGTCGGGAAGTAGCCGACCCATTGGTTGAGCACGATCAGTGAGCTGACCAGCACCAAGGCCATAGCGGGCAGGACGAGTAGTCGCCGCCACCAGCGCGCGCTACGCCAGCCCAGCACCGCCACGAAGAACACGGTCACGACCCCGCCCGCGCACAGCCACAACAGCATCGGCGCCTTGTCGGGCCCGGTCGCCCAGCCTTCGTTGTAGACCACCTGGTGTGCTGCGAATGCGCCCAGCAGCCCCGCGGCCAGCGACAGCGGCAGCCAGAGCAGCCGCCACCGCCGCGTCCGCCACCCGATCACCAGCAGCACCAGGATCAATGCCGCGATCTCGACCGTGGGCGGCAACCACCCGTGCAACAGCGAAATCCCGTGCCCACGACTCCCGGTCGCTACCTTGTCGAAATTCGGTGGAGGCGGAGGCGGAGAGGCATCCGCCGTCGAGGCCACGAGTCGCAGGGGCATCCCCCGATTGTTGCCGAGCAGTCACTGCCACGGTCTGAAGATCTACTGAAGATCGATCAACCCGGCAATCGGGTCATCGGCCGGTCACAGCCATGGAACACCCGCGCGCAAAAGCACATTGGCGTACGGCCGATCCTCTCCCGTCCGAACCACGAACCGGCACTCGACAATCCGGGCCTTGAACTCCTCGTGGTGCAGCCACTGCGCCCCCACCTTCTTCGCCAGGAGCTCGGCCGTCTCCGGATTGTGCTCACTGACCTCGCGACTCCCCCAGGCAGCCTCGACGGTCACCTCACCCAGAATCAACTCCAGGACCGGCGCGAATCGCGGCAACCCGTACGCGATACCCAAATCGATCACAGGCACCCCGGCCGGCACCGGCAGCCCTGAATCAGCCACCGCGAACAAGTCGGTATGCCGCAACGAAACCAACGCCGACATCAACCCGGCATGCACTATTCCAGCAGTGCGCACAGTAATCCTCCATATGACAAGCGATGAAACCTGATACGAGCCCGCCGGATCAGACCGACTCCCGCTCCCCGAGCAACTCCGCCACCACCGCGGCGATACGCTCACGCCCCGGATACGACGAATGCGTCCCGATCCGCTGCACGGCCAGCGCGGCCGCCGCAGTGGCGAACACCACCGCGGCCTCCAACGACTGCCCCTCCGCGAGCGCGGTGGCGAGCGCACCCACATAACAGTCACCCGCTCCGGTGGAATCGACCGAATCCACCCGCGGCGCAGCCTGATACCCGCTCTCGACGCTGTGATCCCCGGCGCGCCGGGCCCACACGGACCCGGCCGCCCCGAGCGTGACCACCACCGCCGGTACCCCGCCGAGGCACAGTTCCCGCGCTCGGCGAAGCCCCTCATCCGGCGTGGCGACCCCGCCCCCGTCGATCACCGCCAGTTCGAATTCGTTGACCACCAACGGATCCGCCCGCTCCAGCACCTCCCGAGGCACTTCCAACGCCGGCGCCGCATTCAGCACCAGCCGCCGAGCCCGCCCAGCCGCCCACGCCACCACCTCGACCGGAATCTCCAACTGCGCCACCACGACATCCGCCGCCGCCAGCAGCTCGGCCTCGAATACCGAACCCGCCACCGCGAGCACACGATCGGCGCTCGACCGGGCCTCCGCGACGACACTGCCCAGCTCCGATTCCGCGGCGTGATGCCCAGGCGACGACTGCCGGGCATCTCCGTCGGCCGGGGTGATCGCGGTCTCGGTCAGGGATGCCCCGGCCAGAGGCGAATCCCGATCGCGCGGCGCAGGTCTGCCGATCGCGGTGTCGACTCGCAGGCCGGGATCCCAGCAGGAGTTGGCGGCGGGGTCGACCACGATCTGGTTCTCCCCTGCCGCCACGGTGATGTAGGCCGTGCCGGTGCGCAGTCCCGGCACACCGTGCACACCCTCGGCCGCGACACCGAGGTCCCGCAGCTCTGCGCGCAGGCGTGTTTCATCCTCCGCACCAACGCGCGCGACCATCTGTACCCGGGCACCGGCGCGGGCGGCAGCGACGGCCTGGTTGGAACCCTTGCCGCCCAGGTTGTTCCGGCTCGCGTGGGCGAGCACGGTTTCACCGGGGCCGGGCAGGCGCTCGACTTCGGAGACGATGTCCTGGTTGATGGAGCCGATCACCACTACGCGGCCACGCCTCACGATGCGCGCTCCCCTGCCGGTTCGAGGTTGCCGGGCGCGGCGCCGGTGATCAGAGCGACGAGGCGATCGCCGTCGACCTCGTCGATGCGGTGCGAGGCCACGGAGCGCCCGCGGCGCAGGACCACGACGTTGTCGCAGATACGCATGACCTGGGCCAGATCGTGGCTGATGATCAGGACGGTGATGCCCCGATCGCGCAGGCCGCGAACGAGTTTCTCGACCGCGGCGGTTTCGCGGACGCCGAGCGCGGCGGTGGGTTCGTCCATGATCACCATGGCCTTACCCCACGCCACAGCGCGAGCGATGGCGATGCTCTGGCGCTGACCGCCGCTCATGCGCCGCACGGTGGTACGCACCGAGGGCACGTCGATGTCGAGATCACGCAGGATGGTGGCGCTCTCGGCGATCATGGCCCGGCGGTTGACCAGGCCGAAGGGATGAACGAGCTCCCGGTTGAGAAACAGGTTCTGCCACACCGCGAGGTCGTCGATGAGCGCGAGATCCTGATACACGGTCTCGATGCCCAGCTTTCGCGCATCCTCGGGCGTGCGCAGGCGAACCTGCTCACCGCGGAACAGAATTCGCCCGGTATCGGGCGCCTGTACACCGGTCAGGCACCGCACCAGGGTGGATTTGCCCGCCCCGTTGTCGCCGACCAGCGCGGTCACCTCCCCCTCGGGAATGGTGAGTGTGACACCGCCGAGCGCACGCACGGAGTCGAACGATTTCGTGAGGTCGTACGCCTCGAGCAAAGGTTTCGTCATGGCGGCGGCCTACTTTCGGAATCGGGCGATGGCCGCGGCCAGCAGCAGCACCGCGCCGACGGCGATCGGCTGGTAGTACTGCGAGATGCCGAGAATGGTGAACCCGTTGATCAGCGAGGTGAAAAGAATTGCCCCGCACACGGTTCCCAGCACCGACGCCTTGCCGCCGCTGAGCGAGGACCCGCCCAGCACCACGGCCGCGATGGAACTGAGCAGATAGGTGGTCTGCAACGACGGATCCGCCCCGCCGTTGCGCGCCACCAGCATGACTCCGGCGATCCCGCACAGCAGACCCGAGCCGCTGTAGGCCAGCAACCGGATCCGGTTCACCGGAATGCCGGTGTCGCGCGCCGATTCCATCCGCCCGCCGGTCGCCAGCAGATGCGTGCCGAGCCGGGTCCGGAACAACACCACCGCCGCCACCAGTGCCGCGCACAGCGCCAGCAGCCAGTACCAGCGCACCGGCCCGATCCCGTCGAGTGCGAGTTTCTGCAGGAACCCCGAGTTCACCGCGACCGTGTTGCCGTGGGTCAGCAGCAAGGTCAATCCGCTGAGCACGCTGAGCATGCCGAGGGTGACCACGAAGTCGGTCATGTGCAGCCGCCCCACGAGCACCCCGTTGAGCATGCCGACCACCGTCCCGCCCGCGACCGCGGCCAGGATCGCCAGCGCCACCGGATGCCCGTGGCTGGTCAGGTATCCCAGCAGCGCCGCCGACCAGGGCAGGTTGGCCCCTACCGAGAGGTCGATGCCGCCCACCACGATCGCGAACTGCTGCCCGAGCGCCAGCACGGTCAAGATGGCGGAGGCGACCAGCAGATCGCTGATGTTGTCCACCGTCAGGAAGTTCGGGGTGGCGATGAAGAAGCCCACCCACACCGCCGCGAGCGCGATGGGTGCGGCGTATTCCGCGCCCTTGGACAGGATTTCGCGGCGTCCGCCGCGGTTCTCGGTGGCGGGAGCGAGTTCAGCGGCGGCCGTCATTTGTTCAGCAGTCCTTCCACCGGATTGTCGAAGGTGACGATCGGCTTGGGGAAGGCCCCGATCTGCTGATCGACATTGGCGGTGTTGATGAACGCGATCGGCGAGACCACCCGCGCGGGCAGTTGCTTGCCCTGATGCAGCGCCAGGCAGCCCTGCACGGCGAGTTGTCCTTCGGCGTAGGGGTATTGGGTGACGGTGCCGTAGAGCGTGCCGGCCTTGACCGCGTCGAGAGCGGCCTTGATGCCGTCGACGGAGATGACCTTGATCTGCCCGGTGCGCCCGGCGTTCTTGATGGCCTGTGCCGCACCGAGTCCCATGGTGTCGTTGGCGGCGAAGATGCCGGTGATGTCCGGGTGCGCCTTCAGGATCGCCTCGGTGACCTGCAGGCCCTTGTCCTGCTCATAGTCGGCGGGGGCGCGCTGCACGATGTCGAGCTTGCCGGCGACGGTGTCGCTGAAGCCCTGATCGCGGTTGATGCCGTTCTGTTCACCGGCGATGCCTTGCAGCACCGCGACTTTCCCGCTGCCGCCGAGTGCGGCGAGCATCTGCTGCCCGGCGGTCTTGCCGGCCTCGAGGTTGTCGGAGCCGATGAAGCTCGCATACGACACCCCGGCCTGCTGGGAGGCGTTCGCGTCGATCTGGGTGTCCAGGTTGAGGATCGGCGTCTTCTTGCGCGCCACCGTGGTCAGCGGGGTGATCACATTGGTGCCGTTGACGGGCACCACGCCGAAGCAGTCGTAGCCCTGCGCGGCCATGGTGGAGATCTGCGCGTTCTCCCCGTCGGCATCGGTTTCGGACTGCCCGGCCTGCACCGACACCTTCACGCCCAGGTGGCTGGCTTCGGCGATGGCGCCGTCGCGCAGGGCCGCCCAGTACGGGTTGGTGAAGTTGCGGGTCACGATGGCGATCTTGTAGTCGCCGGAGCCGTGATCGCCGCCCCGGCCGCAGCCGGTGGCCGCCAGCAGAACGCCGATGAGCAGGAGAGGCGCTGCGGTGCGCCACAGTCGAGCATGCATGGTGTTGGACCTATCCGTGTGGTATCAACTCGTGTTGACAATACGAGTTGATTGGTAGTCTGTGACCTGAGTCACCGACCTGTCAAGTGACCGTGTGCGCCAAGCCGATTCGCCCCGGTAACGGGCAAGCTTGCGCGGAGCCGTGAACAAGGAGATCGCAATGGCAGTCACACGCGCCGACGTCGCCCGCCTGGCGGGCACCTCACCCGCCCTGGTGAGCTACGTCCTCAACGGCGGGCCGCGCAGCGTGGCACCGGCCACCAAGGCCCGCATCGAAGCCGCCATCGCCGAACTCGGCTACCGCCCCAACATGTCCGCGCGCAGCCTGCGCATGAACCGCGGGCACGCCCTGGGCATGGTGATTCCCGACGGCGCCAACCCGTTCTTCGCCGAACTGTCCGCGGCCATCGAGGCCGCCGCCTTCGCCCGCGGCTATCCGCTGTTCGTCGGCAATGCCGACGGCGACGAGGAACGCGAACGCGCTTACGTGCAAACGTTCATCGACCGCCGCGTCGAAGGCCTGCTGGCCATCTCGTCCTCGTGGGGCACCGGCATCGCCGAGGCGTGCGAGGCCGCCGATATGGTGCTGGTCGCCCTGGACCGCGTTATCGACCCGGCCCGCTGCGCGCACGTGCTGTGCGATTCGGTGGCCGGCGCGGAGGTGGCGGTGCGACACCTCATCGAGCACGGGCACCGCGAGATCGCTTGTCTCGCAGGCCCGCACGTCTCGACCGCCGATGATCGCGTGCAGGGCTACCGCAATACCCTGGCCCAGGCCGGTCTGCCCGAAAGCACCGTCGTGCGTACCGATTTCGGCGGCGCCGCGGGCTATCGAGCCTTCGCCGACCTCATGAACGGCCCGCGCCGGCCCACCGCGGTCTTCGTCACCAGCGACCTGCAGGCAATGGGCATGCTGCGCGCCGCCTACGACGCCGGAGTCCGCGTGCCCGAGGATCTCGCGGTGGTCGCCTTCGACGGCATCGAATACGCCCGCTACACCCGCCCCGGCCTGACCACCATGGTCCAGCCCACCCGCCGCATCGGCGAACTGGCGGTGGATCTACTGCTCGAGCAGATCGACGACGGCACAGCACGTCCCGGCGTGACACGCCTGGACGCCCAGCTGACCACCCGCGGCTCCTGCGGCTGCCCGGACGAATTCTGATGCGGCAAACATCCTGCATCCCTTTTGGCCCGGCCGACGTGCGGGCGAAAATACTTCCACGCGATACTGATTCGATGGGCAACGACGACGACCGGCCGCGGGCCGCCGCAGACGGGGCATTGGCCACCGCCATGGCAAGCCTGGAACGCAATCAGCGCCGCTTCCCCGAAGGACAGCGGCGTATCTTCCTCGCCGCCATCGACGCCTTCAGCGAACGCGGCTTCCACGCCACCACCACCCGCGATATCGCCGCCCGGGCCGGCCTCAGCCCCGCCGGGTTATATGTCCACTTCGGCTCGAAAGAGGAAGTGCTACATCGCATTTCCATCGCCGCCCTGCGCCTGACCCTGCAAGTGGCCGAGGCGACCGCGGCGACACCGGGCACCGCCGCACAGCGCCTGGCCGCCACCATCCGCGACCTCACCGTCTGGCACGCCGACCACGCTCCCTCGGTCCGCGTGGTGCTGCACCATCTCACCGACCTCACCGATGAGCACCGGCTCGAGGTCGGGGAGATCCAGCAGCGCATCCACGGCCTGATCCGCGGCCTCGTCGCGGCGGGCAGCAGCGACGGCACCTTCGACGTCCCCGATCCGGGCGCCACCACGGTGGCATTGCTGTCGCTCTGTGTGGACACCGCGCGCTGGTACGCGCCCGGCTATCGCCGCACCCCGGACCACATCGGCGCCGACAATGCCGCTCTCGCACTACGTATGGTGGCGGCCCGCACCCGCTGACCACGGTCCGGTTCCACCGCACTCGCCGACCACGGTCCGGCCCCAGCAGGGGCCGGACCTCAACGGGCCGGTCAGTCGCTCAGCCAGTGCCGTAGCTCGGTGACCACATCGAGTTCGGCGGCAACGGCCGCGCGGTCCGCGGCGTTCAAGCCGAGCTGTTCGATCGCGGCGACCGATTCGGCCACCTTCGCCGAATCACCTGCGGCCGCCGCGATTTCGGCGAGCATCGCCAAAGCGCGGCCACGTTGTACCGGAGTCGCGCTCGCGCCGTGGCGGCGCAAGCCCGTCTCGATGACGCGCGCTGCCGCCCTGTCGTCGAGTTTGGAGTCGCGGAAGATGCGGGCATTGTCCAGAACCCGGTCCAGGCCTTCGAGCGAGGTCGACCCGCCGTATTCCGGATCGGGTTCGCCGCGCTCGATATAGATGACGGTGTTGCCGACCGGGTCGACCACCGTGAACCGGGTCTGACCGGGCCGGAAGCGGGTGATGCGTGGCGTGCCCCGCGCGGGTATCCGCCCGTAGCGGGCGCGCAGGGCCGCGGTGAATTCCGCATGCCAGGGCGCGACCTCGTCGACGAGGACCAGGCATCCGATATGGGCCGCCTCGGCGCTGATGTCCTTGGGTGTCGGGCCGAAGTTCAGCGCGAACCCATTGCGCTGCACGGCACCGAAGGGGTACGGCCGGGTCATCTCGTAGGTGACCTCGTAGCCGAGCGTGCGATAGAAGTCGAGGGTTTCCGGAAGATCGCCGGCCCAGAGAACCGGGACCGAGGTCGCCGTCATGTACTGCCTCCTCGCTGTGGGTGGGTCGCGATCCACGCTACGGAGCGACCCGCCCATCGCGCCTATGACTTTCCGGGTGACCTGCCTCTCCCCCGCACAGCGGTTAGGCTGCGGAGGTGGACAATCCGTTCGGCCCCGTGGGCACTGCAAAGTACGTTTCGCTGACGACTTTCAAGAAGGACGGCACACCGGTCTCGACCCCCGTGTGGGCCGCGCTCGACAATGGCAAGCTCTACGTCTGGACCGAGACCAACACCTGGAAGGTCAAGCGCATCCGGCGCAATCCCCAGGTCACCCTGCAGCCGTGTGATTTCCGCGGCAAGACGCACGGGGAGACCGTCAAGGGCAGCGCGCTCGTGCTCGGCGACGCCGGCAGCGAGAACACCCGCCAGCTGATCAAGCGCAAGTACGGCATCATCGGTCAGGTCATCGTCCTGGGCAGCACACTGCGCCGCGGACGCACCGGCACCATCGGCATCGAGATCGCCTCGGCCTGAGCCCATTTCACGGTATGCGGCCGACTACATCGCCGCGCGGAGCCGATATCAACGCGCGGCGGAACCGCCGGACCGGGCAGCGGTCCGGCGGTTCCTGTGAGATGTGCCGCAGCTTATCGATTCACGGTTGATCGCCGGCGATGATGGCGCCCAGCAGGCCGCCCACACCGCAGCCGACGATCGCGCCGACCAGGAAGAACCAGATCCCGATCACGACGCCGACGACGCAGCCGATGAGCGCGCCGGCCACGATCGATCCGGCGGCGGCCACGTTCTGCAAGGCGACGGTATGCACATCGGGCGCCGCCAGCTGGGTGGCATCGGCCGGGTGCATGGTCAAAGTGGTTCCGGCGGCGTCGATATCCGGGACCACGGACAGGGTGCGATCGGCCGCCTGATAACTCAGCGGCACGGTGGCCAGGACATCGCCACCGGGTCCGATCACCTCGACGCCACCGTTCTCCAGGGCGAAGTGCCCGGCGGTGAGGGTGGTGGTGACGGCACTGCGGTCCGGTGCGAGAGCGATGGAGTAGCCGACCCCTCGATCGACTCCACTGATGCCCGGTTGGGTGATGGCGGGTGCGCCACTGGCGGTGGCGCTGGTGATGCAGACGGCGGCGACGGAAAGTAAAGTGGTAGCGGCTAATTTGGCGATTCTCATGATAATTCCCTGCAATCGACGGCCGAATCACCGCATGCCGGGTAGACGTTTTCGAGGTGAAAACGCTGTGGCTACGACTCGATTGCGCGTACTTGCTGCACGCGGCGAATCGGGGAATCCCAATCCAATTGTCCGACCCAATAGGAGCATTGGGTTGTCCGGTCGTCTCCCCGAGCCGGCTCCGAACGATTCTTATGATCCTCTCAGAATCATTCGGAGGGAAGAGCAGGTGCCGGGATTGTCCGCACGTGTCCTGCGCGCCAATCCCGACACGCCGTGTGCCGCGCCTTACTTATGGCTTCCGATCCGGAATTCGCCTATTCCAGTTCGCCTTCGGTTTCCAGGTAGACCTGCCGCAGTCGGTCCAGGGTAGCGGCCTCCGGCTGCTCCCACAGCTTCCGCTCCGCCGCCTCCAGCAAACGCTCCGCAATGCCGTGCAACGCCCACGGATTCGACTGCTCCATGAACTTGCGGTTCGTATCGTCGAATACGTAACTCTCGGCGAGCTTCTCGTACATCCAGTCCGCCACCACATTCGTGGTCGCGTCGTAGCCGAACAGATAATCGACCGTCGCCGCCATTTCGAAGGCGCCCTTGTAACCGTGCCTGCGCATCGCCTCGAGCCAGCGCGGATTCACCACGCGCGCACGGAACACCCGCGCCGTCTCCTCCGAGAGCGTGCGGGTGCGCACCGCATCCGGACGCGTGCTGTCACCGATGTAGGCCTCCGGATTCTTACCCGTCAGCGCGCGCACCGCGGCGACCATACCGCCGTGATACTGGAAATAGTCGTCGGAGTCGGCGATATCGTGTTCGCGGGTATCGGTATTCTTGGCCGCCACCGCAATTCGCTTGTACGCGGTCCGCATATCGTCCGCGGCGGGCGCGCCGTCCAGATCGCGGCCGTAGGCGAAACCACCCCAGGCGGTGTACACCTGCGCCAGATCGTCATCGGTGCGCCAGCTCTTGGAATCGATCAACTGCAGCAGGCCCGCGCCGTAGGTGCCCGGCTTGGAACCGAAAATACGTGTGGTGGCACGCCTTTCGTCACCATGCTCGGCCAGATCAGCGCGGCTGTGCGCGCGCACGAAGTTCTGCTCGTCAGGCTCGTCGAGCTCGGCGACCAACCGCACGGCATCATCGAGCAGCGCCAGCACATGCGGGAACGCATCCCGGAAGAATCCGCTGATGCGCACGGTCACATCGATACGCGGGCGTCCCAGCTCCTCGAGCGAGATCGGTTCGAGGGTCGTCACACGCCGGCTGGCCTCGTCCCACACCGGCCGCACACCCAGCAGCGCAAGCACTTCGGCGATATCGTCACCGGAGGTCCGCATGGCGGAGGTCCCCCACACCGACAACCCCACCGACCGCGGGTACTCCCCGTGATCGGCCAGATACCGCTCCAGCAGCGAATCCGCCATGGCCTGACCGGTTTCCCACGCCAGCCGCGACGGCACCGCCTTCGGATCCACCGAATAGAAGTTCCGACCGGTCGGCAACACATTGATCAACCCACGCAACGGCGACCCACTCGGCCCCGCCGGAATGAACCCACCATTCAACGCATGCAGAATCCGCGAGATCTCCACCCCGGTCTGCCGCAACCGCGGCACCACCTCGGTAGCCGCAAACCCCAGCACCCGCCGCACCGCATCCAACCGCGAATCCGCCTGCGACACTGCCGAATCCGCGGTAGTCTCGCTGTCGCCGAAGTCGGCGAGGAGTTCTTCGGTGAGGGCGTCGATGGCATCGACGTCCCAGTCGACTTCCTGCATGGCGGCGACGAGTTCGCGGGCGCGGGTCTCGAAGGTGTCGACGCGCTCGCGGGACTCGCTGCCGTCTTCGGTGAGGCCCAAGGCTTCTCGCAGGCCGGGGACGTTGACCTCGCCGCCCCAGAGCTGGCGGGCGCGCAGCATGGCCAGGACCAGGTCGACCTCGGCCTCACCGGCGGGGGCCTGGCCGAGGATGTGCAGGCCGTCGCGGATCTGGACGTCCTTGATCTCGCAGAGCCAGCCGTCGACGTGCAGGAGCATGTCGTCGAAGACTTCTTCGTCGGGGCGCTCGGCCAGGCCCAGGTCGTGGTCCATCTTGGCCGCGCGCATGAGGGTCCAGATCTGCTGGCGGATCGCGGGCAGCTTGGCCGGATCCAGCGCGGAGATGTTGGCGTGCTCGTCGAGCAGCTGCTCGAGACGCGAGATGTCGCCGTAGGTTTCGGCGCGCGCCATGGGCGGGATGAGGTGATCGACCAGGGTGGCGTGGGCGCGGCGCTTGGCCTGGGTGCCCTCGCCCGGATCGTTGACCAGGAAGGGGTAGATGAGCGGCAGGTCGCCCAGGGCGGCGTCGGTGCCGCAGGAGGCGGACATGCCGAGGGTCTTGCCGGGCAGCCATTCCAGGTTGCCGTGCTTGCCCAGGTGCACCATGGCGTCGGCGGCGAAACCGTCCGGGGCGGCCAGCCAGCGGTAGGCGGCCAGGTAGTGGTGGCTCGGCGGCAGGTCCGGGTCGTGGTAGATGGCGACCGGGTTCTCCCCGAAACCGCGCGGCGGCTGCACGATCAGCACCACATTGCCGAAACGCAGTGCGGCGATGACGATCTCGCCCTTGGGGTCGGCGGAGCGGTCGACGTACATCTGCCCCGGCGGCGGGCCCCACGCTTCGATGACCGCCGCGCGCAGGTCCTCGGACAGCGTGTCGAACCAGGCGGTGTAGGCATCGGCGCCGATGCGGATCGGGTTGCCCTCCAGCTGTTCGGCGGTCAGCCAGTCCGGATCCTGCCCGCCCGCCGCGATCAGTGCGTGGATGAGCGCGTCACCGTCGGCCTGCTCCAGTCCCGGAATCTCCCCTTCCGCGCCGAGATCGTAACCAGCCGAACGCATCTCACTCAGCAGCTTGATCGCACTGGCCGGGGTGTCCAGGCCGACCGCATTACCGATACGGGCGTGCTTGGTCGGATACGCCGACAGCACGATCGCGATCTTCTTCTTCGCGGCCGGAATATGACGCAGCCGCGCATACCGGGTCGCGATACCCGCCACCCGCGCGGCGCGCTCGGGATCGGGCACATAGGTCGACAGGCCGTCGGCGTCGAATTCCTTGAACGAGAACGGAACCGTGATGATGCGCCCGTCGAACTCCGGCACCGCCACCTGCGTGGCCACATCCAGCGGGGACAGGCCGTCGTCATTGGCCGCCCACTGCTCGCGCCCGCTGGTCAGGCAGAGTCCCTGCAGGATCGGCACATCCAGGTCGGCGAGCGCGCCCACATCCCAGGCCTCGTCATCGCCACCGGCGGACGCGGTGGCCGGCTTGGTGCCGCCCGCGGCCAGCACGGTCACCACGAGCGCGTCGGCTTCGCGGAGCCGGCTCAGCAGTTCGGGTTCGGCGGTGCGCAGCGAGGCGCAGTACACCGGCAGCGCCCGCGCGCCCTTGTCCTCGATGGCCGCGCACAGCGCATCGATGTAGCCGGTGTTGCCGGCCAGATGCTGAGCGCGGTAGTACACGACCGCCACGGTCGGCGCGCCCGCCGGGACCGGACGCGAATCCCGCTCCAGCTCACCCCAGCTCGGCATCTCCACCGGCGGCTCGAAACCGTGCCCGGTGAGCAGCACCGTGTCGGAGAGGAAGTTGTGCAGCTGCAGCAGGTTTCCCGGCCCGCCCGCGGCCAGATAGTTGTGCGCGTCGGCGGCCACGCCGCCGGGCACGGTCGAGCATTCCATCAGCTCGGCGTCCGGCGCGATCTCACCACCGAGCGCCACCACCGGAATCCCGCTGCCGCGCAGCGTCTCCAGCCCCTCCTCCCAGGCGCGTTTACCGCCGAGAATGCGCACGACGATCAGGTCGGCGCCTTCCAGCAGGCCCGGCAGATCGTCCGGCAGCAGGCGCGCCGGATTGCCGAGCCGATAGTCGGCTCCGCTGGCGCGTGCGCTCAGCAGATCGGTGTCGGAGGTGGACAGCAGCAGGATCACAGGGTCTCGGCCTTCCTCGGGTGACGCGCCCAGCACGGTTCGGCGCTCGACGGGAAGGTCTGACTGTCACAGTGGCGCGACCGCACCGGAATTGCACCGGTTTCTTCCGTTCGACGAGCGCGCCGACTCTATCGCGTTCGAACGGATGGTCGTGCAAGGCGGTGCGCGCAATGCCTGCACGGCCGTCGTATTCGGTCCGCGGGGCCCGCGGGCGCGCGGATCACAGTGCGGCAAAGGCTCGTCCGCGTCACTGTCCGACCGACCGGTCCGGGCGTACGCTGCCCGTATGCCTAGCACTCCGGGATGGGTCAGGCGGAACCGCTTCGCCGCCTGGTCAGGGTACTTCTGCATACTGGTTGCCTTCGCGACGCTGGCAATGACATTGACAGCAGCAGGCAGCGGCCACACCCAGTGGGCCATGATCGCGGGCATCATCTGCGCCGCCACCGTCCTCCTGGGACTCACCATCATGACGACGACCGTCCGCCGCGACCACGTGGAGCACCACCTGGTCCCCAACCTCCTCAACGACTGCTGGGAAAAGACCCCGCCCTACGCCCGGCTCCGCGGCGCCCCCAAATACATCGAACCCCGCCACTCCTGAGCGGACAGCACAAAACCCGAGCAGGGCCCCACGCATCAGCGTGGGGCCCTGCTCGATTCCGGCCGGCGACCCATCCAATTGCCGCCGTCCTCGCAGCTGGATTCGTCCGACCGCCGAGATCCTGCCGCGGGCCGACCCCGCTATCTGCCGTCACCCAGAGCCAGGGCGTCCTGCAATGCCCCGAGTCCAGCGGCGCCAAAGCCCTGTTCACAAGCCTGTGACGGCGGTCACTGCAGGCGTACGCTCGGAATATGCCGAATACTCCCTCATGGGTCCGGCGGAACCGATTTGCCGCCTGGTCAGTGTACTTTTGCGCTCTGGTTGCCTTCGCGATGCTGGCAATGACTTTGACGGCCGCGGGTAGCGGCCACGCCCGATACGCCCTCATCGCGGGCATCATCTGCGCGGCCGCCGTGCTGTTCGGCTTCGCGTCGATGGGCAGCACCGTGCACCGCGACCACGTCGATCATCACCGCACCCCGAATCTGCTGCAGGACAGCTGGCAACTCGCCCCGCCGTACGCGCGCGTACGCGGCGCCTCCCGGCCGGTCGAACCCCGCCGCTCCGCCTGAGCTCCCGCGGACAGGCGTCGGCGCCAGGCACCGACGCCCGCCGTAGGCTGGGCTGGTCATGGAGCGAAACGAAGCCGATTCCTGCCCGGGCGTGCTGCGCCTGCATCAGGCCGCCGACGGGCCCCTCGCCCGTATCCGCATACCCGGCGGGCGGCTGGAACCCGCACAACTGCAGGCCCTGGCCGAGGCCGCCGTCGAATTGGCCGACGGCAGTATCGAACTGACCTCACGCGGCAATGTGCAATTGCGGCAGGTGCGCGATGCCGCCGCCCTCGAAGAGCGCCTCACCACCGCCGGGCTGCTGCCCAGCACGACCCACGAACGGGTGCGCAACATCATCGCCTCGCCGCTGTCCGGCCGCGTCGGCGGCTGGGCCGACGTGCACGCTCTCGTCCCCGCCCTCGACACGGGATTGCGCGACCACCCCGGCCTCGCCGAACTGCCCGGGCGGGTGCTGTTCACCCTCGACGACGGGCGCGGCGATGTCAGCGGCCTGGGCGGCGACATCGGCATCCACGCCGTGGACGACGGCAATTTCGCACTCCTGCTGGCGGGCAAGGACACCGGACTACGTGTACCCGCCGCCGAAGCTGTCGATCTGATGCTCGCCGCCGCTCACGCTTTCCTTGCCCTGCGCGACGGGCAATGGCGATTGCACGAAATCCCCGACGGCCACGACAAACTCACCGAACAACTCGCCACCCACCCCGGACTGACCACTAGCCCCGACACGGTGGAAGTCACTGCACGCCAAGATATTCCGGTTGGCTGGCTCACCCAGGCAGACGGCAAGGTAGCACTGGGCGCGGGCGTGCGCCTGGGCTCGCTGCCCGCCCGCACCGCCGAATTCATCGCGGCGATCGAACATCCCGTCTACCTCACTCCGTGGCGCAGCATCGTCATCACCGACCTCGACGAATGGACCGCCGAACAGGTCGTGCGTGTACTCGCCCCGATGGGCCTCATCTTCGACGCCGCCTCCCCCTGGCTGCAGGTCAGCGCCTGCGCGGGCCTGCCCGGCTGCGCCAAATCCCACACCGATATCCGCGCCGACGCCGCAGAAGCGGTCGAATCCGGGCGGGTAATCCCCAGCGGCACAGCACAATCAGCCCACGAGGGCTTGGACGCGGACGAAGTCGTCGCCGCTGGTCGCCAGCACTGGTCGGGCTGCGAGCGTCGCTGCGGTCGCCCGCGCGGTCACGTCACCGACGTCATCGCCACCACCGACGGCTATCGGATAGTCCCCAGCGAGTGAATTCCCGGCGCATCCCCGCCTTGTAGGCGTCTGCTTCAAGATCACCGGGCACTGGTGGTGGTGGCTACTCGCACGATGCCGCAACCATTGCCCGCTCGCGGCACCGGCCGCGAGACGCGCCGAGGGCACGGCGATCGGGGTCGGCGTGGCGGGGATCCGGCACAGTGGATTTCGGTGACCGTGGCGAAGGAGGCAGGGGTGGCCGTTCGAGAGTTGAGCGATGAAGAGATCGCGGCCATGTCCGAGGAGGAGCGGCGGGCGTTGATCCAGCGGCTGCACACGCCACGATTGCGGCTGCCGCGCCCGGAAGTGGTGAATCTGATCCGCCGCGCCCGCTTGGCGCTCATGGTCGGTGGCTGCCTCGCGCTGATTCCGTGGATGGTCTACCTCGGGCTCACGCTGCCCGACGACTACCAGGCCCGCAACTGGCCCGCGGCCTGGATCGGTTTCGATATCGCGCTGGTGCTGATGATGGCGACCTGCGCCTACCTCGGCTGGCGAAGGCGGGTGGTGCTGATCCTGCCCGCCTTCGGCACCGGGATGCTGCTGCTCGTGGACGCCTGGTTCGACATCATCACAGCCGAACCCGACGACATCTGGACTTCCATCGGCACCGCGATGCTCGGGGAGATACCCCTGGCAGTGGTGCAGATCAGCGGGGCCATCATGATGCTGCGCTATCTCATCCTGGCGCACCCGCTCAAAGACCCCATTCTCAGCCCGCTGCGGGCGCGGATCCCCTTCTGACCTGGTGCAATTCGAGGGTGCAACACTTCACGCTGCCGCCGGCCTTGAGCAGTTCGGACAGGTCGATGCCCACCGGCTCGTACCCGCGCGCGGCCAGTGCCTCGGCCAGATCCGTCACCCGGTTGCTGAGGAAGACGTGGTAGCCGTCGCAGACCCCGTTCAGGCCCAGCACATTCGCGTCGTCCTCGGTGGCGAGGATCGCGTCCGGGTACAGCTCGGCGAGCAGGCGGGCGCTCTCGGCGGAGAAGGCCGGCGGGTAGTAGACGATGGTGTCGTCGAGCACCATCAGCGCGGTGTCGAGGTGGTAGAAGCGCGGGTCCACCAATTCCAGTGAGACGACCGGCATTCCGAAGAATTCCTCGACCTCGCGGTGCGCGCTGACCGCGGTGCGGAACCCGGTACCGGCCAGGATGCGGTCTCCGGAGACCGCGAAATCTCCTTCGCCCTCATTGGTTTCACTGGCCGCGGCCGCCTTGGCGAACTGTCCCTCCAGCCAGCGGTGATAGGCCGGACCCTCGTCCGCACGTTCGGGATTGGCGAAGCGGGCCGACAACGCCCGATCCCCGATGGCCAGGCCGCCATTCGCCGCGAAGACCATGTCGGGCAGTCCGGGCACGCCGTCGATGACCTCGACCCGGTGACCGTGGGCTTCGTAGGCGGCGCGCAGCGCGTCCCACTGGGCCAGGGCCTTGGCCCGGTCGACGGGGGTGGCGGTGTCCATCCACGGATTGATGGCGTAGGTGACTTCGAAATGCTCGGGCCGGCACATCAGGTACCGGCGGGCGACGGGGCGGCGGGCCCCGGTGGGATCGGGCGCTTGGAGGGTGGCTACTGACGTCAACGAGGCTCCTCGGAATCGGCGCGGACCGGGCTTTCCACGAAGTTATGTGGCGTACCGTTGCGTCAGAAACAACGATTTGTTGCGTTGATCGAGCCGTGAGCAACGAATCGTTGCGTAGCCGCGAAAGGATGTTTCATGGACGAAATCGACCGGCGCATCCTCGCGCATCTGCTCAAGCACGCGCGCGCCTCGTTCCAGGAGATCGGCGCGCAGGTCGGGCTGTCCGCGCCGGCGGTCAAACGGCGCGTGGACAAGATGGTCGCGGGCGGTCAGATCACCAGCTTCACCGCCGTCGTGAATCCGGCCTCGCTGGGCTGGCGGACCGAGGCCTACGTCGAGGTCTTCTACCGCGACAACATCTCTCCGGCCGAACTGCGCCGCAGCCTGGAACCGATCCCGCAGGTGGTCGGGATCTGGACCATCGCCGGAGAGGCCGATGCGCTCGTGCACGTCATGGCCAAGGACATGGCCGAGATCGAGGCCACCGTCGAACGCATCCGCGCCAATGCCCGCGTCGGGCGCACGCGCAGCAACATCGTCATGTCGCGGCTGCTCGAACGGCCCCGCACCTGATCCGGCCTCCCCCGATCCGGACGCTGTGGCCCGGCGCACTACCCGCTCCACGGTGGCGCACAGGCGGAACATTAGGGTGGAACCCATGTCCGACGTGCGCACCAGCTACCTCACCGACGGGGCCGAGATCTATCGGCGCTCGTTCGCGACAATCCGGGCCGAAGCCGATCTCGCGCGATTCCCGGCGGAGGTGTCGCAGGTCGTCGTGCGCATGATCCACGCGTGCGGACAGGTGGATCTGGCCGCGGACGTCGACTTCAGCACCGATGTGGTGACGCGGGCGCGCGCCGCGCTGCGGGCCGGTGCGCCGATCCTCTGCGATGCCAAGATGGTTGCCTCGGGCGTGACTCGCAAGCGGCTGCCCGCCGACAACGAGGTGCTGTGCCTGCTCGATGATCCCCGCGTGCCCGGTCTCGCCGCCGAGATCGGCAACACCAGATCGGCTGCGGCGCTGGAACTCTGGCGTGACCGCCTCGACGGCGCGGTCGTGGCCATCGGCAATGCGCCCACCGCCATGTTCCACCTGCTCGACCTGATCGACGCCGGCGCCCCGCGCCCGGCCGCCGTGCTGGGTATCCCGGTCGGATTCATCGGCGCGGCCGAATCCAAGCAGGCCCTCGCCGAGCACGGCGGCCTGGAATACCTCACCGTGCGTGGCCGCCGAGGTGGCAGCGCCATCACCGCCGCCGCCCTGAATGCGATTGCGAGCGAACAGGAATGAGCGGCAAACTGTGGGGCGTCGGGCTCGGGCCCGGCGATCCGGAACTCGTCACGGTCAAGGCAGCGCGCATCATCGGCGCCGCCGATGTCATCGCCTTTCACAGCGCACGGCACGGGCGCAGCATCTCGCGCGCCATTGCCGAGCCGTACATGCGCGAAGGGCAGCTCGAAGAGCATCTGGTCTATCCGGTGACCACCGAGACCACCGACCATCCCGGTGGCTATCAAGGCGCAATCGACGAGTTCTACGAGCAGGCGGCCGCCGCACTGGCCGAACATCTTTCCGCGGGCCGCACGGTAGCGCTGCTGGCCGCGGGTGATCCGCTGTTCTACAGCTCGTTCATGCACATGCATCGCCGCCTGGCCGATCGCTTCGACACCGAGATCATCCCCGGCGTCACCTCGGTCAGTGCCGCATCGGCCGCGCTGGGCACCCCGCTGGTGGAGGGCGAGCAGGTACTCACCATCCTGCCGGGAACCTTGCCCACCGAGGAGCTCACCCGCCGACTGCGCGGCACCGAGGCGGCCGCGATCATGAAGCTCGGCCGCACCTATCCAGGTGTGCGCCAGGCACTTTCGGATTCCGGACGACTCGCCGACGCCTATTACGTGGAGCGCGCGAGCAGCAAGAAGCAGCGCGTCCTGCGCGCCGCTGACGTGGACGAGGCGAGCGTGCCGTACTTCGCGATCGCCGTCGTACCGGGACCCAAGCCGGCGACTCGAATCCCGCTGACGGCCAGTGCTTCCGAACAAGACTCAGCCGATACCCTTACCGCCCGAGCGCAAACCGAAGCCGATACCCGGTCAGTCGGTGAGGTGGTCGTGGTGGGTCTCGGCCCGGGCGCCGAAGAGTGGACCACGCCGGATGTGACGCGGGCCCTCGCTGAGGCCACCGACATCGTCGGCTACTCCACCTACGTGAACCGAGTGCCGGTGCGACCCGGTCAACGACGACATGCCAGCGACAATCGGGTCGAATCCGAGCGTGCGGCAATGGCATTGGATCTGGCCAAGCAGGGCGGACGTGTCGTCGTGGTGTCCTCCGGAGATCCCGGCGTGTTCGCCATGGCCGCGGCCGTGGTCGAGGAATCGGCAGATCCGCAGTGGCGTGATGTTCCGGTGCGGGTGCTGCCGGGCGTGACCGCTGCCAGTGCGGTGGCGAGCCGGATGGGCGCACCTTTGGGGCATGACTTCGCGATGATCTCCCTGTCGGATCGGCTGAAGCCGTGGGAGGTGGTGGCACAGCGCATTTCGGCGGTGGCCGCCGCGGATATGGCTTTCGCCGTCTACAACCCGGCCTCCTCGCAGCGCACCTGGCAGGTGGCGAAAATGCGGGATCTCGTTTTGGAACATCGCAAACCGGATACGCCGGTGGTGATCGGGCGCGATGTGGGTGGCCCGGCCGAGTCGGTGCGAGTGGTCGCGCTGGCGGAGCTGGATCCGGCCGAGGTGGATATGCGCACCCTGCTGATCGTGGGTGCGTCGACCACCACGGTGTTCGACGCGCCGGGCGGACCGCGGGTGTTCACCTCACGTCGTTACGGCGACTAATATTCCACTTTGGAACGTAGCGTGGAAGGAGTGGTTAGTGGCAGAAGACAATGCACGACGCCCGCTCAACTCGACGGCCGCGTCCCTGCTCGGATTCCTACATCGAGGCGAAATGTCCGGATGGGACCTGGTCGCCCAGGCCCAGGACCACATCGGCGACTTCTGGACCATCACCCAGAGCCAGGTCTACCGCGAACTCGCCACCATGCACCAGAACGGACTGGTCGACAAGGGCCGCTCCGGCGCCCGCGACCGCACCCCGTACCGCATCACCGAGAACGGTCGTGAGGCCTTCGCCGAATGGATCGCCCGCGATCCGGGCGCGGAAACCATCCGCGTCCCGCTGCTGCTCAGCATCTCCTTCGGCGAATACGTCGACACCGAGCGCCTGGACCGCATCATCGCCGCCAACCGCACCGTGCACGAACAACGCCTCGCCCGCTACCTCTCCGGCCACGACGAACAACAGATGTCGCCCTTCGAACGCGCCACCCTCGACTTCGGCATCCGCTACGAACGCGCCGTCCTGGAATGGTTCGACCGCCTGCCCGACCTGCTCGACCGCACCAGCCGGCTGTCCTGACCCGGCCCCGTCAGAGCTTGCGTCCCACTCCGGCGTAGGCCCAGGCGGGGCCGGAGTAGGGCTCGGGCTCGAACATCGGGGCCTCGGCGAGTTCGGGGTGCCAGTCATCCAGGTGGACGACGCCCGGCGTCACGAGTTCGGTTCCCGCGAAAAGGGATTCGACCTCGGCGCGGGACCGCAGGGCCATGGTGATGCCCGCGCGTTCGCAGGCGTCCGCGGCCAGTGTCGCGCCCTTCGGGTCGACGTCGGCGGTGGGGTAGGTGATGGCCAGGCAACTGCCCGCGGGGACGGCACTGAGCAGTCGCGCGATGATGCTCTGCGGATCGTCCGCGTCGCGGAAGTACATGAGAACGGCGATCAGCATGACCGCGACGGGACGATCCAGGTCGAGCGTCTCCGCGAGGATCGGGTCGTTCAAGATCGAGTCGGGCTTGCGCAGGTCCGCGAAGGCGAAAGCGGTTCTGCCTTCCCGGGTACTGGACATGAGTGCGCGGGCATGCGCGAGGACGATCGGATCGTTGTCCACGTAGACGATTCGCGCGGCAGGATTCACATCCTGCGCCACCTCGTGGACATTGCGTGCGGTAGGCAGGCCGGTGCCGATATCCAGAAACTGGGTGATGCCCAGTTCGGTCATCGCATAACGCACCGCGCGGCCGAGAAAGGCGCGGTTGGCGCGGGCCATCGCGCGGATGCCGGGGATGTGCGCGGCAATCTCGTCACCCAGTTGGCGGTCGGGTAGGTAGTTGTCGCGGCCGCCCAGCCAATAGTCGTAGAAGCGGGCCGGGTGTGGCCGCCCGGAGTTGATGTCGGACGGTAGGCCCGAAACGATCCGGCCGCGGTTCTTCGACATGGCGTGGGCCCCTTCTCCCGACAACTCGCAGCATGAGGGTGACGACACCGCGCTACCCGCTGACCGAGCACAACGCTGCTCAGTTACAGCGACGCGACAAGCGTATTGGGCCAGGACCGCGCGCACACCGGGAATCCGCTTCAAATACCAAGCGTCCGTTAACTGCACCGGAGACCCGGCGCGCGTCCGGATTCAGCGCAGGCGTTGCAACCAATCCCAGGCTGCCGCGACCGTTTCCACCTGACGAGCAGCTTCCGGCAGCGTCGGTCGCTCGATCACCACCACCGGCAACCCCAGCCCGCGAGCGGCCTCCAGCTTGGCCTCGGTCAGCGCTCCCCCGCTGTCCTTGGTCACCAGCACGTCGATGCGCCGATCGGCCAGCAGCTCCGATTCCTCGGCCACGCTGAAAGGTCCACGCGCCAATAGCAGTTCATACCGTGCCGGCACCGCGCCCTCGGGCGGATCGATCGCCCGGATCAGAAACCACCGTTCCGACTCCGCGAAGGCGGACACTCCCTGCCGACCGATGGTCAGGAAAACCCGCTCACCCGCGGCAGTCTCGATCGCGGCCACCGCAGTGGTCAGGTCCGGCACCCGAATCCAGTCGTCCCCCGACTGCTCGGTCCAGCCCGGACGGCGCAGATGCAGCACCGGCAACCCCAGACTCGCTGCCGCAGCGGCAGCATTGGCGGTCATACCGCCCGCAAACGGGTGAGTGGCGTCGATGACGGCCTGAATCCCATTGCCGGCCAGCCATTCCCGCAGCCCCGCCACACCCCCGAATCCCCCCACGCGAACCTCTCCTACCGGAAGGACAGGATCGCGCACGCGCCCGGCGAGCGAGGAAACGATCTCGAATCCCCGCTCACCGGAAGCGATGCCGGCCAGTTCCCGGGCTTCCCGGGTCCCGCCGAGTATCAGCGTTTTCAGGGCTGACCACTGAAGTAGGCCGAGCCCGAATCGATCAGCGGCTGTCCACCGGCGATCAGCAGGCCGATCAGCGCACCGATGGGCGCCCCGATCCCCAGGAAGAAGAACCCGATGATGCCGCCGATGACCGCACCCAGCGCGGCATGCTGCAGCTCGCTGAAGAACCAGCCCTGCGAGTCGATGTCCTGCGCGGAAGCCAGCGGCGCCGACACCGAGGTCAGCGTCAGCTTGCTGCCGTCGTTGTCGATGGCCGCGGTGAGCCCGTACTGCTTACCCGCCAGTGCACCGTTGAGCGGCACCTGGGTGACGACATCTCCGGCCTGGTTCTTCAGCAGCACGGTCTTACCCGTCGCATCCAGGCTGAACTGCCCACCGGTCACCTGCGTGACGAAGCCGTTCGCATCATTCACAGCCACGGTGTAATCGACCCCGTGATCGGTGCCCTGCACCGTCGGAGCAGCCGACTGCACAGCCGGAGCCGCATCGACAGGCGCCGCATACCCGGTGCCCGCCGCAATGCCGGTCGCCGCGGCAGCAACGAATGCAGTGGCCACGAACTTGGTGTACTTCATAGAACTCCCAATTCAGTTAGAACGGACCCGACAACACTCAGGTCACCGCCGGTCACCCTACCGTTGACCAACACACGTTTCATTCTGAATCCCCCGCTCTCGGTCCGGATTCCCACCCAACCCGACTCCCCCACCGCCCGAATGGCCCAAATGCGCATCCACACACCATTCCCCACCTGCGGTGTCCTCCCTGCGACACGGGCGACAATCGAGAATGGCGTCGGTTGCGAAGCCACAGCTCACTCGTGACTGCGCACCAGGCGATCGCGCACGATCAGATCCGGGTCCTGATTCAGCATCCGCTGTTCGATCGCCCGCAGCCGTGGCCCCGGCTCGACCCCGATATCGGTGGTCAGCAATGCACGCACCCGGCGCAGTTCGGTCAGCGCTTGAACTTGGCGACCACTGCGATACAGACCCAATGCCAGCAACTCCCAGCGCCTTTCGCGGTAGGGCGCGGCATCGACCGCGGCGTGTAGCGCGGCAACCGTGGTCGCGAGCTCTCCACGCGCCAGCCGCGCAGCCTGCAGTTCCTCGATCGCGACATCGCGGAGTTCGTTGAGCTCGAGGCGAATCGAGGTGAGCGGGCCCATCTCCTCGAATTCACTCCAGGGTTCGCCGCGCCATAACGCAAGTGCTGCACCGAAATCCTGTACGGCCTGGTCGTATCTGCCGGCGGCCAGTCCGGCCAGTCCCGCGTACACCCCCGCGGTGAACCGGCCGTAATCGGTTGCCTCCGCCGGGATCGCCAGCGCGTACCCGCCTGTGGTGCGGTGCAGAGCATCTCGTCCCGCGGGACCGAGCACACTACGAATTCGCCACACCACCACCCGCAGGGCCTCCAGCGGGGCCCGCGGTGGCTCGTCCCAAACCTGCTCGATGAGGCGATCATCCGACAGCGCCCGCCCATTCACGGCCACCAACGCCCCCATCACCCGCCGCGAAATCGCGCCGCCGACATTGACCGGACTACCATCCACCGCCACTTCGAGCGGCCCGAGGACACGGCAACTCAGACCGGACCGCGGCCAGAAATCGGCGGCGCTCACCGTCTCGCTACCCGGCAGCCCGCGCCCAGAATCGATCGCATGTCGTCCACCCTCACGAACCTATAGTTCACTATATAGTGAACTATAGGAACGATGATCGGCATGTCAACGTTGAAATGGCCGCACGACACAGTGCACCCATCACACACCGATCCAGTCCAACCGCGGCGAGATCACCGCCGTGGCGCCATCACGCCCAGCGACGTCGAATGCCTCGCCCACAACCCAACATTCACCGTCCCCGGCTTCGTTCCCTCCTGCGACCGCAGCGTCGGCGGGATACCCACGGTGATGGCCACACTCACACGGACGCGGCGCCGACCCGTACCAACGAGTGCTTCCTGAACCACCTTGGACAAGACACCGACATCAGCAACGGCCAGGCCTTCGGCCGAAACCTGCTGCAATGCATCGCCTATGGCACCGGATCCGACCCGCAAAGCACGGGCGTCTGAGGTTCGGAGAAGGCCGCCACCCGGAACCCGGACCTTACGACGTCCGCCTAAGTCCGACGTCTTACGCAGCCCGAGGAGGTCGCGACATTCGCGCTCTCCTTACTAACCAGGCTCATGCGTCCGTGAGATCGGCCCAGGTCACAACAGAACCCGACGAGCCGGGGTTGAAAGTCCCCGCCCAAGCATGAGCATCCGACGGTCCCGCCGCGCCATCGACATCTATTTGGAGCGCAGGCGCGCGATGTTGTAGCGACCGTCGTGTTGGCTGCGCGAAGCGACGCCACAGACCCAGCGCCGATGAACGGCTTCCAAAGCGCGACGCATCCCATACCCGGGACACCGACGAAGCCGACCTCACCAGGCGTACCCTCCAACTCCCCACCGGGACGGGCTTACCCCGCAGAGGTGCGCCAACTCGCCAAGAGCAGCAGAACAATCCGACACCAGAAGCCATCGACCCCTTCCATCGGTGCGCTTTTCACGTCATCTGCAGCGCTGATGGCGACTACTGCACGGGGTGGTTACACCGGAGTCGACTTGCCCGCCTGGCCGACGGGGCTGCTGGACTTGTTCACCTTCAACCCAGCGAACGCCGAATTAAGAGAGATCTCTGGATGGTGGCTTTATCCGTTCTCGATCGAATAGTGCCAGATCCGAGACATATCGAAAACCGACCACTTGCAATTTTCGAGCATCAGCGAATCATGATGCGCTACTAGAATATTCAGATTGCATATTTCGGGATCGCGAACTTGCCCAAACAGCTTTTTCAAGATCGGCTTTGCGTCGAGGGGGGTTGATTAACGGATATGTTGTGCCAGCAGATCTCCTAGCATTGGGGTGGTTCGAGCGAACGTTCAAGGCGGGGGATCTGAGAATATTGAGGCGACATCATCGGGGGCTGGACAGGATCCACCCTCGGGCTCTTGCCTTGGCGGGATCGGCAGCGCTAGTGGTCGCGGTGCCCGCCATCCTTACGGCGGCACATGTCGACGCGCCTTTCGTACTGGGCGGTTCTGTTGCTGCGGCGGCGGTATGCGCTCTGTTCGCGGGATTCTGGCGTGACGATCTGGTGGATTTGCTCAAGAGGGATCGCACCGAGGAGCTGGCAGTCCGAAACGGTTGTCTGCGCACCGGGAAGGGTATGCCACTGGTTCGCCATGTCACCGACCCGACGCTACTGGGAGTCCACCGTGCGCGGCGTATCGTGACCTCCGATGGACGGCAAAGCGATCAGCCGCCATATGTCCCGCGCGATATCGACACCCATTTGCGTGAGTTGCTGGCGCGGCCGGGATTCATTCTGATCGTTGGAGATTCCACGGCCGGCAAGTCGCGTACCGCCTTCGAGGCCATTGCTGCCGCGCTGCCCGATCATCTACTCTTCGCGGTGCAAGAGCGCCGGGTGCTCGAGCACGCAGTATCGAGGATGACCGATCTGAGTCGGTGTGTTTTATTTCTGGACGACCTCGAGAAGTTCCTCGGCGACGGCGGACTGACCTACAGCATGATTGGCCAACTACTCAACGATGCCGGCAGAGAGCGTTTCGTCGTCGCCACGATCCGACTGGTCGAGTTGGCCAATTACGAAGAAACCGACCCCGGCGTCCGTACGGTCAGTGGTGAAGCCCTCGCGACGATCGCCGCCGCAACCCGAATACCGTTGGCACGCATGTTCTCCGATACGGAGGAGAGTCGGGCCCGCACGCGGGCGCACACCGACGTCCGACTCGCTGACGCGGTGGAACATGTCGCATCGTTCGGTATCGCCGAGTATCTGGCCGCAGGTCCGGAGCTGATGCAAAAGTGGCAGGGTTCGCGGGAAGGCGGGGACCATGTCCGAGGCGCGTCCTTGGTGTCGGCGGCGGTCGAGTGCCGACGCGCCGGGATGATCCAGCCTCTGGCTCGAACCTTTCTCGTCGAACTGTCGAAGTCCATGCTCCCGACCCGCGGAGGAATTCGTGTCGCCGGTGAATCCCTCGACTGCGCGTGGACGTGGGCCACCGTAGCGCAGGCGACCACGGCACTGTTGCGTCCGGCGGACGATTCCGAAGACGCACCGGTGATCGTGTTCGACTACGTCGTCGACGAGGTGACGCGTGCCGCAGAAAAACCGGTCTCCGACACGGTACTGCGCGCATGCCTGGACACCGCAGACAGCGCGGAGGCGATGCGAATCGGTGCCACAGCACGGCTGCACGCCAGCTATCTGATCGCGCTCGAAGCTTTCGACAAAGCCCGAGAAGCCTATGCCGCTGAGATGGGAACCGACAGCGAAGCGGCGTTGGCCGCGTGGGGTCACCACGCGGCGACATTGCGCGCGATGGGCAGGTTCGCCGAGGCCGAGACCGAGCACGCAGCCGTTCTCGCGGCTCGGTTGCGCACCCTCGGCCCGGACAACTCGGCGACTCTCGCCAGTCGCAACAATCTGGCGTTGTTACTTCATGAACTCGGTCGCCTCGGAGAGGCCGAGGCCGAGCATCGAATCGTCCATGAGGTGCGTGCCCGTCTGCTGGGCGCCGACCATCCCGCCACCTTGACCAACCGGAACAATCTGGCATTGGTACTGCACGATCTCGGCCGCTTCGCCGAGGCCGAGGCCGAGCACTGCGCAGTGCTGCGCACCTATGACCGGGTGCTGGGTGAGGCCATTGCAGGCCGAGGAGACCACACGATCAACATCGCTGCGGTGCTCGCCTCACTGGGCCGGCTCGAAGACGCCGAAACCGAGCATCGTGCGGTGCTGGACACCAGTACCAGGGTCTACGGACCAGACCATCCCGATGCGTTGACAAGCAACGGTAGTCCCACATTGGTGCTCCACGCGCATGAGCGGCTCGGCGAGGCGGTCGAGTTGCACCAGTCGGTGTTCGACCGATATCGAGAGGTACTGGGTTCCGACCATCCAACGACATTGACCGCTTTGTCGAACCTGGCAGTTGTGTTGCACGCGCGGGGAAAAGTGGACCAAGCCGAAGCGGCACATCGAGCCAGTGTGGAGGGGTTCGGTCGGATACTGGGCGAGAATCACCCGTCCACGTTGACGTGCAAGTCCAATCACGCTGTGGTCCTCCAGGCACTGGGACAGGTCCGCGAGGCCGAGAACGAACACCGCAGTGTCGTCACAGGTTTCGAGCAGACATTGGGTTCGGCTCATCCGTCCACGTTGACCAGCCGCAACTACCTGGCGTCGATGCTGTTCTCGCTGGGGCGCTTTCAGCAGGCCGAATCCGAGCAGGAGCAAGTCCTCGCGGGATTCATCGCCACGTTCGGACCCGATCACCCTTCGACACTCACCAGCCGTGGCAATTTGGCGGTTACTCGTGCGGCACTCGGCCGTCGCGAGGAAGCACTGATCCAGCAGCAAGTAGTCGCAGCGGGATTCACGCGCCTGCGAGGCCCCGAGCATCCCTCCACTTTGACCGCACGTTCGAATGTCGCTGTCGCACTGTATGCGGTCGGGCGTCGTAACGAGGCGATAGTCGAGGGTCGGGCCGTGTTGGAGGGATTCACATGCCTGCTGGGTCCTGATCATCCCACAACCGTTCGAGCGCGCAGGATCCTCGAATCGCTGGAGGTACCAAGATGATCGAATCCCGAGCCGCTGTCACGGATTGTGGGCGCACACCTGGACTGTATCCGGTGACTCCGCTGGTGGAAAGGCCGGACAAGATCTTCCTCAAGTGCGAGTTCCTGCATCCGGGCCGCAGCCACAAGGCACGAGTTGCCGCTCATCTCATCGATGATGCCGAACAGCGCGGTCTCGTCCATCCGTCAGGCAACCTCAGCCTGCTCGAACGAACGGGAGGCAATCTGGGAATCGGATTGGCGATCGAGGCCCGAGCTCGCGGCTATCGACTGACATTGGTGGTCGACCGAACATATTCGGCGGCAAAGCGAGATCTTGCGCGCCGACTGGGCGCGGTGGTACTCGAGCGGGAGGAATACTTTCCCCACTGTGCGGACAACGGCGCGGCGATCGCGGTTCTGTTGTCGCGAGAAGGCGATCGATACCACTACCTGAATCAATTTGCGAACCCCGCTAATCCTCGAGCCCATGAGCACGACACGGGGCCGGAGATCGCCGAGCAACTCGCCTCTGCGGGCGTGGATACGGTCGGTAGCGTCGCTCTCGTGTGCGGTACCGGTACCGGCGCGACAATGCGTGGAGTCAGTACCGTTTTGCGCGCCCGGTTCGCTGAGGTAACGACCATCGGTGTACAACCACCTGAGTGCGACCTGTCGGCAGGGGCCTTTGGTCCACATCCCATGCAGGGGATCGCGGTCGGTGAGCCCGCACCGTTCTTCCCTGCCGCCGAGCTCGATGACATCGTCCCCGTCACCGAGGCCGATCTCGAGAGCGCCCGCGCCGAGTTGCTGGCCCAGTTGCGTTTCGATGTCGGGCCCAGCAGCCTGGCGAACTACGCCGCCGCGTGCCGCTATCGCACAGCGCGGATATCAGCCGACCCGAATCAAGTTGTCGTGACAGTTCTTTTCGATCGAGGTGAGGACTATGTCTGAACCGGCTACGGTCGAAAGCCAAATCCTGCGCGACATCGAGGAGCTGGTGAGTTCGGTCGCCGATCTGGTAGAGCTCGCGAGAATAGAAGAATCTACAGTGCTGACGCATGCACAACCTGTGACAGCGACGATCGCTTCCGACCTCGCCGCGCTCGCAGCCCGCGACCCTGCCGCTCATGGTGACCAATGGTATTGCTACCTCAGCAATCTCAGTTTCCGGGCGCTGTTCACCTACCGGGTCGCACACACGTTGTACGTCCTGCATCTGCAGCGCCCACCTCAATCCCGGTCCGAGCTCCCAGCAGCGGTTACCGGAGGTCTGTCGTGCGCAGCACGGGTATTGTCCGAGCGCGCGAAGGCACGTACGGGTGTCGAGATCCATCCGGCGGCGGTCATCGGTGATCGTATGGTGATCGATCACGGCTGGGGGACCGTGATCGGAGAGCAGGCCCAAATCGGCGACGACTGTTACTTCCTTCAGAACGTGGTTCTTGGAGGTCGTGCCATCGGCCTCGGGTTGTCCGCGACCGAACGTCGCCATCCGAGCATCGGTGACCGCGTGGTGATCGCCGGCAACGCCTATGTACTCGGACCGGTCTCGATCGGCGATGATTGCCGTATCGATGCTGGTGCCCGAATAACCAGTGATGTCCCTGCGGGAAGCAGGGTCCGGGTGCGAGCGATCCAACAGGTACTGCAGCCGGTCGGCTCAAGCACCGCAGTCAGGTCGCTGTGATGGAACTCGAGCTGAACGCGCTGAGCGAGTCCGTGTTGCGGCGCCGCCACAGCCTCAAATGGAGCCGGGCCAGGGCCGACCGAATTCCGATGGATGTCGCCGAAGCAGACTTCGCGATCGCCGAACCTATCCGGATGGTTCTCGACTCGGCGGTTGCGAGTTCGGATTTGGGCTATCCGGACTTCGATTCACCTCGTGGTGGTCCTGCCCTGCTTGCCAACGTTTTTGCTACACGCCTCTCGACTCGATATGGCGTCGCCGTGGATCCCGCACGAGTGGAGATCTGTGCGCAGATCATGCAAGCCCTGTCTTGCGTGCTGCTGGCGTTCAGTGAACCAGGTGATTACGTGCTGACACATCGGCCGACCTATCCTCCTATTCTGGACATCATCGTGGCGCTGGGCCGCCGGCCCGTCCTCATCGATGCCCTGTCCGCCGGTGACCGGACCATGAGTGTCCTGGACAGGCCGGATCTGCCGTTTCCGATACGGGTGGTCGTGTTGTGCCAGCCGCATAATCCCACCGGCCGAATCTTCGATGCCGCCGAGCTCGAGTCGATCGCCGAGCTCGCTGAACGACATGACGCTGTGATCTTCGCTGACGAAATCCACCAGGACCTCGTCTACGACGTCCCGCATCGCTCGATCGCCGCGATCATGCAAGCTCGAGCGAGGACGATCCTGTTTACCTCGGCCGGGAAGAGCTTCAATATCGCAGGATTGCGGTGCGCAGTAGGCCATTTCGGCAGCGACCTGCTCCAAGCGCGGTTTCAGGCGCTGCCCTGGCATCTGCGCAGCGGGGCGAGCGTGCTCGGTATCGAGGCCACCATCGCCGCTTGGTCTCGGTGCGATTCATGGCTCGATCAATTCCGTGACTTACTGCACCGAAATCGCGACTTGATCGTAGGAACGCTGAACGATTGTCCGGAAAGCGGCCTTTCGGTGGTAACTCCCGAGTCGACGTACTTCGCGTGGATCAACGGCGGAGACACCACGGGGCGCCGCAGAGTTATCGATCAGGCAACCTGCGCGACTCAGCCTGGTAGCTTGTTCGGCGAAGTGTTCTCCGGGCATTTTCGCCTGAACTTCGCGACCTCGACCGAGCGTGTGTTGTTCGCTCTGTGCGAGTTGGTCAGCCTGTCAACTGCACCCGCCACATTCAAGTAATACCCGAAAAAGGAGTGGAACGGACGTATGCGAACCATCGGTTTGATCGGTGGAATGAGTTGGGAATCCACGGCGATCTACTACCAAGAGCTCAACCGACGAGTCCGCGATCGACTCGGAGGACTGCACTCGGTGTCGTGTCTGCTGTCCTCGGTCGACTTCGCCGAGGTGGAAAGCATGCAGCAGCACGGTGAGTGGGATCGCGCAGGTACGTTCCTGGCGCAACACGCTCAGCGCTTGCAAGACGGTGGGGCAGAGTGCGTGGTGCTGTGCACCAATACCATGCACCGAGTTTTCGACGAGATCTCCGCCGCGGTCGAGGTTCCCGTTCTGCACATCGCCGATGGCACGGCCGCGGCCTTGAGCACGGCGCAGGTCGCAACCGTAGGCCTTTTGGGAACACGCTACACGATGGAGCAGCAGTTCTATCGGTCCCGGTTGGAAGACAAGGGATTCCACGTGGTGGTGCCCGATGAACCCGATCGCACCATCGTGCACGACATCATCTACAACGAATTGTGCCTGGGAAAGGTCCTCGATCATTCCCGAGCGCTCTACATCGATATCGTGCGAGCACTTGCTGACCGCGGCGCAGAGGCGGTCATCCTCGGATGTACAGAGATCGGCCTGTTGTTGGATAACAGCAATTGTCCGCTGCCGGTGTTCGATACGACACTGTTGCACGTGGAGGCAGCGCTTGACTGGGCACTCGCCTCGCGGTGAGTCGCAACGGTTCGAGACGCTCGACCGCTTGGATCGCATCCTCGAGAGCTGTCCGCCGCGACGGGTGAGAGTGGTTTGCGCCTCGCAAGAGTTCTCAGCGCGCGAGATGGCGCACGGTAGCGGTCGTTGGCTGTCGGGCAGTCGTGCGGTATGGGAGTCACTGTCTGTCGGCGCCCGCCCCGACCTCGTTGTCATCCAGCTTCAGGCCCCACCCTTGGGCGAGCATGTCCTCGATTTTCTGTTCGGATGCCTGCCCTCACGTCGCGAGGACGTGAGGGATCGGCATGCTCTAGTCGATGTCGCAGATGATCGGCCGATGCACCTGAGCGAGAAGGTCGCGACCGACACCGAGCTGATCGAACGCATAGCGAGAACCATTCGCGTTGCGCGCCGCAGCGGTCACGTGATCGAGGGCCTGTCCTGTTATGCATCCAGCATCTCGATGGCGAGATTGGCCCGTCTATGGGACATCCCACTACTGGACACCTGCCCCGAATTGCTGGTATGGGGAACGAAATCCGGTGCCCGGCAACTGTTTCGAGCGGCGAACATCCCACACCTCGAAGGCTCCTACCATGTGTCACGAGGTGTGGATGACCTCGTACAGACTTTGGCTCGATTGACCAGAAGACTGGATTCGCCGGCGTGGATGGTGAAGCTGGATCACGGATTCGGCAGCGGACACGGCAATTCCGTCGTCGATACCCGAACGCTTGGGAAACCGATCACAGCAAAGACCCTCGCTCAGGCCTCGTGCCCGTGCAGTGAACGAACGACCACCACAGAGTTTCTGGATCTGGTTGAACAGTACGGGTGCATCGTCGAGCGACGGATCGAGGCCGCCCCCGGCTCGGCGTTGGCCTGGCCGAGTGCACTCGCCTATTTGTCGAGATCGAGCCACGATGCTCCGGTGCAGGTCGAGTTCCTGGGTGTCCATGACCAATTGATCGGTTCGACCGGGGAGTTCCACGCGTGCCGATATCCGGCGGACGGCCGATACCGCCAGCAAGTAATCAGCTTGTCGGGCAAGCTCTTTGCCCGGTTAGCTCAGCTGGGAGTAACCGGTCATGCGGGAGTCGATTTCATCGCAGAACCTGCAGTAGGGCGACTATGGGCGGTCGAGATCAATCTTCGACAGACGGGGACAACACATCCGCACCGCACCGCTCGCGCATGTATTCGTGGCGCATGGCGTGCGGACGGGACAGCAGCATATTCCAACGGCGGCGAGGTTCATTACAAGGCCACCGACGCCATCAGCTCACCACACTACGTCGGAATCGGTTCTGCAGAGCTGATCAGCGCCTTGCAGAGCGCACCGACGGTCGCCTTCGACCCCGCGACAGGAACCGGCACGATCCCCCACCTCTGGTCCACACTCGCACCACACGGCAAGATCGGTGCCACATTCTTCTCAACCTCGATCGAGGGTTGCGACCAGTTGGAGACTGCGTTCGTTCAGCTTCTCGAAACATTGGCCACAGGCCGTTAGGTAGCACAACTCAGCCCTCTCGCACTGCGCGCGAGCGGCATCGAGTGCTGGCTCGGTCATCGTTGCTCGGCTCGTTCGTCCAGTTCCCCGCCCGCTATCGCCTCAATCTGGCTCTGCCGCAGGTATTCTCAACGAGCACCGCCACGGCGGTATCGGCCTGCATACCCCGGCATCGGTCCACGACGGCACCGCCGTCGAGATTCGGGCCCGCCGCGGTCAGGTCCTGGCCGCGGCCTACGCCGCCAACCCGGGCCGGTTCCGCGCCGAACCGACCCCGCCCGCGCTCCCCGAAACCGTCTGGATCAACCCGCCTCCGAAGGAGAATGCCGACACAGAACAGGCAGCCTGACCTGTCTCACGGGGTTTGACAGATTCCGGCTTGGCTCTTCATGGGTCGGTTGACGGTGAGCGCGGTCCCGTACCGGGACATGGGGCATTTGACCTTGCGAGCGCTGATGCGCGGACGACGGGCAGGTAGAAGATTGCCCAAAACCGCTCTGGTGATTGCATTTACAGGTGAGTCGTTGCCGGTGATGTTTGGTTGCGGTGACGATCTGATTGATGGCGGCGGTCAAGGCCACGGTGAAGCTTGCCCGGTCGGGGTCGGTTCCCGGCGCGGTTTCCACGGCGTCGCACAGCGCGCGGCGCAGTCTTTGGTAGATCGTGAGCGCGGCCCACATCTCCTGCTCGAGCCCGACAGGATCGGTCGAGCGCAGCACCCGTCCGTGAAACATGTTGTGACGCAGCGCGAAGAATGCCGATTCGATCTCCCATCGCGCGTGGTAGAGGCGGGCGATCTGGACCGCTGGATCGGTGTGATGGTCAAGCAGGGTGGTGATGATCCGGTGGCGGTCACCCACGGCGGATCCGTCGGCGCAGGTGGCAGTGATCTGGATGTCGATGGTGCGGAAGCGGAAGCCGTTGATCCTGGTCAGCACCGATCCGTCGGGGCAGGGTGGCCCATACGGCCGGTCGCCGGCGGGAGCTGAGCCGGATCACGAGCCGGGCGCCGGTGGCAGCGACACGGGTGCGGATGTCGTCGCCGCCGAAATTGCGGTCGGCGAGCAACAGCATCGTGTCGTCCAGCAGAGGCACCAAAGTGGCGGCGTAGTCGGTCTCGCTACGCTTGATCGAGCCGAAGACCGCACCGAGCAGGCCGCGAGTTCCGTTCTCGCACAAGGTCAGGACCCGCAGATGCGGATAGCCCTCGACACCACCCCGGTGGCGAGTGAACTTGCCCAGCCACAAGTGGACCCGCGGGTGGTCGGGAGCCTGCAGCGAGCCGCAGCCGTCGAAAGCCACAGTGCGCCAACGCCGATAGCACACACCCGGGGTTGCCGGTTGCGCCAACGGGCCGGCCACGACCTCGAACAGCGCCTTCAACGGTGCCGCTCCCAAACGTCGGCGAAGATCGCGTAGTCCCTTCTCCGAAGGCGTGCGAAGACGCAGCGATCCCAGCCCGGCGGTCAGCTTGTCCCAGACCCGCTCATAGCCCAGCGCCGGGAAAACAGCCAGTGCTAGAACGAAATACACCCCGACGCGCGAGGGCGGCAGGCGGGTACGGCGTTGGATCGTCCGGGTCCGGTCGAGAACGTCGTCGATCAACTCGAACGGCAGGTACTGGGTCAGCTCACCGAGGTGACCGGGCGCGAAGATTCCCCCGGCAACGGTAATGGTGCGGGTGAGCGTCGTAGTGACAGACTGGGAGGACAACGGGACCTCTCGGATGCAGGAAGACCTTGGACGGCTTCTCTGCAATAGCAGAGGTCCCGTTGCCTTACCTCCCCGGCACCCGTCTTCGGAAACACCCGAGTTGACGTGCCTCCCAACGGCTTAGCTACGCGGCATTGCCAGTACACCACGTTGATCGCCGGGCCGGGCGAGGCTGGAAACGAGGCTGTTGCGGTTGCCCTGCGCGACACCGCTTCCGGTTCGCGGGTTGGGCCCGCGATCATCGCTGGGCAGATCAGGCGCAACGCGCCGCACCGAAAAAGGCTGTGGCCCAGTAGACGCCGTCAGGAGCCGGTGGGATGGCCGACGTCTCGCTCGTTGCCCGACGCCGCCACACACGGTGTCTTCACCCAATTCCGGAATCAGGAAATCGTGGCCTCCGCCGCCGGCGATCATCTCACGTTGAGCGACGTAGGAACGGGAGAAGTTCTCACAGTCCTCGGTGGCCAACCCAGCGGGGCCTGATTCTTGAGTTCCGTTGTGGCAGACGGCAGAACAACGATCGTGTCAGCATGGCGCGACAAGACTCTGCGAGTATGGCAACTCGATCGGACACCGAATCTGCGCCGCGCCCAGAACAGGATGTTGTTCGAGCGCCAAGGCTTCAGCGGCGACAGCGATCTTGATCCGCCCCGAGGTTCGAAAATACCGATGGAACCGTCCGCTGAGGTTGGTCGCGCCAGCACTACGGCCAGAACGACTATCCGACAGAAGGCCCGCCAAACGACAATCGCGGAGGATCCCATCGTGTGTCAGGCCGACTGTCCCAGGGCTTGGGCTTGGCCTGCAACGACTCCGGTCAGGATGGCGCGAGCGACCGCCAGCAGTTCGGCGACCTGTGGTGAGGTGAGGGCGTAGGTGACCGAAAGGCCTTCGCGGTGGGCGGTGACAAGGCCGGCGCGGCGCAGGATGGAGAGCTGCTGCGAGAGGTTCGCTGCTTCTATACCGATTTCGTCGAGCATTTCCGAGACGGCGTGTTCGCGCATGCTCAGGAGTTCGAGGACCCGGATGCGGACAGGGTGGCCGAGGGTTTTGAAGAAGTCGGCCTTCATTTGATAGAGCGGCCTTTGCGTTGCCGGCATCCGGTGCCACTCCTTTTTCCTGAGCTTCGCGCCGTCGTAGAACGGTAGGGCAATCATCCTGCCGACGCGGCCTTTTCGGGAGACCCTCAGACTTCGATCTGCTCCTCGATATCCTTCAACCGGTGCCGGGCCAGGGCGAGGTTGCCGCGTTCGCGGTCGAGGGCGAGGTAGAGGAACAGGCCTCGCGATTTGCGGCCGCGCACCGGCCGGATCAGGTGGTATTGACCGCCGAGAGTGACGAGGACGTCCTCGATCTCCTCGTTCAGCCCCAGCTGCTCGATGGTGCGGAGCTTGGCGCGTACCAGTTCCGTGTTTCCCGCCGAGGCGATTTCGAGATCGAGATCTCGTGACCCGCCGAGCATCCCTAGCGGCATCCCGCTGTTGTAGTCGACGACGGCCGCACCCAGCGCACCATCGAGCAACATCATGTCTTTCAGGCTGATTGCCATATCCACCATGGCTTTTCCTCTCTCCCGCGCCTGAGGGGGCGATTCGGGTGGCCGCGACGCTACCCACGCGCGGCACGGAATGCGCCGGATTGCTGAAGAATTCCGCAAGGTATGCAATTTCCGAATTCTGCAATCAACGAGATCAGCAAACAGAAAGGGGCGGATCTCACGCTACGTCACGGGACGTAGCCACATCGTCGATTCCAAGCCGATGTCCGGCGCCCAGCTTCGGGTACACGCTGAGGCGATGAACTCCGCTGTACCCGATTCACACCATGATCGAATTGCCAAGGCCGACAGTACGATTGCGGCGGCCCTCGCCACCGAGAGGACCCGCGCACTCGCCGCCGGAGGTCTTGTCGGACCCGCACTCTTTGCATCGACCGCCCTCGCCGCAGGCCTGATCCGGTCCGGCTATTCCCCTGTGCGCCAGGCCATCAGCGATCTGGGCGTGGGGCCGCACGACTGGATGCTCGACGGATCATTGATCCTGCTCGCCCCATTACTCGCCGGATGCTGCGTGGCCCTGCGTCGCGCAATCGGCCGCCAAGCCGTCGGGTGGCTGCCACTCGCCCTGATCCTATTGCCGGGCTTCGGTTTTGCGTGGGCGGGCCTGTTCACCGAAGCGCCGTCTACAGTGGCTCTGCACTGGGTGGTCGGCATGCCCTTGATCGCCGTGGGCGCCATCCTCGGCTTCCTGCTGATCGGACTACGACTCCGCAGGATTCCGGGATGGCGCGCCTTCGGCACCTACTCCATAGCGACGGCAGCCACGGCACTGGCCATCATGCTCGTGATGTTCGGAACCTGGACCATGCACATCGGCGGCTTCACCGAACGCCTGTTCTTCACCGTCATCCTGGCCTGGTACGTCGCTGCCGCCGTGAAGATCATCCGGCTCACGCGCCGGACGAATCGAGGCTAGGCCGATCCGCACCCGGCGGGAGTCGTGGACGGCGATTCCCAGCAGAGTGGGTTGAAGCTACCGGTCGACGCAATCGGGAACAGGGCGGCAATCGCTGAAATGAAATCCATGGTGTCTGTCCGTTTTCTATCCGCCGGCGACTATCAGCCGGATGCCACAGCACAGTAGGCAACCCACCTGGAACCGTCATGCCCACAGTTCCGCTGGCGTTGTAGCTGTGGTTGTTGCGGCTGCGACTTCTCAGGAGCCGAGCACTGAAATGTCTGTGAAATCGCCGGCTGCGATCATTCGGGAGCACAAGCGATTCCGCTGCGGTGTCGGGCCATGGCATGGGCATGGTTCAGGGGGCATGCAGCGTCGGGAGGGGAATTCCATGGCGGACAATGCAACCGAGAGCCCTGGCTCTCCAGCCGCGAGCTCTGAGCCGAGGGTTGCTGCGACCTCGGCGGGCGTCTTTGCTCTGATCGCAGCGGCCGCGAATGCCTGGGCGCTGCTCGTGGTCGTGTTCTCGTTGGTGGGCGCGAACTCGACACTGCCGCAACGCCTCATCTCGGCGTCGATCTTTCTGGCACCGGCCCTGTCCGCAGTCCTGCTCTTCGTCGGCGCTGTCGCATTGTTCACCCGCCGCCGAGCCGGTCGATGGCTGATCATCATTGGCGCGGTGCCGGCGATCATATTCGCGGTCGTCGAGGCGATCTACTTCATGATGCTCATGTTCAGCGGCCATGGCGACCTCGCCAACACGTTGCTCGTGGCAGCGGTATTGGCAATCACTGCGACCGTGCAGATCCTGATTCCCCTCCTGGCACTGATACTGGCCGCCCGGCTCGGTGTCGGGCGGCCTGCTCGGTGTCGGCGGGTCGGTCAGTCGTGTTTCGCCTCGTAGCGCAGCAGGACAGTGCCGCCCGGGAAGGTGCGGTTCTCCAACAGTCGCAGCGAGATCCATGACGGCAGGCTCGGGAAGAACCGCGTGCCCCCGCCCACGATGGTGGGCGCGACCACGATCCGGAACTCATCCACCAGCCCGGCCTGCACGATCGGTGCCGCCACCGTCGCGCCGGCCACCTCCAGTTGGCCGTCGGTCTCGGCCTTCAGCTTCGCCACCACCTCGACCGGGTCGCCGCGTTCCAGGCGGGAGTTCCAGTCGACCGACTCCAGGGTGCGTGAGAACACGACCTTGGGCATGGCACGCCAGATGGGTGCGAAGTCGACGACCACGGGGCCGGCGTCGGGAGCCTTGTCGGCGGTCGGCCAGTACGCCGACATCAGTTCGTATAGCCGCCGCCCGTAGAACGACAGGGCGGTCTCCCGCTCGAAGTCGTTCCAGTACTGATGCAGTTCGTCGCTCGGAGCGGACCAGTCGATATTGCCTTGCGCGTCGGCGATGTAGCCGTCCGCCGACACGTTGAAGCCATAGATGAGTTTGCCCATACAGATCAGACTGCACCAACGGGCAAAACTCATCGCGGCGGTTCATGGCAATTCAGCAGTGCTCGCCGACTACGCCTTCGATTGCTGGGCGAGGAACTCGATGATCAGCTCGGAGGTCTCGTCCGGGTACTGATTGTGGGGGTAATGCCCGGCGCCCTCGACCATCGCGACGGTGCCGAGGCCTTTCGGCATGGCGGCCACGATGCCTTCCGCCTCGGCACGGGGCTTGCCGAAGTCGGGAACATCGCCGCCCATGATGACCAGGGCAGGGCACTTGATGTTCGGCAGCTGGGCCTCGGCGTCACTGGGCTTGGACGCGCGCGCCTTCGCGAATCCGTCTGCGCGGCCTGGATCTTCGAGCAGCGACATGATCAGCGCGACCTGCCGGTCGTGATCGGCGGGCTTGACGCCAGGATAGGCGGGACCGCGCAGATAGCTTTCCCACAGCTTCAGATTGCCGGTCATCGCGAGCCCCACGAGCAAGTTGACGCCACGCCGGTACTGGCGTCGACGCAGGTAGGACCCGAAGTCGAGCGTGGGCACCTTCGTGAAGGGGCAGATCTCGACCAGGGCGGTGATGGCTTCGGGCTCCTGGGCGGCAGCGATCGTCGCCGCGCCGCCGGAATGCGAATGCCCCACAAGGAAAGCCGGGCCACCCAGATGACGGATCACGGCCAGGATGTCTCCCGCATTGTCGGTGCGGCTGACGCTGTCCCATCCGGTACTGGACTCGCCGTGCCCGCGCATGTCGAGTGTGGCGACGCGGTAGCCGGCGGCTTCCAGTCGCGGTGCCACGAAGCGATAGGCGGCGCGGCGGTCGCCCATCCCATGGGCCAGGACCACCAGCGGGCCCTCGCCTCGCACGTCATAGGCGATCCGGCCGCCGGGGATCTCGACGAACTCGGTCATCACGATTGCTCCTCATCGCAGTGCTCTTGTACAGCGGCATGAAGCATCGCCGATCTCGAAACCGCTGCGTAAGGGGCAAACGCGCCACAACACGACACAAATCGCGCCGCGCATCCGCCGGGCCGGCGTGCTTCGATCAGCAGGCCAGAGCGTCGGGGTCGGTCCCCCCGGATTCCGCGGCGCAACTTTCCATGGCCTCGTCGGCGCGCCACCGTTTGAGCAGCCGGCGCGCGGAGCGTGGGTCGCCGTAGCCCAGCAGGGACGCCTTCTCCGGCTGCGTGAGCTGTCTTGTGGCACAGACCTTCTCGTGCCGGAGACGGCGGGCGCGATCGAGTTGCGCGCGCCAGGTCGTGTCTTCTTCGGCCAGTCGTCGCTGTAGAGTGCGCGGGCTCATCGCCAGGGTGCGCGCCACCAGTTCGAGGGTGACCGGCCCGGCTTCGAGCGCCGAGGCCAGCACGGCGGCAAGCCGGTCGGCGCAGGTCGTGGCGCGCGGAGGCAGTGCGGGCAACTCCTGGGCACAGCGATGCAGAATGGCGGCCAGTCGTGCGTCGGCGGTACGCAACGGCAGGTCCAGGTCCGCGGCCCGGAACGTCACACCATCCTGCGGTGCATCGAAATCGATTGCGTCCGTACCGAAGACCTCGACAAGGCTCGCATGGTTACGCGGCGCGGATTGACGGAAGGTGACCCGCACCGGGTCCACCCGCTCGGCGGTGACCAACCGCGTTCGGGTGAAGATCGCCGCCAGCGCGAATTGCATCGCCAATTCCCGGCCCCGGCCCTCGCCGTCGATCATCGCGACGCGAAAACTGATCTCCTGCATCGTTTCCGGCCCCGGTTCGAAGCGGAAGTTCGTGCTGATCGCCCCGATGAACGGACCACACACCGCCAATCCCGCGCCGAGCGTAGGGGCTGTGGAGAACAAGTAGTCATACAGTCCGAGCTCGCCGACCACATAGCATTCGGCGATCCGCACCGCCGCGTCCGCGATCCCGAGACCATGCTCGACCACCTCCCAGGTCCGCAGGTAACCGTGGCTGGGAATACGCGCAGTGTCGCCGACCATCGCCCATTGCGGGAGACCGGATTCCCGGACGATCCACCCCGCGGCCAACCCGGCATCGACAGCCTGCTTCATGACGAACTGGGGTAGCAGCACGCTGTCGGTGGGTTCTGCCATCGGCGTGTCCTCTTATCGAGCTATTGTTCTCGCCGTCCCGGGTCGCCATGTGCCCGAGCGCGGCGAAGGAACAGCCTGCCCAACAATACCGACCAGCCTCCCCTCTCGCGTTGCGCACGAACAAACCGGTCAGTCTTTGTTAGCGTGTGCCCGCGTCACTGCACCAGTTCGGATCGTTTGGCCCCTGAACAGAGGATCAAGCATGCCGGAGAGTGGAATCGGACGTCGCGCACTGTTGAGCACCGCACTGGCTGCGAGCGCGATAGGGGTCGCCGGCTCGCTGGCAACCACCTCCTGCGGGGCCCCGTCGGCGAACACCGAGTCCGAGCGCTCCCGCGACCGCAGCCGCGATCTGGCCAGTGAGATGCTGCAGGTCGACGCCGACGGCAACGATGTGAAACTCGCGCAGTTACGCACGCTCATCGACACCGGACTGCCGAAAACCACCGCGCCCAAACGCATCATCGTCGTGGGTGCCGGTCCGGCCGGGCTCAGCGCGGCGAATCTGCTGGTCGAGGCCGGGCATCAGGTCACCGTGCTGGAAGCCAACGGCAATCGCACCGGCGGGCGGGTCAAGACCTTCCGCGGCGTCTTCTCCGATCCCGCGCTCTACGCCGAGGCCGGTGCCATGCGACTGCCGAGCGCGCACCCGATGGTCCTGGCCCTCGCCGACAAACTCGGCGTGCGCCGACGCCAGTTCCACAATGTCGACGTACGACCCGACGCACGCTCCGCCGAGCCCGTCCCGGTGGTGTACCGATCGTTCACCGGCGCCGAGTGGTCCAACGGCCCCGCCGCGCCGGCACAGGTCTCCCCCGCGGCCGCCGGGCGCACATTGATCAAGGTCAATGGGCAGTGTGTCGATCGCGCCGGATACGCCCGCGATCCCGGTGCCGTGCATCGGGGATTCGGCGTCGCCCTGCCCGCCCAAGCGCGAATCGCCCTGAACCAGGCCATGAGTCGTACCCAGGTGTCCGCCGACCAGCCCATCGATCACCAAATCGAGGGCTGGACGGATGTTTTCAACACCTACGAAGACTTCTCGCTGCACCGCTACCTGATGCGACAAGGCTGGACGCTGCCGCAGATCGAGGCGGTCGGCACACTCGAGAACTTGACCTCGCGCCTGCACTACGGCGTCATCTCGGCCATGGTCGATCACGCCCTCATCCGCCCCGACGCCACCTACTGGGAGCTACAGGGCGGCACCGCCAGTCTCACCGACGCCCTCACCCGCAAGCTGGGTCCGGCGCTCGCTCAGGGCAAACGCATGACTCGCGTCGAACACACCGAACACGGCGTCCGGGTGTGGACCACCGCCGAAACCGGCAACGAACACACCGACGGCGCCCCGATCGACCCCATCGAATCCTTCGACGCCGACTACGCGATCATCGCAATTCCCTTGACCTCCATGCGGTTCTGCACCTTCGAACCGATGCTGTCCTACCCCAAACGCCGCGCCGTCATCGAAATGCACCACGACGCCGCCACCAAGGTCCTGCTCGAATTCCGCAACCGCTTCTGGGAACAAGGCCCCCACGGATTCCGCGGCGGCGGCTGCGTCTCCGACTCACCCAACCGATTCACCTACTTCCCCTCGCACACAGACGATTCCGACGGCGGCGTCGTACTCGCCGCCTACACCTGGTCCGACGACGCCATGCGCTGGGACTCCCTCACCGACAGCGAACGCGTCCACTTCGCCCTCGCAGGCATGCGCGACATGTTCGGCCCGGTGGTCGACACCGAATTCACCGGCATCGGCCTGTCCCAAAGCTGGCAACGCGCCCGATACGCCCTCGGCGAGGCCGTGATCCCCACCCCCGGCCAACTCCACGAACACCACGCCGCAACCAGCTCGGTGGAGGGCCGGCTCCATTTCGCCGGAGACCACACCAGCCTCAAACCAGCCTGGATCGAAGGCGCCCTGGAAAGCGGCGTCCGCGCCGCACTCGAAGTGCACCAACGTTGATCGGGAAACTAGCTCGGTTCCTCGTCGCCGTCCTCGCGGTATGCGTCGTGGGTCGGCTCAGCGTAATCGCCGCCGAGCTCCTCGCGGACGGCGTTCATGTCCTTTACCCGGTCGTGGCGTTCCGCGCGGTGAGCCGCAGCTCGTTCGGCTTCTGCCTTACGGCGTGCATCCTGCGATAGATCCTGGTGGCGTTCCATCGGGCACCTCCGGTAGTAGACGACTCCCAGTATGCGCGTGCGTCGCGGCCCCGGTCGGGTCGGCGCCCTAACCTCCCAGCGGCGCAGCCGACAACGCGATCTTGGCGTTGCGACCCGGGCGTTCACTGGCCGCGGCCGCCTCGGCCGCCTCGTCGAGGGGGTAGGTCGATTCGACGCCCAGCTTCAGCACGCCGCGCGCGGCCAAGCCGATCAGCTCGCCGATGAGGCGGCGGCGTTCGCTCGCGCCGATCTCTTCGGCGCGCTTGGAGCCCCAGAAGCCCTTCACCACAGCCTGTTTGAAGATGATCGGGCCAGGATCGAGGATCAGCGGCTGCCCCGAGAGGGCGCCGAAGGAGATGAGTTCGCCGCGTGCGCCGAGCAGCGAGAGCAGATCGCCGGCGGCGCGGCCACCGACCTGGTCGACTGCGCGAACGACAGGTGCACCACCGGTGAGCTCCGCCGCGCGCTGCTGCCAATCCGGCGATTCGATGTCGAGCGCCTGCTCGAAACCCAACGCTTGCAACGATTCAACGGCCGCCGGGCTGCGCACCAGATTGAGTACATGCACACCGCGCTCACGGGCGAGCAGGTTCACCAGGCGCCCGACCGCGCCGTTGGCGGCGTTGACGGCGATCCATTGACCCGCCTCGACCTGCAGGTCCTCGAGCAGCATCAGTGCGCTCAACGGCATGGCCAGCAGCTGGCTCGCGGTCTCGTCGGAGACCGAATCCAGTACGGGCACAACCCCGCCCGCCTTCGCCACGAAGAATTCCGCCCACGCGCCCTGCACGCCGGAGACGGTGACACGCTGGCCTATCTCGAAGCCGGTCACCTCGGGTCCGAGGGCGTCGATGCGGCCGACCGCTTCGGTGCCGGGCACCGCGGGAAGCTCCGGCCGGTAGCCGTACACGCCGCGAATGATGGCCAGGTCGTGATTGTGGATCGGCGCGAGCGCGGTGGCGATGCGCACCTCGCCAGGGCCGGGCTCGGGCAGCGGCCGCTCCCCCGCTACCAGTACGTCTTTGGGTTCGCCGAACTGTTCGATGATTACTGCACGCATGTCAGTTCTCCTCAGTCCTCGACCACGATCACGTCGACGTCGATGTTGCCTCGGGTGGCATTGGAGTACGGGCAAACCTGGTGCGCCTTGGCGGCCAGCTCCCGCGCCTCCTCCAGCGGCAGGTGCGGCAGCGACACCTCGAGGGTAACGGCCAGACCGAAGCCGCCCGCATCATTGGGGCCGATACCGACCTTCGCGCCGACCGCGGAGTCCTCGACATTCGCCTTGCTCGCGCGCGCCACACTGCGCAGCGCGGAATGGAAGCAGGCCGCGTAACCGGCGGCGAAGAGCTGTTCGGGGTTGGTGCCCACCCCGCTACCGCCCATCTCCTTCGGAATCGACAGCGTCACATCGACTTTGCCGTCGTCGGTGCGGACCTGTCCGTTGCGGCCCTCACCGGTGGCCAGGGCCTCGGCGGTGTACAGGATATTCATCAGCGATTCTCCTTCGATGGAGTGTGCGTGGTCAGCGCCGCGGTGAGGCGGTGCAAGGTTTCGCGGAGTTCGGCGAGTTCGCCGAGTTCCAGGCCGGTGATCTCGGCGGACTGCGCCGGGATCGCACAGGCGGCGGTGCGCAGTTCGCGCCCGCGATCGGTCAGCGTGATCTCGACACGACGCTCGTCGGCGGCCGAGCGTCGACGCTCGACGAATCCTGCCGCCTCGAGCCGCTTCAGCAGCGGCGAGAGCGTGCCCGAGTCCAACTCCAGCGCGGCGCAGAGGTCACCGACGGTTCGGCCGTCGCGCTGCCACAACGCCAGCAAGACCAGGTACTGCGGATAGGTGATGCCGAGCGCGTCCAACTTGGGCCGATACATGGCCGTCATCGCCCGCGACGCCGCGTAGAGCGCGAAGCACAGCTGATTTTCCAGCTCCAGCTCTTCTGTCACACACAACAAAGTAGCCCTCAATTAGATTGTGCACAATCTATCCGGGCATCTGCTACATCACACCTCGGGAGGGCCGAGGCTGATGGCGGTGAAGGCGGTGCCGGCCCGGTGCACTGCATCGGTGTAGGCGTCGGCGGACGGGTTCAGAAACCGTGAGCTGCCTGGTTCAAGCTGCGAAACGGCCAGCGTGTACTTGCTTTTCGAGCCACCCCAGAGGTGTTGACGGATTACCGCGAGCCCGCTGCCGGCATCCATGTAGTCGGCGGCTCCTCGGACGGTGGCGAGGAACCAGAGTGGGTTGCGAAAGCACTCGGCACCCACCGTGAGATTCACGATCGTGGCCAGACCCGTCTGCTCGTCGTAGTCGAAGCGAGCGGCGGACGGCATCTCAGCGACTCCCAGGATGTCGTGAAGGTGGCTGCGGTAATCGCCTTCGGACAGCCAGCGGTCGACGGAGTCGAAGTCCATCTCCCGATGCAGGGAGAAAGGCAGGCCATCCTGCCTCCCTGTCGCGTCCTTGCGCCCGCGCATGTCTGCCCAGTCCGACCAATAGGACGTGGGTCGCGCGGGTGCCGCGAGGTAGCTCTTCAGCGCCGACCGTGAGATCTGGAGTTGCGCCATCGCGGAATACGGTTCGGACATCGCGGCCTCGTCACCTCCAGCTCGACGAATTCGGTCGCACGCCAGCACAATACGCGGCGTGCGACCGTGGCTTACTATTTGTCGTCGAGTTGCAGGATCATGCTGCGCATGGTCGCGTAGCGGACCAGGTTGTCGGTGACGTCTCGGGCTGTCTGCGTGCCGATGTCGGATCCGAATGCCGCGCCGAGGGCGTCGAGGTCGTCCCAGTCGAGCATGGCGACGAGGTAGTAGGGTGCGCCGATCACGGGTGTCACGTTGTGGCTGATTGTGTATCGCCGCAGCCCGGGAAGTTGCTTGGCCAGAGGGATGTGGACCTCGCGGTAGTGGCGTTCGAATGCCTCGATATCGGAGGGTACGTCGTACATCACGACGAATCGCGCCACCGGTTGGATGTGACGCAGCACGATCATCGGAATCTGCCGGGAGGTTACCTGCTGATACTGCGATGCTGCCGGGTTGAGTCGGGCCATCAGCGCGAACAACCGGTCCCGTTCGTCGCCTTCGGTTTTGATTGCTCGGACCTGGAACGATTGCGACCCTATCTGCACTGCGGCGGTCCCTGCCGCCATCAGATTGTGGTACCAGGCCGGATTGACCGCGGCACCGGACTTGGATGCCATCACGACGTAGTCCTCGCCATCGCGTAGGTAGGTGAGCGGCGTTGTGCGGACCTGGCTGGTCTTCGCGCCGACGGTGGTGAGCAGCAGTACCGGCACGTGCTCGAACAATCCTGTCAGTCGGCCGTTGTTGGCCAGGTACTGCGCGATCAGCAGTCGATTGAACTTCTCCATGGCTATGGGGTCGGTTCGCGCCAAATGCGGTGAGATATCAGGAAGTGTGTCGCTGGACATGGGGTCGCTCCTGCCTTCATCGGGATCCATCACTGTCCCGACGTCCGGCGACCGCGCTGATCGACATCCGGCCGGAACTCGTGATCCCCACTCGCATCCCCACTTCCGGTGTCCTGGACAACGAGGCCGTCCAGTCGGCAATCTGAAACAGCTACACGCATATCGCTGAATTCGCCTGTCCTGCACGCCATTACGCGCAGGCGTGACTTCGGTATGCATTGCACGATTGTGCTCTTTTCCGACTCTTCCAGCACAGGAGTTGTGTTCCATGAAGATTGATCGCTCGGCGGATATGCGTAATCCGTCCGGAATCGCCGCGAGATCGCGGCGGCGGCCGATTGTCGTGCCCGCATTGGCTCTTGCGCTGAGTCTGACGGCGGGCGCGCCCGCGGTTGCGGCCCCCTCGACGGGCGCCGAAGGTTCGAACTCGGGCTCGGCGGCGCCGTCGCCGGGCTCGGATGGCACCGGTGACCCCTACTATCCGCAGGATGGCAATGGTGGCTATACCGCCGGTAATTATGACGTCGCCATCGACTACGACCCGGCGTCCCATAACCTGGCCGGCAAGACCACCATCACGGCGACAGCGACCCAGGATCTGTCGTCGTTCAATCTCGACTTCGCCGGTCCCCCGGTCCAATCCGTCACCGTGAATGGTCAATCCGCCACTTCTCAGCATCAAGGCGAACATGAGCTCGTCGTAACGCCTTCGGCGCCACTGGTTTCGGGGCAGCCGTTCACGGTCACGGTCGATTACTCCGGAACCGCGGCAGATACCGGCGGCAACGGCTGGACGTATACGCCGTCCGGTGGGGCATTCGCCGCCGGTGAACCGCATTCGGCGACAACGTGGTACCCGCTCAACGACACGCCGCTGAACAAGGCCACGTTCAGCCTGCACGCGACCGTGCCCACCGGTTGGGACGTGGCATCGAACGGCACCCTCACCTCCGATGTTCCTTCCGGTACCGACAAGCACACCGTCACGTGGGATGAGAAGAGCCCGATCGTCGGCTATCTGACCACCGTCGCGATCGGCAAGTTCACGCACCTGAGTCAGCAGCGTTCCGACGGAACGCCTTTGGAGAGCTTCTTCGCCAAGGGCGCGGCCGAGCAGAAGCAGGATCTGGAAAAGCAGCTCCCGGCTATCCTCGATTTCGAAGAACAGCTGTACGGACCGTATCCGTTCGAATCCGGCGGCGGTATCTACGTCGACACCGATCTGAAGTTCTCCCTCGAGACCGAGACACGGCCCATTTACGCTCCGTGGACCGACCTGAACACGGTGGTCCACGAGAATGCGCATCAGTGGTGGGGCGACTCGGTTTCGGTCAAGCAGTGGAAGGACGTCTGCCTCAACGAATGCTTCGCCAGCTACACCGCCGACATCCTGTGGCCCGAACGCACCGACAACAAGGACGCCGACCAGCTCTACCTCGACGCCCTCGCCAAAGCGGGCCAGAAAGACATCTGGTCGACTCCGCTGTACGACCCGGGCAAGGGTAAGGAATTCACCACCGTCTACACCCGCGGACCCCTGTTCCTGCACGCTCTGCGCCGCACCATCGGCGACGACACCTTCTTCACCGCCGTCCGCGATTTCGTGCAGGACCACAAGTTCGGTAACTCCTCGATCCCGGAGTTCCGCCAGTTCATCCAGTCCCGCAGCTCCGAGAACCTGGACGGATTCTTCGACGCCTGGCTCAACGGAACACAACAGCCCGCCGACGAGTACCTCTACCCCGGCAGCCTGAAGCCAGCTCTCGCCAAGAGCCAGGCCCAGGGTATGCAAGCTCCCGAGAACACGTCGAATCAGCCGTTCGGACAAGGCGATCGCAAATGACCACCGGCAATGAGGGCCCGCTCACCAGAGTCACGATCCGCTACATCCGGCGCCTGATCGAAGAGGCCGGGCTCGGGGTCTGCGAGCCGACGGCGACTCATACCGAACGAGGCGAGTTGCGGACGAAGGCGCGCGAAACCCGTTCGACTGCAATTGTTTCTGTGTTTTCCAGCAAGGCCGAATGACGGTTCCGAACGGGTTGCGAGGTAACTATCGTAGCTTTCGCGGTACTTCCAATATTCACTGCGAAAGAAGATTGCAATGCCTCTCCTCAATTTCGGTTCCGCTGCACTGGATCTGGCGAACACGGTCACCTCTCTGGCGGCCAATATCACCACCTTGCTGAAGACCTTCGGCATGCACTGATACACGGCGAACAAGAATTCGGCGAGCCGGTCCTTTCGGACCGGCTCGCCGCATATCCGGACTCAGCGATGCCGGTGGCGGGTGGGTGGCGGAATCCTCGTCATCGGAGCCGTGGCGATCGGAGCCATGCTCGTCGTCGGGACCGTGCTTGTTGTCGGAATCATCGGAACCGTCGTAATTGTCGGATCTGTGGTCGTCGTCGGATTCGTTGTCGTAGCCGGGTCCGTCGTCGTAATCGGGTCCGTCGTCGTGATATCCGTCGTGGCTGAGTCAGTAGTGATCGGGTCGGTAGTGGATGGGTCGGTGGTGGAGGGGTCGATCGGCGTCGTCGAGGTTGCCGCGCCGACGGCGGCGAAGGTGGCGGCGGTGACCACTCCGTTGTTGTCGGTGGTGAGGGTGATGGGATTCGCGAGGGCGGTCAGGGCCTGGCAGTTGAGATTCCCGAACGACTGCTGCGCGCGCACGGCCAGGAAGGTGAACAGATTCGTGGCCATGGCGGGATCCACCGACGGCGCGCCCGCGAAGAAGGCCTGGTCTTGGAAAACGCGTTGGATACCAGCCGCATTCGTGAAGACATTGGTGCAGTAGGTCGCGCCGTCGCCATTGTCGGTGCCACCGAGTGCGGCCTGGTCGACACCCTGCCGATAGAGGTTGGTCTTGTCGGGGCTGTTCGCGCCGTTGTCCAGGGTCATCGGATCGTTCAGTGGGACGAGCGCGATCGGGGCCTGCTGGTTCGCCGCGGCGGACAGTTCGTCCATCGCCAACGCTGCCGACGCTTGGCCACCACTGGATTGGTTCGGTGCGGTGAAGGGCGTGCAGCCCAGCGCCGGGTCGATGAATTCGCTCAGCAGCAGGTTGTCGCTGCCGTTGGCGAGATCGACGACCGGAGTCGTGGTGGGAGCGGGCGGTTTCCGTCGTTTCCGCGGCAGGTTCCGCAGGTCCCTGGTGTTGGTGAGTTTCGCCTGGTTGGCCGGATTGTTCTGTGCGGTCTGGCCGTTGGCGGTGGCGAGGTAGTGGGTGACGACATTGTCGCTCTGGTCCTGGTCGACGACGGAGAAGTCGCGGGTGGTCGGGCAGGGCAGCCCGTCCTTGGCGGTGCCGTTGGCCGGTACCACCAAGGTGTGGCCGGTGATTCGCCGGTTCGCGTCCTGGAAGAACGTCGCGGCATTGCAGTAGGCGAACTGACCGAAGTTCGTGCCACCCGGTAATCCGTTGACGCAGTGTGCATCCGCGAGTGCGTCCCCGTTGCCGGATGATTTCAAGGTCAGGGTGGTGCCGTTGAAGCCGAACCAGAGGGCCACCGTCGAGCCGGGTTCCACCCGGGCCGGCACGGTCTCGGCGGCGGGGCGGGTGCCCTGGTCGATGACCAGCGGGTCGTAGGTGGACAGTTTGCCGTCCCCGGACAGGATCGCCGCCTCGACGAAGGCCGACTGGCCGACATTGGCTTCATTGCAGGGCCCGGCCGCCGCGTCGGTGGCAACGAGTTGATACGGCGTCGCCAGTCCCCTGGCGGACAAGGGATCGGCGGGCACGATCAGCGTGCAATTCGGGTCCGGCACAGCGGTATCCGCGGTGGCCGGGCCCACGTCGTCGATGATCACCACCCCGACACCCACCAGTACGGAGATGGCGGACGCGGCCGCGATGGCCGCATTCACCCTGCGATCGACGCTGCTTCGGTGACTTCCAAGCAAAGCATTCTCCTCGAGACATTAGCGATCGGTGAATCTGATCGATCTACACCCGCGCCAATGCGTCGATCGCCGGGCAGCCGAAAGAAGGCGGGAAAATACCCGCCGAGTATCGGTGCCACCCGAAAATCCGGCGCCGAAATCTATTGCGGCTGCCGGAGTCTTGGTGAAATGAGAGAGCTACGCTGCCCGTTACCGGGCGACGGCGTGTGGCGACTTCTCACAAACCCCTCGTAGTCGGGATAGTTCACGTTCCAGTTCCGTTATCCGCCGGCGAGCTTCGAGGAGTTCGGTCAATCCGGTATAGGTGAGCGGGGCATGACCGCTGGCGATCAGCTCTTGGCGGCGCCAGTTGTAGATGGTCTGCTCGGCAATGCCCAGATCAGCGGAGACTCGTGCGACCGTGCGACCGGTGGAGACGAGTTCGAGTACTTTTCGGCGGATGTCTTCGGAATAGCGCTTCGGCATGAAGAATTCTCTTTCGGCAGAGCAAATTAATCACCGGGGAGGAGGCCCGCAGATGCAGATTCGCAATCAAAGCTTGATAACTTCTACGCGTAAGCGTTACCTACACGATAGGTATCTGTGTTATTGCTGTCAAGAATTTTAGAGTATTTGGAGCACCCACGAAAAACAACAGCGACCGGTCGGTCCGGGCCAAACTCAACCCTGCCGCAAAACGGACCAATCCCCCGCCGACAATGCACGACAGTCCTCGCCGGAAATTGCCAACTTTGTCCGAATTGCAAACTGTGCGGCAGCCACATCCCCCGGATGATGGCCCAGCACAGTCACTCCCGTGATTCGCCCGTGCTCGGCCACCAGCCGCCGATAGGACCCCGGACCGTGCACCACAATGGCCGACCCACCGGCCCGCGGATGCACCGGCCCCTGCGAGAACAACTCCAAGCCCGCATCTTTCAACAACACGGCCGACGCGCCGCCGAGAAAGGCCCGCTCCCCGCCGAGCGCATTCACCGCCGCCACCTCCCCCTGTTCGGCCGCCGCCGGCCATAGTCCGGACACCTGCCCGCGATGCTCGGCGACATCGCCCGCCGCGTACACATGCGGTGCGGCAGTACGCATTCGGTCATCGACCAGGACACCGCGCCGCACCGGAATACCCGCCGCGCGGGCCAGATCGATGTTCGGCAGAATTCCGGTGGCGGTCAGGAAGAGATCGCAGTCCAGCCGCCGCCCGTCGGCCAGCCACACCCCGTTCACCGCAGGATCGCCTGCGACCCGCAGGCATTCGGCGTGCTCCACCACCCGGATCCCGGTATCGAGCAGATGCTCGGCGAGCAGCCACGCGCACCGGCCATCGATATGTTTCGACAGCAGGTGCGGGCCGCGTGTCAGCAGCGTCACCCGCAGTCCCAGCCGGTGCAGCGAGCAGGCGATCTCGATGCCCAGTGGCCCGCCGCCCGCGACAACCGCTTCGGCGCAGCCGAACTGCTGCACATAGGACCGGATCCGCAACGCGTCATCGGCCTCGTGGATCGTGAAACACCCTGGGCGCCAGAGCCCGTCGATCGGCGGCACGAGTGCGCGCGCACCGGTCGCGAGGATCAGGCGGTCGTAGGGAAGTTCCTGCCCGGTGGCCAGCAGCACCCGTCGCGCGCCGACATCGATGCTCGTCGCCACCGTGTTGAGCCAGGTCGTGATGCGGTGCTCGTCGTACCAGCCCTCGGGCAGCAGCGACAGCCCGCGCATAGCGGAGCGCCCGTACACCAGCCGCGAGATGCCCATCCGGTTGTACGGGCCGTGCGGCTCCTGCCCGACCAGGTGGATATCGCAGTCGGGATGGCCGCGGCGGCTGAAGTCGGCTGCCGTGACCCCGGCAATGCCGCTGCCGATCACGACGATATTGACGATCGACCGATCGAAGTCGGCGGGCGCGGCGATCCGTCCGCCGCCCGCCCGCGGCGCCAAAGACACTCGTACCGTGCCGCATTCGATCCGCGCACAGCACGCCAGCCGGGTGTCGTCGCCGAAACCCAGCCTGCGCAAGGTGTTCAGCTCATCGGTCCCCGGCGCCGACAGCGCCCCCGCCCCCGCCAGCACCGCCACCGGATCCGCCCCGCAAACCCCCATGCGGCATCCCGCTTCGATGCGCTGCCCGGCCTTCTCGGCGATCTCCAGCAGACTCGATCCCGGTTCCGCGGTGACGGCCGCGTCGTGCGGGTCGAAGGTGACCGACACCGCCGGCGTATCCCGTGCCTGTGCACCGCGCCATCGCGGCAGCGATAACAGCACCGGCTCCCGGCGCACTCCTGTGTGTACCCGGAACTGCAACTCCACTACCCGTGTCCGGGCGATCCACACCAGTGTCGCGATCAGCACGGTGACACGGATCTGCCAGCGCATCCAGGACACGTCCACACCCGTGATCGTCGTGATCGAATGCACCAGAGTGACTGCGGCATACCAGTAGAAGATGTTCAGCGCGATCGTCGCATAACCTACGTTCATGATGGCCGCACTCAACGGCGTCATCGCATCCACGAAGAAATACACCGCCATCGCCACCACCATGAACAACACCAGCAGCGAATACCGGTGCACCACACCCATTTCGGGATGCCCGGACAGCACGAAGAACCCCAGCACGAATCCCGGCAGCACCGCGGCGAACAATCGGCGCGGCCCGGTCCACCACGCCGCCGGCTCCGCGAGGTCGGCCTGGTACGCCCCGCGCGGTTGCAGATCGACACAGTTCTTCGCACACCCGACGCAGGGCCGGCAATGCGAATTGGGCACCGTCGCGAACGGCGTCTGCCCGTACAACCGCTGCAACGCGAACAACGGACAGATGCTGCTGCACCAGCCACTCTTGCCCTTGTACAACACGCCACCGGCGAAGGCGGCGATCAGCACCAGCGACAGCACGGTCCCGGCAGCGATGCCGCTGCGATCCAAACCGGCCAGCCGCGCGCCCGCGATACCGAAGAACAGAAACACCGAAATCGGATAGCCGCGCGCATACAGCCCGGCCGGTGGTGGTTTATCGCGCGTGAATTCCCGCTCCCGCGGAATTTGATTCACCGCCGCCAGCGGGCAACTGTTCCGCCAAATGCCGGGCGCGAGTAGAAACAGCCCCCGGCAATATCGGCACGACAATACCGAAGAACACGAACAACCCGAGCGCCGGACGGCAGAACATCGCGACGATATCGGCCGCGTAGATCCCCATACTCACCAACCGGACATACCGCCATAGTCGTCGAGGCAGCCGCGCCGGCAGCTCACTGGACGTGGGGAACAGATTCCGCCGCCCGGTGGCATCGATCCCCAGAATGCGGTCAACCAGGAAAAGCCACCCGTCCGGCGCACGATCGGCCCGCTCCCGCACGGCCGACCGAGCACCCGCCGCCTCGGCCGAGTCCGGCTCACCGACATCCGGATCGCCCGTCGGCGCGTCCAGCACCACGATGACAGTATCGCCGACGTGAATCCGATCCCCGGCCGCCAGCGTCACCCGCCCGGTCAACCGCACCCCGTTCACCCACGTGCCATTGCTACTGCCGAGATCGACCACCGACAACCCCAGCGGACTGGGCACCAGTCGCAGATGCTCCCCCGACACCGCCGGATCGGCCACCCGCACCCCGAAATGGGACCGCCCGATCGTCACCGCCCCGGGCAGCGTGACCCGCCGCCCGGCCCGCCCAGGTTCCCGGATCTCGAGCACCGGCCGCCCACCCGAGATCCCCCGCCGCCGCCGGAACCGCCGCACACTCACCACCCGGCCTGGCATTCGCTGAGGAGGCAAGGTGTCGAATTCGTCGGCCATTTCCTCACACCGGCCGTAATTCACGTCGATCTCACCCATTACACATTCCTCATCGGCCCGGCTCCATAAACGATTGCGCGAGCAGGGGCGACAAATCTTCGGCGCGGTGTGCCGCCCCTGAACGCACCTGCAATCATCCATTACAGGCTCAGGCAGACAAAGACTTCATTCAATAACAGAATCCCCAATATGGAGATACATACCGCAATTCCGGATAGCCCGCACTATCCGATCACGGGGTCGGAATACCGCGTTGTCAGCACTCGCCCGATCTCGAATACCGCGCGATCTCCGTAGACCCGCGGGCGATCCAGTGCCGGTTGGCGGAGGCTCCAAGCACGAAGCCCGCCGACCTGGTCGGCGGGGCTTCGGCGAGCGCATCGTCGAGAGGCTCAGACTGCGGTGAAGTACTCGATCTTCGGCGCGCCGGCCAGCAAGGGCGCCATCAACTTTCCGGCGGCACGGAAATGCTCGGACCGGCCATGAGCTTCGACGGCCGCGTCGTCGGTGTACAGCTCGAAGAACCGGTAGTTATCGGCATCGGTCCGCGAGCGCACGAGCTGATAGGTCAGATTCCCGGGCTCATTGGCCTTGATCTGCGCGATGAGATCGGTGACGACGGCTTCGAACTCCGCCCCCGCACCGGGCTTGACGGTCACTTCGGCGATGACTGCAATCATGATCACTCTCCTTTTCGTCCGACGGTACCTGCCTCGGTAGCGGCTGCGGCTCCACGGGTCAGCCGACGAGCGTCCCGTGTCGGAGGTACTGTGACGACCGTTGGCACAGCAGACCGGTTCATTCACCGAATCCTGAACCGCCGCTGCGCAACCCGCTCTCACGAAGGAAGGTGCATCCCATGAAGACGCGACTCAACTGCCCATGCGGCCACGACATCCGTGGAACGGATGAAGACGATCTGGTCGAGAAGACCCAGGCACATCTGGCCGAGAAGCACCCCGACCACGACTACAGCCGCGACGAAATCCTCTTCCTCGCATTCTGAACCCGAGGCAGGCGCCCGAGAGAGCAGTCATCATGGAGGAATGGGGCACAGTCCGATCGGGCACCATAGTCCGCAGCCGCACTATCACCAGCAGCACAGTCATCTGAACAACCACTATCAGCAGCAGTACCACCAACAGCAGTGGTTGAACCAGGAGCGGTTGCAGCATGACCGCGAACGAGAGGCCCAGCAGCAGCAAGGCTTCGGGTTCTTCGTGCCGGGATATGCGCCACCATGGAACGCACTGTTCTTCGCGAGCCCACGGAACACGGCCGCCCCGGCCACGCCGCCGAAGCCGGTCTCCCCCGAAGAGCGGGAGCTACGAGATCGCGCGTCGGAGTGGTCATCTCGGCACGAGGTCGGCCATCCGATCGATTCCTGGTACTGATGTCCCGACCAGATCCCGTTCGGTCTCCCTGTGACCGAACTGCATGCCTGGCTGGTGGATTCCACCGGCCGCGTGCTGGCGCAGGATGTCAGCGCCGATTCGACGTCCTTCTACCATCTGCCCGGATCCTCGACGGGTCTGCAGGACCTCCCCGAACACCCCTCGGTGTTGTTGCAGGAATTGCTCGAGGAATCGCAGGTCGTCCTCGCCGACGCCGTACATCTCGGCTACAAAGCCACCGAATGCTATCCGGATTGGTCCACCAGGTGGTTCTCGGCCGAGCCGGTAGCACACGCCCGCATGGTGGGCCTGATCTCCGAAATCCGCCCCCTCCCTCCCGATCCCGACGCCGAACGCTTGGGCAAACGCCTCTACCGCCGCTACCTGACTCCCCTGCAATCCGCCCCCGAGACCCTCACGCACTGGAAATACGCCAACTCCAGCCACATCCCACCCGCCAGCCCCGACCATGCAGCCGCCATGGCGGTAGCCGCGCACAGGTGGGGAGTTCCGGTGTCGGCCCCGCTGCCCCTGAGTACCTCGAGTAGTTGGGCAGGCTGCCAGAACCTATCAGTCGGGTTCGATCGGGTTATGCGACTTGATGATCGGCGATGACGCGGCAGCCTCTTTCCCTCACCTACGACCATCGATACGGCGATATCCCTCGGAATCGGCGGCATTCCGTGGCTTTTCCACTCGAAGTCCGGGGGCCTGCCACGGCGTGGCTTTCACTGAGTTCATGCGCGAATCCTCGCCTATGATCGAAACGCACAGACCGGAATCCACCGCCATGAAACACTGTGCCCGACACACTCGTTCGATCGTCGCGATGATCGCGTTCGCAGGTCTCTCGGCCGCGGCACTCACCTCGTGTGGCCGGACGACCGACCACAATGGGGCGGCGTCATCCTCCGCTTCGGCCCAGAGCCCGGCTGCCGCGGATTGGCCCGGCGGCAAACCGACGATCGTGCTCGTGCACGGGGCATGGGCGGACGCGGCAGGATGGACGCCGGTGATCACCGACCTGCAGAAGGCGGGTTTCCCGGTCAAGGCGCTGGTCTACATTGCCGCGTTCGCACGCAGATCGTCGTATCGACCGGCGAACGATGCAATCCCTTGTCGTCGAAGAAGATCACAGGATCTGGGTGATGGCGCCTCACCCAGTCGGATGTGACGATGGTGCATCACCGGCGGACGACGAGAAGCGGAATACCCCACGATGAGTGAACCGACGTCGGATTACTACAGGATCCGGGTGCGCGGGCGGCTCGGGGAGATGTTGCTCGGCGCGTTTCCCGACCTGCGCGCCGAGAGCAGCGGAGCCGAAACCGTGCTCGCCGGAACGCTTCCGGACCAGGCGGCGCTGCACGGTGTGCTCTCCAGGATCGAGGCGCTCGGACTGGAGCTGCTCGAAGTCCGGCGCTCAGCGGACCGAGGCTAGCCCGAGATCCGCAGGGCAGGCGACCCTGCCACCAGGCCGAGGGATCGTGCGAGTTCCACGGCCTCGTTGCGGCCGTGTGCGCCGAGTTTCTCGTAGACGTGGCGCATGTGCGTGCGAATCGTGTTGACCGACAGCGACAGTTCGGCGGCGATCTCGGGCGCGGACAGGTTGGTCGGCAGGTCGCGCAAGACTCGCATCTCGCCGCGGCTGAGCGTCCCGTGTGAGTGCGCCGACGGCTCGAGACGCGCCGCCACACTCACGCTCACCGCCGCCCTCGCACGCGCAATCGACTCCGGCACACTAACATTGGCTCCGAGCCGGTCCAGGATCTCGGCGATCAGCACAGCGTGCGAAGTGTTTTCGCGGGCGTGGCGCTCGAGCAGGTCCGGTGCCCGGTAGACGAGAAACGGGAACAGTACGTTGTCGGGCGCGGCGGCGTCGAGGGCCCGCTCGAGTGCACGCCGGGCCTGGTCCGGGCAGGCGAGCGCATCACATGCCATCGCCTCCAGCAGCATGACCGCCACGGCGCACATCGGGCGAATATCTGCTGGTGACGCGTCAGCAAGAGACGTGAGCGCGGCGAGCACGTTTCGCGCCGCCTGCGGATCACCCTGAGCCAGCCGCAGTGCCGCCTCGGCGATGCGCGTCACGACGCTGTCGCGCTCGTCGGCGGGCATCTCGGCGAGTACGCACTCGACGGTTTCCGTCTCGCCCAGCCGGATCAGGGCGTGCAGCCGTTGCGCTCGCAGGATCGGTCGCAGGGCGTGCGGCGTGACCGGTGTGCATGCCAGCGGCTCGACCGCCGCGAGCGTGGCGAGTGCGGCGTCGTACTCGCCGCGTGCCAGCTCGAGACCGGCGCGGACGCAGTGCAGGTTCACCCCGGCAGCGCGGTTGACCTGTGATTGCAGCGCGTGCTGGGCGCGCTCGAGGAAAGGCTCGGCTTCCGCCAGCCGTCCCTGAGCGATCAGCACGTCGGCGTGAGCTGCCCACGCGATGGAGGTGACGGGCTTGTCGGCCCATCCGTGCCGGCGGGCCAGGTCGATCGCTCGCATGCTGAGCTCGGCGCCGGCCGCGTACGACCTGGTCGCGGCGAGATGTGCGGCATACACGAGGCCGGCGAGCTCGAGATACGGCCGATCGATCCGTCGGGCGAGCACGATGCCCTGTTCCAGATGCTGTTCCGCGCCGTCGAGGCCCAGGGCCGACGTCTCGGCGCTGCCCAGGCTCAGCAGGGCCAGTGCCCGTAATCCGTCGCCGAGGCCGAGGTGCGCGGCGTCGGCGGTCTCGATCGCTCGCAGCAACCGCTGCGCCTCCAGCACCACCACCGACAGGTTCCCCTGACGGCGGGCCAGACGCAGTCGTAGGACCGTGGATATCACCTCGAAACGCCCGCGCCGCTCTACAGGCACGGTGGCGGCTCCCTGGGCGGCGAGGGCGAGACGACGCTCGGCCTCGTGCAGGGATCCCTGGTCCAGATCCCAGGCCGCCATCAGGGCAGTGATCTCGGCATTACCGGCGGCGATGCTCGCAGGAAATCCGGCGAGCAGTTCGTGGGCGGTACCGACCTGCCCGTCGGGATACAGATCTCCCCAATGCTCCGAGAGCAGGCGAACGGCCAGGTCCCAGTCATGTGCGGCCTGAGCGTGGCGGATCGCGTCCACCGGATATCCGTGCGCGGCATACCAACGGGCGGCATCGCCGCGCAGGGCAGGCGGCTCGGCCACTGCAGTCCGGCGCAGCTCGAGCTGCAGGAGATCGGCGAACAGGCGGTGATACCGGAACCAGGTCCGCTGTGGATCCACGGCGACTACGAACGCTCCGTCGCTTTCCAGATCCAGCAGGATCCGTTCCCCGCCCGAGCCGCCGGTGAGCAGATCGGCGAGCCCGCCGTTCACCTGGTCCAGCACCGAGGTCCGCAGCAGCAGCTCACGGACCGGCTCGGGTTGGTGCTCGAGCACTTCGGCCAGAAGGTATTCGGCGACTGTGCGGTCGCTGCCGGAGAATTCGGCCGCGAACCGGTCCGGATCCGGGTGCCCGGCCAGTGACAGCGCGGCCAGCCGCAGCCCGGCCGCCCAGCCTTCGGTGCGCTGATGCAGCAGTTCGACGGCCTTCTCCGACAGCGACAGTCCCGAGGCGTCGAACAGCGCCCGGGTCTCTCCGAGTGTGAAGCGCAGGCTTGCGGCGCGGATCTCGCTCAGTTCGCCGTCGAGCCGCAACCGGTGCAGGCCCAGTCGCATGTCGTGCCGGGTGGCGAGGACGAACCGCAGCTCGGCAGGAGCCCGCGTCAGCAGTAGTTGTAACTGGCGTAGCGCGTCGGTGGCGGTCAGTTCGTGCAGGTCGTCGAGTATCAGCCAGGTCCGCTCGCGCAGCGCGGCGAGGTCGCTGAGCAGATGTTCGACCACCGCCCAGCCGTCCAGATCAGGTGCGGCGGTCAGTCGCCGCACCAGCGCCGCGCCGGCCGTGGTGCCTCGGAGCGCATCGACGACCGCTATCCAGAATCGTTGCGGGTCACGCCCTTTCCCGCGCGCTGACACGTAAGCCGTGTGCTCGGTCAGGCCCGCCTCGTCGACCCAGGATCGCAGCAGGGTGGTCTTGCCGCTGCCGGCCGGCGCGGACACCTCGGTGATGCGTCCTGCGCGGCCGAGTCGCTCGAACAGCGCAGTGCGGCAGACAGTTCCGTGGCTCATGGCAGTAGCGCCCGGATCGCCGTCCATCGCGGTTCGACGGTTGGACCCATTGCGCCACTGTAGCGCCGCCGGCGCGCTGTGCACAGGCTGAGCAAATGCTCACGCCCCACGTCACCGGGGTCGCCCGGGCGAAATCACATGAAACGCGTGACGCGTACTCACCAAGCCCTGCAACAGACTTGGCGACACCGCTCACAACAGACAGGAGCCGATCGACATGGTCGACGTCGACGTATCCCCCTTCGAAGTCGAGGTGCGCGGCCGCACAGGGGATCTGCTGCGCGCCGATGTGTATCTGCCCTCGAACGGTGACGGGCCCTACCCGATCGTCCTGGGTGCGTCGCCCTATCAGAAGGCCCTGCGCCACCTTCCGCCCAATGCGGTGTTCCCGTTCATCGAATACGGCCCGATCCAGTTGTATCTCGACAGCGGTTACGCCTACGTCGCGATGGATGTGCCCGGCACCGGCCGCTCCGAGGGCACTTGGGATCCGGTGTCGCGCAGCGAGGGTGAGGCCATCCACGACATGATCGAACACGTCGCGGTGCAACCGTGGAGCAGCGGCGCGGTCGGCATGATCGGCATGTCCCATTACTGCTGGAGTCAGTGGAATGCCGCCCGAACCCGGCCGCCGCATCTGAAGACGATCGTGGCATACGACGGTGCGACCGACATGTACCGCGATTGGATGTATCACGGCGGGATTCCGATCCAGGGTTTCCTCAGCTCCTGGCTCTTCGGATCGGTGCTCTACCAGCACGAGCTCAACGGCATCGACTTCCATGTCGGCAACAAGCAGGAATACGTCTACGACATCCTTTCCCATCCCCTCGATGACGAGTGGCAGCGCCGCAGATCACCGTTCTGGGAGTTGCCGGAGGTCGATATCCCGGTGTTCTCCATCGGTGTGTGGGGTAAGGCGGCGCTGCATTTGCGCGGCAACTTCTATGGCTTCGAGCGGGTCCGGGGACCCAAGAAGCTGCTGATCGCGCATCCGTCCGGTTTCGCCGAAGCCCAGATGTACTACTTCGACGAGCAGTTCCATCGCGAGGAACTGTTGCCCTGGTACGACTTTCACCTCAAGGGCATCGAGAACGAGGTGATGAAGCAGCCCACCGCGCGCTTCTATGTCAACGGGGCGGGTGAATACCGTTCGGCCGAGTCCTGGCCGCCGCCGGATGTGCAGCCGGCGACCTTCTTCCTCAGCGGGCGCCACAGTGGTGCGGTCAGCTCGCTCAACGACGGCTCGCTCACCGAATCCGCACCCGATGCCGAGCAGGATTCGACCTCCTGGTCCTACCCCGACCCGAAATGGCAGGCGGGCGTCACCGTTTTCGACAAGCACGGCGTGCCCGACCATGTCGCACGGGTCAACACCTTCACTTCCGCGCCGATGGACGCCGATCGCGAGTTCACCGGCCACGGCGTCCTGACCTTGTACGCCTCGACCGATCAGACGGATTTGGATGTCTTCGTGAAGGTTTCGCTGGTGTCGGGCGATCCGGCCGCCGGGCTGCCGATCAAGGTCGCCCAGGGCTGGTTGCGCGCTTCGCATCGTGCCGAGGATCCCGAGCTGACCTCCGAGATGCGGCCGTTCCATCAGCACGCGCGGGTGGAGCCGCTCACTCCCGGGGAGGTCTACGAACTGCGCGTAGAGCTGCTGCCGATGTCTTTCCTTGCGCGGCGCGGGGATCGGATACGGCTCGAGATCACCAATCAGGACTCGCTCATCACCGATGCGCCGATGACCCATTTCTACGGGCAGAAGGTCGGCACCGACACCTACCACCACGACAGCCCGCACCCCTCGACACTGCGGCTGCACGAGCGCTGGACCGAATGAAAGACACTCGATTGACTGAGCAACAACGCAAAGAACTCGACGAACTCCTGCGCCACGGACCGCTCGACATCGGCGGTGACGTCACCGAGCAGCGCACGATCTTCCACGAGATGATCGCCGCGATTCCGGTGCCGAGTGACGTCTCCACCGCGCAGCACGAGCTCGGCGGTGTTCCTGTCGTCATCATGGACACGCCGGGTACCGATCCATCGGTTGCGGTGCTCTATCTCCATGGCAGCGCGTACGCCCTCGGATCTGCCGCCGACTCGGTGGGTTTGGCCGCCGACGTCTCGCGGCGTGTCGGTGCGCGGGCCATCTCGGTCGACTATCGCCTCGCGCCCGAGCATCGGTTCCCCGCCGCCCTCGAGGACGCTGTGGCCGCCTACCGTGGCCTGCTCGACGAGGGTGTGCCCGCCGCGAGGATCGCGATGGTGGGCGAGTCCGCCGGCGGGGGCCTGGTCGCCGCGACGCTCGCCGCGCTCGGGGATCACGCGCTGCCGCAACCCGGTTGCGCGGCGGTCTTCTCACCATGGGTCGATATGACGGTGTCGGGCGCCAGCGCGAGAACAAGAGCCGACCTGGACCCGGTGCTCACCCCGGAGGCGATGCGCACCCGGGCCCGCGACTACCTCGGCGCGCACGACCTCGCCACGCCCCTTGCCAGCCCGATCTTTGCCGACCTGACCGGGCTGGCGCCGCTGCTCATCCAGGTCGGCTCACACGAGATCCTGCTCGACGACGCCCTCCGCCTGGCCGCCCGCGCCGCCGATCAGGACGTCCGAGTGGAGCTGCAGGTATGGCCTGAAGTGCCGCACGTCTTCCAGGGCTACGCCGCCTTGCTCGACGACGCCGGCCAGGCCCTCGATGCCGCCGCCGCGTTCATCAAGCGAAACTGGCTCGCGCGAACGTAATCGCCCCCATGACCGAACAGAATGCCAGCATTTATCCTGCGCGCCAATCTGATTGAAAAGGAAAATACCGTGACCGAAATCTCGACACCCCTGCCGGTACCGCCCGACGACCCGAAGCGAAACCTCGTCGTCGCGCGGCCCAACACCGATGAAAGTCTTCCGCACGTAGGCCTGGTCGGTGACACCTACACGGTCCTGATCAGCGGCGAGGACACCGCGGGTCGCTACACACTGATCGACATGCTCATCCCGCCCGGCGGTGGCCCGCCTCCGCATCGGCACGACTTCGAAGAGATGTTCACCGTGCTCGACGGAGAGTGTGAATTCACCTTCCGCGACGAGCATTTGGTGCTGCGCGCGGGAGAAACCATCAATATCCCGGCCAACGCGCCCCACCATTTCACCAATGCCACCGATACCGCCGCACGACTGCTGTGCCTGTGCTCGCCGGCGGGCCAGGAGGAATTCTTCGCCTCGGTCGGCGTCCGTGTCCCGACCCGAACCACCCCGCCACCCGCGCTCGACGCAGCCGCGCAGGCCGCGTTCATCGCCAAATCCAAGGCCCTCGCCCCGCTGTATCGCACGGAACTGTTGCTGCCTCAGGCGGATTGAGACGCGGACGATCGATGAAATCGACCACCTGAATTGTCGCAAATGACCCGATCAACGGATGATTTACGCTTACCGTTGTAGCAGGATCATTCACCGCCGTAGCGGTGGTATTCGATTCAGTTTCACGATCGAATCGGGGTGTGTTGCCGTGGTTTTCGCTGCCCTGCCGACAGCTTGTGCTGCAGACCTGGCCCGAGCATTCACCGTGTCACGCTCCTGCGTGGCTTCTTCCCGGTGCCCGAACGCCGCGTCGGAGGTGCGTCGATGGGCGACCACCTCCGAGCAACTCTTTCGGATACTCAAGATGTTTGGCCGATTTGATGAAGAAAGGTGAGATTGTCCTCGATGTGCCAGTCCTCGGTGATCAGGGAGTGGTCGCCGCCGAGGTGTTGCAGATCGATGGCGTTGAATTCGATCGGCTGACCGGTTCCCTGGACACCGTTGTAGCTTCCGGTGAAGCGGCCTCGGAACACCAGCCGCGCAGTGAGAGTGTCACCGGTGACGTACAGATCCGACAATTCACAGGTCAGGTCCGGGACCGCGGCACGGAAACCCCTCGATGCGACCGCGGGGCCGGTAGGCCCTTGTGGGCGGCCCGGCGGCAAGGTGTTGTCGCGGAATGACGGTGTAATCGCCTGATTCAGGTAATCGGCATTGCCCGTATTCCAGAACGTGTAGAGCAGCTGCGCCACATGGACTTCCTGCCCTGCCCGCTCGGCGCTCAGTCCACTGTCGAGGTGGATGGCCTGTGGAACGACAAGTCGACCGGATCGGTCGACGGGATCGTGGGCCGGAGTCTTGGTCTGAGTCGAGCAGGCGGCGAGCAGCAATGCTGCACAAGCGAACAGGGCAATTCTCATTCCGGCCGGCCGCAATCGTCGACCCGCAGTGTCTCGCAGTGTTGTCATGCCTAGCTCAGCATCTCGCCGGCGACGGATAATCCCTTCGCAAACTGAATACTATCGATCGCTGCCATAGATTCTCCGAATGCCAGGTCGCTCAGCTCAACCCGCGGTGCGTGCATCGAGCGCTGTCACCGGTCGGTGCGGACCACCAGTTTGCCGCTGTGCCTGCCGGTCTCGAGATCGGCGTGCGCTTCAGCGATCTGATCCAGCCGGTAGACCCGCGCGACAGGCACCGAGACGTGACCGGATTCGACGTCGTCGAGGAAGCTCTGCAGGACTACCGAGGGCAGGTCGGCGGCCTCCCCGCCATAAGCGCTCAGGCGGACGCCGCGCGGCAGATAGCCGATGGGATAGAAGCGCTCGACGATCCACTGGTCGGACAGCATCCCGGTGAAGCAGGTAACGCCGTGAACCCTGGTGGCGCGCAGGGTGTCCGGGAGGGTAGGAGTGCCGACGAGTTCCAGCGCGGCGTCCATACCGTCGGGGTAGATGCGGCGGACCTGGTCGGCGACATCGCCGTCGTCGATGAGGACGTGGTCCACGCCGATCTTCACCAGCGCATCGGCTTTGGCCGGGTTGCGCGTGGTCGACAACACGGTCATCCCGAGGCGTTTGCCGAGCACGGCCGCCGCCATGCCCACCGAGGACGTGCCGCCACGTACCAGCAGTGCCTGACCCGGCTGGGCGTCCAGGCCCACGGTCAATGAGCCGTGGGCGGTTTGCAGCATTTCCGGGATGGCGCCGAGTACGGACCAGTCCAGGCTGCCTGGTCCGCGATGGCCGATACCTGCTGCTCACCGGCCCTGGCGGTCAGCGCTGGGCGGAGGTGGCACGCGAAATCGATCCCCTCGGAACCGTGCTCGACACAGCATCACTGCCCCGACCGGAAGCATTCGGGGTCAGCGACGACGGCGCGCTGCTGATCCGACCCGACCAGGTGATCGCTTGGCGTGCAACGGGTTCCGATCAGAATCCCACCTCCATACTGAGCAACGCTCTGCAGCGAGCCTTGGGCCGGCTCACCACCACGGGCGCTCGAGCGCAATACCCGTGCGACCGGTCCGATCGAGGGCATCGAGTCGAGCCACATCCTCCGGCGACAGTGTGAAATCGAAGATCCGCAGATTCTCTTCGATGCGTTCACGGTGAACCGATTTGGAGATCGCCGGAATACCGCGCTGGACAACCCAGCGCAGCAGCACCTGAGCCGGAGTTCGGCCGATGTTGGACGCGATATCTACGACGGTGGCGTTGCTCAGCAATCGTCCCGTGCCCAGCGGACTGTATGCCTCGAGCGCAATGTCGTGGCGCCGGCAGGCATCGAGCAGGCCCTCACGGAATGCGACAGGGCTGTAGCTGACCTGATTGACGGACGGTGTCCGCCGGGCGTCCGCGGTGACCGCGTCCAAATCCGATGCGCTGAAGTTCGAAACGCCGATCGAGCGCGCGTAACCGTTCTCCACCACGCGCTCCATACCCGGCCACGCCCACGTCGGACCTCCTTGCGGCCAGTGCACAAGGTAGAGATCCACCTGATCGACACCCAACGCGCGCAAGCTTTGTTCGACGGCCGCAACCGGGTCGTTCTGGCGGGGAAAGAACTTCGTCGTGATGTATACTTCATCGCGGTCGATTCCACTGTCCTTGAGCGCTTTTCCGACGCTGGCCTCGTTCCGATACACCTGGGCCGTATCGATATGCCGATAGCCGGCGTCCAAGGCCCAACGAACCGCGTCCACGCACTCCCGCCCCTCGGGCACCTGCCACACCCCCAGACCGAGCAGCGGCAGCGTTCCCCCATCCGCGAGGACTCGCGCTCGACCGTCCTGAGTGATCTCGTTTGCTGTCATGATCTTCGGACTCCAGTATCCACGGCAGTTTGTATTCGCAGCGCGGCGCGTGAGCCGCAGATGCCACTACGCATCGAACGTCGAGCACCGCCCACCCTGTTCCCCAGCACGGGTGAGCCGACCCGGAAATAAAGAATCGGACCATCATGCCGAGCCACCGCGTTACTTTCAGCCCGATCGGGTGGAAGGCACTGGCCAACGGCGAGCAGCCACACGGGGTCTAGATCAGCGACGGCTGCCGGGCCCTGGTGTCGACCTGTTCCTCCACGAGCCGCTGCATCTCGACCTCGAGGCAGCTGGAACCCCAACTCCATCCGGACGAACGGATAATCGGTGCGTCTGGAGTTCTCGAAAGTGCGGTGGACCGCGGCAGCAAGGTTCTCGTGCTGATCAGTGACGCAAGCGAATACAGTGCACCCGCACCAGGCGGCGCGAACTCATGGACGACCACCCACACCTTGGAGTCCTCTGCCTCCAGCGGCTCCCGCCCGCTGTCGAGTTACAGCGACAGCGCGCGTGCCCATGATCACGCCCTCTCGGCGATACGAGATCTCTGCCCGTGCAACGCGATCCGGTAGTCCCCGACTCAGCTTGATGCTCTTCGGGTCTTCCGCATCCGATTGGAATTCCATCCCCCGTTCCGACATTTCACGCACAGTACCCGAGCGCCGATACCGGCCTAGGAGGCAACTGTTCTATTGACGATCTTGAAGTCGCCGGTCCGCGGTGGGGATGAGGAGGGGAAGGGCGAAGCGGCACAGTTCTTCTGCCGCGTCGATGTTCTGTGGGGTCTTGCCCTCTAGTGGTTCGAGGATCCGCGGTGAGCGAGCGCCGGGCCAGGTGTGGCCCATGCCGTTGATGGTCCACGTCTCCACCCGGGTCCCGCCGACACCCTCGGCGGCGGTGCGGCGGGTTATTGCCAGGTCGTTCGGGCCGAGTCCGCTCGGCCGCTCGTCGATCGCCTCGTCGGTTGTGCAGCGGTCGATTTCGGCCCAGCGTCGGGCAGTTTCGGCGAGTGAGAGGGTTCGTCCGCGGAGCTCGCCGTTCGGGCCGCGGCGGCGCGAGTATCCGCCGGTGATCGGGACCGCTCGGTCTTCGGTGCCGTTGATCAGTAGTGCAGAAACTGCGTGCGTCGGGTGGTGATCGGCCAAGTCGGCAGGCAGTCCGCCCGCGATCGCACCGAATGCCGCTATCGATTCGGAGGCTTCCAAGGCTGCGCGGTGTGCCATGAACGCGCCGTTCGACATGCCTGCCAGCAACAATCCATCGCGGCCGGTGCCGTGGTGCTCGGCGCACCATTCGGCGACGGCGAGCAGAAAGGCGGTGTCGTTCACGCCCCGCAGGTCCGCTGTCGTGACACCGCAGCCGTCTGCCCACGCACCATCGAGGGCCTCCGGATACGCGACTGCGATGCCATATCGATCTACGCACGCGCCGAAACCGTTCATGCGCCGCGCTACCGACTCGGCGAAGCGCTGGATCGGGGCGACTACCGGCGAACGCCGCCCGTGCAGAACCAGTAGCAGGGGCAGACCCGCACGGGACACGACCGGTAGCTGTAATACGAAGGACCGTCGCCGCCCATCGACCTGCAGGTGCACGGCTTTCATCGATCTCCCACGGATAAATGTACAGTTACACTGCGCAGTGTAACTGCAATACTGACCGGACAACCAACATCCACCACCGGCACCCACACGCCGGACAGCGACTGAGACTTCGCCCTCTACTACCGGGGCCACTTCTCCCCGGACAGCCTGCGTGAGATCGGCTGGCCTGGAACAGTTTCCGAGATCGGCGCGTGGGGTGGCGGGGTGTTCAACGGTGGCGCATGGCTGACCATCGACGGCCGCCACACCGATATCCACTATCGGGACCTCGACGTCGTGGACAACGAAATCACCGAGGTACGCCAAGGCCGATTTCATTGGGAGCCACTGATGTTCCGCCTGGCCGGGATCCCCAGCTATCTGCTGCTCGCAGAGCGAGCCGTCAAACCGAGGTCGCGGGAGCACTCGCCATCGCAGGCATGCAGACCGCGCACGCGGTGCTGGCTGCCCGCGGCGAATGGGTTACCAACGAGAAGCGGCTCCTGCAACGGGCCGGATTGCGTGAGCTGGACGAGCTCATCAGCGAACTCCGCCCAGAGCCGGAAACACTCAGCCGGGCGGTGTCGAATGTGCAGGAACTATTGCGTTCGGCCGAATAGTGAACGAGACCTGACTTCCCCAGAGGGTCAACC
>NZ_JBIRVQ010000029.1:0-77415 GCF_044386975.1 Nocardia sp. NPDC020380 | reverse complement strand
GGCGGGTATCGCGCAATCGGTTGGCAGTACCGGTGATTCGTACGATAACGCGCTCTCGGAATCGGTGAATTCATTGTTCAAGAAGGAATTGATCGGCAAGTACGTGTGGTCGGATACGAGTGAGGTGAATCGGGAGACGGCGGAATGGGTTTCGTGGTATAACAATCAGCGGTTGCATTTGTGGTGTGGTTATCGTCCACCGGCGGAGTTCGAGCGGGTCTTCTGGGAAGACCGCGGTCAGCAACTGACGGCAGCATGAGGCACTGGAATCGGTAGTTCGGTCTCATCCAAAGCCGGGGCGGTCCACCCCGAGGCGCGGCGAAAGACTTCTCCGCCCGACCGCCAGTGGTGCTGCTCACGTAAAGTCGGCCGATGATCGGGCCGTTCATTCCGCTACGAACCGGGGAATGCAGATGCGTGGTGTGGGACGAGTAGTGGCGCTGGGCGTTTCAGTGATCACGGTGGCGTGTGCGGTGAGCTGTGGCGGCGAGACCAAAAGCGGACAGCCCGAAGCGCCGTCGACGGCTGTCTCGGCGCCGCAGACCTCGTCGACGGCAGCGAGAGCGCTTACCGAGGTCGACGCCGGTCCCTACACCGCGCGTTCGGCGCGTTCCGCATGTCCTTCACGGCGCTGCGGGATCTCGCTGTCCTGACTGCGATTCCGGACCGTGAGGCGTGGTTGTGGCCCATGGTGGTGGAAGGGTCGATGGCCCAATCCACTCTGGCCATACTGGATCTCGCGCACGCTCCGTCGAACCGTGCGCACACCGATACCACGTCGATCCCGGTTGGACTTGACGTAGGTGGCCGTGGTGCCAGCCTTCTTGTCTTCGTGGCCCGCGAATTGGCGTGTCACCGCGAATCCGAAATGGCGTTCGACCCAGGTCAGGGTGGTGTGGTGCAGCCAATGGATCGTGATGCCTTGGACTGCGACCCAGGGCAATTCCTCACCGATGTGGGACCACAGATGGTCGTAGCGGCGGGAGGTGATCGGTTTTCCGTTGCGATAGCGCAGTAGCCGTTCGGAATGCGGAGCGCGGCGTCCCCGGGCGTGAATGACCAAGTGACGCATGAGAGTCGGCGATACCGGTTGCCAGCGCACGGTCTCGCCCTTCTCGTGCAGCCGGACCAGACATTGGTCGACGTCGAGGTCGGCCGGGGTCAGAGCGAGCGCGCCGCCGCGGCGACAGGCGGTCTCGGTGTGCAGCCGCAGAATCAAGCAGTCCAGTTCGGGATCGTCGCCGGTGCAGGCCGCGACGCGGACGATGTCGGCGAGTTGGTGGGGTGGAATCGCGAAACGTGCCGATGGGCGGCGTGAAGGCTTTGCGACTTGTCGGGACGGGTTGTCCGCCGGTCGGATCCAGCCGTGATCTTCGGCGTAGCGGTAGATGCACCGGACAGCGCCGACGAAGTTCTCGACCGCGCCTCGGCCATGGCGGGATCCGTTGGAGACGGACTCGGACTTGATCCGTTCCGCCATTTCGACGAGTTCGGGTTTGGTCGGCTCGTCGAGTCTGCGGTCTGCCCACTCGTTCTCGATCCGGTTGAAATGTGTGTTGTAGGTGCGCAGGGTGCCGAACGACAGCGTCTTGCGGACTTCGGGGATGACGACCGCGAATGTCGGTACGGAGATCGGCTCGCTGATCAGGTCAGCGGCAGATACACCCAACTGCGACAACAACAGTCGTGCTGCTTCGAGCGTTTGAGCAGTGGGCGCGTTGATGGCGGGGACGTTCATGGCCGTGCACCTCCCAGCAGGTCGATTCGGCTCGGTTCGAGCAGCGCGTGCAGTGCGCTGGGCGAATAGACGGCGAGCCGTTCGCGTTCGGGGTATGCGGCCAGTAGGACCGCATCGCCGAGGAAGAGGTTGACGCGACGGCGCAGTCGGTAGGGGATGCGCAGATATCCCTTGCGGCTGACCGTGATTCCGCCGTCGGAGCCTGGGCGGACGAAAAGGGTTCCGTGGGCGGCAGGCGTGATGTCGATTTTGAAGCCCGGACCCCAACCGAGAGCGGCAGTGATGTTCTTGTCCGCGACGCGACCGCCGTCGGCGACGACGGCCAGACCGTAGACGACCTCGATGCCGCGATCGGGCAGGAGAGCGACCGGATCGATGGGATCGCTGATCAGTTGCTGCAGCGGCGAGGGAGGTGGAACGAGAGGTGGGATCACGCCTATCATCGCCGCCACCGCCCGAATCGAGCCGAATCTGGCTCGTGAGCGGTTTTTCGGACCTGCTCGGTCAGTGTTTCCGCAGGTGAATCTGCGTGTTCTAGTGCACTAAAGCACCTGAGGGTGGTTTCCGGCTCGTGAGCCGGGTTTGTGTGCGCGAGGCGGGACTTGAACCCGCACGTCCGAGGACACCAGAACCTAAATCTGGCGCGTATGCCAATTTCGCCACTCGCGCTGATGGTACGACCGTCCAAACTTTACCGGGTCGAACGGGGTTCGCGAAGCACCGGGAGGGTGTGGCGTACTGGTCGGTAACCCTACCTGGGATTATAACGATTTCATAAAGGTGAAGGTGAGGGGGGCTCATATTTCCTACGCCGGTGTAACCGGGCTCACCAGCGGGATCGAACATGAGGGATGGTCATGTTTCTGAAGATTCTGGTACGTGCGTACGAAAAAACTGGAGAGTAGGCACACGGACGCAACACGAACATGAGGAAAGCCTCATGATTTTGTGGAATCCTCGGCGTCTACCAGGGCCTGTCGGCCGGGGGAACACCTGCGCACCGTGAGCGCGGCCCAGTCCTGCGGGGGTTGGGTCGCTCGGAGAAGGAAGTCGAACGTCTTGACGATCAACGAGAGCACCGGGATCGGATCGAAGGCCGGACAGGCTCGGAAGAACCGGGAAAATGGGGTCAGGTCGTCACTGCTGGACCGATTGCTGGGGGGTACTCCGTACGCCCTCGCCTTCGGCGGGCAAGGCGCACAGTGGCTGAACGAGCTCGAGGAGATCGGGCGGGATTCCGCGCTCGAACCCGAGCTCACCGCGCTCGTCAACGAGGCCGCTGAAAAGCTGGAACCCGTTGCGGCACAACTGCTCGTCGTCCGGCCCGTCGGATTCGATCCGATCGCCTGGATGCTGGAGGAAGAGATCGCCGATCCGGATCAGGGGGAGGTGTCCGGAGCGCCGTCAGCGCAGGTGTTGCGCTCCGCCGCCGTCTCCATGCCGGGCGTTTTCCTGACCCAGGCCGCCGCACTGCGTGCGCTGCGCCTGCAGGGCCTGGACATCGTGGCCCAGCCGCCCGCCGCCGTCATCGGCCACTCGCAGGGCCGCATCGCCGCCGTCGCCGCCGAGGCGCACGGCCAGCGCGATGCCGAACTGCTCGCCGTGGCCCAGTTGATCGGCGCCGCAGCCGGTCTGGTGGCCCGCCGCCGCGGCCTCATGCCCGTCGGCGAGAAGTCGCCCATGGTCGCCGTGTCCAATGTCGATCCCGAACAGCTGCAGGCCGTCGTCACCGAGGTCTCCCAGGACGTCGATCCCGACAAGGCCGCCGTCGTCTCCATCCGCAACGGCCGCCGCCGCGCGGTGCTCTCCGGCTCGGTCGCCCAGTTGGACCGCGTCCGCCGCCGCTGCGCCGAGATCAACGAGGAACAGGCCCGCGAACGCGACGCCAAGAAGCGCGGCGGCTCGGTCTTCGCGCCGGTGTTCGAGGACATCCCGGTCGAGGTCGCCTTCCACCACCCGGCCCTCGCCGAGACCGTGGACCTGGTCACCGGCTGGGCCCAGCAGTGCGGCCTGGACACCGAACTCGCCGCCACCCTCGCCCGCGAGGTCCTCGTCGACCCGATCGACTGGGTCGGCACCGTCGACGAGACCGTCGCCGAAGGCGCGCAGTGGATCCTGGACCTCGGCCCCGGCGACCTGCTCACCCGCCTCACCGCCGGCTCGCTCAAGGGCACCGGCGTCGGCGTGCTCGCCGCCTCCACCCGCCCCGGGCAGCGCAGCCTGTTCACCCCCGGCGCCGCGCCCGAAGTCGCCCCCGCCTGGACCGAATTCGCGCCCAAGCCGGTGCGCCTGCCCAACGGCCGCATCGTGGTCGAGACCGCCTTCACCCGCATCACCGGCCGCTCGCCGATCCTGCTCGCGGGCATGACCCCGACCACGGTCGACGCGAAAATCGTTGCGGCCGCGGCCAATGCGGGCCACTGGGCCGAACTCGCCGGCGGCGGTCAGGTCACCGAGCAGATCTTCGCCGACCGCGTCACCGAACTGCAGACCCTGCTGCAGCCGGGCCGCGCCGTGCAGTTCAACTCGCTGTTCCTGGACCCGTACCTGTGGAAGCTGCAGCTCGGCGGTAAGCGCCTGGTGCAGAAGGCCCGCACCGCGGGCGCGCCGTTCGACGGCGTCATCGTCACCGCCGGTATCCCGGAACTCGAAGAGGCCGTTGCCCTCATCGAGGAGCTGACCGAGGTCGGCATCACCCATGTGGCGTTCAAGCCCGGCACCGTCGCCCAGATCCGTGCCGTGCTGCGCATCGCCGACGCCGTGCCCGGCTACCCGGTCATCATGCACATCGAGGGCGGCCGCGCGGGTGGTCACCACTCGTGGGAGGACCTCGACGACCTGCTGCTCGAGACCTACGGCGAGCTGCGCGGGCGCGACAATGTGATCGTCTGCGTGGGCGGCGGTATCGGCACCCCCGAGCGCGCGACCGAATACCTCACCGGCGCTTGGTCACAGGCCCACGGCCACCCGGCCATGCCCCTGGACGGCGTGCTGGTCGGCACCGCCGCCATGGCCACCCTCGAAGCCACCACGGCGCCCGAGGTGAAGCAGCTGCTGGTCGACACCCCCGGCACCCCCGACTGGGTCGGCGCGGGCACCGCGACCGGCGGAATGGCTTCCGGCCGTAGCCAATTGGGCGCGGACATCCACGAGATCGACAATGCGGCCTCGCGCACCGGCCGCCTGCTCGACGAGGTCGCCGGTGACGCCGACGCCGTGGCCGCACGCCGCGACGAGATCATCGCCGCCCTCGACGCCACCGCCAAGCCGTACTTCGGCGACGTCGCCACCATGACCTACGTCGAATGGCTGGAACGCTATGTCGAACTCGCGGTCGGCCTGGACCGCCGCAAGGACTTCGACTGCGGCGGCGACTTCGCCGACGCCATCGCCGACGCCACCCGCTCGGTCTGGCTGGACATCACTTGGCGCGACCGGTTCGCGGAGATGGTGCGCCGCACCGAATCCCGCCTCAACGAGGCCGACCGCGGCGAGATCGCCACGCTCTTCGCCGAGGACGACGAGTTCGAGGCGCCCGTGCAGGCGTTGTGCACGCTGAAGGCGCAGTACCCGGCCGCCGCCGACACCGTGCTGCACCCGGCCGACGTGCCGTTCTTCGTGAGCCTGTGCAAGACCCCCGGCAAGCCGGTCAACTTCGTACCGGTCGTGGATCAGGACGTACGCCGCTGGTGGCGTTCGGATTCCCTGTGGCAGGCCCATGATCCGCGCTACAGCGCCGATCAGGTGTGCATCATCCCCGGCACCGTCGCCGTCGCCGGCATCACCCGCGTGGACGAGCCCGTCGGTGAACTGCTGGACCGCTTCGAACAGGACACCGCCTACTCGCTGGTGCGGGCGGGCGTCGTCCCGGCCGCCGTGGACGGCCGCCGCCGCGTGCAGGTCGCGCACGGCGCGCTCGACATCGTGCTCGCCGCACCGGATGTGCAGTGGGCCGGCCGCACCACCGTCAACCCCATCCACCGCCTGGGCGACCTCGACGAGTGGACCATGAACGGCAAGGGCGCGATCCACCCGCCCACGGGCGCCCGCCTGAGCGCCACGGAGGGCCCCGAAACCGACCACGCCTATGTGGCATTGAGCGTGCCGCTCCTGGGACGCGATGCGGTCGAGATCCGGATCACCGTGCCCGCCAGCGTCTATAACGGCGGCGCCCCGGTCATCACCGAGGACGACGCCGAGGCGGCCATGTCCGCGCTGCTGGCCGTCGCGGCCGGGCAGTCGCTGCCCGAGGTCAAGGATGTGGACGGCGTCAAGGTCGCCCACGTGAACCTGGCCTGGACCCCGGACCTCATCGCCGACCACGCCGGCGTCACCGGCTCCGGCCTGCCGGACTCGCTGAGCACCCTCGGCCGCACCGTGCCCGACGTGCTCGTCGGCGCCTGCTGGCCCGCCGTGTTCGCGGCGCTCGGCGCCACCCGGACCGCGGACGCGCACAGCGTCATCGAGGGCATGCTGGACCTGGTCCACCTCGACCACCAGATCAACCTGGTCGGCCAATTGCCCGACGGCGCAAGCGTGCTCGCCGTTCGCGCCGAGGCCGGGCAGACCGTCGACACCGATCTCGGCCGCGTGGTCGAGGTGCGGGTGAAGATCTCCGGCATGCTCGACAAGCCGGAGACCGGCATGTCCATGCCGACCATCGCCACCCTCACCGAGCGCTTCGCGATTCGTGGTCGCAACGGTTCCGCCGAACTCACCGATCCGGCGCGCGCCGCCGGCTCGCTGTCCGAGGACGCCACCGACACCCCGCGCCGCCGCCGTCGCGACGTGGCCCTCGTGGCCCCGCGCGCCATGGCCGCCTTCGCGCAGGTCTCGGGCGACCACAACCCGATCCACACCTCCGACAATGCCGCCAAGCTGGCCGGGCTCGGCAGCCCGATCGTGCACGGCATGTGGCTGTCCGCCGCTGCGCAGCACGCGGTTTCGGCCATCGACCTGAACGACAAGGCCCCCGCTCGCACCATCACCGCGTGGACCACTCGGTTCCTCGGCATGGTCCGGCCGGGTGCGCAGATCGACGTGCGTGTGGAACGCGTTGCGGTGGACCACGGTTCGGAGATCGTCGAGGTTTCCTGCCGGACCCGCGGAGCGGGAAATGCACAGAGCGCGGGCGACCTCGTGATGACCGCCACCGGACGCATCGCGCCGCCGAAGACCGTGTACGCCTTCCCCGGACAGGGCATCCAGGCCAAGGGCATGGGCCTCGACGCCCGCACCCGCTCCAAGGCCGCCAAGGAGGTCTGGGACCGCGCCGACAAGCACACCCGCGAGGCCCTCGGCTTCTCGATTCTCGCTGTGGTGCGCGACAATCCGACCTACCTCAAGGCCCGCGGCGTCGAATACCGGCACCCGCAGGGCGTGCTGCACCTGACCCAGTTCACCCAGGTCGCCATGGCCACCCTCGGTGTCGCACAGGTCGCCGAACTGCGTGAGGCCGGCGCCTTCATCGACGGCGCCATGCTCGCCGGGCACTCCGTCGGTGAGTACAACGCGCTCTCGGCGGTGGCCGGTGTGCTGCCGCTGGAGGCCGTGCTCGAGGTCGTGTTCCAGCGCGGCTCCGCCATGCACGAGCTGGTGCCCCGGGATGCCCAGGGCCGCAGCGACTACCGGATGGCCGCCATCCGGCCCTCGCAGATCGGCATTGCCGACGACCAGGTCATCAGCTGGGTCGCGGGTATCGGCGAAGAGGCGCAGGAATTCCTCGAGGTGGTGAACCTCAACCTGCGCGGTGCGCAGTACGCCATCGCCGGCACCGTCAAGGGCCTCGAGGCCCTCGAGACCGAAATCGAGCGGCTGCGTGCCGAAACCGGTGGCAAGCGGGCCTTCGTGCTGGTGCCCGGCATCGACGTGCCGTTCCACTCCACCGTGCTGCGCCGCGGCGTGCCGGAGTTCCGGTCCAAGCTGCTGGATCTGCTGCCCGCGGACCTGCACCCGGAACTCCTTGTGGGCCGGTACATTCCGAACCTGGTGCCGCGACTGTTCAACCTGGAGCGCGACTTCATCGAGGAGATCGCGGACCTGGTGCCCTCCGAGCCTCTCGCCGAGGTGCTGGGCGACTGGGAAGACTGGGCCGCCAAGCCCGTCGAACTCTGCCGCGTGGTGCTCGTCGAGCTGCTCGCCTGGCAGTTCGCCTCGCCGGTGCGCTGGATCGAGACCCAGGACCTGCTGTTCACCGACGGTGAGCACGGCGGCCTCGGCGTCGAGCGGTTCGTCGAAATCGGTTTGGCCGCAACGCCTACCGTCGCCAACCTGGCCGCCAATACGCTGAAGCTGCCGCAGTTCGGCAGCGCGGTCGTCGAGGTGCTGAACATCGAGCGCGAGCGCGGCATCGTCTACTCGACCGATACCGACCCGGCGCCGGTGGAAGAGGCCGAGGAGACCCCGACCACGGAGACATCGAACAGCGCCACCTCTGCCGCAGCCGCTCCGGCTGCTGCCGCCCCCGTCGCGGCTCCGGTCGCGCCGTCCGGTGGCCCGCGGCCCGACGACATCGGGTTCTCGGCGGCGGATGCCACCCGCGTGCTCATCGCGCTGTGGACCAAGCTGCGGCTCGATCAGATCGGCCCGGTGGACACCATCGAGGGTCTGTGCGACGGCGTGTCCTCGCGGCGTAACCAGCTGCTCGTCGACCTCGGTGCGGAGCTCTCGCTCGGCGCCATCGACGGTGCGGCCGATGCCGATATGGGCGCGCTGGCCGGTACGGTCGACCGCCTGGCCCGCACCTACAAGCCGTTCGGTTCGGTGCTCTCGGATGCCATCGGCGACCACCTGCGCAAGGTCTTCGGGCCCTCCGGCAAGCGCCCGGCCGCCATCGGCGAGCGCGTCAAGAAGGTCTGGGACCTCGGCGACGGCTGGGTCAGCCATGTGACCGCGGAGGTTTCGCTCGGCACCCGCGAGGGCGCCAGCGTCCGCGGCGGCGACCTCGGCGGGCTCGTCTCCGGCGGGCTCGGCGACGGTGCGGCCGTGGACAATGCGATCGACGCCGCCGTGCAGGCCGTGGCCGCACGCCGCGGCATCGCGGTCTCCATGCCGTCCGCCGGCGGTGGCGGCGGCGCGACCGTCGACGCGGCCGCGCTGGGTGAGTTCACCGAGCAGATCACCGGTCGCGACGGCGTGCTGGCGCAGGCCGCCCGGGTGATCCTGGAATCCCTGGGCCACTCCGAGCAGGCCTCCGCACCGGAAGCCACCACGGACACCCTGGTGGATCTGGTTTCGGCCGAATTGGGTTCGGACTGGCCGCGACTCGTCGCGCCGGCTTTCGACGCCAAGAAGGCCGTGCTCATCGACGACCGGTGGGCAAGTGCGCGTGAGGATCTCGCGCGGCTGTGGTTCGGCAACGACGGCTCGCTGCCGGTCGAACCCGAGGTCGAGGGATACGTCGGTGCGGGCGAAGCCGTTGCCGCGCAGGCCAACTGGTGGCGCAACCGCGCCATGAGCGAGGCCCGTTCGGTGCTCGCCGGGGTCTACGGCGCCATCGCCGAGGCCGCGGTCTCCGCTGCCGAGCCGGGCATCTGGTCCTCCGATATCGCCGTGATCACCGGCGCCAGTAAGGGTTCCATCGCGGCGGCGGCCACCGGCCGGCTGCTGGCGGGCGGTGCCACCGTGGTGGTCACCACCTCCAAGCTGGACGACACCCGCCTGGGCTTCTACAAGCAGCTCTACCGCGACAACGCCCGCCACGGCGCGGCGCTGTGGGTGGTGCCCGCGAACATGGCCTCCTACACCGATATCGACGCGGTCATCGAATGGGTCGGCAACGAACAGGTCGACAATGCCGGCGGCGCGAAGATCCTCGTCAAGGAGGCGATGACCCCCACCCTGCTGCTCCCGTTCGCCGCGCCGCGGGTGGCCGGTGACCTCTCCGACGCCGGCGCGCGCGCCGAAATGGAGATGCGGGTGCTGCTGTGGTCGGTGGAACGGCTCATCGGTGGCCTGTCCACCCTGGGCGCCGACCACGACGTGGACGCGAAACTGCATGTGGTGCTGCCGGGTTCGCCCAACCGCGGCATGTTCGGCGGCGACGGCGCCTACGGGGAATCCAAGGCCGCCCTCGACGCCGTGGTCGCCAAGTGGCGGGCCGAGAAGTCGTGGTCGCAGCGGGTCACCCTGGTGCACGCGCTGATCGGCTGGGTGCGCGGCACCGGGCTCATGGGCGGTAACGACCCGCTGGTCGAGGCCGTCGAAAAGGCCGGCGTGCACACCTGGTCCACCCTGCAGATGGCCGACGAGCTGCTCAAGTGGTGCACCTCGCGCGCTCGCGTGGTGACCGCGTCGGGTCCGCAGCAGATCGACCTCACCGGTGGATTGGCCGGGGCCAAGCTGGATCTGCCCGAACTGGCGCGCGAAGCCCGTGAACAGGCCGAGGCCGCCGCGGCGGAATCCGAAGGCATCGACGGGCGCACCATTGCGGCGCTGCCGGCGCCGCCGACCCTGTCCTCCAAGTTGCCCACCCCCGAATGGGGTTCGGTCACCGCCGATCTCGACGATATGGTCGTGATCGTCGGTGCGGGCGAGCTCGGCCCCTACGGCTCGGCGCGTACCCGCTTCGAGATGGAGGTCTCCGACCAGCTCTCCGCCGCGGGCGTGCTGGAACTGGCCTGGAGCACCGGACTCGTCACCTGGGAGAACGACCCCAAGCCCGGCTGGTACGACACCGAATCCGGTGACTACGTCGACGAATCCGAGCTGGCCGAGCGCTACCACGACACCGTGGTGGAACGCTGCGGCGTGCGCCGCTACGGCGACGACGGCTCCATGATCGACAACACCGCACCGCTGCTCACCTCCGTGTTCCTCGACAAGGACCTGAGCTTCGTGGTGAACAGCGAAGCCGAGGCGCGGGCCTTCCACTCCGCCAACCCGGAGCAGACGGTCGTCACTCCCGTCGACGGCACCGGTGACTGGCAGGTGATCCGCAAGGCGGGCACCGAGATTCGCGTGCCGCGCAAGGCCAAGCTGTCCCGCGTCGTCGGCGGTCAGATCCCCACCGGCTGGGATCCCACCAAGTGGGGCATCTCCGCCGATATGGCCGGGTCCATCGACCGGGTCGCGCTGTGGAACATCGTCTGCACCGTGGACGCGTTCCTGTCCTCCGGCTTCAGCCCGGCCGAGCTCATGAGCTGGGTGCACCCGGCCATGGTCGCCAACACGCAGGGCACCGGCATGGGCGGCATGTCGTCGATGCGCTCGCTGTACATCGACAACCTGCTCGGTGAGCCGCGGGCCAACGACATCCTGCAGGAGGCGCTGCCCAACGTCGCACTGGCGCACGTGGTGCAGAGCTACGTCGGCTCCTACGGCGGCATGATCCACCCGGTCGCGGCCTGCGCGACCGCGGCGGTCTCCGTCGAAGAGGGTGTGGACAAGATCAAGCTGGGCAAGGCCGACCTGGTGGTGGCCGGCGGCTACGACGACCTCGGCATCGAGGGCATCGTGGGCTTCGGCGACATGTCCGCCACCGCCGACTCGGCCGTCATGTCCGCCAAGGGCATCAGCGACCGCTACTTCTCCCGGGCCAACGATCGCCGCCGCGGCGGCTTCGTCGAATCCATGGGCGGCGGAACGGTACTGCTCGCTCGCGGCTCGGTGGCGCTCGAAATGGGCCTGCCGGTGCTGGGTGTCGTCGCCTACGCGCAGTCCTACGCCGACGGCGTGCACACCTCGATCCCGGCTCCGGGCCTCGGCGCCCTGGGCGCGGGCCGCGGTGGGCCGGAGTCCAAGCTGGCCAAGGAACTCGGCAAGCTCGGCGTCACCCCCGACGAGATCGCGGTGGTGTCCAAGCACGACACCTCCACCGCCGCAAACGATCCCAACGAGTCCGAACTGCACGAGCGGCTCGCCACCGCCATCGGCCGCTCGGAAGGCGCACCGCTGTTCGTGGTTTCGCAGAAGACCCTCACCGGTCACGCGAAGGGCGGCGCGGCGGCCTTCCAGCTCATCGGCCTGTGCCAGGTACTGGAACAAGGCGTCATCCCGCCAAACCGCAGCCTCGACTGCGTGGACGAGAAGATGGCCGACTACCCGCACCTGGTGTGGCTGCGCGAACCCCTCGCGGTGGGAGATCGCTTCCCGCTCAAGGCCGGACTGGTCACCTCGCTCGGCTTCGGCCACGTCTCCGGGCTGCTCGCCATCGTGCACCCGCAGGCCTTCGTCGAAGCGATCACCGATCCGGAGAAGCGCGAAAGCTACCAGCGCCAGGCCGAGGAGCGTCAGCTCGCCGGCCGTCAGCGCCTCACCGAAGCCATGTGCGGCGGCGCCCCGCTGTACGAACGCCCCGCCGACCGCCGCTTCGGCGGCGACGGCACCCCCGCCAAGAAGGCGCGGCAACTCGAGGCGGACGTCCTCCTGTCGCAGCAAGCGCGCCTGGGCGTGGACGCGGTCTACAGCACCCGCCCCGAAGGCCCGGCCTGCCGCTAGCGGCACCCGATAGACCGGCCTGGCGGTAAGTAGCCCTCCGTCAGGCCCGGGGTGGCGGACTCGTGTACCCGCACGAGCCCGCCACCCGCACAATCGAACACGGCGGCGCAGCCTACGGAACCGTAGGCTGCGCTGCTATGTTGCAGGGCATTCGACTGCACTAACGAGGAATCGAGGAGTCCCGCACAGTGACGATCCTTGGTATCGGTCTGGACTTGGTCACCATCTCCGAGTTCTCCGAACAACTGGAACGCACCGGAACCACCATGCTCCGGGAGAGTTTCACCGCTGCAGAGCGCCGCTACTGCCAGAGCAAGGGCACGGACCCGGCACGCAGCTATGCCGCACGATGGGCCGCCAAAGAGGCGGTGCTCAAGGCGTGGGCGTCCTCCCGGTTCGCGCGCAGCCCGCAGATCGGGGACAACCCCTATCCGCTGATCGAGGTCGTCAACGACGCCTGGGGGCGGCCCAGCATCAAATTGCACGGGCTCGCAGCGGAATTCCTGCCGCGCGCCCGGGTGCACCTGTCGCTCACCCACGACGGGGATACGGCGGCGGCCATGGTGGTGCTGGAAGACCCCGGCGAACTAGCGGACCTCATCGGCAAGTGAGAGGTCTTGCGGCGGCGGTCAGTTCACCTCGGGTTCGAACTCGGTGCGCTGGCCGCCGGTCCGGGACTCCTTCTCGGCGATGAGGAGATATGCGACCATCAGGCGCTTCAGCTCGGAGACCGCGTCCTCGTGACTGAGGCCGTCCTGCACCGAGAAATTCAGCATCGAATAGACGACGTGCACCAGCACCTGCGCCATCATCGAACGACGGCCGCGGGGAGTGCGGGGCATGAGCGGGCGCAGCATCTGCGAAACCGCTTCGGCGAACTCCTTTTCGTGGATCGCGCCGGTCGCCCGCGTGGAGGGCGTCGACTGCATGGCCAGCCACACCTCGCGGCGGGACGGGTCGGTCATCCACAATTCCGCCAGGTGATCCACCAGCGCGTTCATGTGCCGTAACCAGTCCATGGACGGGATCTCACCGTGGAAATCCGCCAGCTCCTGCGAAACCGCCACCAGGTCTTGGCGATTCAATTCACAGACGATCACATACTTGTTGGCGAAGAACTGATACAGCGTGCCGATCGGGACTTCCGCACGGGCCGCGACCTCTTCACAGGTGAATGATTCGAAGCCGACCTCTACGAGCAATTCCCGGGAAGCCTGCAACAGGGCGTCGAACTTCCTCTTGCTCCGTTCCTGCGTCGGGCGGCGACGGGGCATCAGCTCCTGCGGGTCGTCCTGCAACTCCAACGCAGGGTCCGGCCGTCGATTCGACCTGGCTCCCGTGCGCGCTTCCACGCTCAACAGCCTACGGGTAGCGACACGCGGATGACACGCTGCGGTAGTTCGTGTGTCACGGCCTCCCACCCATCCACGCCGCCCCCGGCGACGAAGACCCATCGCAGCTGCTTCACCGCTGCCTGCCGATACAACGAAAGGGGCTGCGCCCCTTTCAACCCCGAAAAGGGGAAGCGGGGGCCGAGCCCCCGCACCCCCTGGGGCGAAGCCATCGGGTCCCAGGGCGGACCGCCCCTCGGTCGGGGGCCGAGCCCCGGGGCCTGCACGAACCCTTGGCCGGAGTCCGAGGGCTTGGCCCTCGGGGCTGCACCACCCCTCGACCGGGGTCCGGGGCTTGTCTCCGGGAGTTGCTGCTTCACCCTCGGTCGGGGGCCGGGGATTGTGCCCGGGACTTGCAACACCACCTCTCGGTCCGGGGGTCCGGGGGCTTGCCCCCGGGACTTACAGAGTTAGTTCAGAAAGCACTGACGACGTTGGAAGGCTGATCTGTGGTTTCTTCTGCTGTTGTTCGTTCCGCGGTGACCATCGGAGTCGCCACCGAGCGCGGCACGGTGCGTGCCGTGGCACTGGCCGAGGATGGCGACAAGCTGCCCGAACGCGTGGTGCTGGAACGCGTGGCGAAGGTCGCCGGCGAATCCAAGGCCGACCTGGCCGAAACCGTCGAACTGGTGCTCGAGGAGATCGCCGCCAAGATCGAAACCGATCGGAAGATCATCGGGGTGGCCGTCGCCTACCGCGATGCCGCCGAACGCCGCGCCATCGTCACCCGGCTGGCCGCCGGGGCCTGGCACGACGCCTCGCTGGTATCGGCCAAGGCCGCGCACCTCGCCGTGGCCCGCGCCATGACCTGGGTCGACGAATTCGAGGACCTGGCCATCTGCGAGGTGGTCCCGGGCTTCCAGGCCTTCTCGCTCATCTCCCCGGACCGCAGCCGGGTACTGGCCGCGGTCACCCTCACCGGCGGCGCCACCACCGAGGAGGCCATGCGCGCCGCGGTCACCTCCGCCTGGGACCAGTTCGACGCCGCCGGGGTGAAACCCGACGCCGTCGTGCTCATCGGTTCCGCCGCAAGCGAACCCGCGGTCGTGGCGGCACTGGAATCCGGCTTCGGCGCACCCGTCATCCCCTGCTCGGTGTCGGCGGCGGCGCCCGCTCTCGGCGCGGCCCTGGCGGCCCTGCCCGAGGTCGAATTCGCCGGTGAAGCGGCCGAACGCATTCGCCGGGTGCGCGGCACGGCGGCCCTGTTCGCGGCGGCCAGCGTGCTCGCCGGCGGCCTGGTGGCCGGCGGAGTCTATGCGGCGAACAAGGATTCGTCGGGCGTGCCCGAACCCAAGCTCACCGACGCCCGCGTCTCCGCCGACGCCAAGTCCGCGCCCGCTCCGAACCAGCTCGGCGCCCCGGCCGACCCGGGAGCGAGCGGTGGCAGCGCGCCCGTCGCACAGCCGACCGGACCGACCGCCCCCGACTCGGGCGTGACCATGTCGGATCAGCCCGCGCCGCAATCCGAGCCCGATGTGATCACCGTCGACCCGGCCACCCTGAACTGGGGACCGAACGGCTCCCGCACCGATGGCGGCAACCCGAAACAGCTGGTCAAGGCGCAGCCCGAGCCGGAAACCGTGCCCGCCTCGGATTCGGTGCTGCCCGCTCCCACGCATCCGGTGGTCGCGCCCGTCGACGGCGGACTCTTCCCCGGTGAGACGGCCCCGCCGGCGTTAGGGACTCCGGAGTTCGCGTCCTGGTGGGACAACCACTGGCGCATGATGCTGCAGTGGGCGACCCTCCAGGTCTTCCCGCGCGCCTGAGCACGCGAAACAGGTCCGGACACACCGATATACGAGAACCCCGGCCCGAATCGGGCCGGGGTTCTTCGTGTCTGCCTCGATCGTGAGATCTACACCGCGCGAGATCTACACCGAGAGATCGCGGCGCAATTTGGCCACGTGGCCGGTCGCGCGCACGTTGTACTGTGCGACCTCGACCTTGCCCTTCTCATCGATGAGGAAGGTGGATCGGATGACACCGGTGACCTTCTTGCCGTACATCATCTTCTCGCCGAAGGCGCCGTACGCGGTCAGCACATCCTTGTCCGGATCGCCGAGGAGCGGGAACGTCAGCTGCTCGTTATCGCGGAACTTGGCCAGCTTGGCCTGCTTGTCGGGGGAGATGCCGATGACGTCGATGCCGGCGCCGTTGAGCTCGGCCAGATTGTCCCGGAAGTCGCAGGCTTCCTTGGTGCAGCCCGGTGTGCTGGCGGCGGGGTAGAAGTAGACGATCACCTTGCGGCCGCGGTAGTCGGCGAGCGACACCTCTTTGCCGTCGGCGTCGGGGAGGGTGAAGGCGGGCGCGGTATCGCCGGGACTGAGCCGGGGGTTCTCGGTCATGTCGTCACGCTAGCCGACGCCGCCGACTCGTTGTCAGCGATACGCGCTGTCTTCGTCAAGCGTGAATTACCACTCGTGGCAGCGGTCGTCGTGACGGCCCCAGCCGTCACGCTCGTCATCGTGCCAGCGGCCGTGGCGGTCGCAGTGCCAGTCGTTGTGCCAGGGGTCGCGCGGGTCGAGCCAACCGGGCTGGTTGAAGCCGCCCCAGTCGCCGTCCTCGTGCAGGATGGCCGGGCCGGCCTGCTGGGCGGGGCTCACGACCTCGGCGCTCGCCACGGAGACCAGCGGTCCGGTGATGAGAGCGGCGGACGCCGCGGCGACGAATAGCGAACCGATAATGCGGGACTTCATAGAAGGCCTTTCTGTAGAAATCGGGCTCCGACCCGCGGACGACTCTATGGGCGTCGCAAGCCTGTTCCTACGATTCCCCGGCAACTCACATCAAATCCTGAGCTGGGCCGAGGATTTCCGCGCGCGTCAGGAGTGCGAGGTCGGGTTGGCGATAGACTCCACGGCAGGTCGGCTCGCCGCGCCCTGGATTCGTCGCGCGAGCAGCCTCGAGACGACAGTGCCGCTGATGGCGCGGCTTCCAGACAGGAGTGTGACGTGGCGAGAGATACCGAGGCGATCGAGCGGGAAATCGAGGCCGCGCGGAACCGGCTCGCGAGCACCCTCGACGAGCTGGCGGTGCGGGCCGACCCGCAGCGGCTGGCGGACAACGCCAAGCAGTCCCTCATCGCGAAGGTGAACGAGCCGAAGATCAAGTACAGCCTGATCGGCGCCGGCGCCCTCGTCGCGACCCTGGTGCTGGTCAAGCTCTTCCGCCGGTAAGACCAACTCTCGGAACTCTCAGGGGCTCCGCCCCCGAACCCCCGAAAGCCGCGAGGCCCCGGTCCTGAACGGACCGGGGCCTCGCTGTTTACCCCTCGAACGCACGAGACCCCGGTCCTACAGGACCGGGGTCTCGGTTCAATCTGTGGATTGTCGCGGCAGCGACGAATCAGACGGTGGGGCACGCCATTCCGGTGCCGTCCGGGTCGAGGTGGGGGCTGTAACCGGGCTGGCCGCGGAAGAGGGGGGCGACGCCGGCGGCGCGGGCCTGGTCGCAGTTCTCGTAGACGGGGCCGCCGGCGGAGCCGGTCTGGGTGAGTCCGGCCGAGCCGGTCGCGGCGGAGCCGGTGTCGATGGCGGAGGAGCCGGTACCGGAGGAACCGGTGGGGACATCGGCGAAGGCAACGGCGGTCTGGGCTGCGATGGTCGTCAGTCCCGCGACGCTGGCGGTGACGAGTAGCCGGCGAACGTTCATGTATTCCTCAATGTCGGCGCTATGTGTTGTTAGGTGGCGGCCCGGCTCGGCGCGGATCGCCACCGCTGCCGGTGGAGTGTGGCACGGTGGCCGGTCCGGGTTTCCGGCGTCTACTGTTCTGGCGCAACGTTGCATTGTCAACCGGATGGGCTATCTATCCTGGTCAGCGCGACGACGTGGATGCGTTCCCGAAGCTGTTCTGCCGGAATGTGTCCCATTCGTCTGATTGAAAACCGCTATGACAGACAGCTTTTCGAGACCTTCACGATTGGGACGGACCGTACTTTACGACAGATTCCTGTGCCGTGGCTGTGTCAGGGCTGCGAGTCCCTGGCAGCGTGCACAAGGTTGGTGTCCGTGTCAACTATGTATGGATAGTATGGAGCCCATGGTGCGCTGGCTGACCGACGAGGAACAGACGACCTGGCAGGCCTATATCCGCATGCGGCAGCGGCTCGACGCCGCCATCGCCGCCGGACTGGCCCAGGACGGCCTCTCACCCTCCGATTACGAAGTGCTCGTTGCGCTCTCCGCCGCGGGCGGGCACCTGCGCGCCAAGGAACTCGGCGCGGAGATCTGCTGGGACAAGAGCCGGCTCTCCAAACACCTCACCCGCATGGCCGCCCGCGGACTCGTCGACCGCTGCCAGGCCGCCGACGATGCGCGCGGACGCGAAGTGCGCCTCACCGACGCCGGGCGCACGGCCTTGGAAACCGCCGCACCCAACCATGTGGATCTGGTGCGGCGGCTGCTCGTCGACGATATGACGCGCGCGGAGTCGGTGGCCCTGCGGTCACTGGCCGACCGGGTCGTCGCCGAAGTCGAGCGGACCGACGTACCGGGCTTCGACTGACCGTCGGGCGGGCCGGCTCCGGTCAGCTCTCGTCTGTGGGCGGGTCGAACTGCGCGCGCTTCCAGTCGTTGAACGGCTCGTCGCGTTCCCGGACGGCCTCGCGGAAACCGGCTGTGGCGGCGCGCAATTGGAAGGCGTAGCCCTCGCGGGTGTGCCGGGAGATGCCATCGAAGACGGTGCTGATCATGCCGGAGTTGGCCACGCCCTGGCTGAGCAGCACGCTGTTCAGGGCCAGCTTCGCCATCACCAGCTGATTGATCGGGACCTGTGAAATGCGTTGCAGCAGTTCCTCGGTGCGCGCGTCGAGCTCGTCGGCGGGCGGCGCCTCGATGGCCAGGCCCCACTCCTCGGCCTGCTTACCGCTGAGGCTGTCGCCGGTGAAGAGCAGGCGCTTGGCGCGCTGATCACCGATCCGGTGCGCCCACATGCCCGCGGCCGGGATACCCCAGGTGCGGGTGGGCGGGTAGCCGATGCGGGCGTCGTCGGCGCAGATGATCTGGTCGGCGTACAAGGCGATATCGGTGCCGCCGGCGATGGCGAAACCGTGCACCTTGGCGACCGTCGGCTTGTTGGCGTACAGCAGGCTGGCGAAGCCGCGGTTGAAACGCGACATCATGGCGTAGTCGAGCATGGGATCCCAGGTGGCCCAGGGATTGTGGTTGGCCGCCTGCACGGCCGGATCGAGCACGGTGCCCTCGGTCGGCTGCACACCTTCAGCGGGGGCGAAGCTGTTTTCGGCGAAGATCGACAAGTCATAGCCGCCGCAGAAACCCTTGCCGCGCCCGCTCACCACGATCACGTGCACCCGCGGGTCGAGGTCGGCGCGTTCGACGGCCGCGGCCAGTTCGATGGGGGTGTCGGCGGTGATGGCGTTGCCGCGTTCGGGGCGGTTGAAGGTGATGCGCGCGATGCGGCCGGTGACCTCGTAGGTCAGTGTGCGGCCGGTGAATTCGCCGTCCGGCTCGGGACGCCCGGCGAAGGGGGAGTCGTCACCGGCGGTCAGGTCGTCGCGCCAGGCCGCGGGCCGGGTGCCGGCATGGTTCTCGTAGTCGGGTGCCACCCAAGCAGTGAACCCCGGTTCATTTCTTGCTGTCAAGAGTTGAGACAACTCTCGTAACTCGCGGCTCCACCTCCCTGCGCCGGGGCAAGCCCGCCCCTGAAACCCCAGGAGCGGATTGGTCGCGTAACTCTCGAGGGCAGGCGCCGATCCCACGGAATCGCTCGTCGTGTGGCTCTCCGGGGCGGGCCGTCGACTCCGACGTTGCTTCACTCCCAAGGTTTGACCGGGGGCTTCACCCACATGATTTTCTCGTCGGCGTGGGTGCGGCGGGCGGAGTCGTGGGTGGGGTTGCGGGTGGCCCAGGCGTCCTTTTCGTCGAGGAGGCGGGCGGCGGCTTGCCAGGTTTCGTCGGTGCTGGGTGGGTTGGTGTCGGCGGCTCGGGCCAGTTTCCGGCGTTGGGCCGGGGGCATCTCGAGCAACTCGGCTCCGCTGATCGCGCGGTCCCAGATGTATGCGGCCAGTCGGCGCGCCTTCTCCTCGCGACTGCGATCGGCGAAGTCCGAGTGGGCGTAGTCGGCCATCTCGCAACTCCGCAGGTAGTGGACGAATTACGAGGCCGACCCTACTCCAGGCGGCTACGGTGTTCGCATGTCGGATGCCGTGGGTGCCCAGGAACTCGTGATCGACCGTGCCACAGCGCGGGATTGGGAAATCGTGGTCGGCTGGGCGGCCGCGGAAGGATGGAATCCGGGGGAGGGCGATACCGGCGCGTTCTTCGCGCAGGATCCGGGCGGATTCTTCCTCGGCCGGATCGACGGGGAGCCCGCCACGGCGATCTCGGTGGTCAACTACGGCGGCGAATACGCCTTTCTGGGTTTCTATCTCGTACGGCCCGAGTTACGCGGCCAGGGGCTCGGACTCGCCACCTGGCAGGCGGGCCTGCTGCACGCCGGCGACCGCGTGGTCGGCCTCGACGGAGTGCCGGATCAGCAGGACAACTACCGGCGCAGCGGATTCGAACTCGCCTACCGCACTGCGCGTTTCACCGGCATCCCGGATCTGCCGCCGCCGGACGCGACGGTGCGTGAACTCGGCGCGGACAATGTGATCGACGTGCGCGCCTACGATTCCACCTGCCTGCCCGCCGATCGTCCCGACTTTCTGACCATCTGGCTCGGCGATCCCCGCCATCGCACCGTGGTGCGCATTGTCGACGGGACCCTCACGGGCTTCGGAACCGTTCGTCCCGCAAGGGATTCCCTGCGCGTGGGTCCGCTCTTCGCCGATTCGGACGCGGACGCCCGGCAGCTGCTCGCCGCGCTCGCGCAGGCCGCGAACGGCGCCGCGCTCGCCCTGGATGTCCCGCTGCACAATGAATCCGCGGTCCGCCTGGCGACGGAGGTGGGGTTGCAGCCGAGCTTCGAGACGGCGCGCATGTACACCGGCCCGGTCCGATCCCATTGCACGGAAAAGGTTTTCGGCGTCACCAGCCTCGAACTGGGCTGAACCGGCTCACCAGGCCGAGGGCCGGACACGACCCGGCCGCACCACCCGCGCCAGCGCATTGCGCAGTTCGACGGTGGCCGTGGGCCCGAGGACGGCTGCCCAGTGCTCGGTGAACCGGGCCGCGGCCGCGTCGGCGGCGCGGGTGCAGGCCCAGCCGCGTTCGGTGAGGGTGATGAGGCGGGCGCGGGAGTCGGTGGGGTGCGGGTTGCGCGCGGCGTAGCCCTTCTTCACCAGTTCGTCCACCAGCTGGCTGGCGGCCTGTTTGGTGACGCCCAGGTGTTCGGCGATCTCGCCGACGGTCGCGCCGTTCGGGGCCATGCGCGCGAAGGCGAAGCCGTGGGTGGGCCGGATATCGGTGAATCCGGCCGCGAGCACGCCGTGGTTGATGGCGTCGGTGACCTCGGCGGCGGCCGCGAGCAGCAGCAGCGGTAGGTCCTGGGCGGGTATGGGCATGGGTGAAATCCTGACACTTGACATATTGGTCAACTTCCTTGACTATATAGTCAAGCAGATTGACCAAAGAGGAGTTCTCGAAATGCCCGTCATCCGCATTGCCGCCGCCGAAGTCCACGAGATGCACGGCTCCCGCTTCACCCCGCTCGTCCGACCGGCCGCCGGCAGCGCCGAACTGTGCATCTGGCGGCTGGAAATCTCGCCCGCCACCGAGGGGGTCGCGCACAAGGTGCTGCGCGAGGAGGCCTTCGTCCTGCTGGACGGCGCGCTGACCCTCACCATCGACGGCGAAGCCGCCGACCTCGTCCCGGGTGACGCCGCCGTGGCGCCCGCCGGATCGACCATCCGCCTGGACAATTCGGCCGACCACCCCGCCGTCGTCATGGTCACCGCGCCCGTCGGCTTCAGCGGCGAACTCGCCGACGGCACCCGCATCAGCCCGCCCTGGGTGAACTGACCTCCGATCAGGGCGTCACGACGAGCCGCTTCCCGCGCAGATCCGTGCGCTGCCAAGCGGTTTCGACCTCCGCGAGCGGCACCCGCTCGATATCGAACGTGAGGCGACCCTCCCGGGCCCACTCCACCACCTGCTGGTAGCCGGCGCCGATGGCGGCCGGGTCGGCATTGCGGGCCGCGCCGTAGATCTCGACACCCGAGGTGCGCAGGGTCTCCGCCGGAATGGTGGCGGTGGGCCCGGCGGACTCGCCGATCTGCACCAGCCGGGTCGGCTCGGGGAAGGCGAAGGAATCCGGGATCAGGGTGCTCAAGAGGATCTCGGTCGGTCTGCCCCAGAGGAAGTCGACCACGACGTCGTAACCGCTGTCCTTCGCATCCGTGAACTGCTGCCGCAGTTCGTCGTCGGAGACGGCCGTGGTGATCACGGAATCCGCACCGAGAGAGGCGATTTCGCGCAGTGCGGAATCATCGCGGCCGGTCGCCACGATGCTGCCCGCGCCCATCAGGCGCGCCACCTTCACGGCCAATCGGCCACGGCGGCATCGGGTGCACCGCGAACACCAGTGGCGCCGGATCGTCCGGCAATTCGATTCGGGCGGAGAGCAATTCGGTGACGAACCCGTCGTGCCGCTGCGTGTCCGACAGCGGATAACGACTCCAGATCCCGGTGCCCTTCCCGCGTTCCGCGGTGCTGCAGTAGTGATACGGCAACAGCTCGGGCAGCCGCGACGCCATGAGATTGGCCAGCCCCTGCGGCGTCAGCTCGCACACCGTCAGCACATCGATCCGCAGCCGATCGACGGACGCGGCCAGCGCATCCGGATCCGCACCACCGACGAGGATATTGGCCTGCATCAACCGCAGCGTCCGCCCCGACGTCCCCAGCTGCCGGGTTCCATACGGCCGCAACGGCCCCCGATCCGGCAGCTGCCGCGCCCGATACCGCGCCCGACGCGACCGCAAGAAGGGCGCCCGCGCCCGATACAACGGCCACTGCGTGGCCACCGCGGCCCCCAGCAAGGCGGCGCTCGCGGCAACCGCGATCCACTGCCCCGCCACGGCCGCCAGCACCAGCGCAGGCAAGGCCGCGGCCATCAGCCACGGCGCGAGCGCCGCCGCGACAATCACCGGCTGCCGTCGCGAGTGGACCGTCCGCGCAACCAGCCCGGTCGCTGCCACCAGCGGCAATGCGGCCGTGGCCGCGAGCATCAGGGTCGAAAGCGAATTCAGCACGCTATCGATGGTTCCGCCGCAGACTGTGTCCCGGCTGAGCGAACCCTGCGAACCGGCCCACGATCTCCGCGGGCGTTCGCGGCACCGATCGTCTGGCCGGTGGTGTAATTCGCTTTTTCAGTAATCGCTGTGACCCGCAGCAGAATTGGATTGGACCAGGCTGGGAGTAAACATTCTCCGGTGTTCGAATTCTGTCGTAGGAATATTGCGATCCGTGTGTGTCGGCCCGGTGGGAATGTGCTGAGACTTCAAGCGATTTCATCGTTTCCGGCGTGTGCCTGTTCTGAAATGAATTCGGCCTCTGAGGCCTTCGTGGGTAACAGAAAGGTAGTGACTGTAATGAGAAGGCTGGCGGGAACACTGGCGGTCGCGGCCGCCGCGGGCGCACTGCTGGTCGGCCCGGTGGTGGGTGCGGCATCGGCCGAGATCCCGGGCGGCGGCATGCCGGTCGCGCAGGACTGGGCCGGCTTCAACCATCCGGGCTGGCACGAACCGGGCGATCCGTGGAACGACGACTGGCACTGTGACCGTCAGGGCAACTGGCACAACGACGAGCACGATCAGTGGGGTCACCGCGACGGCCGCTGCCACCAGTGGTGACGCCGCACCCGATAACCCGATGACCGTCGAATAAATGCGGCCCTTGGACGGCACGGCCGTCCAAGGGCCGCATATCGGTTCGGTCGCGTATAACATGAGCGGATGACCCGTGAAACCCTCTATGACGACGGACTGATCATTCTCGACGACGAGGCAATCACATTGCGGCGCTATTATTTTCCACTCGCCACCGGTAAGCGCATACCGTATGGCCGTATCCGCGGAATCAGCGTCCGCCCGATGGGTGTGATGACCGGGAAGGGCCGCCTGTGGGGAACCTCCTCCCCGCGCTACTGGCTGCCCCTGGACGTCGGCCGCCCGCACAAGGACCGCCTGATCGTCCTCGATCTCGGCGGCCGCGTGCGCCCGGCCTTCAGTCCCGACGACCCCGATCGGGTGCTGTCCATACTCGAACAGCGTGTCGGCCACCCGATCGAACACGGGTAACCGGCTCGGGCCTACAGCACCAGGCCGACCATGGTGGCGCTGATCAGGCTGACGAGTGTCGCGCTGTAGATCAGCCGCAGGCCTTTCCGGGCGACCAGGGCGCCCTGGCCCGGGTCGAGGATGCGGACGGCGCCGGTGACGATGGCGATGGTGGTGAGGTTGGCGAAGGACACCAGGTAGGTGGAGAGGATCGCCATCGTGTGGCCCGAGAGGGGCGTCGGGCGGCTGTGGAGTTGTTGCATGGCGACGACTTCGTTGGAGACCAGCTTGGTGCCCATGAAGGTGCCGGCGGATCGGGCTTCGTCCCAAGGGATTCCGGTCAGCCAGGCCAGTGGGGCGAAGGCGTGGCCCATCACGTCCTGGAAGGAGGTGCCGTGGAAGACGGCCGCGAAGATGCCGTTCACCATGGCTAGCAGGGCGGTGAAGCCGAGCAGCATGGCGGCGACGGTGATCGCGATGCGGAAGCCCACCAGGATGTAGTCGGCGAGCATCTCGAAGAACGAGGGGCGGTCCCGCGGTTCGGTTTCCTCGGTGTGCAGCAGGACGTCGTCCTCGATGCCGGTGGTCCGGTACGGGTTGATGAGGGCGGAGACGACGAACGCGCCGAACAGGTTCAGGGTGATGGCCGCGATGACGTATCGGGGTTCGACGAGCTGCATGTACACGCCCAGAATGGCCGCCGAGACCGTAGACATGGCCGAGGTGGCCAGGGTCAGCATCCGCTGTTCCGGGATGCGGCCGAGGATGTCGCGCAGGGAGATGAACACTTCCGACTGACCGAGCAACATGGCCGCGACCGCATTGAAGGATTCGAGCTTGCCGAAGCCGCTGATCCAGGACACCACCCGCCCCACGACGCGAATTATCAACGGCAGCAAACGAATATGCTGCAGGATCCCGATCAGGGCGGATACCAGCACGATCGGGATCAGCACCGAGAAGAAGATCGCGGGCTGCGTGCCGACCGCGGGCAGGCCGCCGAACACGAACGTGGTGCCGGTGCTCGCGTAGGCGAGCAGGTGGTCGAACGTCCTGCTGATGCCGCGCACCACGGCGTCGCCCACCGACGATTTCAGCAGCAGGACGGCCAGTGCGGCCTGTACCAGCAGCAATATCGCAACCCGCCCCAATCTCCCGCCCGCCAGTCGCCGATCGCTGCTGGGCAGCCAAGCGAGGAACAGGAATCCGGCCAAACCGATACTGCCGATCACGTAGTGCACGCACGCCTCCGAGGGTTCGAGCGAGATTGACGCAAATAATCAGCTACTGACTGTTCACTCGCAACCGGGGCGCGGCTCATTCAACCCGTAATTTTGCGAAAGATATGCAGAATGTCATATTGCGTGCGGGCCGGAATGCTCATAGCCTGCGGGAAGCGGGCTCGATTCCGGAGCCTGAGCGACCCCAGATACACACCGGAGCTCCTGTCGACCCGAGGCGGTTCATGACCGACGCTCGATCGCTCTATCGAACCTGGTGGCGAGACCGGGTCGATTATCGCTGGCTGGTCGACACTCTCCAATCCCATTCGGCGCTACGGGGATTCAAGATCATGCTCGGCGCCGGCGGCATCGTCATGCTGATGATCGCGGTACTGGCCGCGGTCGCGCAGGGGGATGTGTCGGGACCCCTCGGCTGGCAGGGCGGCATCGAAGCCGCGGTGGCGGGCGCGTGGACGCTGCGCTGGTGGCTGCTGCCGTGGCCGCGGGAAATCGAATCGCTCATCTGGATCGTGCTCTTCGACCTCGACACCACCGCCAACGATCTGCTGGCCCATGACCGCGTCATCGCGGTGCTGGGCATCGTGCTGCTCATGGCCATGGGCGGATACGTGACCGTGTTCCACGGCCCGCGCATCCTGGCTTTGCACGTCGGCTGGTCCATGCTGGCGACGGTCATGCTGGGCGTGCTCATCGCCCTGGGCTACCTGCCGAACACCGGGCGCAACGAGCCCGAACTCGGCGGCCGGCAGCAGGATATCGCCCTGGGCCTGGCCATCATCCTGGTGATGGCGGTGGTGGTCGGCGTCATCCTGCCGTTCGTGCAGCTGTGCCATTGGATCGTGCGGGTCGACGCGCAGTCGGATCCATTGACCAAACTGCTCAATCGCCGTGGCCTCGACGCCAATCTCGCCACGCACGTCGGCCGCTGCCGGCGGCGATCCGCGTATGTGGCCTCGCTGGATCTGGACCGGTTCAAATCCATCAACGACACCTTCGGGCACGCGTTCGGTGACGAAGCGCTGGTGCACACCGCCCAGCGATTGCGCGAGACCGTCGAATCCGATGCCCTGGTGGCCCGTACGGGCGGTGAGGAATTCGTGGTGGTCGGCTGCCTGCGCGAGGAACCCGCCGCGGTGGGGGAGCGATTGCGCGCGGCCATCGAAACCATGTCCGAGCTGCCCGTCACCATCACGGCCAGCGTGGGCGTCGCCATGATCGACGCCTCGCAGCCGGACATCGAATACACCGAAGCCACCTTCGAACGTCTGCTGCGCCGCGCCGACTACGCCATGTACCGGGCAAAACGGCTGGGCGGCAATACCACCGTGGTCGCCGGTGACGAGGAACCGCTCCCGGAGCTGCCGCCGCGTCCCATGACCGCGCTGCCCGAATCCCCAGTGCCCGAACATGATCGCGTGGCACGCTGACTGGCATGACGAACCAGTCCACCGGGCCGGCTCCGCGGGTCCATCAGCACCCGTTCGTGCCCTATTCCCCGCCGCGCCTGGATCAGGCCGAGGGGCTGCGCCGCGCCCGTGAATTCCATGATTTTCTCGAATCCCGGCGCAGTGTCAGGTTTTTCGCTCCCGATCCGGTCCCGCGCGAGATGATCGAGCTGGCCGTGGTGGCGGCCAATACCGCCCCCTCGGGCGCCCACCATCAGCCCTGGAAATTCGTGGCCGTCGCCGATCCGGACCTCAAGCACCGCATTCGTGCGGCCGCGGAACACGAGGAACGCATCAACTACGAGGGCGGCCGGCTGCCCGAGCCTTGGCGAGATGCCCTGGCTCCCTTGGAAACCGATGCCGACAAGTCCTATCTGGACGTGGTGCCCTGGGTGGTGGTGGTCTTCGCCGAGAAGAGCACGCCGAGGCCGGACGGGACGCTGCGCAAGAACTACTACGTGAACGAGAGCGTGGGCATCGCCTGCGGCCTGTTCATCGCGGCCCTGCACACCATGGGTCTCGCCACCCTGACCCACACCCCGAACCCCATGGCCTTCCTGTCGGAGATCCTGCACCGCCCGGCGACCGAGCGTCCGTACATCCTCTTCCCGGTCGGTTACCCCGCGCCGGACTGTGAGGTGCCGGATCTCCGCCGTAAGCCGCTTCCGGAGGCCCTGGAGATTTACTAAGGCAGCTTTATAAGTTAGCTTTAGTATATGGATGATGATCTGGATCCCGGGGCGGTCGCCGCCGTCCTGCTCAGGAGCATCAGCGTGCTGCTGCGGCGGGTACGCCAGGTGCCCACCCCGGGCGAGCTCACGATGCCGGAACGAACCGCGCTCTCCCGCCTGGAACGATCCGGTCCCACCACCTCCTCGGCGCTCGCCCGCGAAGTGCAGATCACCGCGCAGGCCATGGGCGCGACCATCAACGCGCTGCAAGGCCGCGGATTGATCGAACGCAGCCCCGACCCCGCCGACGGCAGACGCATGGTGCTGACGGTCACCGACGCCGGACGGCAGGCGCTCCAGGACAAGCGCGACGCGCGGAACGAACTCATCGCCGGCGCCCTGACCAGCGGCACGTTCACCCCCGAAGAGCTGAGACAGCTCACCGCGGCGGCGCCGCTGCTCGAGCGTCTGGCACAGCACATCTGATGCAGAAGAACCTGATGGAGGCGCCCGCCGCCACTCGGCCGGCGAGCGACAGATACAAGTGGACGGCGCTGACCAACACGACCGCGGCCGTGTTCATGTCCGCGCTGGACGGTTCGATCGTGCTGATCGCGCTGCCGGCCATCTTCCGCGGCGTGCACCTGGACCCGCTGGCTCCCGGCAATATCGCCTACCTGCTGTGGATGATCATGGGATACCGGCTGGTCCAGGCCGTGCTGGTGGTCACCGTGGGGCGGCTGGGCGACATGTTCGGCCGGGTGCGGATCTACAACGCCGGCTTCGCGGTCTTCACCTTCGCGTCGATCCTGTTGTCCTTCGATCCCTTCGACGGCGGCCACGGAGCGATGTGGCTGATCGGCTGGCGGGTGCTGCAGGCCGTCGGCGGGTCGATGCTCACCGCCAACTCGGCCGCGATCCTCACCGATGCGTTCCCCGCGGAACAGCGTGGTTTCGCGCTGGGGATCAATCAGGTGGCGGGGCTCGCCGGGATGTTCATCGGCCTGGTGGCGGGTGGTCTGCTCGCGGCCTGGGATTGGCGGGCGGTTTTCTGGGTGAACGTGCCGGTCGGAATCTTCTTCACGCTGTGGGCCTACCGCACACTGCGCGACACCGGGAAGCGGGCCGGCGGCCGGATCGATTGGTGGGGGAACCTCACCTTCGCGATCGGGCTGAGCGCCATCCTGATCGCGGTCACCTTCGGGCTGCAACCCTACGGCGGACACACCATGGGGTGGACCAATCCGCTGGTCGACATGCTGATCGTCGGCGGGCTGCTCTTGCTGGCGGCGTTCGTCGTCATCGAGAACCGGGTCCCCGAACCGATGATCCAGTTGAGCCTCTTCCGCTTGCGCGCCTTCACTTTCGGCAATCTGGCGGGCCTGGCCATCTCGATCGGCCGCGGCGGCATGCAGTTCGTGTTGATCATCTGGTTACAGGGGATCTGGCTGCCACTGCACGGCTACGACTACGGCAGTACTCCCTTGTGGGCCGGTATCTTCATGCTGCCGCTCACCGCGGGCTTCCTCGCCGCGGGACCGGTATCGGGGTACCTGTCCGATCGGATCGGCTCCCGCGGCATGGCCACCGGTGGTGCGCTGCTCTTCGGTGCGAGCTTCCTCGGCCTGATGCTGCTGCCGGTCGACTTCAGCTACTGGATCTTCGCAGTGCTGATCGCGCTCAATGGAATCGCCAGCGGCATGTTCGCCTCACCCAACTCGTCCTCGATCATGGGCAGTGTGCCGAGCGAGCTGCGCGGCGTCGCCTCCGGCATGCGGGCCACCTTCCAGAACTCGGGCACCGCCGTGTCGATCGGCGTGTTCTTCTCGCTGATGATCGCGGGACTGGCGAGCAGCCTGCCGCACAGTCTCGCCAACGGCCTGCAGCAGCAAGGCGTTTCGGCTCAGGTCGCCGCTCAGGTGGGGAACCTGCCGCCGGTGTCGTCGCTGTTCGCCGCGCAGCTGGGGTTCAGCCCGATCCAGCATCTGCTGCAACCCACCGGCGCGCTGGACAACTTGACCGCCGCACAGCAACAGACGCTGACCGGACGAGAGTTCTTCCCGCACTTGATATCCGGGCCCTTCCACTCGGGCCTGGTCATCGTGTTCGCCTTCGGCGCGACCCTCGCGGTCCTCGCCGCGATCGCCTCCCTGCTGCGCGGCGGCGCCGCCGGCCCGAAACAATCCATCACCCAGGGGAAATAAGCATGTTGACAACCATCGACCCACGGTCCGCGCTCGTCGTGATCGACCTGCAGCAGGGCGTCGTCGCCCAGCACGACGACCCGAGCATCGAACAGGCGACACGACTGGCCGCCGAGTACCGGCGGCACGGACTGCCCGTCGTGCTGGTCAATGTCACCGGCCGCGCGCCGGGACGCACCGACAACGGATCATCCGGTGGCGGTACGGCATTGCCCGCCGGCTGGGCCGACCTCATCGACGAACTCGAGGTCCAGCCGACCGATCACCTGATCACCAAGCGGCGGCGCAGCGCCTTCCACGACACCGGACTCGACACGCTGCTACGGGATCTGGGCGTCACCCAGGTCGTACTCGCGGGCATCTCGACCAGCGGCGGCGTCGAATCGACCGCCCGCTCGGCCTGCGACCACGGCTACCACGTGGTGCTGGCCACCGATGCCATGAGCGATCCCGACACCGCCGCACACCGGCACTGCCTCGACCGCGTCTTCCCCAAGATCGGCGAAACCGCCACCGTCGCCGAGATCGTCGCGAAGGTCGAGTCCACCCGATGAGCGTGCTCGGACGACTGCTGCACAACCGCAGAGCGGGTGACACCCACACGGCGTGGAACCTGCCGAACCTGCACGGCCCCGAACTGCTGACCCTCACCAGCCGGCACTTCGGCCACGGCGAGGCCATGCCGAAGGCCCACTGCGGCAAGAACATCGGCGGCGACAACCTGTCCCCGCATCTCGCCTGGACCCCGCCGCCTGCCGCCACCGCGCAACTGCTGCTGGTCGTCGAGGACATCGATGTGCCGCTGACCAAGCCCGCCGTGCACTGCGTCGCACTGGTCGATCCGGCGACCGCGCACCTGGAACCCGGCGCGCTGGCCGCCCGGACGCCCGGCCCCGGAGTGCGGGTGCTGCGCTCCACCATCGGCCGCGGGTACCAAGGCCCGGGACCCATCAAAGGTCATGGGCCACACCGCTATATCTTCCAGCTGTTCGCCCTCGAAACCCCGCTGGACAGCATTCCGGACGCACCTTCCCCCGACCGGGCACGACCTCGCGCCCTGCTCCCGGCGATCACCGCACCTGTCCTCGGCCGCGGCCGCCTGACCGGTACCTACGAGCGCTGAATCCCATGTCCTCCAGAAGAACACCGCAACTCCTGCTCCTCGCGCTCAGCTCGGCCCTGGTGCTGACCGCATGCGGGCACGACAACAGCAGCGCACCGGCGACGTCGTCACCGCATCCCGCCGCGACGCCGACCAGTGCACCGGCCGACCAACCCCTCGAGATCGACCCGGCCCACACCGCACTGCTGGTGATGGACATGGAACAGGGCATCGTCTCCCAGCTGGGCAGCAACGATTCCGCTGTCACCGATATCGCCGACGCCGAGCAAGCCAGCCGAAAAGCGGGTGTGGCAGTCGATTTCGTGACAACGGCCTTCGCTCCCGGCTACCCCGAGGTGTCGGCCGGCAACCAAGCCTTCGGCACGATCATCGGCAGCGGCAAGATGCTCGAGGGCAGCCCGGAAACTCGAATCGACTCCCGGGTCGCTCCGGTGGGCGACGAACCGGTGATCACCAAACATCGGGTGGGCGCCTTCACCTCCACGGGGCTGGACCAGATCCTCCGTGCCAAACAGATCGACACCCTCGTTCTCACCGGTGTGGCCACCAGCGGAGTAATCCTGTCGACCCTCCGCGTAGCCGCCGACCTCGACTATCGGGTAATTGTCCTGTCGGATTGCGTCGCCGACCCGGACCCGGAAGTCAATACGGTGCTCCTGAACAAAGTCTTCCCCACCCAAGCCGAAGTCATCGATTCCGCCCGGTACCGAACAGCATTGGGTTCCTGAGCATCCTCCAAATGGAAGCAATCGGTTGTAGCCTGGCGCGCAGTGCATTCGCCCGATCGGGTGAGTGCTTTGCGCCGGCGCGAGCGAGGATCGCAGAGGGCCTGGCGTTCAATGACTTTGGAGGGTCGAATGACGCGGAATCGGTTCGCTGTTGTCCAGTCGCTGGTCGTGGTCGGCATATTGCTGCTCGTGCTCGGAGTCGCGGGCTTCTCGCTGCATTACCAGGGAGTGGCCGTCGCTCTCTGGAGTGTGGGCGTCGTCTCGCTGCTCGGTGCCGGAATTGCCTGGACGGCGTTGAAACCCTCGAAGTGATCGCGGCGTCCGCCGCCATCGGTGTGTGGCGGTGGACATAATGTGTGGCGAACGGAGATCGGCGTCGTTAATATGGTTGCCGCGACGCGGGGAAGTTCCTGGATCTATAGCTGGGGGCCGAGTTGAGTTCCTCCGCGTCGTCCAAACACTTTCCGAGCCTCCGATCACTGTGATCGGGGGCTTGTTTCGCATTCCGCGCCGTCAACGCGCTCTCAGCGTCCCCACAGCGGCGCGCTGGCAGCCTGACCGGCATGACACCGCTGATCGCCGAGGACCTGCTGTGGCTGCTGCATGACGACCGCACCGGTGAACCCCTCGTCACCCGCCCCATCCTCGACCGCGTGCTCGCCGGAGCCGTCCTGCTCGAACTCACCACACCCACCACAGCCGAGACCGACCCGCTGCTCACCGACGCGTCGGCCCGAATCGGCGACACCGAGCTACGCCCCGTCGAACTCACCCAGCGCCTCGGTCGCGGCCTTCGTGCCGCCCTACTGGCCCGCCTCATCGCGGCCGGGAAGGTCCGTCGCGAGAATGCGCGGGTCCTGGGCGTATTCGCCGTTCATGGCTGGCCGACCACGGATGTCCTCGGCAAACAGCAACTGCGCCTGCAATTACGGCGCGTCCTACTCGACGCCCACGCCGCCGACGCCCGAACAGAAGCGTTGATCAAACTGCTCTCACTGGTCCACGCCCTCGGCCCCCAATGCGCCGACTGGGCACCGGAATTGATCGAGCACCGCGCCGAAATCCAAGGCCACCGACAACTGTGCCCAGCCACGGTAGCCGTCGTCGAACGCGCGGTCTGTCTCACCCAGGCCGCCCGCTTCACCGGCGCCGCCTGAACCGCTCACAGCGCGCGGGAGAGCGCGATGATGGCTCGGGTATCGCCTTCCATGCCCGGTTCCCGGGGTGGGGCGATGATCGTGGGGCGGGTGGGGGCGGTGGCATCGGCGCGGCGTTCGATGGCCGCGCGGACCAGGGCCGCCTGTTCCGCCGGGGTGTGGGTGGACAGCACCGAGACGGACAGGTAGGGGCTGAGACAGACGAGCCCGTCACGGCATTCGATCACCCGCCGGTAGTAGCGCATCCGCATCCGGCGGACAGTGAACCGGTCGCGCCGTCGGCTACGGCCGGGAAGCAGTGCGATGGTGGGAAACTCGCGGTACAAGATCTCCCACAGCGGCCGGAGTTCCTGGTAACGCCGCTTGGCCTGCACCCACAGGCGGATCTTCACGACCGCGGTGCGAGCACCGGGATAACCGACGCCGAGGAAGAACAGCGCAACGCCTGCCGCGAGCAGAGCGGGTGTCCAGGTCGCTGTGGCAGGCAGGATCGGAGTGCCGATGGTGAGGCGGCCGGCCTCCGCGACCACTCGGGGTACATGGTTGCCGAGACATGCGATGACCAGCCCGACGGCCGCGACCCGAAGCCCATTTCGGGTGTGGGCGAGGGCATGTCGTGCCGCCGTCCACGCGAGGTAGGCGCCGCACGCGGTGGCGTAGGCCATGAACAGGTTGCCGACCAAGTGGAAGACCAGCACCCCGGCCGGCCCCGACGCCTCCGTGTAGTCCCCGTAGTTGGCGCTCGACCTCGACGGGTCGGTGACCACGAAGGTGATGACCAGGACGGCGCCGGCCGCGACCGCCAAACCGAGGTCGGCGAGGAAGGGGCGGAGAGAAAGGTCGAACCGGCCTCCCGTCGTGCGCAGCAAACCCAGCAGCAGCACGAAGAAGAAGTTGAGCAGGATGAACTCGATCAATACCGGCGTTTGCCGGGGAAAACGCGTGCCCGGCAGGGCGACCACCAGCTGGGCCGTGAGCGCGGCGAGCACCAGCACCGTGCACGTGGTGACGATCTGCAAGCCGCGGTCCCGGGGCATGCCGGCCAGTTGCGATCCCTTCCACGCCGCCGCGATGGCCGCCGCGCACCACATGATCCCCAGCACGATCATCGCTACAGCCATCCCTGGTGAGCGTCGAACGCGCCACCGAGCCGCCGGCCCACCGCGGTCGTGGGCCGGCTTCCGGCACCGAGCTCGTCGAGCAGGACAGCCCATTCCTTGATCACGGTGGCTACCATCTCCGCCTCGCGTTCGGCGACGACGCCGTAGCCTTCCCGGCGCAGCATGCGCTGCACCACGCCGGGGGGAATGTCGGGGAAGATCTGCCCCCACAGGTCGTCGTCGTCCTCGTCGCCACCGTGTTCGCTGATGATGTGGCCGAGCTCGTGCAGGATGATGTGCTCCTGATGCGCCGGGGTCGTATCGCGCTGGTAGAGCACGTAATCATCGGTGTGCGTGCCGATCCACAGCCCGAAGGCGCCGGGGGTCGGCAACGGGTAGGGAACGAGCTTGATCGGCCTGCCCCGATGCTCGGACAGGCGCTCGCAGAGCAAGCGCACATCCAGGGGAGCGCCGATGTCGAGTTGCCGCAGTAACTGTTTCACCCCGCGGCGCAGGTGCGCTTCGCTACGCCAGTGCCGGCGACCGGTGTTCTCGGCCCGCACCGGTCACCTCCGGACCCCGGCGAGGTTGCTGATCGCCGCCGCGGTGCTGCGCGGGTGGGTTGCGGGGGCTTCGTGGCCGCCGTCGATGCCCACGAACTCGACGCCGAGGTCCCCGGCGAGGGTGCGGGCGCAGCGGTACTCCCAGCGTTCGCTGCCGCCGGTGCCGCCGGTCAGGGTGATGGGAACCTGCGCGATGACCGGGCGCAGCCGGTCGGCGTCGACACCGCTGGTGCGCACCGCCGGAAAGTCATGGGCGAAGAACCGGGTCAGGGTGGCGTTGATATCCCCGCGCGGTCGGGTCGGCGCGGCGCCGGGTTCGAGTTCGGGCTGTGCGCCCGCGAGGCCGACCATGTGGCGGATGGCCGCGCGTACGTCGGTGCGCGCGAGTTCGGCCACGTGGTCGAGTTCGCGTTCGCGATCCGGTTCGCGCAGCACGTCCGCCAAGGGCGGTTCGTGGGCGATCAGCGTGGACACCAGCTCCGGGTGGTCGACGGCCAGTTGGAGCGCGATCACCGCGCCGATGCTGGCACCCATCACGACGGCCGGTTCCCCGGCGACTGCCGTCAGCAGCGCCGCGGCGTCGGCGGCGTGCAGGCCGATCGTGGTGGTCGCGGTGTCGTCGACGGTGGAACGGCCCAGTCCGCGGCGGTCGTAGGTGATTACGCGCGCACCGTCACCGACGAGCTGCTCGACCAACTGCTCGGTGGCGTTGGCGTCGCCGATCCCGCCCTGGATCAGCAAGACGTTCCAGCCGGTTCCCCGGACCTCGTAGTACAGCGAGCCGCCCGGTACGGGCACCGTCCCGGAATGAGAGTCGGTCACGTCGTCTTCTCCTTGTCTCGCCTGGAATCCGAACGGTGCCGGCGTCGAAGCCTGCTCGCCGAGGGATTCGAGGTATTGCGTCAAGTCGTGTAACGCGTTGTCGCCCAGGTGATCCGAACTCGGGCGCAGGGCAATGAAAGGAATTCCCTTGTCGCGCTGTATGATCAGCAGATTCAGCTGCAGGAACGTGCTGTAGTACTGCTCGGGTTCGTCGGAAAGGAAGCTCTCCGGCATATCGAAGTAGCCCGCGAGCGCACGGAGCAGGCTCTCGCCCGGCCTCTGCGCCCCGGGTCGCCGCAGGGCTTCGATATCCTCCTCGGTCACCTGGTGACCCATGGATTTCGAAAGAGCCTGAGCCACAGTCAGTGTGCTGACCTCGCCACCATTATTGTCAATGATGGTGGCGAACAGTAGGTTCACCCGCTCCTCCAACGGGACGACTCCGCTGCGTGGACTCAACCGCCTTCTCCCTCAATCAGACTGATCCGGTTCAGCTTAGACCGCCACCGCTTCGAGAAGGTGTCGGCCAGGATGGGGTCCAAGTCTGTTGCGGTGCCTGCGAGCCAGCGCCGGTACTGCTGGTTCTCCCGTTCGGCGCCCGTGGCCGTCGGTGGCGTCGCCAGCACCGCGCCGATGAGTCTCTCGATGTTCGTGGGCAGTGCGTTACCCGGACCGCCCGCCCGCTCCAGCACTTCGGTGGCCTGCGCGGCCGCGAGCCGGCCGACGGCGACTCCGAGTTGCGCCTTCACCGCTTGTGCGGCTTCCCGGGCCGCATCGGGGAGATCGGCGCGGTCGCAGAGCTGGAAACAACGATCGGCGGCGGCGATCAGCGCGTCCACGAGTTCGACGTCGAGCTCTACCACACGGAAGTCGAGCGGATCGTGTTCACCTCTACCCCGGGGCTGCGAACCGCGAGCATCCGCTACCGAGGGCTGCTCACCCAGTGTCATCGGGTCGCCGCCGTGCAGCGCTCGCGCCGCGCTGCCCTCGGTCCAGCGCAGACCGATGTCGAGCTGTCGCAGCGTCGCCGGACTCGGTGGTGCGGTATTCGATTGCGGGTTCTCGATCCGTGCCATCGTCGCGACGGAAGGTCCGCCGGCCAGGCGCACATCCGGCCGCGAGAGCCCCAGCTCCTCGCGCCTTTCGGCCACGATCCGGCCGAACCGCTCCTGCAGTTCCCACGTCACCACGGCGCAAACCCTATGCGTCCCATGCTCGATGATCTTCCTTCCCACCCTCGGATTCACAACAACGACGTCACCTACCACTCACAGATCCCTCAGCCTGAGCCGAAAACCACTCACTGTCCACTCAATTGGGACTCATGATATGTTTGCGGCACCTCAAAACAGTAGACGGTGAGTGAAGTCCGGTGCACCGTTCCGCGACGAGGTGGCCGGGGAACCAGCCCACCGGCCATCCGAGAGGGTGTCGTCCGAAGGGGGGTCGGCACCCTCCGGCTGGCCGGTGAGCGACCGGCACACGTGGAACGCAAAGAAGCCCTCGACCGAAATACTCGGTCGAGGGCTTCTGTGTGGTGCGCCATCAGGGACTTGGTCACACTTTCTCCGCCCACAGCCAGGCTGTAGGGGTTCATGTGCTAGACGGTAGCCCTCGGATCGAGGCCGGTCAAGGTAATGAAATCGGCGATTCGGTCTACGACGTGGCGCTGAACGGGAAGGACAATTTCGACATCGATCGCGCGGTACTGGATCAGGTTCGTACTGCGCCGAAAAGCTGATCCGCGCACCACGAAACGCCAGTTCATGCGCATCGGTCGACTGAACCGTGAGGTCATCGTGGTTCTAGTAGCCGCCTACCTCGACGCCATCCGATGACGATCGGTACCTCGGCAGCAGGATTCATTTGGCGGCGCCCTCATGCCCGGGACGGGACCGGGCAACCGCCCGGCGCAACGAGATTGCGAAGACAACCGCTATCAGGAGCGGAAGCAGCCACCAGGCGTTGACGCCGGAATGCGCGAGCGCCGCGGTGATGGCAAGGCCGAGAACGACTCCGGCGGCGGCGACCCAGTCGTCGCCGACGATGAAGTCGTACCAGAACGCCAGAAAAGCCTTGATGTACCTCACGACGCGACCTCCGTAGCCGGCCGCGGCGCAGCCTTCAGCTGTCGCATCAGGGCGGCCACCGCGAGCGCGCCCGCCGCGACGGCCGGTATCAGCACCAACAGGGCGGCATCGGCGTGCGGCCACCTCACCCCGGCGCCTTCCCCGGCCCAGAAGATGCCGAAGGACGTCAGCATCACGCCCACAACGAATTTCATGGTGTTCTCCGGAACCCGTGCCAGTGGCGCACGCACCGCCACGCCGACGAAGGCGACGACGAGCACGGCGAGCGTGGCCCCGAGCGCGGCGAGTGGCACGTCGTGCTGATTGGCGCCGAAGGTCACCACGATGAACACCACCTCGAGCCCTTCGAGGAACACGCCCTTGAACGACAGCGTGAAGGCGTACCAGTCGCGGACGATCCCGCGGCCGCCGGGCTGCGCCTGATCGGCTGCGGCGACCTGCTTCCGATAGGCCGCGGTCTCGTCGTGCAACGCCTTATAGCCCGAGGCGCGCAGCACCGCCTTGCGCAGCCATTGCAATCCGAAGATCAGCAACAGTGCGCCGACCACGGTCCGTAGACCGGTGAGCGGGATGAACCGCACCGCGGGGCCGAGCACGGCAACGACGATGGCCAAGGCGGCCAGCGCCGCGCCGACTCCCTGTAGAGTCGAGCGCCATTGCCGGCTCGTGCCTGCCGCCAGCACTATGGTCAATGCTTCGACGGCTTCGACGGCGCAGGCCAGGAAAACCGTGACGGCAAGGGCGAATCCGCCTCCGTTCATCGGAGACCGCCTCGTGGCGGGACGTAGTTCGGCTGGATTTCCATGCGACCTCCGGGATCGATGTCAGCGGGTGCCGAGTTCGGCGAGTTCGAACAGGGCGTGCAGGTCACGCATCGCCTCCACGCTCGCTGCCAAGGCCAGGACCGGCACGGCGATCGCCAGGACGATGGCGAGGAGATCTGCGCGGGCCGGCGTGGTGAGCATGGCCGCGACCCGCCGGGGGATCGGGCCCGCGCCGCGCAGCGAAGGCGCGGGCCCGCCGGTCATGCCGAGGGCGATCGACGGTGGTGTGGGGTCGCGGCGGCTGATGAGCGCGGCTTTACCGATGGTGCGAGCGACCAGGCGACGGTCGCCGACGGTTGCCGCCGCGTGCTCGTCGGCCCATCGTTCCGTCGTGTATCGCACGGCGTCCGCCAATGAGCGCAGGAATGGATTGGTAGCACAGGCCAAGTCGACCAGCGCTACGAACAGGTGATGCCGTCCGGTCAAATGGGCATGTTCGTGGGCCAGGAGCGCCTGCTGCTCACGGGCGTCGAGTGCGTCCAGCATTCCGGTGGACACCACGATCCGTCCCGGCCGGCCCGGCACGGCGTAGGCATCGGGGGCAGGATCGTCGACCACTGCCACTCGCGCTCCACCGGGTAGCCCTCGCGCGGCGCGTGCGGCTTCGAGCACCGCGGCCGTGCGGCGGAGCAGCATGCGCGCCGCCGCCGTCGAAGCGACCGACAACACCGCCCCCGCCACCAGCGCGACGACCAGGGAAGCGGGGTCGTCGCGGCGCAGCACGCTCGCTGACCAACGCCCGAGCGCGGCGAAGAACGGCAACTGCCCGACCGCGGTCGCGGTCAATACGCTCAGGGCAATCCCATTGGCGGCGGCCAACATTGCCGCGGCGATGGTCAGCAGCCAGGTCCCCGCCCGCGGCGAGAGTCGTGCCGACAGCCAGCGTGCCGTCAAGCTTGCCGGCGCCGGAAGCAACAACGGTAGATACACAGCGATGTGCATGCTCACCTCCTTCGTGTAACCAGTGCGTGCGACTAGCGGTCGACGCCGTTCGGCTCGATCGCGTCGAGCCCGGCCGCACCGAGAAGTCCGCGCAGCAGTCGCTCGTCACGGTCGGACAACTCGCCGACGAAACTCGCCAGCACCGCGGCCCGGTCACCTTCGGCATCGAGCACTCGGCGCATCTTTCCGGCCGCGAGACGCGCAGGATCGGTTTCGGCGCGGTAGGCGAAGGCGCGCCCGGTCCGGGAACGCTCGAGTACACCGTGTGCATGAAGTCGCGACAAGGTTGTCACGACCGTCGAGTACGCCAGCTCTCCGGCGCCCGCCGCGCCCAGCCGCTCGGATACCTCGCCCGGAGTCAGCGCGCCCGGATGGCCGCGCAGAATCTCGAGGATCAGGCCCGACAGTTCGCCCGCTCGCCGGCGCGACGGTTGCCCCTCCTCGCGCGAGTCCTCGCGGTGCGGGGGCGTCTCGCGGCTTCGCTCTCGTCTCACGGTGCCCATTGAATCATCTTCTACCCATCGTGTAGAACTTCTACGGAAGATGTAGAACCGGGGAACCGGGTCCGCCATGCACGCATCGTCCACCGATACCTACGAGGACAACTCCGGATGACCAGTACGACAGCAGGATTGGCTGAACCCATCGAGCCCGGCGACGGAAAACTCTGGCAGATAAACAGAATCGCCCGCGCCACCCCGTGGCTGCACTCCGTCATGTACGACTACGCCACCTACGGGGTGATCCTGTTCGCGGCGTTGCTGGTCGCCGGATGGTGGACAGCGCGCCGCAGCGGGGATCCCGCGCGCATGGCCGCCGCCGTATGGGCCGGGTTGGGGACCCTGCTCGCGGTGGCGATCAACCAGCCGATCGTGCAGGCCGTGCACGAAACCCGGCCGTACAACGCCGTTCCCGGCCTTCTCGTGCTCGCGGACCGTAGCAGCGACCCCTCCTTTCCCAGTGATCACGCCACCATGGCCGGCGCTGTGGCCGCCGGGCTGTTCCTCGTTCATCCCCGCCTCGGGAAGATCGCCATAGCGGCCGCCGCGTTGATCGCCTTCGCCCGCGTCTACATCGCCGCTCACTACCCCCACGACGTGCTCGCCGGACTCGTCCTCGGTGCCGTGGTCGTGCTCGCCGGTTGGTTCCTGCTGCGCGGTGCCCTCACCGGACTTGTCGCATTCGTGTCCGGCACCCGGATACGCGCGCTGGTCACCGCCGGTTCGGCTGAAATCGTGGAGCCTCGCTGAGAGTGCAGTCGGCCAGGGCGGCGCTAGGGGAATCGAACCGGCGGAGGGACTGTGCAGCTTCCTTCGGCGCGATGCACCGCCTGGGTTTCAGCGCACAGCCCGGGTGAACTCGGCGTCGAGCCGGTGATATCGGTCGGGTGCCCAGGCCCGGGACGGGGCTCAAACGAATCGAATGATCGACAGTGTGCCGGCGATGATGCAGTAGGTCGCGAACGGGAGCAGGGTGCGCGTTCGGAAGTACCGCTCCAGATAGCGCACGGCCAGCCATGAAGACGCCCCGGATATGAAGGCGCCCAGCAAGACCGGGCCACGGATCGCGGCGATCCTCGGTTCGGCCAATTCCGGTAGCTCGAACAGCCCCGCGCCCAGAATCGTCGGAGTGGCGAGCAGGAAGGCGAATTTGGCGGCGTGCTCGTTCTCCAGCCCGCGCCACAGGCCGCCGACCATGGTGAGACCGGCGCGGCTGAAGCCGGTCAGCAGCGCGCCGGCCTGCGCGATGCCGATACCGAGGGCATCCATTGTCCCCAAAGCCGCGAGTGGGCGGTCGGCCTGGCGGCGCTGCGTCGGTGATCCGGTGAGGAAGGCCCGGTGGGCTTCGCGCCGCCCGAACCGGCGGCCGTATTCCAGCAGTGAGGGCTCGTTGCGGCGGCGCAAGCCCTCGCCGACGACCAGGACCACACCGTTGACGGTCAGAAAGATGCTGGTGTCGACGGGTGTATCGAACAGTGCGTGCAGCGGGCGATCGAGCAGGGGGCCGAGGACGGCGACCGGGAGGGTCGCGAGAACTATCAGCCAGGCGAGCCGTTGCGGCACGGTGACCGCACGCCGGGTCCGCAAGGTGGATGCGAAGCCGGTGACAATGGCCAGCCAGTCCCGCCAGTAGTAGGCCAGCAAAGCCACCGCGGTGGCGACATGCAGGGCGACCACGAACGCCAGATACGTTGCGCCCCTTCCTGATCGGCCGATGGTCACCTGCTTCCAATTGCCGCCGACCCAATCGGCGACCAGCACGGAGTGCCCAAGGCTCGAGATCGGGAAAAGTTCGGTCACACCCTGCACTGCACCGATGACAATCGCTTGCGAGTAGGTGATCATCCGCCCGAGTGTGGCATGGGATTCTCGGCATCACGCTGGCACCCCCGCCGGGGTGCAGATTGCCTGAATTGTCTTTTCTGCCAAGGTCTTCCGGATCGCTGGCTTCCGTATCCAGTGAGATTCGGGTCGCGCGCACCGAATGGTCCGTAGCCGTTCGGGAACTCGGCAGCCGGGTGCGGTAGGCCCCCGATTCCGGGCCGCGGGCAGCGATTCGAATGTCGGGGACCGGGTAGCCGTCCCATGCTCTTCCCCGACAAGCGGCATCCGTGCCGTCGAGATTGGAACGACACTATGATCCGAAGGAAAGTGACGCTCTCCGGCGACGACTCGACGGTCTATGTCGAGAAGCAATCCGCGGTGTGGACGTGGCAGCTGGGAATCGTCGCGGTGTCGCTGCTGATGCTGGGCTTCGTCGGTATGGGTGCGACGATCACGGCCCTCGCCGACGGTTTCACCGGCTGGAGCTGGGTAGCCGCAGTCTTGACGCTGGCCGTATTCGGTGGCGCCGGTTGCGCGTTCGTGATCGGCAAACGACGTAACCGGCGGCCCTGCACCGAGGTTTACAGTCCCGACAATCCCGCCGCCGTACACGACCTCGACCGGGTGGACGGCGAACCGCGACGATTCCCGTGAGGTGATACCGCCCTACCCGCGCTGGGCCGGTTCGCAACCGCCGCCGGTCGAGTCCGTCACTTGCGCCGCCACCAAGGCGTTCTCGATTCGGGGGACTCGTGGCCCGGGCACCACTGAGCGGGCTCGACCGTGGCGCGGACTCGCTCGATATGAGCGCCGCATCCGGACCAGGTCGTCTTGCCGCAGGTGCGGCAGCGGGCGGGGGAGCACATCAGCGGTCCGCCTCGGGGGTGCGTCGGATGACCGGCGGCCCCTGATAAGGGCGATGCAGCGCGGCGAACCCCGGTGTGGTAGCGGCGGTGACGATCGCGGACAGCAGTCCCGAACCGCTTTTGGCGCCAGGGTTTTCGGTAAGAACCGGGCCCAGGAAGGCATGCCCGTCCACGACGACGATGGGACTGCCGCCGCGGCCGCCCAGCGCGTCCTGGCTGGCGTGATGGAGTCGAGCGACCTCGGTGTCGGTGCCGGCATCGTCGAGGCGCTGCGACAGTGCGGGGTCGAGACCGGCGTCGGTGAGCGCGGCGCCGACGGAATCGATGTCGACGGCTCGTCCCTGCTCGTGGAGCCGCGTGCCGATCGCCTGATACAGGGCCGCGAATGCGGCTGATCCGCCGCGTTCGCCGGCGGCGGCGAAGACGCGGCCGAGTCGCCGCGACCGGCTCATCATCGCCCGATGGCCCTCGTCCACGTCGTGTCCCTCGTTGAGTACGGCCAGGCTCATCTGGCGCAAACGGACTCGATGCTCGGTGCCGTCGGCGGCGGCGAGCAGCCAGTGGGAGGTCACCCATGCGAACGGGCACACCGGGTCGAGATAGAGGTCGATATCGGCCATCAACGAACTCCTCGAGGATCGGATCGGTGGTCGCCGGGACATCAGCGGCGGTGAAAGCGTGTCGCCTTACACTATACCCCCTGGGGTATAGTGTAAGGAGGTTCGAGAAAGGACGACATCCATGGTCGGCGACGAAGACGCCATCGCTCAGATCCTCAACCGACTGCGACGCGCGCACGGTCAGCTCGCCGGGGTCATCTCCATGATCGAGGACGGTCGTGACTGCAAGGACGTCGTCACTCAGCTCGCGGCGGTCTCGAAAGCCCTCGACCGTGCAGGCTTCAAGATCGTCGCCACCGGGCTGCGGGAATGTCTCACCGGCGCCACCGAACACGGAGGTGCGCCCATGACACAGGACGAACTGGAAAAACTCTTCCTCGCGCTGGCCTGACGTCTCCCGGGCGTCGGTATTCAGCCTCTCTCGGATAGGAGCTCGTTATGGATCTGGCCCTGTCGACCACCCTGCGTACCACTTTCGACGACGCGATCGAGCGCACCCGCGCGGCGTTGGCGGATCAAGGATTCGGCATCCTCACCGATATCGACGTGCGTGCCACCCTCAAAGCCAAGCTCGACCACGACATGGAGGACTACCGAATCCTCGGCGCATGCAACCCGCCGCTGGCCCACCGCGCCGTGGACATCGACCGCCAGATCGGGCTGCTGCTGCCTTGTAACGTCGTCGTCCGCCGCGACCTGGCCGACGCCGGCGCCATCATCGTCGAGGCCATGAACCCGCAGCTGATGGTCCAGGTCACCGGCGAACCGGCACTCGATCCCGTCGCTGCCGACGCCACCACCCGCTTGCGCGCGGCGATCGCCACACTGCGCTCGACGCCGAACTGACTCGTCCGCGGCAAACACTGTTGCACTGCAAGGGGATTCGGTGTCGTCGCCGGCCGTCAGCGCACGACCGCCGTGTCCTCGGCTGCGGTCTCGGCCGGTGCTTTTCGCCGCGGCCGGCACACAACGGCCAGCGCGATGCAGAACACCACCAGTGACGTCCAGTCGTTGAGCCGTAGTCCGAAGATATGGTTGGCGTGGTCGACACGCAAGGCTTCGATCCAGCCGCGACCGACGGTGTACGCGGCGACATAGGCGGCGAACAGTTTGCCGCGCGGCACCCGATAGCGGCGATCGATCCACAACAACAGCAGCCCGACGCCGAGGTCCCACAGCGACTCGTACAGGAAGGTCGGGTGGTAGAGGCCGACATAGGGGCTGTCGGCGGGCCGGTGTGCCGGGTCGATCTCCAGTGCCCACGGCAGTGTGGTCGCCGCGCCGTAGAGCTCCTGGTTGAAGTAGTTGCCCCAGCGGCCGATCGCCTGGGCGATCACCAGACCCGGAGCAAGCGCGTCCCCGAGGTCGAGGAGATTGATTCGGTGTTGCCTGCAGCCGATCCACGCACCTACCGCGCCCAGTGCGACTGCGCCCCAAATGCCCAGGCCGCCGTCCCAGATGTAGAAGGCGCGCACTGGATCCCGTCCCGCAGCGAAATACAGTTCGGGGTCGGTGATCACGTGGTACAACCGACCGCCGACTATCCCGAACGGAACAGCCCAGAGCGCGACGTCGAGGATGGCCTCGGGATCATGCCCACGCGCGGCCCAGCGGCGGCGAGTCAGCCAGATCGCGACGATGATCCCCGTCAGGATGCAAAAGGCGTACGCGCGCAACGGGAACGGCCCGATATGCCAAACTCCCTGGGCAGGGCTCGGCAAATACGCCAGCACCATTGTCGATTCCTCCTCGTCGGCCGTGCGAGTACCCCGGCTCGTGCATACCGGGTCGGTGTTGTCGGCCGACCACCGCGAGATACCCAACCACGGCGTGGGTGCGAGCGGAAATATCGGGTGCCGGATTCTCAGCGTCGTCTCAGCGGCGAAGGAAGGCTCGAGCCGTGACCGCCGCATGTCATCGATTCGGACCCGTCGTGCGAGGAACCGAGCGAACGCATCGAACGATCGCTGCACGTGGACGCGCCCAGCCGAATTGCGCTATGGTCCAGAAAAGTTCGGCAGGAGGGTGGATCCGACGCACATACCCCGACAGGCTGGACCGCCGTGCCGAACACGACCTTGCCACATGGATCGGCGCAGCCCGAGGCGGCTTCGTGGGTCGAGGCTTCTGGGCGAGTGCCCGGAGCGAACGGGTAACCGTCTCGAGATTCCGTGGGTGCGGCACGAAGCGAGAAGGCTGGTCGACATGCGCTTGACCGAGAGGAAGGGTCTTGGCGCGATCTTCGGGGTGTTCGTCGTGGCGGCGACGGTGTGCACTGCGCAGGCCGGTTACGGCGATGTGGTCCGCACGGTCGCGCATCCGGTGGTCGTCTCGGATTCGCAGTACCGGTTCCCCGTTGAATGGGCCGGGAATTTCACCTTCGACTGGAGCGGCAGCGGCGGCATCGATCTCACAACCCCCGAGGCCACCTATGTCCGTGCTTTCGCCGAGGCCGAACGGCTTTCCGATGCGGTAGGCGCTGCGCTTTCGTATCCGGGCTACGCCCATGCGACGGCGGCGGTCGAGTGGCTGCGCACTCCACCTGGCGGCGTCTACCCGCCCGGCGCGGCCGAAGGGGATTGGTCCCTGCGGTGGGCCGGCACCTTCCGGGCTCGAATACTGCGCATACAACCTGCCGGCGACGGCTTCACCGCCGCCTACTGCCTGGACTTCGGCAATGTCGCCGAATCCGAGGACGGCGGAAAGACCTACCGTTGGATCCGGGATATCGAAGCCGGAGACCCTCACCGGGGCTGGGTGGAGTGGCTCACGACCCGCGCTGAACCGGGCGGCTCTTCCTCATCGCGGAATCGTTCGGCGGCTTACTCGATACAGGAGCGCGCGCCGCGCTTCAACGCTTTCTCGAAGTGGCAGGTCACCGACGTTTGGGGTCCATCTCCGCGCACGCCCGAGGACGCGGTGACCGCGACCGAGTGCACGAACTGGATATCCGATCCGATCGCCGACGGCGCGAGAGCTCCGATCGCTCCGCCGACTCCACAGCCCGCCTATCCGGGCTGGCCGCATATCGGATAGCCCATCCGATCACCGCCGTCGTGCCCCGCCCGGTCACAGTCCGGCACCGGGCTGCGGGTTCAGGACCTGCCGGAGGTGCCGGTGTGGAGAACGGGATCCGCACGGGTATCGATAGCGCGGGCCAGCTCGTCGAGCGCGGGCATCGCCGCGCCCAGCAGGTGCTGCCAGCCGGGGTGCAGGTCGGCCAGTGCGGCGCGCAGGATGTCGGTGTTCGTCGACTGCCATGACCGCACCGCGTCTTGGCCTGAGGCGGTGAGGGTCAAAGTGACCGCGCGACGATCGTCGTCCCCGGGCGCGCGGGTGATCATGTCCTGTGCGGACAGCCCGTTGACCAGTGTGGTCACCGAGTTCGGTGCCAGGCGCAACAGGCGGGCCAGCTGTCCGGGGCGGATGCCAGGATGCTCGGAAACACACGACAGCAGCTCCAATTGGGCCACCGCGAGGGTATTGGCCGGATCGGCGGCTCGAGCGGCACGGCGCATCGCCCGCCGCAGGCACGCGATTACTTCGGCGAGCGCACTTTCATCGGGCCGTGCGAGCAGCGTGGGCACCGATTCGGCAGGCGGCGTGGTCATCGACGACTCCTCGTTCTCGTGCGGTTGCCCGGACGCTGCTCTGGCGGTCAATACCGTCGTCGCAGCCGCGAGGCCCGCGAACACCAGCAGTCCCGCGAGCGCGATTCTCGGTGCGACGGAAACGTTTCCGGTCTGTCCGCCCAGGTGCAACGCCAGCGTTACCACGGCGACGCCCCCCGCCGTCCCCAGTCCGCGGCTCATGCTCACCAGCCCGCCGCTGGTTCCGGCCCGGCCCGCAGGGATGGCGCTCATGATGGCGGTGTTGTTGCTCGGGATGAACACTCCCAGGCCGAGTCCGAGCACGCCGAGCCAGAGGAACGACCACCATGGCGTCGCAGGCGAAACTGCCAGCGCCGCAAGCGCTGTCACCGCGGCGCCAACCCCGATACGCTCGCGGCGGCGGCCGTCCCAGCGGTCCGGGAGCATGCGTGCCCCCGCGACAGCGGCGACGGCGAATCCCAAGGGAAGCGCGGTCAACACGACACCCGTGCTTCCCGCACTCGCGCCGCGCAACTGCGGAAAGAGAGCCAGCGGACCGAACAGCACCAGATACGCCGCACCCGCGCCGATCAGACCGGCCCACACGGCAGGTGGTCGCAACAGACTCATATCGACCAGAGGTTCGCGGACGCGGCGCGACCACCGCGCCATGCCCACGATGCACAGCGCCGATACCACCCCCGCCGCGACCGCGGTCCACGCCGGCACCGGAAGCCCGGACAACGCGGAGACCGCGAGCAGCGCGCCGCAGGTCCCGCCTATCAGCAGAAGCAGTCCACGCCAATCGAACTCGCGGATCACGGTGCGCTGGCGGGTACGCGGGAGCAGGAAGTGACCGGCCACCAGTGCCAGGCACCCGACCGGGACGTTCACTCCGTACACCCACCGCCAGTCGGCCGACGCGACGAGCGCGCCGCCCACGGCCGGACCCAGTGCCAGACCCAGTGCTTGCGCCCCCGCCTGAATTCCGAGCGCGGCGCGCATGCGTTGTGGGGGCACGCTGGTCACCACCAGCGCGACGCTGTTGGCCTGCAGCATCGCCGCGCCGACGGCCTGCACGATCCGGAACCCGATCAGCCATCCCAGCCCGGGCGCGAGCGCGCACGCCGCTGACGCCACGGTGAAGACCGCGAAACCCTGCAGATAGACGAACTTTCGGCCGATCGCGTCGGCCACCCGCCCGACCGAGACCACCAATCCGACCAGGGTCAGCAGATATGCCAGCGATATCCACTGCACCCCGGCCAGCGGAGCCCCGAACTCCCGCTGCACAGCGGGGAAGGTCAAAGTCACGATGCTGGCATCGAGTTGACCCATGAATGCGCCCAGGCACACCGATCCCACCGCGAACCAGCCCGCCTTCGGGTGCTCACGAACGATCCGAGGCCGCGCCGACTCGACGAACACGTGAACCTCCGAGCATATCCAACGATTTAATTCTAGAACAGAATGTTCATGGGGGCCATGCCGCATCTGTTGACCTCGCCATATCGCCCTATCGCGCGTAAGTGTGTTTATTATCAGCAATTTTCATGATCGGCGTGCACCGGTCCGCGGGCTCGGATTCATGTGGAGGTGTGGCATCACTTCTTGAACAGAAGTTAATCTCGAGTTTGCCGACAGGTGTGGACCGTGTCGGGCAGGGGCATATTCCGGTCTTCGACCTGTCCGGCGCAGGGGGCGCGTCCATGGCACTCTGTCGAACATGGACAACAAGGTTGCCGAGACAATCGCCGCGCTCTCGGACGGGCGATCCGGCGCCGGCGCGACAAGATTCCCGATGTCGTTGGATACACGAATCTTCCTCGGCATCAATGACTTTGCTCGCGCCACGCCGTGGCTGCATCCGGTCGTCTCGGCGTACGCCGGCGTGGCCGCGGGAGTATTTGCAGGTCTCGCCCTGACCGGCGTATTTGCAGCCCGCCATCGCGGCGGTATCGGCACGATGGCTGCGGCGCTGTGGGTACCTGTCGCCATGGTGCTAGCGGTTCGAGTGAACCAGCCACTCGCCGCGTTCCTCGGCAAAACGCGCCCGTACGTCAGCCACGCGGGCATTCTCGTTCTTGGCAACCACGCCGGGCCGACGTTCCCGAGCCATCGAGCGGCGGCGGCGGGCGCAATCGTGGCGGGGCTGCTCTTGGTCCACCGCTACCTTGCGCTGGCCGCCGCCGCAGCGGCTCTCGCACTCGCTTTCGCCGATGTCTACACTGCCGCCCATTACCCCCAGGATGAACTCGCCGGCTTGATTCTCGGCGCCGCCGTCTGCCTCATCGGGTTCGACCTGACCCGCCATCCGCTGTGCTGGTCACTGCGATTGCTCGGCCGCACCAGATTTCGACGACTGATCACCGATACCCCTGGTCCGGACCCCGCCTCGACCGGCCGGCCGGACGGCCATGAGCCTCGCGTATTCCGATGACTATGGGTATGCGGCGGGTTTCACGGAATTCGCAATAGCGTTGAACCCAGTTCGAGGACATGGACTGTACTGCTCAGTCCTGTCGTTGGCCCGTGGCGGTGGTATAGGTCACCGGCCAGCACACAACCCCGGGTGAATGGTCATGACCGATGCCACGTTCGATGGTGGCGGGCCGCTGTCCGAGCCGAGCCAGGGCCGCCTCGAGGTTGAGACGGATCAGGGCATCGAGCGCGGCCGGTGCCATCGCCTTCGGAAGAAAGACATTCATCCGCCCCGTGCGTGATTCGGTCATCGACCGATCCTGGCCCAGGATCCGCCGCGGGGGAGGAGCTTCGCGGCAAATCGATCCAGGCGATGCCATCTTTCGTCTGGAGAAGCAGCTACCCGAAACCGTGAATGACGTTCAAATTCGGCTGGAACCGGCCCGGGCGTCCGGCCGGAGGTTCAGCTGCCGCTGCCGTCTTCGGATTTCGTCGCGGCGGCCCGGTCATGCCACGCGGCTTTCGCGCCGCTGTCGCCGATGCGATAGACCTCGACCACGGAGCCGACGGATACCGCCAAAGCCAGTACGGCCACCGCGATGAGCGCGATTGTGTTCGCACCCTTCGTTTTCGATCGCTCGGCCGGCCACGGTACCCGCCCGCGAATCTGCTCGTTGTTCAGGGCCCACCACACGGCGGAAATCAGAAAGACCGCCGCTGACCAGACCAGCAGGTCATCGCCGAGACGCGCGTGCAGTCGTGTCAACGGGTCACGGCTGGTGTGGTGTTCGAGCCACTCTCCGGCGTGTGTGGTCAGTGGTACCGCGACGAGCGTGACGAATGCGGTCAGCGGAGTGATCAGGCCGAGGCGGTGCTGCGCGGCGGGCCAGAGCACCGAAAATGCCAGCAGCAGCGCAGTCACCGGCACCATCACGACGACGATGTGCACGAGGAGAACGTGTGCGGGCAGCCCGTTGATCGTGGTCGGTCCCAAGACGGTTCGCTCCTTGAATGGCGGTGCGCGGTGGTTTGTCGAGTGCACTGTATGGGCCGGTTCTTGGAGGTTTCTGGGAGTGAGGGGGACCCTGCTCAATGACCTGCAGAGGGCAGGTGGATCGTGAAGATCGCGCCCAGCCCGGGTGCGCCGGCGACAGTGATGCTGCCGTGGTGTGCGTCGACGATCTCGCGAACCAAGGCCAACCCGATCCCGTGCGCACGGGTGCCCGCGCTGTGGCCGTCACCGTGAGCGAACCTCCGGAACAGCCGCTCGGCATCACGGGGATCGAGTCCGGTACCGGTGTCGGCGACGGTCACGCTGACCTCATCGCCGGAGCGCGCAAGGCGCACGGTGACTGTCCCGCCGGGCTTTTCGTGATTCAGTGCGTTGTCGACAAGGGCGAACACCGCGCGCCGGAGCGCCGGGCGGACACCGTCGACGGTCAGCTCTCCGGTCGGTGTCTCGTTAATCGTCTCGACGGTAATACTTCGGGAATCGGCTTGTACGGCAAAGCTTTCGCAGACCTCACGGCACAGCTCGAGCAGATCGACTGGCTGTCGGCGTCCGGGTTCGTGCTCGGCGGACGCCATAAGGAGCAGGTCGTCGACGACCTCGGCGAGTGCGCGAGTATCGGCGACGATCCCGCCCAGTTGTCGACCCAGCTCCTCATCCAGGTCGGTCCGGCGGGCGAGCAGTTGCGCGCGGGTGTGTAACACGGTCAGCGGCGCGCGCAATTCGTGCGATGCGTCGGCGACGAAGCGGCGCTGCAGTGCCAGCGCGGCGGCCAAGGGTCGAATCGCACGGCGCGAAAGCACCACGGCCGCACCGGCAGCCGCGGCCAGACCAGCCAGTTCGGCGGCCAGCAACGCGACCACCAGCCGCTGCCGCCCCTGTTGCCAGGGCTCCAGATCCAACAGCACCGCGACGCGCCGACCGGACTGGTCGGCCACCAGCGCTCGGTACTCCATCCCGCTCGTATGCACGTCCCGGTAGCCCGCCGGACCGGTCACGACGGTGGCGGCAGGTGCAGGCGCGTGTGCGCTGAGGGAGATCCGGCCGTGCTCGGCAATGGCGATCGCCATCCCCGGGGGCGGATCTTCGACATCGTTGACGGTGCTGACCACCTGCGACAGTTGATCGTCGATCTGGCGTCGCTGGATGTGCACGTCGGCGCCGTACAGCACCGCTCCGACCACCACCAGCACCGCCGCGAGCGCGAGCGCCGACTGCGCCGCAGCCGTCCGGGCAGTGCGCCGCAGCACGGTCAACTCGGTCGGTATCGCGGCCGTGCGGATGCGTCGATGAACCCTCACCGGTTGCCGAGCCGATAGCCCAGTCCCCGAATCGTGTCGACCGCATCACGGCCGAGTTTGCGGCGCAGGTAGTGCACGTACGTATCGACGGTGCCGAGGGTGTCCGCTCGGTCGAAGACCATTGCGAGCAACTGAGATCGGGTGAACACCTGCCGCGGTGACCGAGCCAGCACCGCGAGCAGCGCGGACTCGCGCTCGGACAACGACACCTCGCTCTGCGTACCGCGCGGATCGATCACAGTCCGGGTTGCCGGCACCAAGCGGCGCGGGCCGACCGGAAGCGACTCCGAAGCCGCGAGGTGCCGGCGATGCAGGGCCCGGATCCTTGCCAGCAGTTCCGGAATTTCGAACGGTTTGACCAAGTAGTCCTCGGCACCGGCGTCGAGGCCCTCCACCCGATCCAGCACCGCGCCCCGCGCGGTGAGCACCAGCGCCGGGGTCACGACCGCTCGCTCGCGCAACGCCCGCAGCAGGTCCAATCCCTCCAGCACCGGCAACCCCCGGTCGATGATCAGTACCTCGAATTCCTCGGTCAACCCCCGATGTAAACCCTGCTGCCCATCGCTGGCCGTCTCGACCCGGTATCCCTCCTCGACGAGCAGCATCGACACCATCGCGGCGAGCCGGCGGTCGTCCTCGACCAGCAACACCCGGGGTCCATCGACATCGGAAACGAGCATGCTGCCAGCCTGCCACTGAAAGTCGTGGCGCGTTCTGCTCGCAGCCGTCGCCACGCGAATTCTCAGAACGTTCCAAGAGTAGGTGCGCACCATGTTGTTCAGCGCTCCCATCCGTGCGGACGTGCGCGCTCACCAACCGACCGAAGAGGCTAACCATGGTGTCATCGCAGCAGGGTCGCAGGGCCGGACGCACCGCTACCGAAGTAGTGCTGGCCCTCGGCGTGGTGGGCACCATCGGTGCCTCGGCGATGGCCTACACCGACACCCACGTCGCCCCCGCGCCGACACCGGCCACCGACACCGGCTCGTCGGATTCACCCGGCTCCGACGGAATACCTGGCGGCACAGTGCCACAGCTCGGAACCGGTTCGGGTCCCTCGCACGCACGATCGAGCGGATCGTGATGACCACTCACTTTCCGGCCACCATCGCGCCTGCCCGAACGGTCGCGGCCGTCGAGTGGCCGGTGTGGAGCACCACCGCCCGACTGGTCGTCACCGAACCCGGTGCGCTCGAGCCGGCCTGCCGACTGGTCTGCGAATATCTGGACGCAGTCGATCACGCCTGCAGCCGGTTTCGCCGTGACTCCGAGATCGTCGGGCTCGCTGCCCATGGCGGCCGACCCGTTCGGATCAGCGCCCTACTGGCCGAATATCTCCACGCCGCACTCAGGATCGCGAAGGCCACCGACGGCGCCGTCGACCCGACCGTGGGGGCGGTGCTGGTCGATCTGGGCTACGACCGCGACTACCCACTGCTCGCCGATACCACTGTCACAGACCCCGCGGTGTCGGTGACAGGTATCCGCCACGCCGATTGGTCGATGATCGCTCTCGACGATCGCACGGTGACTGTGCCGGAGGGGATACTGCTCGACCTCGGTGCTACCGCCAAGGCGGCCGCCGCCGACCGCTGCGCAACCCTGGTCCGAGACCGGGTCGGTTGCGGAGTGCTGGTTGGTCTCGGCGGTGACCTCGCCACTGCCGGACCGGCACCGGCCAACGGGTGGCAGATCGAGGTCAGTGACGGGCCCGGGGAACCGGGCTGCCGAATCCGGCTGCCGGCCGAGGCGGCCTTGGCCACTTCCAGCACCCTGCGACGACGATGGTCCCACGGTGGCCGGCGCGTGCACCACATCATCGATCCACGCACCGGGGCCTCGGCCGACCCGGTCTGGCGCACGGTCTCGGTTGCCGCTCAATCGTGTTTGGCTGCCAATGCGGCCAGCACCGCCGGTATCGTGCGAGGCCGGGGCGCTGTCGCAGACCTGCGCCGGTCCGGACTTCCCGCCCGGCTGGTCGATCGTGATCGCGGAATCCACACTGTGGGCCATTGGCCCGCCGAGCGACACGGAGCGTGAGCCCGATGGGACAGACGGGCCTGGACCAGGCGTTGTGGGCGTTCGGTAGGGGCAGCGGCATCACCGCGCTGGCCATGCTCACCCTGGCGGTGATAGTCGGAATCATCGCCCGCTCCGGGCGGATGCTGCTGCTGCCGCGGGTGGCCCTCGCCGAATTGCATCGCGGCGTCGCACTGATCGCGACCACGTTGGTCGCCCTGCATGTGATCAGCCTCCTCGCCGACCCGCACTCACAGCTGCGGCTGCTCGATGCCCTGATTCCGTTCGCGGGACGCTACCGTCCGCTGTGGGTGGGGCTCGGTACCGTCGCTGTCGATCTGCTCGCAGCCATCGTCATCTCTGCCCTGCTGCGCCGTCGACTGGGCCCCCGGGTGTTTCGCGTAATCCATTGGGCCACTTACGTTCTATGGCCGACGGCGCTGATACACGCACTCGGCGCGGGCACCGATGTCACGCACCCGTGGATGCTCGCCTTCACCGCCGCGTGCGTCCTCGGCGTGACCGCCGCCGTGGCCTGGCGGATCAGCCGCGACTTCGTCGAATTCGGGCAAGCGCGAGCGCGGAGTATCCGATGAATGCCCACGGCCTGAATGCCCACGCCCGTCTGACGACCCGCGACCCGATCAGCGACCCGCCGCGCGGCGCACGCCGACTGCTGGCGGCCGCAGGCCCGGATCTGGCCGCGCATACCGATCGCTACGGCCCGCTGCCCGCGCTCACGAATCCGCCCGCACTCATCGATATGGTGGCCGCCGCCGGCCTGCGCGGGCACGGCGGGGCCGGATTCCCCACGGCGCGCAAGATGACCGCAGCGGCCGCTGGCCACCGGCCGATCGTCATCGCCAACGGCGCCGAGGGGGAACCCGAAAGCAGCAAGGACGCAATACTTCTCACTCGTGCCCCGCACTTGGTGCTCGACGGCCTCATACTCGTCGCGGATGCGATCGGCGCACACGAATGCCACCTCTACGCCCCCGAACCGACGCTTGCCTCGGTACGCCGGGCGCTGTCCGAACGTCGTGCCGCTGGAGCATACGGACACCGCATCCAGCTCACCGCCGCTCCCGACACCTTTCTCTCCGGTGAGAAATCCGCCGTCATCAACGCCGTCGCCGGGCGCTCGGCTCTGCCGAGTGACAAACCGGTGAGCATGTCGCACAAGGGATTACGTGGACGGCCGACGCTGGTGCACAACGTCGAGACGCTCGCGCACGCAGCCTTGATCGCCCGCTACGGACCCGGCTGGTTCCGCACGGTCGGCACCCGCGACGAACCCGGCACGATGCTCGTCACCCTCACCGGCACCGCGGTGACCGGAGTGGTCGAAGTCCCTTTCGGCACCACACTGTCCGATCTGCTCACCCGCACGGGCAAAACCGACCCCGCCACGGTACGGTCGGTGCTGATCGGCGGATACCACGGCGCCTGGATCCCGGCCGGCGCACTGCGGCAGGCGGCGCTGTCGACCGCCGCGCTACGGTCGCTGCACGCCACACCGGGCGCCGGGCTCATCCGGGCACTGCCGCTGACCCACTGCGGACTTCGCGCGAGCGCCGACATCACCACCTACCTCGCTGCGCAGAACGCGGGTCAATGCGGGCCGTGCCGCAACGGTCTTCCCCAACTCGCCGACGCCATGGCCGCCCTGGCATACGGATACGCCGGCGATCCCAGCGAGATCGTGTGGCTGGCCCACCTGGTCGACGGCCGCGGAGCCTGCCACCATCCCGACGGCACCGCACGCTTCGTCCGCTCGGCCCTCGCCGTGTTCGCCGAGGACGTAGCGCTTCATCTTCGCGGTACCTGCCAAGTGATCCACACGCCGGCCGGAACTCGGAATACTCGATGACCGAAGCCGAACCACAGAGCCGCACTTGGCAATTGCGTTTCGACTGGACTCGATGCGACGGACGCGGACTGTGCAGCGAACTGCTACCGGAAGTCCTCGATCGTGACGAATGGGGTTACCCCCTCGCCCGCAACCACCCCGACGGACCCACCATCACCCCTCGACAGCTCACCGCCGCCCGCGAAGCCGTCACACTCTGTCCACGCCTTGCCCTCACCCTGATGTCTGTCCCGCGCCGGTGACGCAGCCCGGCCGCGCCTGGCGGTAATCGCAGCCGAACCGGCACGTGTGCAGCGCGAGAATTTCCGGCTCACCCGCGACCCAGAGGTCAGGGCATGACAACACGGGCGGACAGTACTTCGCGCGACTCGCACAGTCGAATCACGCTGGAGCGCAACCGGTCTCTCTTCTCGCCCCCGCTGCGGCGATCCACCCTTGTGGAAGGGGTGGCGGGCGTCGAGTGCTCGGCTCCTGCTGGAACCACCAATTTTTGATGCTGCGCGATCACTGCGGTCGCCGCTAGCGTGATTACACGAATCCAAGCCACGGCGGTACCTGAATCCGCTGAATCGCGTCTTCGGGTATTGACATCGGAGCCGTTCGTGACTGCGGTGCTGTGGGCGCGAATTACCATGCCGGGCAATATGGTTCGACTTCCGGTGGAACACCATCCGGTCGGTATGTGCACGGTTGGACATCGTGCGCCTCGGCATTGCCCGAACAGAGAAGGTAACAGGTGACGTCAAAGGACGGGCTACAACGCCTCTACAGAATCGGGTTGGTCGAAGATGAATTACCGGTATTGAGCGAGGGATTGAGAGGTTTCTTCGCCCCGCACTCCGAGCTCGAGTTGGTGGCCGCAGCCTCCACTGTGCCCGAACTGCTGGCCCTCACTGCGGATCTGGACTTGGCGATCCTCGATCTACACGGCCTGCCGGATAAGTCGCGACCGAGGAACAACATTCGCGCCCTTCACGAGGCCGGAATCGAAAACATCCTCGTCTACACCACAGGCGAGAGGCGTTCACTGGTGCAGGAGGCCGCCCATGCCGGGGTGCGGGGGGTGATCACGAAGATGGACCGAGCCGATGTCGTGGTCTGGGCGGTCGGGCTCGCCGCCAGGGGTGAGAACGCGCCGACGCCGGAGTGGGCAACCGCTCTGGACTCCGATCCGAAGCTCATTCCGGAATTGACCGGCCGCGAGCTCGAGGTATTGCGGCTGTACGCGTTCGGGGACACAGCCGTGGACATCGCTGCCGAATTATTCCTGTCGGTGAACTACATCCGATACATCATCCAGACAATCAAGACAAGATATGAGGCTCTCGGGTTCGACGCGAGCAAGAAGACCGCGCTCCGCGATATCGCCCGGGAGCAGGGTTTGATCGACTGAACGATGGTGACGTGATGAGGATTCGGAAGCCGTTCACGACTGCTCAGGCGAGTGATCGCGATCAGCTGATACGGATGTTCGCGATCTTCATCGGCACCGGGTATCTGATCTATTTCCTATTGCTGTATTGGCAGTTCCGGTCCGAGGCGCGCCATCTCGATTCGTGGTGGACACCGGTCGCCTTGGTGCTGGTGTTCGGCCCGGCGGTCGGCATGCTGGTGGCGGCCTTCCTTGCCGAATTGCGTGTGCTGGAGAGGATGTCGGCAGTCACGGCACTCGGCTACTTCCTCGCAGTGAACAGTTGGCTGCCGGCGTGGACGGGATCCCGGCTCGAGCAGTCACCGTGGCTGTCCAATATGCCGGGGCTGCCCGCCATGGCGATCGCCTTGTACTGCTCGCCCAAGGTGACCATCGGCTACACCTTCGTGGTGGTGACCGAAGTCCAGCTCCTCGGACAAGCACGGAAATCCGATGTGGTGGAACCGTTCCTGCCGAGTTGGACGTTCGCGACGAGCTTCTGTCTGGTCTTCGTCGCGGCCACTCTCGTGGCGGTCCGGACGGGGCGGTGGCTCGACTCCGCTCGTGCCGCGGCCGCCCGCATCGGCGCTCGGGTCGACGCCATGCTGGCCCGCAAGCTCGAACGCGACCGCTACGGCGACTTCATCCACAATGTCGTGCTCGCCGCCTTGCGTTCGGCGGCAGTCGGCCACGCGAGCGCCGCCGACAAAGCGGCTCGGTCGTTGGCGAATTTCGCCGCGATCGGCGACTGTGCCGACGACGAGCCGTACCGGGCCGCTGCGGTTCTCGGTTATCTGCGCGACGAGCTCGCCGCCATCGATGACCCTGAACTGCGTTCGGTCGATATCGAATTCGTCGACAGTGGAACACGATTCGATGCCGAGCTCGTCCGGACCTTCGGTGTCGGCCTGGGGCAGGCGATGGACAACAGCATGCGTCATGCCGGCTCGGGCGTGGAGCGCCGGGTGACCATCCGGATCGGGCCGGGACGACTGGTGGTCACCGTCGCCGACAACGGCAGCGGTTTCGACAAAGTGATGATCAATCGCCGATGGGGCTTACAGCGGCTGGACAGCCAGTTCGACCAGATACCCGGCGCCGTACTGGGCATCGCCACCCACCGCGGATATGGAACTACGATCGAAATGGCATGGACCGAACCATGATCGGCTCTGATGATGATCCCCGCGATGTGCGGACGCTCCTCGGAATGAACACCCTGCCTGCTGTCGTCCTGCTCGTATTCTATTGCGCGGGCATCACCGCACCCGCGGTGATTGCATTGGGAGCGACGCATTCACACCTGTGGCAGTCGATCATCGCGGTGACCGTACTCTGCACGGCTGCTGCTGCGCTGCTGGCAGTGCGCGGTGACCCATTGCCGCTGCCGACGACCTTCGCGCTGACGGCGGTCGGGCCGATGATGTGCGCGCTGGTTGTGCTGACACCGCCGCCGATCGCCTACGTGCACGAGAACTGGCCGGCGAATGTTTACACCGCCGTGCTCACCTTTGTCTGTGTGCGGGGCCGGACCTGGTACGCCTGGGTGTCGATGGCAGGGATGTTCGTGATCCTGATGGTGTGGACCACACGGATGGGGCAGGGGCCATGGCCAGGCTTTCTGGGTTCGCTCATCAATTTGGGACCGCTACTGATGTCGACCTGGTTCGCTGGGACCATCAGGCCCGCCGCTGCGCGAATCTTCCAGTTCCAGGGCAAACGCGAGGAAGAGACGCGGTTGCAGCAATCACTGATACGGCGCGAAGCCGACCGCGAAGAACGGTTGCACCAGCTCGCCGAGATCGCGTATCCGCTACTACGGCGCATCGCCGAGGGGCAGCGGCTCACCCCCGACGAAGTAAGTCAATGCGGGACGCTGGAAACCCAGTTGGCCGCCAGCCTGCGCGGCAGCGGTTTGGTCCATCCGCTGGTGAACCCCTCCGCCGACGCGGCGCGCACACGGGGCATCCTGGTCAAGATGTTCGACGAGGGGCGCCTGGACAGCGTCGATGACGCGGTGCGTGATCGGCTGATGACCGGAATAGCCGCCGAACTGGACCGGCTCGACAACGGCACCATCATCATTCGCATCGCGCCGCCGAACAATGGTCCGGTGCTGGCCACCGTGCGCGCGGCCAGCGAGACGGCAGTACGCCGGGTCAGATTCGGACTCACCGGCGAGCCCAGCGTGGCCACCACGCGGGCCCCCGCGCCGTCAGCCTGAGACCGGAGATCGCACTACCTCCGAATCGGCGAGCGCGAGAAGCTGTTGTCGCGAACGGGATTCAAGCCACGAGGCAGCCAACGCGCGCCCCCGGTCGAACAGTTCGCACGGACATTCGCCAGGAGGTCTCAACGCCGACCCGTAGGGCAGGCCCGCGAAAATGGTGCGCTCACGGACGGTGTCGTCGCGAAAGGGCCGCGGACGACGCCAGATCATCGGCAGCGCCGGGTGCACGATGGGCAAGGTGACCCCGCCGCGACTGCTGTAGGGCTTGGGACTGTACAGGTCGAGCAGCAGGGCGGGTTCAGGCAGGAACACCTCGTAGGGCACACGATGATGCAAGCCGCCGTCGAAGAGATCCTCGAGACCCGGCGCGGCGGGGAGCGCGCCGGGCACGCGCGTCGCGGCTACGAGCGCATCGGCGACCGGCATGTCGTGTAACCGCAGCCGCCACAGGTCCTGTGGGAGAAAGAGAGTGCCGTGTCTGCTCGAATACACGGAGATCATCAGCGACGAGATGATCCCCGGCTGACGCCGAGATTCGGTCGGGAGCACGAAGTCGGCGAACGTGCGATCACCGACCACCGCGTGCGCGACTTCGCGCACGCGGGCCGCCGGATAGAGCGTTCGTTCGGTCCACAAGGAACGCAGGCTCGGCCTGCCCAGCACCTGGGTATGGCGAAACTCGGCCGCGATTTCGCGCATGCGATGGGCGGGCATATCGAGCGCGGCCGCAGCGGCGGCGACCGCGCCGCCGCTCACCCCGAGCAGCACCGGCCGGACGCGGTCCGGGTGGGCTGATGCCGGTGCGAGGAAATCGACTGCCCCACTGAGCATTCCGGCCATCATCGGCAGGTAGCGGCCGGAACCGCCGGCCAGGATGCGAACGGTCCGATAAATCTGCATGCGATGTCCTACTCGGAGCCGGGCCGGGGATCGAGACGCTCGACCTCCGACTGGACGAGGGAAGTGAGCCGACTGCGAAACTGCTCGACGGTCGTGGCCGCGCTCGCGGCGGCCGCGAGCATCGACTCCGTTGACGTCGGTGTGCCGAAGGTGATCCGAACATCCTTGCCCAGCAACGGAATACGGTGAACGCTGGACAGCGGCATGATCTGCTCGAAGCCGTGCAGGTGCACCGGCACCAGGACCGGCGACTCGGCAGGCTCGGCGATCAGCCGAGCGACACCCCATTTGAACCGCAGCAACTGTTGTGTCTGGTTGATCCGGCCCTCGGAGAAGATAGTCACGACGCCGCCCTCGTCGAGCACCCGAATGGCATCGTCGATCGAAGGCTGGAAAATGCCGTCGCCGCGCACAATGGGCAGGATTTTGGCCAGCGAGCTGAGTCTCGAGGTCACCGGATTGGTGAAACACAGTTCTGCCGCGCCCAGCGTCCAGCGCATCCTCCGCGGGCGGAGCAGCACCGACCAGGGCAGGACGCCCCACATGAGCGGATCGTCGACAGGAGAACGATGATTCGCGACGACCACGACGCCACACGTCCGGGCCTCATCGGTGAGCAGATCGATCAGCCGATCACGACCGCACACAGTCGTCGAACGTGTCGCCAGGGCGAGCGCGCTCTTGCAGATCAGTCCGAGCACGCCGAAAACCAGAATGCGAGCCAAGCGAAAAGGTAGCGTTCCGCGTGCACGCGACGGCGCAGGGTACCGGTGGCGATACGCGTCGGGGGCGCTCATGCGCGTCTCCGACTCCGGCGCAGCCGTGCAAGGACCACGCCGGCCAGTGCGCCGCCGCCGCCGATCGGCATCCAGACCGACGGCAGATGCGGAAGCAGCCTCGCCGCAGCGAAGTAGAGCGCCGCGACAGTGGCGAACCCGAACGGGATCGCGATCAGCTGAGCGGTTCGACTCCACGTCCAGTGCGGGCTCGACAGCAGCCGCAATTGACGATCAAGGAAGTCTTTCCAGTCCTGTGGTGACGTGCCGGCACGTACCAGCGCCAGGCATGGGGCGTGCACGTCGTTCGTCATCACCCGGGTGCCGATGGTCGGCGGCAGGTCGATGAGCGCACCACCGAAACCGCAAGCGGCGCAATAGTCGTCGCTGGGCCGGTCCGGGGCGACCGGACGCGGGTGCTCGAAGACCACGACAACCACATCACGGTAGTCGGAGCCGAGGGCGTGTGACGCAGCAGGCATCGGTTCGTCCTTCGTAGCGGCGAAGTGCCACGCGCTTCGCCTGCGGGGAGGGCGGTCTCGGCGCACCCTGGTTCGACGGTCGAGGACTCGTCACCACGGCATCAGCTGGTAACCGCATATTTCCAACGCCAACGCTAGAAGGACGATTGCGGGGTCATAACCTCAATAGTTGGTGGTGCCAGGTGGGTTCGGTGAGCAGGTCGGGTGAGGGATCCAACTTCGGCCCACTATCGGACGTTTGACCTGTTCGGTCGGTGAAGCTGTTCGCCTCGCGTGCTTTTGGGTACAGGATGTCGGCGGAGGTGAGTCACGGCGTGAGTGTTGCCGGCAATAAGCAGGTGGTGTCCGTATACACATACAGCCGCACCGGTGCCGCTGGGTGATTCACCCGCAGGGCCCTGACCGGAAATGCTTGGTCTGGGGCCCTTTCGAGCTCCCCGATCTGGACTCGAACCAGAAACCTGCCGATTCGTGCTCCGATCCGAGGCGTCTGTGGTGCTCTCAGCGTCTTCTCAGTGATGAAAGCGCAAGCTGCTCAGTGTGGTTTCGATGTCACCGCGTGAGGGTGGTGTCGCCCGCTCTGCGCGTTCTGACGGGCTGAGTGAAGTCGAAAGTCCCACTTGTTCGGAAGTCACCATGACGGGTACCGGTGCTGGTGAGGCATGTGCCCGCGACGACGGAAGGCAGTAGATCATGAGGTACGGTACTGCGTTGCGTGAGGAGATCAACTGTAGCGGAGTCACCCCGCTGATCGGGATCTTCGACATGTATTCGGCGTCGCTGGCGGCGCAGCATTATGGCGGAATGTTCGTGTCCGGCTTCGGGTTCGCCGCATCGTATTACGGTCTTCCGGATATCGGGTTCATTGCCTGGCCGGACATGGTCGGGTTCGTGCAGCGGTTGCGTCTGGCGTTTCCGGATCAGCGTCTGCTGGTCGATATCGATGACGGCTATGTCGACGCGGAAGTGGCCTGCCATGTGGTCGGGCAGTTGGAGATGCTGGGCGCCTCCGGGGTGATCCTGGAGGATCAGCAACGTCCGCGGCGGTGCGGGCATGCGGCGGGTAAACGTATCCTGCCGCTCGAGCAGTATCTGGAGAAACTGAATCTGGTACTCGAGACGCGCATTGATCTGGTAGTGGTCGCGCGCACCGACGCGACCGACGAGCGCGAGATCCTGCGCCGTGCTGAGGCTTTGGCTGCCACGGATGCTGATGTCCTGTTGGTCGACGGCGTGCGCAGTGTCGACTGGATTCGCAAGGTGCGCGCGGTGATCGGGTCGAAACCGTTGTTGTTCAATCAGATTGCCGGTGGTCTCTCGCCGCGGTTGTCGTTGACCGAGCTCGAGGAGCTCGGAGTCGATGTGGCGATCTATTCCACGCCATGCCTGTTCGCGGCGCACGCGGCGATGACCGAGATGCTGCTGAAGCTGCGCGCTGATGATGGACGCCTCGCCGAGATCGGCGACAGTGAGGTCGGCGTGGCGTCATCGACAGCTTTGCTGGAGGCCAACATCTCCCGCCGTCAACCTCGGCGCACCGTCCCGGCGCCGCCGATTGGTACACGGCCCGGCTACCGCCGCGGCGTGGGATTCTCCTGATGCGAACCGGCAGTTCGGACGGGCTGCTGCACATCGGATTCGGTAACTGCCAGGTAGGTGACCAGGGCGAGGATGAGCAGGCCGAGCAGGGTGACGACGGGACCGTCGCCGAGGCCCAGACCGCTGGTCTGCCTGGGCTTGCCGAGCCAGTCGGCGATCGAGGCGCCGAGTGGGCGGGTGAGGACGTAGGCGCTCCAGAAACACAGGATGGGATTCCAGCCGAGCCGGCGGTAGCCGGCCGCGGGGATCAGGATCAGGACGGCGAACAGCGCCGCGGAGGCGGCATAGCCCAAATGCAGTGTGTAGGCGGTGAAGTCGCCCAGCGCGGTGCCCATGGCGAAGGTTGCCATGACCGCGGCCCAGTAGAACAGTTCACGTCGCGTGGTGTCGACGGCGTGGATCGACAGGGTGCGCTCGGTGCGGTACCAGGCGATGAAGACCGCCGCCAGGGTCAACGCGTAGAAGCCGGTGGAGATCGGGTAGGGCACACCGAGAGCGACATGCATCACGTCGGCGGCCATCGTGCCGAAGACACCGACCATGACGACTGCGAGCCAGTAGGTCCACGCGTTGTAGTGACCGATGCGCAGCTGCAGCACGAGAGCAGCAGCGAACGCCAGAAAACCGAGAACCACCGCGATCTGCGGGTCGATGCTGGTGACAAGGAGGTCCGAGGTGGATTCGCCCATGGCGGTGGACAATCCCTTGACGATCCAGAACGCGGCGGTGATTTCGGGTACGCGCAGCGCGCCGACGCGAGTCAGGGCGGAGGAGGGCGAATTCGGTCTATCGGATGGGGTGCTCAACGGGTCACCTTTGCGTGGGGATGAGACGGACACGGCGGTCGATCGAGTGGAACTCGCCTGATATCGAGAGATATGGGCGGACAAGGCCTTTCGTGCGGTGTTCGGTTCGGATGGCGCACTTCCAGAGGTCGTCGGCAGCGTCACCGCGTTGGCGGGCACGGACTTGCGGCAGTATTCCGGATCGGTGCTGAGAGCGTGCTGAGAGCCTGCCCGGGCCCAGGACGCTCGCGGGGCACAGCTGGTCGCAGGCGTTCAGGCGTGTGCTCGGTGCGGACACAGCGGTAGGACGACGCTCAAACGTGCTCCGCCGAGGGGAGATCGGCCGATGGCGACCGTGCCGTGGTGGGCGGCGACGATCTCGGCGACGATGGCCAGTCCCAGTCCGGTGCCGCCGCTGCTGCGGGCACGGTCGTCCTGCAGGCGGACGAACCGGTCGAACACCCGGAGGCGATCGGCGTCGGGGATGCCTGGCCCGTCGTCCTCTATGACCACTTGTGCCGTGATGTCGTCGGCGTTGAGGGTGACGGTGACGGTGACGGTCGAGCGTGCGTGCGTGCTCGCATTGTCGATGAGGTTACGCATGACGCGGGTCAGCGCTCCCGCATCGCCGACCAGGCGGACCGGCTCCAGTCGCGCGATCACCTCCTTCGTCCCGGTACGGCGCGTCAGTGCGACGACGGTGGCGGCCACATCGTCCAGATCGATCTCGGCGGTGCGCAGTGTGAGGCCGTGATCGTCGACCGCGGCGAGGGTGAGCAGATCGTCGATGAGTTTCTGCATGCGCTCGGCTTCGGGCAGCAGCATCGACCCGATCAATGCCTCATCGACGGTATCGGGATGTAGGTGCGCCAACTCGAGTCCCGCCACCAGGGTCGCCAATGGACTGCGGAGCTCGTGGGAGGCGTCGGCGAGAAAGCGGCGCTGGGCGGTATGTCCGGCTTCGATGCGGGCGAGCATTTCATTCATGGTGGTGGCCAGCCGGGCGATTTCGTCTCGGGTGGCAGGGACCGGAACTCGTTGCGACAGTGCGGAGGTGCCGATGCCGGCGACCCTGGCCCGGATCGCTTCCACGGACGACAGCGAGTGCCCGACGAGCGCATAGGTCGCCGCCGCAGCGGCCAGGACGACGATCGGGCCACTGAGCGCCAATCCGAGAGCCACATCCTCGAGAGCGTCCTCGACCGGTTCGGCGCTGACCGCCGCCAGGACTGTGAACACCCCAGCCGCGCCGTGCACCGTGCGCGCCGTCACGCGTAGATCGGAATTGCCCTGGACGGACAAACCGGTCACCGCGCCTGCGGCGGGCACAGTTGTCAGCGGGCGCTCGGGCGCCGCGGCCGAGTACCGCACGATCATGCCTGTGGAGTCGAGGATCTGCACCGCTTCGATATGAGAGGTGGCAGTCAGCAACATCGGATTCAGTTCGTCGGGTGTCGTGGTGCGCAACTGCCCGGTGATCTCGGTGATGCGCGCGAGGGCAGCGGAGTCGACCGAGCCGTACAGGGACCGGTACAACAGCGACAGCATGACCACCGCGCCGAGCAGCACCACCACCGCGACCACAGCCCCCGCGGTGAGCGCCGAGCGGACCCGCAAACCCCACAGGGATGGGCTCCAGACGATCTCGAGGTTGCGCATGCCGATCATCCTCGGTCACAACGGAGCAGATCGCGTACTCGGTCTCAGCGTGTTCTCAGCACTGCTCTGTCAGGGTGGCGGGATGACAAGTTCCTGCGTATCCAGCGGCCGACTATGCGTCATGGTCTGCGAAATCGCTTCCGGCCGCGTTGAATACGGCACCGGGTTCGCGGTGCCGGAGGAGGCCGTGCGGTGCAACATCTGATCGTCACCTATGGTTTGATCGCCATCCTGCTGCTCATGGCCGCCGAATCGGCGTGCATACCCATCCCGTCGGAAGTGACGATGCTGCTGGGCGGTGCGCTGGCGGCCGGTGCGGTGAGCGGGCCGCACCCGAATCTGATCGCCGTCATAGCGGCCGGAACCGCCGGTAATGTGCTCGGCAGCTATCTGGCGTGGCTGGCCGGCCGCTATGGTGGCCGTCCCGCGCTGCACCGTTGGGGCCGTTACATTTTCCTGCGTGGCGAGGACATCGATCGTGCCCAGGATTGGTTCGTCCGGCGTGGCGCGGCGTCGGTGTTCTGGGCTCGGCTGCTGCCGGGCATCCGTACCTTCATCTCACTGCCGGCCGGTATCGCCGGCATGCCGGCCGGTCGATTCGGTCTCTACACCATGGCGGGGTGCCTGCCGTGGACCGCGGGGCTGGCCGTCGCGGGCTACGGCGTCGGCGCGAACTGGAATCACCTGGAAGACACTCTCCGCGGTCCGAGCTACCTCATCGCCGCAGTGGCGGCAGTGGCGATCGTCGTCGTCATCGTTGTCGTCCGGCTCCGAAGGCGGCGCGCTGTCGCGGGCACAGACTGACAGATGTGGTGGGGCGAGACGGTTTCCGGAGTGGTCGGACCCGGCTGGTGCGAGCGGAGTAATGCGTCGTGGTCGGCTGTGGACAACCCCGGGTATCAACCGCGCAAGGTGAAGAGGGCGAGGCTGCCGATGCCCGCGACGATGCAGTAGATGGCGAAGGGTGTCAGGGTCTTGGTCTCGAAGTACTCGACGAGGAACCTGACTGAAACATAGGCGAAGACGCCGGCGGCGACGCTGCCCGCCAGGGCGGGGCCGAGCGTGGCATGGTTCTGTGGCTTCAACAGTTCCGGCGTCTCGAGCACGCCTGCGGCCAGGATGACCGGGGTCGCGAGCAGGAAGGCGAAGCGAGCGGCGTCTTCGTGACGCATGCCTTTGAACAGGCCGGCCACCATGGTGCTGCCGGAGCGGCTGACCCCGGGGAAAAGCGCTGCGATCTGGGAGGATCCAACGAGCAGCGCATCCTTGACGCTGATCGTCGACAGCCTGAGATCCGAAGCGTACGCAGGCTCGATCGCGGGCATCGTCGCTGTGTCCGGCATCGACGGGTCGGCTGTGCGTTCGGTTGAGCTGAGCACCGGATCGCGTTTCTTCGCGCGGTTGCGCAGCAGTTCGGTCGCCAACAGCACTACACCGTTGAGCGCCAGGAAGATCGAGGTCGGGATCGGCGTGCCGAGGTGGTTCCGGACGGCCTTCTCGAGGGCCAGCCCGGCCAGGCCGACGGGAATTGTGGCCAGTATGAGCAAGACACCCAGTCGTGCCTCGGGTGTGCGAATCTCACGGGTGCGCACCACATGCCAGAGTCCGCCGATGATGCGCACCCAGTCGCGCCAGAAGAACACCACCAGCGCGAGGGCTGTTGCGACGTGCATGGCCACCAGGACAGCCAGGTACGGCGAATCCTTGGCGGACATGTCGAGGTCGGTAGCCCACTGTCCGCCGATCCAGGCAGGCAGCAGGATGCTGTGGCCGAGGCTGGAGACCGGGAAGAGCTCGCTCACCCCTTGCAGTGCCCCGACGACGATCGATTCCAGATAGGTGATGGCCATGCGCTTTCCTGTCAGGTGTCGGGTAGTTTCGATCGGTCGAGGCCGACCGGATCAGCCAAGTGCGGCAAGGAGATTCGTGAGCGCCTGCGTTTCGGTCGCCGGATCCGGTGTCGCGGCGCGGACTGCCTTCAGCGCCTTGTCGATCTTGCCGTCGAGCACGTCCCACCCCGGCTTGTCCATCGGCTGCAGGGTGTCCTGGTCCTGATCCCATGCCGTTTCCAGATCCTTGATCCGCGCGGTGGCCGCTGCCTGCCGTCCGGCTTGCACCTTTGTCAAAGTGTCCGAGGTGATGGAGCGGAACTTGGTGATTTCCGCAGTCGGGAAGTGCGCAGCCACTTCGCCGGGGGCCAATGTCGCGGCCGGCGGCGCGGCGGCGGGTTCGTCGCTCGCAGAGGCATGGGGCTGCGCGGACGCCCACGCCAGCAGCGCCCCGGCCAGCATCGCGACGACCGCGTAGTAGCCGAGCATGATTCGCTCGCGGCCAGGGTTTGCGGCCACCGGGGAGGGCCGGTGCTGCGGATCCTTGTCGACGATATCGCTGCGCGAAAGAGTCAGGTACACGACCACTGCGAGGATCGCGGCCAGGAAGAGGACGCTGGTGCGGGCGGTGCCCGCACCGAGGCCGTGATCGGAGGCGGGGGAGGAGAACCAGTCGCCGAGGTTCGCGCCCAGCGGGCGAGTCAGGATATAGGCCAGCCAGAACGCCAGCACGGCGTTCGCGCCCAACCGCCAACCCACGACGACGGCCAGGATCAGGCCCGCCGGCAGCAGCACCGAGGTTCCGGGACTCCAGCCGGTGAGAGCCAAGGTCCAGTCACCGGCGGCGGTGCCGAGGGCGAAGGTGACGAGAATGGCCAGCCAGTAGAACAATTCGCGCCGCAGCGTGACGATGGAGTGGATCGACAGCGTGCCCTCGCGGGAGTACCAGATCCCGAACACGATCGCGAGAATCACGGCGAAGACGCCGGTGCTCAATACGAGTGGTGTGGAGATCTTGTCGGTGAGGATATCGGTGTACAGGGTGCCGGTTACGCTGACGACGACCACGGTGAGCCAATACACGAACGGTACGTAGCGGTCGAGGCGTAGCTGCCACACCATCACCGCGATCAGCACCACCGTGAACAGCATTGCCGTGACGATCAGGCCGAAGCCCAGTGAATTGTTGATCCAATCAGCGAAGGTTTCGCCCACGGTGGTGCACAGGATCTTGATGATCCAGAACCACACCGTGACCTCGGGCACCTTGCTCAGCAGTCGCCGGGGCGTGCCGACTCCGGCTTCGGTCATCTCAGTCACGGGACAGGACCGTAATGATCACTCGCTGTGGCGACGCTGAGAAACGATCGGCCGACCTGTGCCCGACGCTCGCGGTCAGGTCTGAGTCGATGCTGATCCGCCGCCGCGTGGCAGGACGACGGTGAATGTCGCCCCTTGCCCGGGTTCGCTGGTCACGCTCACGAATCCGTTGTGCGCGACGACCGATGCCTGCACGATCGACAGGCCCAGCCCGGTTCCGCCGCTGGCACGGGTACGTGAGGCGTCGGTGCGGTAGAACCGTTCGAACACCCGTGCCGCGGCCTCGGGCGGCAGACCCGGTCCGGAATCGATCACCTCGATGTGAATCGCGGTGGCGGTGGGAGTCAGCCGGACGGTGACAGGCGTGCCGGGCGGGGTGTGGGTGACGGCATTGACGATCAGGTGCTGCAGGACCTGCCGCAGGCGGGTACCGTCGCCGATCGTTTCGAGCGTGCCGACCCCGTCGCACACCACCAGGCGCACCCGGTGCGTCGGTTCGCCGTCTTTCGCCGAGAGCGCCCGGGTGTCGTGGATGACCTCGCTGGTGATCGACAGCAGATCGACCGGTTGCCGGGCAATGGCCCGCCGGGCGTCCAGCCGGGCCAACGTCAGCAGGTCCTCGACCAGCAACGCCATCCGGCCGGCTTCGGCCTCGATTCGGGTCATGGCCGGCGCCGGATCCGGGCTCGCGCCTTGACGGTAGAGCTCGGCGAACCCGCGGATCGTCGTCAACGGGGTGCGCAGTTCGTGGCCGGCGTCGGCGACGAACTGCCGCATCTTCGTCTCCGAGCGGCGGGCGTTCTCTTCCGACGCCTCGATGGCACTGACACCGTGCTGGATTCGGCCCAGCATGACATTGAACGACCGGGCGAGGTTGTCCACCTCGGTATCGACATCGTGGACCGGTAACCGCTGGTTCAGATCGCCGGCGGCGATGGCCGCGGCGGTCTCCTCGACCCGGCGCAGCGGGCGTAGGCTCCGCCGGACCACGGCATAGCCGCCGACCGCGAGCAGTACCAGAGCCGAAGCTCCGGTAATGATTTCGAAGGCCACCAGCCGAGAGACGGTTCTCCTGTTCGCGGTGAGCGGCAGACCGATCGTCGAGGATCCGAACCGGTTCACAACGGTAAGGACCCGCCATGGAGTTGCGCCGTCGACCGAGGATATCGTTGCCGTGCCGAGGGCGGGCAGAGCCGACGGTTCGGGCGGCGACAGATTGGGCACTGTGCGATTCAGGAAGACCTGTCCCTCAGCGGATTTGCGCAACTCGAAGAAGAGGTAGGGCTGCTCGCCCGGTGAGGGTGTCGGAGTCGGCCTATCGGCGAGCGTGGAGGCCGCGCCGCCGGCATTCTTCACCGGCCGCGGCTTGGCCCACGTATCGGCTGATTCGTAGAGCTGTTCGTCGGTCCGCCGGTCCAGCGAGTTCGACAGTGCCTGCGTGACGGCGAATCCGCTGGCGAGCAGAACCAGTCCGGAAAGCGCGACCATTGCGAACGCCAACACGATCCGCAGCGGGATCGCCGAAACCCAGCGACCGGGCCGCATGAAGATACTCACCAGAGGTTCGGCTCGATGCCGAGAAGAGCAGCCGCGCCGCGGGCGACTTGCCGAATGGGGCATCGTGTTTCGCTGCTCACCCGAGCATGATCACGACGATCCCTGGCGACACACTGGAAGTGACCTGTGAATCTCCTGCGAGCTCGGCAAACTGCCGCCGGACTCGGTGTTCACTAGCCGTTCATTCGTGACAGGGCGCTCGGACAACTCTCATCCCTAGGTTCCTCGTGGGCGGCCGGACGGTCGCCTGGTGAGCAAGTTCTCCTCGAACGATCACCACAGGCCCGCTCGATCGGCGTGAGTATCGGTGCGGTGAAACGATTCTCGGAGGATCGAGTGTATTTCAAGCGTGGCAGTGCCCTGCTCGGCGTGATCGCCGCCGCGGGCGCCCTCACCCTGAGTGCGTGTGGCAGCGACAACAACACCACCACCGCGGGTGGCAGCACCGCGAAGATGGACGTGGCGTGCGGCGGTAAGAAGGCGTTGAAGGCGAGCGGCTCGTCGGCGCAGAAGAACGCGATGGATCGCTTCATAGCCGCCTACGAGCAGAACTGCGACGGTTACACGCTGGACTACACCTCGAGCGGTTCCGGCGCGGGCGTGAACGAATTCACCGGTGGCCAAACCGATTTCGGTGGCTCGGACTCGCCCCTGGACCCGAAGAAGGGTGAGCCGGACAAGGCCGCCAAGCATTGTGGCTCGCCGGCATGGGATCTGCCGACCGTGTTCGGTCCGATCGCGATCACCTATAACCTCGGTGACGTCAAGAACCTGGTGCTCGACGGCCCGACCGCGGCCAAGATCTTCAACGGCGGCATCAAGACGTGGGACGACCCGGCGATCAAGGCCCTCAACCCGGGCACGAACCTGCCCGCGGACCCGATCACCGTGATCTACCGCAGTGACGAGTCGGGCACCTCCGACAACTTCCAGCTCTACCTCGACGCCGCCTCCAACGGCGCATGGGGCAAGGGCGCGGGCAAGTCGTTCGCCGGCGGTGTCGGCGAGGGCGCCAAGGGCAATGAGGGCACCTCGGCGGCGATCAAGAGCACCAAGGGCGCGATCACCTACAACGAGTGGTCCTTCGCCAAGGCGCAGAACCTGAACATGGCCAAGATCATCACCTCGGCCGGTCCGACTCCGGTCGAACTGACCGTCGATTCGGCGCAGAAGGCCGTCGCCGGAGTGCAGGTCAAGGGTCAGGGCAATGACCTGGTGCTGGACACCAGCTCGTTCTACAAGCCGACCGCGGTGGGCGCGTACCCGATCATGCTGGCCACCTATGAGCTGGTGTGCTCGAAATACAGCGACGCCGACACCGCCAAGGCGGTCAAGGCGTTCATGACCTCCGCGATCGGCAACGGCCAGAACGGCCTCGACGGCGTCGGTTACATCCCGATCCCGGACGCGTTCAAGACCAAGCTCACCACCGCCATCAACGCCATCTCCTGACCTGCGTCATCGACGAACACCGCGCCTGCACCGAGTCTTCGGTGGAGGCGCGGCGTTCGCATCGATTGCCGACACGACATCGTGGTCATGGCCGACCGGCAGTCGCCACCGTTTCGTCAGCAGTGCGTTCCGGTGCCGTGCCCGGGTGCCTGTCCGAGAGCGAGGTGTCCGTTCCGGTCGCGAGCACTGGATCGGCCTGTGCTGGTCGGGAGTTCGGGGTGTGGGAGCGGCCGTTCTTGCGCCGCACGGCAAGACCTACGGAACCGAGGATGATCGCCGTGCCGATCACCAGGCGGGCGCTGAGCTGTTCACCCAATATCGAGACGCCGGCGGCGACACCGACGATCGGCACGAGGTAGGCGGTCAATGCGGCCGTGGTGGGTCCGAGCCGCGCGATGTTGCGATAGTTCATCAGCTCGGCTCCGGCAGTGCTGATCACCCCGAGCGCCAGCAGGCAACCGATGCGCTCCGGTGTCAGCGCCAAGCGGGTGATGTCGGTCGTTGCGGCCGCCAGCGGCAACAGCACGAGCAGTGCGCCGGCCTGAATCAGGGCAGCGATGTAGAGCGGTTTCAGGTGCGACAAGTTGCGGCGCAGATAGGTCCATCCGAATCCGTAGCAGGCCGAGGCGGTCAGCACTGCCACGCACCCATGCCATGACGTTGCCGTCAGATCCGCGGAACCGATTCCCGCGAGCACGGCGACTCCGACCAGTCCAGCGGCTACGGCCAGCAGCTGCCGAAGAGGCGGCCGGAAACCGAGCAGAACCGTGGCAAAGCCCGCTGTCCACAGCGGGATGGTCGCGTGCAGCACAGCCGAGAGCGAGGCATCGATATCTTGCTGTGCCCATGCGGTCAGGCAGAACGGTACAGCGACAGTCGTGATCGTCAGCACCGCGAGGTGGAGACCGTCCTTGCTCTTGCGAATCGGGGCATCACCGTGGCGTCGATTCCTGGACCTGAGCAACGCCGCCGTACTCAGCACCACACTCGACAGCACCACACGCATGAAGGCGATGCCGAAGGGCGGCACGCCGGGCAGAACCATTTTCATGAGGACCGATGAGAGTCCCCACATCGTTGACGCCGCCAGCACACCGACCACGATTCCTCCGAAGTCATCGACAAACCCGGTATCCACTGCACCCGATCAGCGATGACCTCCGTGTACTAGTGCGAAGCCATCCGCAGGAATCCTATCGCCCGGACCGCGGTTGTGGCGCGGACTCACCAGGTTCAACGGTTGTTCGCTGAAGCGCCGATATCGATGACCGCGTGTTCGTGGATCGCCCTGGACATGGCGCGCGTGCTCGGCCGAGGGGGCGGTGGCGAGCCGTTGCCGGTCGAGGTGCTGGGCGATCTATCGCGCCGTCGGCTACTTTCCCCGTCCGGTCCCGCTGCTGCCCGTCGACGAAGAAACGGCGTCGTACTGAAATCTGGCGGGCCACGTGCTCGGCGACCCGTATGTCGAAGGCGCGCAACGATTTCTGCCCGGTGTATGTCACCGGCTGGTCCGACCGGCACCGGCTCGACGCCCGCGAGCGTGCCCTCGGCGAGTCGCAGGGCGTGAACGGATCAAGGTCGTCGAGCGGCAGGAAACGGCGGTCCGCGTCAGCCGGCCGGTAAGCGGTCGTTATCAACTGTCCGAAACAGTCTGGTGTGTAGTGGATTACGGCTGGACGGCGCAAGCATGGCCGTGTCCGGATGGCCGCCTTTGTCGGCGTCCGCGGCGGATGCCGAACGGCCTCCGGGGATCTGGCGGTCAGGACCGGAGCAGACGCCCGAAGATCTCCACGCCGAGCCGATGGGCATCGGCGAGATCGACTATGGTTCCGCTGATTTCGCGATTCTGGTTCGCCCATATCTGTGCGGAATCGCGACCGGCGAAGAAATTGAGATAGCCGCAGCAAGTCTCGGCCGCTGTTCCGTCAGCCGCAAGCGCGCCGATGAAGACGACGATGGTGCTCGGCTTTGCCGCAGTCCTCCGGCCCACCGGCGGCCAATTCCAGCAGCTCTTCGATTTCCTCGAGGGTGAACCCCAGCTCTTGGGCCCGCTTGACGAACCGGACCACCTCGACCGCTTCGACCGGGTAACTGCGGTATCCCGCCGGTGAGCGGGGTGGGCGAGCCGGCAGTCCACGGCGCTCGTAGTACCGCAGGGTTTGCGCGTTCACCCCGGCTCGGGCGGCCAGCTCTCCGGTTCGCATGTCCGCCATTCTCGACCCTGTGCATGGGTACAAGGTCAAGGGTTTCGATGGTGCGAGACGGATGGGGGTCCGCCGCCGAGCTCGCTGACGAGTGAACGCCCTTCTCCGAGGCGGAGTCGTAACCCAGGCTCTCGGAACCGTTCGGTCGGACCAGATCGGCTCAGCCCGCCGCCCTCCCAAGTCACCCCGGCAGATTCGAGCAGCCCTCAACGTGGCAATGCAGGATGTGCACCGGTCATGTCGAGGCCCGGGCAAGATCAACAGCACATTGCTGAGGGGATTAGCCGGAATCAGCCACGGCAGAGCACTTCTCGACGCTCATACTTGGCGGAAAGCGCGTTCGAGTGGTACCTCAGCGTGAGATTTGGTGCGGCTTTTCACGCTCAGGTGCTACTCGGTCATCGGCAGGAGCGGACGCTCCGCCGGCGTCGGATCAGCACGGCCGGTTGGTCTTCCGATACCTCGCGCTGGCCGGGTCGGTCCGCGCGGTCCGCGGCAATACAGGATGCCTGCCCGTGCGGCCGGGCCATACCTCGGACCGCCAGGAAGGTTCTGGCGGTACAGCTCGGCAATCACGCTTGCGGTGTCCACGCCGAAGGCGGCTCCGGTGCGGCCTTGCTGGCATGTACCAGGAACCTGCGTTGGTTCACAACGCGCATCGGCCCTTACGACACGGCAGGCCCTTGTCCGTCTGTCTAGGTGAGAAACGCGTCGAAGCTGGTGGCGTGGCCTAGTTCCAATACACTCGGCGGGATAATCGCGAAAATCATTGCGGTCTTCTCGTCAGGCTTCTTCAGGGCTCTCGCGGAGCCAGCGGTTACCAGGGCATAGGCGCGGGCGAGCTCAACCAATGCCGCAGGTGCGTTGCCCGGCTGATCCTCGGCGAGGAGCACAGCCGATCTTCCGATAGCCGACAACAATTGATCGCGAGCAACGGTCGCGGCAGAGGGTTCGGCCTGGGGCAGCGTTTCGCTCGCCGGGTCGTGATCATTGGATGCATCCGCGTTCTCTGTCATGGTGCACTCCTCCGGCAGAGCGGTCACATACGTTGTCGCACAGGACATCTAACTCGATCAACCGTGTAAGGATGGCACGAGTCGACCTCGTACGTCCGACCATCGATCAGACCGCCACACACCGGGGCGCTATGCACTGAAATCGGCAGGAGCGCGCACTTCAGGTCACTAGGGTCAGCGACCAGGCACCGTCGGCCGCCGCGATCGACGGGGCGTGGTCTTGACGTGGCGACATTCGGTAATCGCTCGATTCAGCGCTCAGTAGCCGAGTTCGGCGCGTCGCCAACGCAGTTCGCGCTCCATTTTGTGCATGGGCGATCCTGAGAACGGCAGGGCGGCATAATCGACCGCTGAGGCCGCTCGGAGTGCGACAGTGCGCGCCGAAACTGCGGCTCGCTCGGTGAGTCCGACCTCTGCGGCGAACGCAGCCCAGTCGCGGGAGCGTAACTTGCGGGTCCGGCCGGAGATCGGCAGCGCCATCGAGTCATCTCCGTAGACCAGAGTGCACGGTATGTCGAATATCGGTGCGATACCCCATTTCCCAGTGGGCCCCTCTACTACACCGACGTTCTTCGCGTGTAGGTCACCGTTTCCGGTGAGCCAGGCAAAGAGAAACTGCAAGTAGAGGTTTCGACGGGCCACTGCGGGAGCCTCGGCAATCTGCGCGAGTGCGTCGACCACAGTGGCCGCATCGGTCTGGTACTTCGACGCCGGAGGTAGGCCCAGCACCTGTGTCGCATCCTCGAACGCCAAGCGTCGCCACGACCGGCCCTCGGGCACCCGATCGAACCGCCGCACCAGCAGGCCGGTGTCGCCAATGCGGTCAGTTACCAGATTCGCCTCGGCTACAGGGATTTTCATCAACCTCGCCGCTTTCAGATGCACCGCTTCGTTCTCAACCAGACGGGGATACTCCGGTTGCGAGAGCTTGAGAATGAACCGCCCATACCGAGCCGAGAACGGCACGCTGATCATCGACGCACTGGCTTTACGCTGCACTCCCGGCAGCGCATGAGTATCGATTTCGTCGACGAATCGCGCGAATTCGAGTTCCGCGGGCGTGTCTCCCTCAGCCAATGACGGAATGTCGGTGAGCAGCTGATCAGCAGGGACGATCTGCACATCCCCGGGCGCATCACTCCCCACCGCCAGCAGCAGGCTCAATTCATCGTTGATACTGGTTTTGACCGCACGCTGCAACACTGTGAGCCGATGCCCCTCGGGCAGAAGGCCTTCGAAGAAGGGCGGCACCGCACCGGCGATGCCACGCACCGGATCCGGGTCGAGCGGGAGCGTCGTGGCCACCGGCGTACCATGGTTGGCGAGATAATCCTTCTGGTAGCGAAATTCGGTCCCGCCCTCCGCTGTCCGCTCCAGAACAGCGGCGCGCCGACCGGCCTTGTATACATCCGCTCGGGCAACCCGCCGAAGCTCCTCGAGATCCTTCAACCTACGACACTCAGGGTGAGTCCGACCACGTCGGCCACGGCGGCGACAGTGGCGATACTGGTCGAGCCGCTGCCGTGCTCGATCTCGCGTACCGTGCGAGTGGAGGTGCCCGCCAACTCCGCCAACTGCTCCTGCGTCAGCCGATGACGGCGGCGTGCCGCGTGAATGGCATCCCCGATGCTCGATACCACCGTCATCGAACCACCTCCATAGAACGGCAGTATTCTGCCGATACCGTGCAGATTCAATCAGGCTACCTGAATTAATACCAAAATCGGCAAAATACTGCTGATTTTGCAAGTGTCAGTCACGCTCGGTGTTGCACAGGAGAAAACCGGCAGAATATAGCCGATGGAGGGCCGGTGCGGAAGTCTGTTCGGCGGGGCGCGACGGTGCGGGAACCTGGAGCCTGTGGGCGAACCGGGTCATGGCAGGTGCTACCTCCTCGCACTGACCTCTGTGCGCCGAGGGTGTCGAGCGGGCGCCGGACTCATTTGCGGTGATGGAGTGGGGGTTTGGCGGGGTTGCCGACCTGGTGGTGCTGAATTCTTGGGGTTTCTTTGAAAATCACCTGGCGGGACAGGTAGAACGAATATGGCCCTTGACCAGGATGCCTGGTCAAGGGCCATATTGTGGTGCGCCATCAGGGACTTTGACACACTTTCCCTACTCACAGCCAGGCTGTGAGTGTTCATGCGCTAGACGCTAGCCCTCGGATCAGGGCCGGTCAAGGCACTGAAAATTCGGCAATTCGACCGGTGCTAGATGATCTCAAGTGGTTGCCATCTCGATGTCGATACGCCGATCAAACCGACCCTTGTAAGCGTTGGTAGCCCATCTGGTCAGGGCCTACAGGCTCAGCACTACCGTGGCGCCTTCCAACGCCGCCCTTCGTTGAAGCTGGTGGGCCACGGTCTCCGAACTACATCCTTGACCGAGGCATGGGTGTGGGCCGAAGTCATCACCGGCTGCGGCAGACGTTCGCGGGCCTTCGAGCACTGAGCGGAGCGTTGGTTGGATCTAACGTCTAGGCCGACCGGGGATCGGCCGAAGGCTCGTGGTGTGCAAACGGTGCGGGTGATCACGAACCGCGATCTCCAACTGCGAAGTCACCCATTGCATTAGATTGCTTGAAGGATATGCGGCTAGCAGTTGGGGTGATGCTGGCCGCTGCATGTGGAGTGTGAGGGAGGGCGACCGACATGGATCCAGTGACCATTATCGCTACTGCCGTGGCCGTCGGCGCCGCGGCCGGTCTGACCGACAGCGCCAAACAATCGGTGGTAGACGCCTACACCGGGCTGAAGTCTCTGATCGCTCGGCGGTACCACGATGTGGATATCAAGCAGGTGGAAGGTAAGCCTGAATCGCTCGCGAAACGAGAGTCCCTGGCGGAGGATCTCGCCGATCAAGGTGCCGGGGACGATTCAGAATTGCTTGAGGCGGCAGTGGAGGTGATCCGGGTCGTCCGCGGTGCAACGCTGGGTGAAGCCGGAGTCGTAGGCATCGATCTGGAGTCCGTCGAGGCCGCGGCGTTGCGTATCAAGAATGTGCGGTCAGGTGGGCCTGGAGTCAAGGTCAAACGGAGCCGGTTCAATGGTGACATCGATATTCAGCATGTCGACGCCGGGTTCGGGGAGCCGCCAAACCCCCTCTGAGCGCGGCGGGCCGATTCGGACCGGCCGCGCTTGAGGGTCCCGTCGCTCCAGTCGCTCACAAGCGTCTCGCAGGTGACGAAATCTATCTGGCGTCCGTAGGTTTCGCGGATGTCCGTGCTGGTCGTGACATCAATATCGCGTTCGCGAACACCATAGCGCCTCCTGAAAGGCCGATTCTCGTAGGCGAAGTACCTGCGGTGCCGGTGTCCTTCATACGTCGAGATGCTCTGGATCAGGTGAGCGAGGTTCTGGCGAGACCGCACGGTCCCTCAGCGTGTGTGTTGACTGGCATGGCAGGGGCCGGCAAAACGCATGTCTGTCGCCTGCCAGGGTGATGGGACCACCGTTTTGCCAAGAGCATGGGACCGGGTTGCATCCGGTCGCGGGGCCGTGTCGATCGTGACCGATGAC
>NZ_JBIRVQ010000028.1:0-92169 GCF_044386975.1 Nocardia sp. NPDC020380 | reverse complement strand
CAGCCCCGCCGACTACGAATCCGTTCACGCACCCGATAACATGGCTCAAGCCGCGTAATCACAAACCCCGTGTCCAACTTCCGGGGTCAAGGCCCCAGGAACCCGCTTCCGATTCACCATGCCGTCCGCACCGCTGGATGAAATCGCCTGCGAAGTCCTCACAGCCCAGCCCTGCAAACAGTTGACCTACAGCTGGAGATACCTGCAAGCCGTCCATCCCGCCCGATGGATTGTCGACTGGACGTTGCACCCGCAGGGGCGTGGCACCCGACTTCTGTTCACACAAAGCGGTTTCGATATCGAGGACCGTCGGCAGCAGATGGTGCGCAACGCCACGGAGCGCAGCTGGAAACGTCGCGTGTTGCCGCGACTCGGCGAGGTAATGAAACACTGACGCCGCGGCGTGCCGGTCCGGCAGAGGGGAGGTGGACGGGACGCCGCGGCGTGTATTCAGGTGGAAAAGGGGGCTGCCGGGGTGGAATGCCCTGGTGGCCCTGTACCTTCCCGCGTTATAGGGGCGGGAGGGTGACGGATGAACCTGTTTGGATGGATTTGGCCAACAGCTCCAGGAGGTTGTTGACTGCGCTTCCGGTCGTCATGAGGGGGCTAGCCGGGGACGATGGAGGTGGCGGAACCTGTGGTGATCAGGTGGGCCAGGGCCGCCAGGACGTCGGCGGCGCCGGAACCGGTGGTGGGCATGGGGACTCCTTACTGGGGGTGGATGGCTATTTGGGGGTGTAGCTGGTGGTGGAACCTGTGGCCAGGAAGGACAGGACCTGGGTGAGGATGGCGCCGTAGTCCACGGTGCCGGTGCCGCCGGTTGGCATCTATCTGTTCTTCTTTCTTCACTGTGCGGAACCTTTGTTCCGCAGTGCTATTCGGGATCGACGGCCATCGCTTCGATGAGCGACTTGGGCCGCATGTCGGTCCAGTGGGCTTCCACGTATTCGAGGCATTCCTGGCGGCCGGCGGGGCCGTGGGCGACGGTCCAGCCGCCGGGGACCGCGGCGAACACCGGCCATAAGGAGTGCTGGGCCTCCTCGTTGACGAGGATGTAGAACTGGGCGTCTTCGTCGTCGAAGGGGTTGCTGCTCATGGCGAATCACCTTTCTAGGCATGGTCTTTCGGGGTGGCGGTGGCCGCTCCGGAGACGGGGGCGTCGAGTACCCGCGCGATCTGGGCCAGGGACTCCGGAGTTGCCATCTGCCAATGGGTGGCGAACACGGCGTGGTTGTGCAAGGCGCCGTCGATGGCGTTCGCCCAGCCGGACACGCCCAGCGTGCCGGTCGGATCATCCAGGGCCGCGGTGAAATACAGCAGGTCGCCGTGGAACGGGCGCGGCCGGTAACGGTCGATGAGGGACAGCGACGCGACACCGCTGTCCACGATGCGGGCCAGGCGTTCCGCGCCCACCGAGGCGAAGGGCTCGGGCAGTTCCGCCAGCTTGGCCGCCAATGTCTGCGGGTCCAGGCCGTCCAGTTCGGAGGCATCGCCGAGCAGGCCGCCCAGCATTTCGCTGACCAGGATCTGCACCGAGGACGCCTCGTCGATCAACGGGCCGTCGCTGTCCAGGGAACTGTCCAGCATGGCCAGCGAGGCCACCCGTTGACCCTGATCCTGCAGCCGCACCGCGACCGCGTGCGCGATCACACCGCCCAGCGACCAGCCGAGCAGATGGTACGGGCCCTCCGGCTGGACGCGGCGGATCTCCGCGACATAGCGATCCGCCCAGTCCTCGATCGAATCCGGCAGCGGCACAGCGCTGCCCAGCGTCGGCGACTGCAGGCCGTAGATGGGCCGGGACTCGTCCAGGTGCGCGGTCAGGCCCGCGAAGGACCAGGCCACACCGCCGACCGGATGGATGCAGAACAGCGGGGCGCCCGTGCCGCCGGTACGCAGCGGCAGCAGCACGTCGAAGGCGCGCTCCACATCGAACTCCGCATTGCGCAGTCGCGCCGCCAAGCCGCCGGGCGTGGGATCGGTGAACAGCAGCAGCACCGGAATCTGCATCCCGAGCTTGCCACCCAGCTCCGCGGCCAGCTGCACGGCCAGCAGCGAATTGCCGCCGAGCTCGAAGAAGCTGTCGTCCAGGCCGACCCGCTCCACCCCGAGCACCCCGGCGAAGGCGGCGCAGGCCGCGATCTCCAGATCGCTGACGGGGGCCCGGTATTCGCGCGCCGCGAACACCGGTTCCGGCAGCGCCTTGCGGTCGAGCTTGCCGTTGGCATTGAGGGGCAGATCGTCCAGGACCATCAAGGCCGAGGGCACCATGTAGGACGGCAGTGCGGCGCGCAACGCGGCTGCCACCCGCTCGGTATCGAGCGCGGTGTCCGAGGCCGGTACCAGGTAGGCCACCAGCATTCCACTCTCCTTGTTCGGTCCTTCGTGAACGAGCACGGCCGCCTGCGCGATCTCGGGCGACGCCAGCAGCGCCGTCTCGATCTCGCCCAGTTCGATGCGGAAACCGCGCACCTTGACCTGGAAGTCGGTGCGGCCCAGATACTCCAGCTCTCCGCCGGAAGTCCAAGCCACCAGGTCGCCGGTGCGGTACATGCGCTCGCCCGGCGTGAAGGGACTGGCCACGAAGCGATCCGCGGTCAGATCGGGGCGCGCGAAGTAGCCGCGGGCCAACTGGGCGCCGGACAGGTAGAGCTCGCCCTCGACGCCGGCCGGGACCGGGCGCAGCCGCGAATCCAGCACGTAGACCTGCGAGTTCCACTCCGGAGCGCCCACCGGCACCGACAACCGATCCGCGTCGGTGACCCGGTGATTGGTGATGGAGACCGCGGCCTCGGTGGGGCCGTACAGGTTGCAGAGCTCGATCTCCGGGTAGGTGCGGCGGAACCGTTGCGCCACCGCCGCCGGCAACGCCTCACCGATGGCCAGTACGCGGCGCAGCGGCAATGCCGTCCGGGCGGCACCCGAGGTGGCCGTGGTGAGCAGCGCGTGCAGCATGGACGGGACGGCGTGCAGGGTGGTGACGCCTTCGCGGGCCATGAGGTCGATCAGATAGGCCGGGTCGCGGTGACCGTCCGGGGCCGCGATGACCAGCCGTCCACCCGAGACCGCGGCCGACCAGAACTCCCAGACCGACAGGTCGAAGGTGGCGGCCGTCTTCAACAGCACCGCGTCCTCCGCGCCGAGCCCGAATTCGGCTGTCTTCCACAGCAACTGGTTGACGATCGCCGCATGCGGGACCGCCACGCCCTTGGGCTTGCCGGTGGAGCCGGACGTGAAGATCACGTAGGCGGTGTGGTCCGGGCGCAGCGTGCCGCGGCGTTCGGCGGCCGTGATCGGCGCGTCGGAGTAGCCGCTCAGATCCAGCCGATCGATCGGCAGCTGCGCGGTGTCGACCTCCAAGTCGGCGCCCGAGGTCAGCACGGTCACCGGATCGGATGTCGCCAGGATGTACTCGATGCGGTCGGCCGGCTGATCCGGATCCACCGGCACATAGACGCCGCCCGCGACGGACACCGCGTACATGGCCACCACCAGGTCGACCGAGCGCCGCAATGCCAGCGCAACCCGGTCCTCCGGGCCGACGCCGAGCGAAATCAGGTGCCGGGCAAGGCGATTGACGCGCGCAACGAGTTCGCCGTAGGTCAGTTCGACCCGACCGGCCGGTAGACCTCGGTGCGCTGGCTTCGAAGCCACCGGCGTACCGGATTGCGACGCACTCGAAGCCGCGGATGTCCCGGATTGCACCGCACCTGCGGCCTCGGATGTACCGGTCTGCGCCACACCCGAGGTCGCGGGCGTACCGGTCTGCGCCGCACTCGAAGCCGCGCGTGTCCCGACTGTGGCCGGGGCGTCGGCGACCAGGGCGATGCGGTCCGGGTGCAGGGCCGCGGTTCGGTCCAGCAGCGTCGCCAGGGTGGCTGTGGTCTCCACCTCGTGTGCGGTGTCGTTCCAGGCGCGCAGGATTCGGGTGCGCTCGGGGGCGGCGAGGATTTCCAGATCACCGACCTGCGACTCCGGCGCCAACACCACCGCATTGAGGACGCGGCGCAGGCGTTCGGCGAATCCGGTCGCGGTGTCCTTGTCGAACAGGGCGGTGGAGTAGGTGAGCGAGGCGGTCAGCCCGGCCGGGGCGCCGTCGGCGGCGTAGCGGTCGGCTATCACCAGGTGCAGATCGAACTGCGAGATGGTGGTCTCGAAATCGGCCGCGCCGACCCGCAATCCGTCCAGTTCCAGTTCCGGCGTCTCCACATTGTTGAAGGAGAAGCCGATCTGGAACAGGGCGTGGCGGGCGGTGGAGCGGACCACGTCGAGCGATTCCACCAGGCGTTCGAACGGCACATCGGCGTGCGAGAAGGCGGCGAGGTCGGATTCGCGCACCTCGGCCAGCAGGGTGCGGAAGTCGGCGGCCGGATCCACCGCGGCACGCAGCACCAGGGTGTTGACGAACATGCCGACCAGGTCGTCCAGTTCGTGCTCACCGCGGCCCGCGATCGGGGTGCCGACCGCGATATCCGCGGTGCCCGACAAGCGGGCCAGCAGCAGCGCCCACGCCGCGTGCAACACCATGAACAGCGTCGCGCCCTGGGAATGACCCAGATCCACGAGCCGCTTGTGCAGATCGGCATCCAGATCGAACTCGACCGAGCCGCCCTCGGTGGACAGCACCGCCGGGCGCGGCCGATCCGACGGCAGGTCCAGCTGATCGGGCAGGCCCGCCAGCGCACCGCGCCAGAAGTCGAGCTGCCGCGCCAGCAGCGAGTTCGGATCGTCCTCGGCGCCCAGGCGAGCACGCTGCCACAGCGCGTAATCCGCGTACTGCACCGGCAGCGGCTGCCACTGCGGGGCCAGGCCCGCATGCCGGGCGGCATAGGCGGCCATCACATCCCGGGCCAGCGGGGCCATGGAGGCGCCGTCCGCCGCGATGTGGTGCACCACCACGACCAGCACGTACTCATCGGCAGTACCGGCGATCGAGTACAGCTGCCCGCGCAGCGGCACACCGGTGGTGACGTCGAAACCAGCCGAGACGAAATCGGTGATTACGCCGAACAATTCATCGGCGGCGACCGGAATCGGTTGCAGCGAGGGCAGTTCCACCTCGGACATGGGCAGGATGACCTGCACCGGGCCGGACTCGGTGAGCGGGTACACCGTGCGCAGCACCTCGTGCCGCGCCGCCACATCGGCCATGGCGGCCTCCAGGGCGGGGATGTCCAGCGCGCCGGTGAGGCGGATCGGCAGCGGCATGTTGTAGGCCGAGGAATCGCCGTCGAAGCGGTTCAGGAACCACATGCGCTGCTGCGGCAGCGACAACGGCACCGGACCCTCACCGGTGCGCGGCGCCAGCGCCGGGCCCTCGGAGAGCCGCACCGCGTCGGCGTCCACCGTGGCGGCCAGGGCGGCCACGGTCGGGAACTCGAAGACGGTCCGCATGGCCACATCGACGCCCAGCCGCGCCGACAGGCGGGCCGAAAGCTTCACCGCGCTCAGCGAATTGCCGCCGAGCAGGAAGAAGTTGTCGTCCAGGCCGACCCGGTCGGCGCCGAGCAACTGCGCGATGGTGTCGGCCACCACCTGCTCGACCACCGTCTCCGGCGCGCGGAACTCCGCGGTGCGGAAGACCGGTTCGGGCAACGCCTTCCGATCCAGCTTGGCCATCGGTGTGAGCGGGATGGCGTCGATCACCATGATCACGGCCGGGACCATGTAGGCGATGAGCGAGCGGCCCGCGAACTCGAGCAGCTGCTCGGTGTCCACCACCCGACCGGCGGCGGGCACCACGTAGGAGACCAGGGAGACGTCACCGCTGCGGCCGGTGTGGCCGACGGTGACCGCGAATTCCACGCTCTCGTGGGCGATCAGCGCCGCGTCGATCTCCCCGAGTTCGATGCGCAGGCCGCGCACCTTCACCTGATCGTCGGAGCGGCCCAGGTATTCGAGGGTCGGCTCGGTGCTGCCCGCGATCGGGCTGCGCACCCAGCGCACCAGGTCACCGGTGCGGTAGAGCCGGCCGCCGGGTGCGCCGTACGGGTCGGCCACGAAACGGTCGGCGCTCAGCGCGGCACGCCCGTGGTAGCCGCGGGCCAAGCCCGGACCACGCAGGTACAGCTCGCCCGCCGCCCCGTCCGGGACGGGACGCAGCCGGGTGTCGAGCACCACCGCGGACTGGCCGTCCACCAGATCACCCAGCACCACACGGCCGTTCGGCGGCAGCGGGTAGCTCATGTGGCTGATGATGGTGATCTCGGTGGGTCCGTAGCCGTTGTACAGCTCGCGGGTCGCGCCCCAGCGGTCCACCAGATCCTGGCCGAAGCCCTCGCCGCCGACCGTCAGATACGGCATGCCGCGCAGGGTTTCCGGGTCGAGGGTATTGATGACGGCCGGAGTGAACACGCCGTGCGTGACACCCTCGGACTCGATGAGCTCCTTCAGCTCCGCACCGCCGATGATCTCCACCGGCGACACCACCAGCGCCGCGCCGACCGGGAAGGCCATCAGGATTTCCAGGATATTGGCGTCGAAGCTGGGCGAAGTACGGTGCAGCACACGGGAACTCGACGTGGTCGGCGAATGCCGGTGATGCACGCCCGCGATGCCGATGATCCCGGCATTGCCGACCACCACACCCTTGGGGCGGCCGGTGGAACCGGAGGTGTAGACCATCCAGGCGGCATTGTCGACGTGCACGGGGCGCACGAGCTCCGCCGGGGCGATCCGCTCGCCGGCCGCGTCGGCCAGCCGCAGCTGGGTCGCCGGATCGTCGATCACCAGCCAGGTGCAGGTGTCGGCGGGCAGCCGGTCGGCGTACTCGGCGATCGTGATGCCCACGGGGGCACCGGAATCGGAGAGCATGAAACCGATGCGGTCGGCCGGATAGGTCGGGTCGACCGGCAGGAAGGCGGCACCGGTCTTGGCGACCGCGAACAGCGCCACTACCGAGTACACCGAGCGCGGCACCGACAGGGCCACGAAATCCTCGGCGCCGACACCGTGTTCGATGAGCAGCCGGGCCAGACGCGAGGACATCGCATCCAGTTCGGCGTAGCTCACCTGCTCGCCGCGGTAGATGAGCGCGGGGGCGGCCGGATTCAGATCGACGGCCGCGCGCAGGATTTCGGCCAGCGACATCGGCTCCAGCGCAACCGGACCGCGGCGGGCCAGGATGCCGGCCCGTTCGCCCGGGGACAGCACCTCGACGCTGCCGATGGTGCGGGTGGCGTCCGCGGTGACCGCGCCCAGCACCCGGCCGAAGCGGCGCAGCAGATCCCGGGCGGTGGACTCGTCGTAGAGGTCGGTGGCGTAGACCAGCTCCACCACCAGATTGCCGTCCGAGTCCAGGTCCTGGCCGACCGAGAAGGTGAGATCGAACTTGGCGACGCTGTCGTCGAAGTCGACCGGCTCCAGCACCAGACCGGGCACGGCGTGCGTGCCGTCGTCCAGGTCGAGGTAATTGAGCGAGACCGTGAACAGCGGGTGCCGGGCCTGCTCGGCCACCACGCCCAGCGCGCTCACCACCCGCTCGAACGGGACGGCGGCGTGCGCGAAGGCGGCCAGGTCCGTGGTCCGGCTCTCCGCCAGCAGTTCGGCGAAGGTGCGGTCGGCGGCCGGGCGGGTGCGCAGTGCCAGGGTGTTGACGAACATGCCGACCAGGCCGTCCAGCGCGGGCTCGTCGCGGCCCAGCACCGGGGTGCCGATGGCGATGTCCTCGCTGCCGGACAGGCGGGCCAGCAGGGTCGACAGGGCCGCGTGCAACACCATGAACGGCGTCGCGTGATGCTGCTTGGCCAGCTCACGGACGCGCTGGCCGATACCGCCGCCGATCCGGCCGCGCACCACCGCGCCACGGAAGGAGGCGACCGGCGGGCGCGGGCGATCCGCGGGCAGGGTCAGCTCGTCCGGCAGGCCGGCGAGGGTCTCCCGCCAGTAGTCCAGTTCGGTTTCGCCGACGGTGTCGAGCACCTCGTGCCGCCACAGGGCGTAATCCGCGTACTGGACCGCGAGCGGCTCCCAGGCGGGTTCGACGCCCACGGTGCGGGACAGGTAGGCCAGCACCACATCCCGCAGCAGCGGATCAGTGGAGGCGCCGTCACCGGCAATGTGGTGCAGGACCGCGACCAGCACGTGGCTGGTCTCGGACTCGCGCAGCAGCATGGCGCGCAGCGGCACCTCGGTGGTGACATCGAAACCGGCGGAGGCGAATTCGTAGAAGCGCTCCACGACCGAACCGGTGATCTCCTCCAGCGGCAGGTCGATGACCGTGCCGGCGGGCAGGATCTCCTGGCGGCCTTCGCCGTCGGCGTCCATCGGGTAGCGGGTGCGCAGCACCTCGTGCCGGGTCATGACATCGGCCATGGCGGCGCGCAGCGCCTCGAAGTCGATATTGCCGATGAGGCGCACCGCGAACGGGATGTTGTAGGCCGGTGAGGCCGGATCCAGGCGGTTGAGCAGCCACATGCGGGTCTGCGCGGGCGAGAGCGGAATCCGCTCCGGGCGCGGGACCGCCAGCAGCGGCGGCAGCGTGCGCTGATCGGCGCCCGTCACCACCGGCGCCAGCGTGGCGACGGTCGGGAACTCGAAGATGGTGCGGACGCCGAGATCGCAGCCGAAGGTGGCATTGATGCGGGCGACGAGGCGCATGGCCAGCAGCGAATTGCCGCCCAGCCCGAAGAAGTCGTCGTCCGCGCCGATCGGGGCGGTGGCGCCGAGCAGTTCGCCGACCAGACCGGCCAGCACCGCCTCCGCGCCCTCGCGGGGTGCGCGGAAAGTGGTTGCGGCGGCAGTGAACTCGACCTTCGGCAGGGCCGCGCGGTCCAGCTTGCCGACGCTGGTGCGCGGCATGTCCTTCAGGACCACCAGGTGCGCGGGGACCATGTAGGCGGGCAGCAGCGCGCTGGCGTGCTCGAGGACGGTGTCCGCGGAAAGCCCGGCGCCGGAGACGTATCCGACCAGGCAATCGGTGCCGCTGCTGTCGCGATCCAGCAGGACCACGGCATTCGCGACGCCCTCGGCCGCCAGCAGCGCGGCCTCGATCTCGCCGAGCTCGATGCGCTGGCCGCGCAGCTTCACCTGGAAGTCGTTGCGGCCGAGGTAGACCAGGTCACCCGCGCGGTTCCAGCGCACCAGGTCGCCGGTGCGGTACATGCGCTTACCGGCCACGCCGAACGGGTCGGCCACGAAGCGTTCCGCGGTGAGTCCGCCACGCGACTGGTAGCCGCGGGCCAGCTGGTCACCAGCCAGGTACAGCTCGCCGATCACGCCGGTCGGGACCGGGCGCAGGCGGGCGTCGAGGACGTAGGCGCGGGTGTTCCAGTTCGGCAGGCCGATGGCGACCTCGTAATCCGGGTCCGCATCGGTGAATTCGTGATAGACGGCCGAAATGGCCGCCTCGGTCGGGCCGTACGCATTGTGGACCGCGCCGCCCACCTGCTCGCGCAGGGCGCCCAGCAGTTCGGCGGGGAGCGCCTCGCCGCCGGTGTGCAGGTGCCGGAACGAGCGCAGGGCATCGCCGTGGCCCTCCGCCAGCAGGGCGGCCAGCACCGACGGGACGTGCTCGGCAATGGTGACGCCGTGCTCGCGCATGCGATCGGCCAGATAGTTCAGATCCTGATGACCGCCCGGGCGCAGCAGGGCCAGCGGCGCGCCGGTGAGGGCAGGCAGGAAGCACTCCCACACCGAGACATCGAAGGCCAGCGGCGCGCGCTGCATGATGCGGTCGGCGGCCGTGACCTCGTAACGGTGCTCCAGCCAGCGCAATTGGTTCATGATCGCGCGATGGCTGGTGCCGACCCCCTTGGGCTTACCGGTCGAGCCCGAGGTGAACAGCACGTAGGCCAGGTTGTCCGGCCGCAGCGGCCGGACACGCTCGGCGTCGGTGATCGGCGCGGGGGAGAAACCAGCGAGGTCGAGATCGGCGACCACAAGGGTCCGGACGCCAGGTGCGCTCGGTGTGGCCACCGGCTCGCTCGCTGCTACCGCGTCGACGACCTCGACTGCCACAGCATCGACTATCTCGGCTGCCACAGCGGCGGCTATCTCGGCGGTCTTCGCGTCGGTTACGCCGTCCGCCACCGGGCCGGCCACGGCGGCCATCGCTCCATCGGACGCGCTGATCGAATCGGGCGCAGCGGTTTCCGTGAGTGCGGCGATCGAAGCCGGGAGGGTTGCGCCGCCTACTGCCAGGACCAAGCGGGCGTGGGAGGTTTCGAGGACGTGGGTGATGCGGTCTGCTGGGTGGTCGGGGTCGATGGGGACGTAGGCGGCGCCCGCGCTGATGACGGCGTAGAGGGCGATCATCATGTCGAGGCTGCGGACCGCGGTGAGGGCGATGATGTCGTCCGGGCCTACGCCCTCGCGGATCAGGAAGCGGGACAGGCGGTTCGAGCGGTCGGCCAGTTCGGACCAGGTGAGGGTGGCGCCGTCGAGTTCGATCGCCACGGCGTCGCCGGAGGCGGCGGCGCGGTGATCGAGCAGGTCGGCCAAGGTCTCCGAGGGCAGGGCGCGGACGGTGGCATTGCGGTCGGAGAACAGCCGGCCGCGTTCGGCCACCGACATGAGCTCCAGCTCGCCCACCACGGTGCGCGGGTCGGTGATCAGCGTGCGCAGCACCCGCTCGTACCAGCGCAGGAAGTCGGTGGCGGTATCGGCGTCGAAAAGGTCGGTGGCGTAGTGCAGGTGGACGTCGATGCCGGTGGGGACGCCGTCCTCGTAGTGATCGCTGAGGGTCCAGTCCTGATCGAACTGGATCGGCAGCACGCCCGCGTCCAGGCCGGTGATGGACAGCTCGCGCAGGTGGAAGTCCGGCTGCGCCAGGTTCTGCATGGTGAAGCCGACCTGGTACAGCGGCGAATACGACTGGGAGCGCACCGGATTCAGGGCGTCCACCAGCGTCTCGAACGGGACCGCGGAGTGGTCGAAGGCGGCCAGGTCGCTGTCGCGGACCTGCGCCATCACATCCGACAGGCGGGCACGCGCCGCGACCGGGGTGCGCAGCACCAGGGTGTTGACGAACATGCCGACCAGATCGTCCAGGGCCTGATCGCCACGACCCGCGATGGGGGTGCCGACCAGGATGTCATCGGTGCCCGACACTCGCGCCAGCAACACGGCCAGCGCGGCGTGCAGCACCATGAACGGGGTGGCGCGGTGCTCGTTCGCGAATTCCACCACGGCGGCGTGCAATTCGGCGTCCAGCACAGCCGTGCGGGCGTCCGCGCGGCCCGAGGCCACGGCGGGGCGCGGGCGATCGGTGGGCAGGGCCAGCAGATCCGGGGCGCCGGTCAGGCGGCGCTGCCAGTACCGCAGCTGCCGGGCCAGCACCGAGGACGCGTCGTCCGGCGTGCCCAGCGCATTCCGCTGCCAGATGGCGTAATCCGCGTACTGCACCGGCAGTGGCCGCCAGGTCGGGGCGACATTCGCGCAGCGGGACACGTACGCCTGCGCCAGATCCCGGGCCAGCGGGGCCAGCGACCAGCCGTCGGAGGCGATGTGGTGCACCACGATCAGCAGGACGTAGGTGTCGGGCTCATCGGTCACCTGGAGCAGCTGCGCGCGCAGCGGCACCTCGACGGTGACATCGAAGACCGTGTGCGCCAGGCCCACCGCCAGCATGGGCAGCTCGGCCGAGGCGACCGGCTTCGGCTCCAGATCGACCAGGCGGGTGCCGGCGGGCAGCACCAGCTGCCGTGCCACACCGTCCTGTTCGGGGTACAGGGTGCGGAGCGTCTCGTGGCGGTCGATCACATCGTCCACCGCGGTGCGCAGGGCTTCCACATTCAGCGCACCGGTCAGGCGCAACGCGAACGGCATGTTGTAGCCGCCCGCCTCGGTGTCGAAACGGTTGAGGAACCACATGCGCTGCTGCGAGATCGACAGCGGGACGAAATCGCCGCGCTCCTGCCGCGTCACCGGCGGCAGCGCCACCTTCTCCTCGGCGGCCAGCTCGGCCAGGCGGACCGCCAGGTCACGCACGGTCGACGCGTCGAAGATGGTGCGCAGCGGGATGGCGAGACCGGTGGCCTGGGACAGGCGCGCCACCAGCTGGGTGGCGATGAGCGAGTTGCCGCCGCGGATGAAGAAGTTGTCCTCCGCGCCGACCTGGTCGAGACCCAGCAGATCACCCATCACGGCGGCGACCAGGATCTCCGAATCGCCTGCGGGCGCGATGAATTCGTCGACCGGGGCGAGGACCGGGGCGGGCAGGGCCGCACGGTCCAGCTTGCCGTTGGGGGTCAGCGGCATGGCGGCGAGCACCACGAAGGCGCCCGGCACCATGTAGCCGGGTAGCTTCGCTGCGAGCCGCGCGGACAGGGCCTCGGTATCGATGACCTGTCCGGTGGCGGGCACCAGGTAGGCGGTGAGGATGTCGCCGGTCGAGACGGTGGCCAGCAGTACGGCGGCCTGCGCCACGGTGTCCTCGGCGGCCAGCGCCGCTTCGATCTCACCGAGCTCGATACGCAGTCCACGCAGCTTCACCTGGAAGTCGGTGCGGCCCAGGTACTCCAGCTCGCCTTCGGCGTTCCACTTGACCAGATCGCCGGTGCGGTACAGGCGCTCACCAGCCGCGAAGGGACTGGCCACGAAGCGATCCGCGGTCAGGCCCGGCCGGGCGGTGTAGCCGGTGGCCAGCTGCGCGCCGGCCAGATAGAGCTCGCCGGGCACGCCCGCCGGAACCGGCGCCAGACGCGAATCCAGCACGTACACGCGGGTATTGAATACCGGGCGGCCGATCGGCACCGTGCGAGTGTCCGCATCGGTGACGCGGTGGTAGGTGACGTCCACCGCCGCCTCGGTGGGGCCGTACAGATTGTGCAGCTCCGCGCCGGTCAGGGCGCGCAGGCGCTGCGCGGTCGCGGCGGCCAGCGCCTCCCCCGACGCGAAGATGGTGCGCGGAGCGGAATCCCGCTCCCCCGCGTGCTCGGTGAGTTCGGTGACATACAACTCCAGGGCGGAGGGCACGAAGTGCGCGACCGTGACGCCCTCGCGGGCGATCAGGCCCGCCAGGTAGGCCGGATCGCGGTGACCGTCCGGCCGTGCCACGACCAGGCGCGCGCCGATCTGCAAGGGCCAGAAGAACTCCCACACCGACACGTCGAAGGTGGCCGGAGTCTTCTGCAGCACCACATCCGCGGTGGTCAGGCGGTATTCGGCCTGCATCCACTCCAGCCGGTTCACGATCGCGGCGTGACCGACGGCCACACCCTTCGGCCGGCCGGTCGAGCCCGAGGTGAAGATGATGTACGCGGTGTGCGAGGAGTGCAGGGCGACCCGGCGATCGGCGTCGGTGAGCGGCGTGTCCGAATACTCTTCCAGCGCACCGCTCTTCACGAGCTCGTCGATACGCAGCTGCGGCACGCCGAAACCGTCCACACCCGCGGTGCCGAACGGGCTGTCCGTCCCGGACGTGAGAATGACCGCCGGAGCGGCAGTCTCGATGATGTAGCGGATGCGGTCGACCGGATGATCGAGATCCAGCGGCACGTAGGCGCCGCCCGCCGCCACCACCGCGTACATGCCGATCACCAGGTCCGGGCCGCGGCGCATGGCCAGCGCGACCGGCACGTCCGGGCCGACACCCTGCGCCACCAGGTGGCGGGCCAGCCGGTGCACGCGGGCGGCGAACTCGCCGTAGGTGAGGCTCTCGTCCTCGAAACACACGGCGGCCGTATCGGTTCCGGCCGCCACCTGCTCCTCGAAGCGGGTCAGCAGGGTGCGGGCCGGGTCCACCGCGACGGCGGTGTCGTTCCAGACCCGCAGCACGCGTTCGCGTTCCGCGGCCTCGAACAGGTCGATATCGCCGATCGGAGCGGTCGCGTCGAGGGCCACCGCGTGCAGCACCCGCTGCCAGCGCGCCACGAAGGAGGCGGCGGTGGCCGCGTCGAAGAGCTCGTCGGCGTAGCGCAGGGCTCCGCCCAGCGTCCCGTCCGCGCCGTCGTCGACCACCAGCTGCAGGTCGAAGCGCGCACCCGGATCGGTCAGTGGCACCGGCTGGATGGTCAGCGCTCCGCCTCCCCGCGCTTCCGGCAGCGCCAGTTCCCCGGTGTCGCCGTGGTTCTCGCCGAAGCTCAGCATGACCTGGAACAGCGGGTGACCGGTCTCGGTGCGATCCGTGACCAGCTCGTCCACGATCTGCTCGAAGGGCAGATCGGCATTGGCGAAGGCGGCCAGGTCGGTCTCGCGCACGCCGGCCAGCAGTTCGAGGAACGAGGCGCCGCCGTCCACCGCGGTGCGCAGCACCACGGTATTGACGAACATCCCGATGAGGCCGTCCAATTCGCGTTCACCGCGACCGCCGACCGGGGAGCCGATGGCGATATCGCCGGTGCCGGTGAGCCGGGCCAGCGCCGCGGCGAAGGCCGCGTGCACCACCATGAACAGACTCGCGCCGTGCTCGCGGGCCAGCGCCCGCAGTCCGGCCGACACCTCGGCGGGAACCGTGAAATCGATTGCGGCGCCGGTGTTCCGGGGCTCCGCTGGACGCGGGCGGTCCACCGGCAGCGGCAGCTGGGCCGGTGTACCGGCCAGCGTGTCCCGCCAGAAGCCGAGCTGCTGGTGCGCCAGATCGCCCGGGGTCTCGGCGGAGCCGAGGATCTCGCGCTGCCACAGCGCGTAATCGGCGTACTGGACCGGCAGCGGCTCCCAGGTGGGGGCCGCACCGGCGGTCCGCGCGTGGAAGGCCGTCATCAGGTCGGTGACCAGCGGGCGCAGCGACAGCGCGTCACCGGCGATGTGGTGCACGACCAGCACCAGCACGTACTCGTCGGCGTTCACCGGAGCGTCGGGGCCGCGGTCGACCACCAGTAGCGCGATGCGGGAAGGCAGTTCGCGGGTGACATCGAAGGACGCCTGGACCACGGCCGCGACGGCCGCCGTCACCTCGTCCTGCAGCACCGGCACCGGGGTCAGGCTCAGCCCGACCTCGGCGGCCTCCAGCAGCTGCTGGTAGGGACCGGAACCGTCGTCCGGGTACATGGTGCGCAGCGCCTCGTGGCGGGCCAGCACATCCAGTGCGGCCTCCTCGAGCGCGGTCACGTCCAACCGGCCGGACAGGCGCAGCACCAGCGGCAGGTTGTAGAGGCTCGGGCCATCCTGCTCGTTCTCCAGCCGGTTGAGGAACCACAGCCGCTGCTGCGCGGGCGAGAGCGGCACCCGCTCGGGACGCGGTCCCGCGACCAGCGCGGGACGCGGGGCGGCATCGGCCAGGCGGCCCACGGCCGCGGCGAAACCGGCCACGGTGGCGCCCTCGAACAGCATGCGGACCGGAATCCGCACGCCCAGTTCGGCGCCCGTGCGCGCGGTGATCTGGGTGGCCAGCAGCGAACTGCCGCCCAGCAGGAAGAAGTCGTCGTCCAGGCCCACGTGCTGAATGCCCAGCACCTCACCGAAGACGCGGGAGACCAGTCGCTGGGTGGCGTCCACCGGTGCGCGGAAACGCTTGGCGGCCAGCACCGGAACCGGCAGCGCGCCACGATCCAGCTTGCCGCTGGTACCCAGCGGGAACTCGGTCAGCTCGACCACCGTGGTGGGCACCATGTAGGGCGGCAGCAGGGCGGTCAGGCGATCCCGCACCGTGGTGGTGTCGAGTTCGCTGCCCGCCGTGCGGATCACGTACCCGGCCAGATAGTCGCCGGTGTCGGCGGTGATGAGCCGCACCGCCGCCCGACCCACCTCGGGCAGGGTCAGCAGGGCGCTCTCGATATCCGCGAGCTCGATGCGCTGACCGCGGAACTTGATCTGGAAGTCGATGCGGCCCAGGTAGGCCAGCTCGCCGTCCTGGGTCCACTTCACCAGGTCACCGGTGCGATACATGCGCGCGCCGGGGAAGCCGTAGGGATTGGCCACGAAGCGATCCGAGGTCAGATCGGCGCGGTCGTAGTAGCCGCGGGCCAGCTGCACGCCGGCCAGGTACAGCTCGCCGGGGACGCCGATCGGCGCGGGGCGCAGCCGCGAATCCAGCACGTAGACCTGGGTGTTCCACTCCGGCTCGCCCATGGGGACCGCGGGGGTGAACTCGTCGGCCTCGCGGTAGGTGACGGTGATGGCGGCCTCGGTGGGGCCGTACAGGTTGTGCAGAGTGGCATCGGAGACGGCGCGGAAGGCCACCACGGTCTCCACCGGGAATGCCTCACCGGCGACGAAAACGTCACGCAGCGAATCCAATTCGCCCGGCTCCGCGTGCGCGGCGAACACCGAGAGCATGGACGGGACGAAGTCGGTCAGCGTGACGCCGTGCGCGGCAACGGTTTCCGCCAGGTAACGGGCATCACGATGGCCGTCCGGGGACGCGAGCACCAGCGTCGCACCGACCCGCAGCGGCAGGAAGTAGCCCCACAGCGAGACATCGAAGGTGCTCGGCGTCTTCTGCAGATACACATCGGAACGGGCGATCCGGTATTCGGCCTGCATCCAGGCCATCTGATTGGCGATGGACCGGTGGCTGACGGCCACGCCCTTGGGGGTGCCGGTCGAGCCGGAGGTGAACAGCACGTACGCGGGATGCTCCGGATGCACGACGCCGCCGCGTTCGCGGTCACCGATCCGGGCCTCCGAATACCGGGACAGATCCACCTCGTCGAGGCGCAGCAGGGGTGCGGCATCGGTGTCGAAGGCATCCGCCGCGGTGGTCAGCACCAGCAGCGGGTGCGCGGTGCCCAGCACATTGGCGATGCGCTCGGCCGGATGCGCCGGATCGATGGGCACGTAGGCCGCGCCGGCGCGCAGCACGGCGTACATGGCGATCACCAGTTCCACCGACCGCGACATGGCCAGCACCACCAGCGATTCCGCTCCGGCGCCACGCTCGATCAGCAGGCGGGCCAGGCGATTGGCCTGCTCCGACAGCTCCGCGTAGGTCAGGGAGCGGTCGCCCGCGATCACGGCGGTCGCGGTGGGGGTGCGCTGCACCTGGGCGTCGAAGCCGGCGTGCAGCAGGGTGTCGGCGACCTTCGCGCCGGTGGCGTTCCAGCTGTCGATCACGTAGTCGCGCTCGCCCAGATCGAGCAGCTCGATATCGCCCACCGGGCGGTCGGCGTCGGCCGTGGCGGCGGTCAGCAGGCGCAGGAACTTGGCCGCGAACTCCCGGACGGTGTGCTCGTCGAAGAGATCGGTGGCATAGGTGAATTCGACGCGGTAGCTCGAATCCTGTTCGAGCACGGTGAGATTCAGGTCGAACTTGGCGAAGGCCTGGTCGAAGTCCACCGGGGTGGCAGCCATGCCCGGCAGCGACGGGATGGTCGCACCCAGGTTCTGCATGAACAGCGCCACCTGGAACAGCGGGTGCCGGTTGCGGGCACGCACCGGGTTGAGCACCTCCACCAGGCGCTCGAACGGAACGTCGCGATGCGCGAAGGCCCGCAGGTCACGGTCGCGGGCATGGCCGACCAGATCGGCGAAGGACTGCCCGGCGCGGACGTCGGTGCGCAGCACCAGGGTGTTGACGAACATGCCGATCAGGTCGTCGAGGGCCGCCTCACCACGACCGGCGACCGGGGTGCCGATGGCGATATCGGTGGTGCCGGACAGCCGGGCCAGCAGCGCGGCCAGCGCGGCGTGCAGCACCATGAACGGCGTGGCCTGGCAGCGGGCCGCCACCGCGTCGACGGCGGCGCGCAGCTCGGCGGGGATGATCTCCTCGAAGGTGGCGCCGCGGTAGCTCGACTCCGCCGGGCGGGGACGATCGGCGGGCAGATCCAGCTGGGCCGGGAGATCATCGAGTTCCGTTGTCCAGAAAGCGATCTCGCGGGCAGCACGGGATTCCGGATCCTGCTCGTCGCCGAGCAGTTCCCGCTGCCACAGCGCGTAGTCGGCGTACTGCACGGCCAGCGGCGGCCAGCCGGGAGCCACGCCCGCCTGACGGGAGGCGTAGGCCACCACCAGATCGCGCAGCAGCGGGTTGAGCGAGAAGCCGTCCGCCGCAATGTGATGGACGACCAGCACCAGCGCGTGATCATCGGCGCCCAGGCTGAGTAACCGGAGCCGCAGCGGCACTCCGGCGGCCACGTCGAAGCCACGCCCGGCCTCCGCATACACGGTGGCGAGCAGCGCCTGCTCCTCGATTTCCACCGGGGTCAGGTCGAATTCGACGGCCTCGCCGATCACCTGGACCGGTCCGGCGGGCGTCTGCGGGTAGTGGGTGCGCAGGATCTCGTGGCGGTCGACCAGATCGGTGACTGCGGCGGACAGGGCCGCGATTTCGAGCGCGCCACGCAGGCGCAGCGCGGCCACCACATTGTCGACGGCGGACGCATCGTAACCGTCCGCGGCAGCGCCGGATTCGGACTGCGCCAGCTGGTTGAGGAACCACATGCGCTGCTGCGCGGGCGAGAGCGGCAGGGCATCCGGGCGCGGACCGGCCACCAGCGCCGGTGCGGAACCCGCTGCGGCAGGCGAATTCTCGGCCAGCAGGGCGAGGGCGGACACGGTCGGGCGGTCGAAGAAGTCACGGACGTCCACGGCCGCGCCCAGCGAATCCCGCATGCGGGCGATGGCGCGGGTCGCGACGAGCGAGTTACCGCCCAGGCCGAAGAAGTCGTCGTCGGCGCCGACGCGTTCGACGCCGAGCAGCTCGGCGAAGATCGCCGCGACCGCCTCCTCGGCGGGGGTGGCCGGGGCCCGGTAGGCGCCGGACAGGTCGGCGAACACCGGTGCGGGCAGGGCACGCCGGTCCAGCTTGCCGTGCACGGTCAGCGGCATCTCCACCATCGGCATGAGCACCGAGGGCACCATGTAGGCGGGCACGTGCGCGCGGACACCGGAAAGCACGGCGGCGGGGTCGATTTCGGCGCCGCGCTCGGGCACGGCATAGGCGACCAGCGCCTGCTCGCCGCCCGCGCGGGTGTGCATGAGGACGGCGGCCTGCGCCACGGTGTCATCGCGCAGCAGGGCGGCCTCGATCTCCCCCAGCTCGATGCGCTGACCGCGCAACTTCACCTGGAAGTCGCTGCGGCCCAGGTATTCCAGCTCGGCCGGGGCGCCGTCGACGCCGGGGACCCAGCGCACCAGGTCACCGGTGCGGTACATGCGATCCCCGGAGGGGCCGTCGGCATTGGCCACGAAGCGTTCCGCGCTCAGGCCGGGCCGGCCGTAATAGCCGCGGGCCAGCTGCATGCCGACCAGGTACAGCTCGCCCACCACGCCCATCGGGACCGGGCGCAGATCCTCGTCCAGCACCAGCAGGTCGACATCGTCGCCCGGGATGCCCAGCGGCACCGAGCCGACATCGGCGGCCGTGACCTCGTGCGTGGTCACCAGCACGATGGCCTCGGTCGGGCCGTACATGTTGTAGAGGGTCGCGCCGGTGACGCTGCGGAAGCCCGCCGCCACCGCCGGCTGCAGGGCCTCGCCACCCACCGAGACGAAACGCAGCGAATCGGTGACGCCTTCGGGATCCTGCGCGGCCTCGGCCACCAGCACCGCCAGCACGGACGGCACGAAAAAGGCGACGGTGATCTGGGATTCGCGCATGACGCGCAACAGGTACGCGGGATCGCGGTGACCGTCCGGCGTGGTCACCACCAGGCGGCCGCCGGTCTGCAGGGTCCAGAAGATCTCCCACACCGACGCGTCGAAGGTGATCGGCGTCTTGAACAGCATGGCGTCCGCGGGCGACAGCGGATGCAGGCGCTGCTCGGACCGGAACAGGGTCTGGATGGCGCGGTGCGTGATCGCCACACCCTTGGGCCGTCCGGTCGAACCGGAGGTGAAGAGCACGCAGGCCAGGTTGTCGGCCACCGGCTGCGGATCCTCCACCGGGGAGCCGACCTGACTCGGGTCGGCGGTGAATTCGCCCGTGGTGCGCTCGAATTCGTCGACGCGCAGCACCGGCACGGTCAGCTCGGCCGCCGGCTGATCGGCGGTGGTGGTGAGCAGCAGGGCCGGCGTCGACACCTCGAGCACGTAGGCGATGCGCTCGGCCGGATGGTCCGGATCGATCGGCAGGTAGGCGCCGCCCGCCTCCAGCACGGCGTACATGCCGACCAGCAACTCCACCGAGCGCCGCGCCGCCACACCCACCAGCACGTCCGGGCCGACCCCCAGCACCCGCAGGTGCCGCGCCAGCACCGTGATCCGCGCGGCGAATTCGGCGTAGGTCAGGCGGATATCGCCGCACTCGATCGCCACCGCGTCCGGGGTCTCGTCCACCTGCCGGCGGAACTCGGTGGTCAGCGTCTCGACCGGAGCCAGATTCGGTTCCAGCACTTCGGCGGCCACCGTGACCGCGTCGTCGACCAGCGCCTCCAGCACCGTGGTCAGCTCACCCTCCGCGCCGTCCATGAGCGCGGGCAGCTGACCGGACACCACCACCTGCACCAGCGCCTCGGGCTCCAGCGCGCCGCCCATGGCCTCGGCGAGCATGGCGAGCTCGCCCGCCAGCACGCCGTAGGAGACGGTGTCACCCTCGTAGCGCAGCGCGGACCGCTCCGGATCCAGCTCCGCCACGGTCGCGATCAGATCGGGCAGATCCCCCACTCCGTAGGCTCGGCGCAACACCGAGACACGGCCGGTGCGGCTGGTAGCGATCGACTCTGCGTAGTGCATCAGAGGATTCCTTCCGACGAGCTTTCCGAGCGGAGAATCAGTTCCTGCGCCTGCGTTTTCAGCATGCTCAGGACCTGGCTGAGACCGGCCCCGCCGAGGGCCTTGAGGATGCCGGGCACCAGTCCGGCCAATGCGACGTTCACCAGGGCTTCCGGCTTGGCCGCCGCGCCCATGGCACGGGCGCTGGCGCCGATCTTGTCGGCGAGGGCCCGGTAGGTGACGGTGTGGTCGCCGTGGGTGAGCGCGACCGCCTCGGGGGCCAGTGCGGCGGCCGTGGCGATCAGCGTGGGCAGATCCGCTTGTTGTTCGATCGTATTCGATTGTGGCACAACATTATTCGATTTTCCGGCAGAAGATTCGGGACGACCGGCAGTGGCCCGGTTGTTCCGCTCGGCGGTGGTGCGGATGTCGATGGCGCGCACGGGTGCGGCCGGATCCGCCAGCACGGCGTCCACCACCAGCAGCAGGCGCTGCGCCAGCAGGCGCACCGTGTCCGCGCCGAAAATATCGGTGGCATAACCGAACCGGAGGTTCAGGCCCGCCGGGCGGCCGGCCTCGTCACGCTTCTCGACGACGGTGAGCTGCAGGTCGAACTTGGCTTCCCCGAGATCGGCGTCCAGCGGCTCGACCGTCATACCGGGCAGGGTCACGGCGCCCGCGGAGATGTTCTGGAAGGCGAACATCACCTGGAACAGCGGGGTGACCGAGCTGGAGCGGGCCCGGCCGGTGGCGGCCGACACCGCGTCCACCACCTGCTCGAAGGGCACATCGGCGTGCGCGAAGGCGGTGAGATCACGATCGCGCACCTGCCGCAGCAGGTCCTGGAAGGACAGCTTGCCGTCCACCAGGGTGCGCAGCACCACGGTATTGACGAACATGCCGACCAGATCGTCCAGCGCGCGCTCGCCGCGACCCGCGACCGGGACGCCGATCGAGATATCGCGCTGGCCCGACAGTTTCGCCAGCAGCACCGCGAAACAGGCGTGCACGACACCGAACAGCGTGGCGCCGTGCTCCCGCGCCAGCACGGTCAGCCGATCGGTGGCCTCGCCGTCCAGCTCGATATCGACACTGGCGCCCCGCATATCGCGCCGGGCGGGCCGCGGGCGATCGGTGGGCAGCGTCAATTGCTGGGGGGCGGTGGACAATTCGTCGACCCAGAAGCGCAGTTGCTGCGAGATCAGGCTCTCCGGATCGGCATCGGAGCCGAGCAGCTCGCGCTGCCAGATCGCGAAATCGCCGTACTGGACCTCCAGCGGCGCCCAGCCGGGCGCCTGCGCGCCGAGCCGGGAAGTGTAGGCCAGCACCAGATCCCGGGTCATGGGCAGCACCGAGTAGCCGTCGGCGCTGATGTGGTGCACCACCACGACCAGCACGTGCTCCTGCGGCGCCAGCTCGAACAGTCGCATGCGGACCGGCGGGGCGGCCGTCACATCGAAACCGGCCGTGACGATCTCGGCCAGGCGGGCGGGCAGCTCGTGCTGCGTCACCGGGGCCGGGGTGAGCCGGGCGTTCAGCTCGTCGAGACCCAGCACCAGCTGCACCGGTTCGCCGTCCTTCTCCGGGTAGCGGGTGCGCAGGATCTCGTGCCGGTCCAGCACATCCCGCACCGCGGCCTCCAACGCGGACAGATCCAGCGCGCCGGTCAGGCGGATGGCGGCGGGCACGTTGTAGGCGCCCGACTCCGGATGCAGGCGATTGAGCACCCACATGCGCTGCTGCGCCAGGGACACCGGCGCCGGATCGGTACCGGCACGCCGGACCAGGGCCGGACGCAGATCCGCGGACTCCGCGGTGGTCAGCCACCGCGCCAGCTCGCCGGCGCTCGGCGCCTCGAAGATCGCGGCCACCGGCACCCGCAGGCCCAGATCCGAACCCAGCCGCGCGGCCAGGCGGGTCGCCATGAGCGAATTACCGCCCAGGGCAAAGAAATCGGAATCCAGGCCGATCGATGCGGCCGCCGCTCCCTCCGCACCGAAGTCGGCGCCCACAGCGCCGAAATGCTCGGCAGCGGCAATGGTGCCGACGCCGGCCACTCCAGCGGCGCCGACTACGCCAGCGGTGCCGATTACTTCGGCGAAGGCCGCTACGACCGCGCGCTCGAGATCGGTCTCGGGCGCGCGATAGGCAGCCGTGGCGAAGATCGGCTCCGGGAGGCGGGTCCGGTCCACCTTGCCATTGGCGTTGAGGGGCAAGGCTTCCAGCACCGTGATGGACGCCGGGACCATGTACTTGGGCAGGGCGGCCGTCAGGGCCGTGCGGAGGGCCGCCGAAACCTGGTCGCGGCCTTCGACGGTGGCGTCCGGGACGGCCACGTAGGCGACCAGGCGGGCGCCCGCATCGGCGGTGGCGTGTGCCACCGCTACCGCCGCGGTCACGCTGGGCTGGCGACGCAGTGCGGTCTCGACCTCGCCGAGTTCGATGCGGAAGCCGCCGATCTTCACCTGGAAGTCGGCGCGCTCGACGTATTCGAGGGTGCCGTCGGCGAGCCAGCGGACGATATCGCCGGTGCGGTACATGCGGCCGGGACCGTACGGGTCGGCGACGAACCGATCGGCGGTCAGGGCGGCGCGGCCGTGGTAGCCGCGGGCCAGCTGGGCGCCGGAGAGGTACAGCTCGCCGGGCACGCCGACCGGGACCGGCTGCAGGCGGGCATCGAGCACGTACACGCGGCTGTTCCAGGCGGGAGCGCCGATGGGCACGGCCCGCGGATGCGGTTCGCGCACCGCGAAGGAGGTGATGGACACCGCCGCCTCGGTGGGGCCGTACAGGTTGAACAGCTGGGCGCCGGCCGCGCTGCGGTCGAGGAACTGCGCGGCGGTCGCCGCGGGCAGCGCCTCGCCGATGGCCAGTACCGCGCGCACCGACGCGGGCAGTTCACCACCCGTGAGCAGCATGCCCAGCAATGACGGCACCGGATGCAGCACCGTGACGCCGCGCGCCTCGATCAGCGCGCGCAGCCGATCCGGATCACGCTCGTCGCCGGGGGCGGTCACCACCAGGCTGCCGCCGCTGGTCAGCGGCGACCAGAACTCCCACACCGAGAGATCGAAGGTGGCGGGGGTCTTGAGCAGGGCCCGATCGGTGGCGCCCAGCGCGAAAGTGTCCTGCAGCCAGTGCAACTGGTTGACGATGGCGGCGTGCGGGACCGTCACGCCCTTGGGGCGACCGGTGGAACCCGAGGTGAAGATGACGTAGGCCGGATGCTGATCGAGCAGCGGGCGGATGCGATCCGCGTCGGTGATCGGGCCGGGCGAGAACACCGCGAGGTCGAGGCGGTCCACCTCCAGCACCGGCGCATCGGACGCGAAGGGGGCGCCGTCGGCGGAGGTGGTGAGCACCACTGCCGGACGGGCGGTTTCGACAATGTAGGCGATGCGGTCGGCCGGGTGATCCGGATCGATCGGCACGTACGCGCCGCCCGCCTTCACCACCGCGTACATGGCCACCACCAGCTCGAGGCCGCGGCGCATGGCCAGCACCACCCCGGTCTCCGGGCCCACGCCGGCGAAGACCAGACGACGGGCCAGGCGGTTGACTCGCGCATCGAATTCCGCGTAGGTGAGGGAGGTTTCACCCGACGCGTCCAGCAGAGCGAGCGCCTGCGGGGCGCGGGCCACCTGCGCGTCGACCAGGTCGGCGAGGGTGGCGGGGACGAGCTGACGCTCGGTGTCGTTCCAGTCGCCGAGGATCCGGCTCCGCAGTTCCGCGCCCAGCAGATCGATATCGCCGACCACCGATTCCGGTTCCGCCGCAACGGTGTCCAGCAGCAGGGACAAGGCGTCGAGCACCTGCCGCGCGGTGGCCTCGGTGAACAGATCGGTGGCGTAGCCGAGGGTGAGATCCACGCCCGCGGGCGCGCCCGACTCGGTGTATCGATCGGTGGCGAACAGGTGCAGATCGAACTGCGCGATGTGATTGTCGAATTCGAGCTCGGACACGGTCAGGTCCGGTAGTCGTAGTTCGGCGTGCTCGTAGTTCTGGAAGGACAGGCCCACCTGGAACAACGGGTGCCGGGCCTGCGAACGCACCGGATTCAGCACCTCGACCAGGCGCTCGAACGGCACATCCGCATGCGAGAAGGCGGCGATGTCACCGGCCCGCACCCGCGCCAGCAGCGCGGTGAACGGCTCGTCGGCGGCCACCCGGGTACGCAGCGCCAGGGTGTTGACGAACATGCCGATCACATCGTCCAGGGCGGTATCGCCACGACCGGCGATCGGAGTGCCGACCGCGATATCGGCGGTACCCGACAGCCGCGACAGCAACGCGCTGAACGCGGCGTGCACCACCATGAACAGGGTCGCGCCGCGGCCACGGCCCAGTTCGATCAGCCGCGCGTGGAGATCGGTGTCCACCTGCCGGTGAATCTGCCTGCCGCGCAGGCTCTGCCGTGCCGGACGCGGGTGATCGGCGGGCAGGTCCAGCTGATCGGGCAGTCCGGCCAGGGTCTCGCGCCAAAAGGCGAGCTGCTGGGCGGCCACCGAGGTGTCGTCGTCCTCCGCGCCGAGCAGCGCGTGCTGCCACAGGGCGTAATCCGCGTACTGCACCGCCAGCGGCGTCCATGCCGGGGCGGCGCCGTTCATCCGGGCCGCGTAGGCCAGCATGAGGTCGCGCACGAACGGCACCACCGAGGAGCCGTCCGCCGAAATATGGTGCAGCACACCGGCGAGCACGTGCTCGCCCGTGAACTCACCGGCGGCGTCCACGACCTTCAGCAGCTCCACCCGGATCGGGACCTGGGCGGTCACATCGAAGGTGGTGGTGAGGATCTCGGGGACCCGCACCGCCAGTTCGGCTTCCGTCACCGCGAGCGGCTCGAGGCCCGGGAAGGCCTGGGCGAGCGGCAGAATCACCTGCGCCGCGCCCTGGGCGGTCTCCGGGTAGACGGTGCGCAGCGTCTCGTGCCGCTCCAGCACATCGCCGAACGCGGCGGCCAGCGCGGCCGCGTCCAGCGCACCGGACAGCCGCAGCGCGATCGGCAGGTTGTAGGCCGTCGACTCCCGGTCGAAGCGGTTGATGAACCACATGCGCTGCTGCGCGGGCGAGAGCGGCAGCAGGTCCGGGCGCTCCCCCGCCATCAGTGCGGGCCGTTGCGCCGCACCGGATTCCGCGGCCAGCCGGGCGGCCAGGCCGCCCACCGTCGGATCCTCGAACAGCAGCCGCACGCCGACCGTGGTGTCCAGCGCCGCGCCGAGGCGCGCCACCGCCTTGGCCGCCAGCAGCGAACTGCCGCCCAAGCCGAAGAAGTCGTCATCCGCGCCGACCCGCTCGACCCCGAGCAGTTCGGCGTACACGCCGGCCACCAGTTCCTCGGTGACCGTGCTCGGGCGGCGGTAGGCCGCGCTCTCGAACACCGGCTCCGGCAGCGCCCGGCGATCCAGCTTGCCGTTGACCGTGAACGGGATCTCGTCGATCACCACGAACGCGGCGGGCACCATGTACGGGGCCAGCCGGCCGGCGAGCGCCGACTTGACCGCCGCCACATCCAGATTCGCGTCGGCCGACACCAGGTAGGCGACCAGCTGATCACCGCGCACCGGATGCGAGTACAGCAACACCACCGCGCGCCGCACCTGCGGCTGCTCCGCCAGCGCCGACTCGATCTCGCCCAGCTCGATACGGTAACCACGCAACTTGACCTGGAAGTCGTTGCGGCCCAGGCACTGCATGGACCCGGCCGCCGTCCAGCGCATGAGATCGCCGGTGCGGTACATGAGTTCACCCGGCGCCCACGGGCACGCCACGAAACGCCCCGCCGACAGACCGGCCTGGCCGCGATAGCCGCGCGCCACCTGCGGACCGCCCACGTACAACTCGCCGATGGTGCCCACCGGCACCGGGCGCAGCCGCTCGTCCAGCACCCACTCGTACACGCCCGCGAACGGCGGGCCGATGTGCAGGTCGTCAGTGACGGAGAAGGGATTCGCCGCCTGCGTCACACACGTGGTCTCGGTCGGCCCGTACACGTTCACGAAGGAACGACCGGCCGCCGCCCAGCGGCGCGCCAGCTCCAGCGGGCACGGCTCCCCGCCCACGATCGCCACCCGCACCGACGGGGTATCCAGGGGATCCACCGTGCCGAGCGCGGACGGGGTCATGAAGGCATGCGTAACCCCGTGCGCCCGAAGGATTTCGGTGAGTTCCGCGCCCATGGTGGCGTGCGGCGGCGCGATCACCAGCGTCGCGGCCGCGTCGATCGCCATGGCCAGCTCGCCCACCGAGATGTCGAACGCGGGCGAGGCCACGTGCAGCACCCGGGCTTCCGGCGTGAGGAAGAAATGCTCGGTCTGCCCGGCCGCGAAGGACGGCAGCCCCTTGTGGGTGACCATGACGCCCTTCGGCATACCGGTCGAACCCGAGGTGTAGATGACATAGGCGACGTGCCCGGGACGCAGCGGGCGCACCCGGTCCGCATCCGTCACCGCGTCCGCGGCGAATACCGCTACGGCAGCATCGAACTCGGCGTCGTCGAGGACCAGCCAGTCCACCGAATCGGGCAGGCCCGGGCGAGCCGCGGCCACGGTCAGGCCGAAACGCGCACCCGAATCCGACACCATGCGCTCGATACGGTCGGCCGGATAGGCCGGATCCACCGGCGCCCAACCGGCACCCGACTTGGTGATCGCCCAGGTCGCCAGCACCGATTCCAGCGAACGCGGCATGCCGAGCGCCACCAGCTCCTCGGCGCCGACGCCACGCTCGATCAGCAGCCGCGCCAAGCGATTCGACCGCGCGTCCAGCTCGCGATAGGTGATCTCGCGGGCGCCGTCGACGACCGCCACCCGATCCGGTTGCGCCGCCACCGCGGCCGCCAGCAGGTCCGGCAGCACCGCGCCGGTCTCGACCGGGCCACCGGAACGGGCGGTCAGATCGGCATATTCGGTTTCGGACAGGAAGGGCAGCGCATCGACCACGGCCGACGGGTCGGCGGTGACGGCGGCGAGCACGCGCGCGAAGCGCTCGGCGAGCACATCGATGGTGCGGGAATCGAAGAGATCCTCGGCGAATTCGAATTCTGCGAGAATCCCCGCCGGTGCCGGACCTTCCCCGGGACCGGCACCGACGAAGCTTTCGGTGACCGCGACCGAAAGGTCGAATTTGGTCACTCCGGTATCCAGCGTACCCGTCGTGGCAAGCAATCCGGGCAGTTCGACACTGATATCACCGACGGCGGTGAAGGACAGGGCCACCTGGAAGAGCGGATGCCGGGCCTGCGAGCGCGGCGGGTTCAGGGCCTCGACCAGCTGCTCGAATGGCACCTCGGCGTGCGCGAATGCCGCCAGATCGACCTCGCGAACCTGCCGCATCAGCTCGCGGAAGGCGCGCGTGCCGTCGATCCCGGTACGCAGCGGCAGCGTGTTCACGAACATGCCGATCAGGTCATCGAGTTCGCGCGCGCCGCGGCCGCCCACCGGCGTGCCGATCACGATGTCGGACTCACCGGACATGCGCGACAACAGGGCCGCCAGCGCGGCGTGCACCAGCATGAAGGTCGAAACACCTTCGGCGCGGGCCGTTTCGACAATCCGGGCGTGCAGGTCCGCCGGCAGCTCGAGGGTGCGCTTACCGCCGCGACCGCTGGCCACCACGGGGCGCGGGCGATCGGAAGGCAGCTCCAGCACGTCCGGGGCGCCCGCGAGGGTCTGCCGCCAGAAGTCGAGCTGGCGGGCCAGCAGCGACTCCGGATCGGTGGCCTCGCCCAGGCGATCCCGCTGCCAGAGTGTGTAATCGGCGTACTGCACCGGCAGCGCCGGCCAGGCCGGAGTGGCGCCCGCGGCGCGCGCGCCGTAGGCGAGCAGCAGGTCCCGGGCCAGGATGGGCAGCGAAAGACCGTCGGCCGCAATGTGGTGCAGCACCATGGCCAGCGCGTAGCTGTCCTCCACCGGCGACGACGCCGAATTCGGACCGCTCGGTACGTAATTCGGGACGACATCGGCATCCAGCACCGTGAAAACCCCCGCCCGGAACGGGATCTCCCGCTCCAGATCGAAACCCGCACCCGCCAACCGGGCCAGCTCGGCCTCCAGCTCGGCGCCCGCACCCACCACCTCGTGCGCCACCAGCTCCGCCGGGCCGGGCAGCTCGGCGACCGGCAGCACCCGCTGCACGGCCAGACCGTCCGCGGCCACCGGGAACACCGTGCGCAACGCCTCGTGCCGGGTCAGCACATCGACGACCGCGGCCCGCAAGGCCGCCAGATCCGCCGTGCCACGCAGACGCACCACGAACGGCATGTTGTAGGCCGCGACCGTGGTATCGAAACGATTCAGGAACCAGATGCGCTGCTGCGCCGGCGACAACGGCACCAGCGCCGGACGATCCGCACCCAGCCGCGGCAGCAACGGCAACGCCGCCGAACCCGCGTCCTCGTCCAGGAACTGGGCCTCGATGACCTCGGCCAGCTCGGCCACATTGGTGGCCGCGAACATCTCCCGCACCGTCAACCGGCACCCGAGCTCGGCATTCAACCGCGCCGCCACCTGGGTCGCGATCAGGCTGTTGCCACCGAGCGCGAAGAAATCATCCGAACGCCCGACCCGCTCGGCGCCCAGCGTCTCAGCGAAGACGCGCGCCACAGCACGCTCCACCACCGACACCGGCGCCGTGTACACGGCCGCCACCCGCACCGGCTCGGGCAGCGCGGCGCGATCCAGCTTGCCGGAAGCATTGACCGGCAACGCGTCCAGCACCACATAGGCGCTGGGCACCATGTACGCCGGCAAGGCCCGCGCCGCCACGGCCCGCACCCGCGTCTCCTCCAGCGGGGCCGCGGCCACCACATAGGCGACCAGCTGATCGTCACGGACGATCACCACGGCCCGCGAAACCTCGTCCAATTCACTGAGAACGGCCTCGATCTCACCGAGCTCGATACGCAGACCACGCAGTTTCACCTGGAAATCGCTGCGGCCCAGGTACTCCAGCTCACCGTCGGCGGTCCAGCACACCAGATCGCCCGTGCGATACATCAGATTGCCCGCGCCGGGCGAGAACGGATCGGCCACGAAACGCTCGGCCGTCAGACCGGGTCGCGCAACGTAGCCCCGGGCGAGCTGAACCCCCGACAGATACAGCTCGCCCGGAGTACCCACCGGAACCGGTCGCAGCCGTGCGTCGAGCACGTACAACCGGGTGTTGAACACCGGCGCGCCGATCGGCACGAACACGGTGTCCGTGGCCGACACCTCGTGGAAGGTGACGTCGACCGCGGCTTCGGTCGGGCCGTACAGATTGTGCAGCCTCGTACCCGTCACCGCGCGCAAGCGCTGCGCGGCCCGCGCGGGCAACGCCTCACCCGAGGCGAACACATGCCGCAGCGAGCTGTGTTCAATCTGCCTCCGCTTCGCTCCGGCGGGTTCGCGGCCCTGCGAGTCTCGTTCTTCCCTCCTCCGCTCCTCCGCTTCGCTCCCCCGCTCCGTCGGTCCAGAACGAGACGGGCCGCGAACCACATGTGCGCTGTCACTGCCGGCAGTGGTTTCGAGATCCGCCAGGAAGATCTCCAGCATGGACGGTACGAAATGCGCGACCGTCACGCCGTACTCGGCGATCACCGCACGCAGCGCGGCCGGATCACGATGACCGTCCGGCTGCGCCAGCACCAGCGTGGCGCCGATCTGCAACGGCCAGAAGAACTCCCACACCGAGACATCGAAGGTGGCCGGCGTCTTCTGCAACACCACATCCGACGGCCGCAAACCGTACGCCTGCTGCATCCAGACCAGGCGATTGACGATGGCGGCATGACTCACCGCCACACCCTTGGGACGCCCGGTGGAACCGGAGGTGAAGATGACATACGCGGTATTCGCCGGGCGCAGCGCGGCCACCCGCTCGGCGTCCGCGATCGGCGCGCCCGAGTACGACTCCAGGTTCAGTTCGTCCAGGCAGAGCACCGCGGAGCCGCTCTCCGGACGCTCCGCCGAAATGCTCAGAATCAGTGCCGGAGCGGCCGTTTCGAGAATGTGCGCGGTGCGGTCGGCCGGGTTGTCCGGATCCACCGGGACATAGGCCGCGCCCGCGGCCTGCGCCGCGTACATGGCGACCACCAGCTCCGGCGAACGGCGCAGATGCAGGGCGACCAGCGACTCCGGGCCGACACCCAGCGAAATCAGGTGCCGGGCAAGCTTGTTCACCCGCTCGGCGAAGGTCGCGTAATCCAGATCGCGGTCCGGCGCACCGGCGAAACGCACGGCGACGGCCTGCGGCGTCCGCGCGGCCTGCGCATCGAACATCGACACCAGGGTCGCGGCGGCGTCCACCGGATAGGCGGTCTCGTTCCAGAAGCGCAGCACCACATCGCGTTCCAGCTCGGTGCTGACCTCCACGCGCCCCAGCGGAGTGGCCGGATCCAGGTCCGCCAGCCGCTCCAGGAAACGCAGGAAACGCGCGTGATGACGGGAGATCTCGCCCGCCGTGTACAGGTTCGGGTTCACCTCGAGATCGAGATGCACGCGATCGTTCTCGCCGTAGAAGACATTGAGGCTCATGTCCTCGATCGGGCCGGTCGACATCAGGCGCAGCTGCCCGGTGACGTCACCGAACTGCAGCTGCGAGTGGAACAGCATGATGTTGACCATCGGGCCGAACAGGGCGCGCGAGGCCGGGCTGCCCTGGTTCTCGGCATCGCGGCGGATGTCCTCGTGCCGGTAGCGCTGATGACGCAGCGCGCCGGAGACCTCCACCCGGGTGGCGGTCAGCAGCTCACCCCAGGTGGTGTCCGGCCGCACCGGCATGCGCAGCGGCACGATATTCGACAGCATGCCCGTGGAACGGCGCATGACCGCGGTGGTGCGGGCCGTCACCGGGAGGCTCAGCACCGCCTCGTCCTTACCGGTCAGCCGCGCCAGATAGGCGGCGAAGGCGGCCAGGATGACCACCGGCAGGCCGGAATCCTGCTGCGCGCCAAGGTCTTCCATCCGCTGCTGCAGATCGGCGGGCAGCGCCCGGCCGAAGACCAGATTGCCGGCGCTGCGGGGCGCGGTCCGGCTGTTGAGGGAGGTGACAGCGTCCAGGCCGCGCGTGCGCTCGGCCCAATGCTCGCGGTCGGCCACGAAACGTGTGCTGTCGCGGTAGGCCAGCTCGTTCTCGACCAGCTCGCGCAGGTCGCCGACCTTCAGGTTCTCCGGCTCGACGCCGCGCTGAATCGCGGTGTAGCGCTTCGCCATCCACTGCATGACGTTCATCGCCGCGTAGCCGTCGCCGACGATGTGATGGGCGCGGATGAACCAGAAGAAACGCTGATCGGCGATCCGGATGATGGTGGGCGCGAACAGCAGGTCGGTCAGCAGATTCACCGGGCGGACCAGCTCGGCGCGCATCCATTCGTGCGCCGCCGCAATGGGATCCGGCGCCGAGCGCAGATCGAGGAAGGTGGAGGGGTCCTCGGTGGCGGACAGGTCGAGGTACTGGCGCGGCTGCCCGTCGATCTCGGTGAAGCGCAGCTGGGAGGTGCGCCAGATCGGCACCATCTCGCGGCCGATGCGCGCGATCAGTTCGAGATCCCAATCGCCCTGGATATCGACGTACTGCGCCATATTGACCGGCACGTCCGGCTCCAGCAGCTGAGCGAACCAGACGCCCACCTGCGCGGGACCGAGCGGAAACGGTGTGGATCCCCCGACCGGCGAGTCTTCCGACCGCGAAACGTCGCGCGACTCGAAACCACCCAACTCCGTACCCTGCACCGGAGCCTCCCTTCTTATGGCGAATTGCTATGCCGCCGAACGCTTTCGGGCATCACGAACTAGACCTGGGGCGTCTCGTGGTGCGACGCCCAGGCCGCGGAAAACCGCACTGCCCTGGGTGATTCGACGAATGCGCGACGTCGTCCGTGACGCCTGCGCGCGTGATCCAACTAGTGCTCGAGACGGCCGGGTCCCCGTGCCTCGGAAAGCACCTGCCGCCGGCCGGGATGCGGTTGCCTCCGGGTCATCCGCATCAGGGGTGTACTGCTGCCGATCTCCTCCAACTTCACCGCCGAGCGGTGCCGCTGTGGCCGGATCCCCAGCGGCGGGGATGCGGTCTCGAGCGTCGCTCTGTCGCCTGCGTCACATGGATGCCCTCCATGCATTGCGAACACTAGGCGGTGTACGAAAAAAACGGAACTTTTTCCCTGAAAAAAATTGGACGCCCGTCTAGTTCGGGCGCGACAAAGCCCGCCGAACGCGCCAAATGTGCGTTCAGACACAGAACGAGCTCGAAGTGTGATCGACCACACTTTCGGATGCGAAGACTATGAGTCGAAACGTTGCATCTGCGTTGCATCGGCGCCCAGGCGCCGATCCAGCACCCGGATCTTGGCCTCGATCTGCGCATACAGCGGAGAATCGCGATCCACCGTCGACCGATAAGCGGCCCACGCGGCCGCATCGTCACGCCCTTCGGCGCCCGCCGTCCAGCGACTCAAAACACCGGTGTCACCCGAACGTAATACCGCCGTGCGCAGCCGCACCCGCAATTCATCGCGAATGTCTATCACTCCCGGAGCCGTCGACCTCGGCAGCGCCGGACCCGAATACAGCCGCACCGCCGAATCCACATCCCCGGAATCCAGCGCCGCCCGCAACGCCTCCACATCCGTGGCGATCGGAATCCGCAACCGGTACGGCCGCGAACCGAAGACATTCGGGCCCACCACCGACCGCAACCGCGACATGGCGGCACGAATGGTGGCATTGTCGAGATCCGCGTCATCGAGCAGCAGCGCCAGATGGTCCGCCGAAAGGCCCTCGGCATGCTCGGCCAGCAACAGCAGAATCTCGGCATGCCGCTGCGACAACGGAACCCGGTCCCCCGCCACCGTCAGCTGCGGCTGCCCCAACCCGAGCACCTCCAGGCCCAGCCGCTCCGGCGCCGGCGCATCCGCACCCGACCGCCGATCGTGACCCGAACGCACCGCCGCCAGCAGCAGATCCATCTCCGCCGCCGTCGCCGCCGCCTTCACCAGCGCCAGAATCTCCGGGCGCGCCACCCGCACCCCGCCCGCGATCATCAGCACGCCCACCAGGCGGCCGTCCGGATCATGAACGGGCGCAGCGGCTCCCGTGATCTGATGCATGCGATGCAGGAAATGCTCCGGGCCGTGAATCCACGCCGCCCGGCCGGTACGCACCACCAGGCCCACCGCATTGGTGCCCACCCGCCGCTCGCTCAGGTCATTGCCCTCGCGCAGTCCCGCCTCCGAGGCGGCCTGCACCCGATCGGCGGTGCCGTGCACCGACAGCACCCGGCCGAACTGATCGGCGATCACCACGATCAAGCCCGTGCTGGTGGCGTCGCGCAGTAGTAGCTTGTCCACCAACGGCATTACCGCGGCGATCGGATGCGCGTCGCGATAGCGCTCGAGATCGGTTCCGCGCAGCCCGCGGCCGTCACCGTCGTCCATCGGATCGACGCCGCCGCGCAGACTGCGCAGCCACGACTCCAGGACCAAGGGTCGTAGTAGACCCGGCAGTTGAGCCAACTGCTCGCCGCCCACACTGAGGTATCCGTGGGCTTGGGCGGCGTACGCCTCCAGCGCCCCGAGCTGACTGCCCGGTTCGACGCCGTTCTGGGATTGCCCCCCACCTGCGAGATTGCTGACCATTTGCCTTTCTTTCCGACCCAAAGAGTACCGGCGGGGTCGGACACGGAAGGCAGAAGCCGGACGTTTGTCCGGCAGGTCACATCGCGACCGGAACCTCACGAAATGTGAGCTGTGTCTATTTGCCTCCGCTTCGCTTCGGCGGTTCGCGGCCCTCGTTACCCCGGCTCTTCCCTCCCTCCGCTCCTCCGCTTCGCTCCCCCGCTCCACTCAGTCCAGAACCGGGGCGGGCCGCGAAACACGGGTGCGACCCACACCGTCCGAATGTTGGAGATGCAGACGCTACCGGCCTGACCGCGAAATCAGTTGGGTGGCAAGGTGGGACGCAGCGCCGCGGCATTGCGGGTACGCAACGCACCCCACCACAGGCCCGTACCGTAGGCCACATCCTCCACCCGCTTACACGCGATATAGCGGGTCGGATCCAGGCAACCCGGCTCCCGATGCATGAACCAATCCGCCAGACCGTCCGCCATCGCCAACGTGATCGCGATATGCCGGATACGGCGCGAACACAACATGCCCAGCAAGGTGACCGGCCAATAATGACGGCACAGCGCCGAAGCCAGCCGCCACACCCCGCCGGAGAAACCACGCGCCATATATATGGCGGCCACTCGCGTCGGATTGTCCAGGCCCGCGAACACCCGGCGCAGCCGGAACAAGGTCGCGATCAACGTCAGCAGACCACCGAACACACCCCACCCGGACATGGTGGCCAGCAGCATCGCCGTCACCGCCGTCCAGATCGGCATCGACAACGGTGCCGCCATACCCGCGTGCCGCTGCCCCAGCGGAGCCACACCCGTACCGTGAACCACCTTGTGCGCGAACCACTTCCGCAAGGTCACCGGATTGCTGTGCGCCACCCGCGCGGCCGGCTCGTAGCGCAACCGCCAGCCCGCCCGATCCAGCCGCCAGCACAGATCGATATCCCCGCCCGCCGGCATCGACTCGTCGAAACCACCCTCCGCCAGCAAGGCATGCCTGCGCACCAGCAGGGCCGAACTCGGCACGTACGGCACCGGGCCGTGCGCCTGCACCGCCGACTCCCGCCGGCCCCGATGCAGCGAACCGCGCGTGTGCTCATAGCGGGCCAGCAAGGTCGAATCCGGATCCATCGCCAGAATGCGCGGCGCCACCAGCGCCACCTTCGGATCACTGAAATGCCCGAGCATCACCTCGAGCCAGCCCGCCCGCGGCACCACATCCGGATCCAGGAACGCCACGAATTCGGTTGCCGCCGCACGCAGGCCGATATTGCGCGCGGCCGCCGCACCCTGGCGGCGATCCCGGCGCAGCACCGTCACCCGGCAGCGGCTCCCCCGCGAATCCGGAATACGCACCGGCTTGTCCGAACCGTCGTCCACCACGATCACCGAATGCCCGCGCAGCGCCGACAACAGCCGATTCAATTCGGCGGTGTGATTGTGAACCGGCACGATGACGGTCACGTCTTCGAGAGCCGGCAGCAATCGCGGACGCGGATTCGCGACACCGGAATCCAGTAGCCGTCTGGCAACCCGAGCCGACGCAGGATCCGTCACCTCGAGGTATCCATCACCGATCATGGCCGCAGCTTCCGGCGCCAACCGCAGCAACCGGGTCGGCGTGCCGCCGACCAGGAGCCGTCCACCGGAATAAGTGCGCACCCTGGGATCGATTCGCACCCCGAAACCATCGGGAAGTCGATCATGGCGCATTCCTGGAATGCTAGGACAGCACATGCCCAGCAATCATCATTGCCACGCCGCTCACTATCCCGAACGACAAGTAACCTGCGGCGGCTCACCCGAGACCGACCGGTAAGGCACAACCGACATCTAGACTGCGGGAGGAAAATCGGCAGATGAACAGGTCGGGGACGGAAATCCGTACCCGTGGTGGTCGAGGTGGTATGGGAGTCGGGCGCATGCAGACAAGCGGGGGCGGTAACACCCTCTCGGAATCCGAGATCGTCGAGGCCGCCCTGCGGGTGGTCCGGCAGGACGGCGTGGAGAAACTCTCCATGCGGCGACTGTCCCGCGAACTCGGCGTTTCCCCGATGGCGCCCTATTACTACGTCGCGGACAAGCGCGAGCTACTCGATCTCGTCGCCACCGCCGCGCTCACCGGAGTACGCAAGCCCCCACCGGAATTCGGCCCGTGGCAAATGCGGCTGCGCGATCTCATCGACCAGATCGACGAGAAATTGCGCAAGCACCCCGGTCTCGGCGACGTACTCATCGAGCAGATGCTGGGCAAACAGCTCGATCTCATCGCGGCCGTCATGGAAATCCTCTTCGACGCCGGATTCGACGATCGCAATGTGCTCGCCGCCTACGCCACCATCCACACCTATCTGTTCGGCCGCAGCAAGGTCAATCCGCGCGACCGCACCGCACTGCACGATCGAGTACTCCCCGAAGCTGTGGAACGCGCCACCAAACACATGGCCGACCTGCGCGGAAAGTACTCTTACGACTTCTCGATGGAGGTCCTGATCGCCGGCCTGGAGGCTCAGCTTGTCCGCCAGCGGGACAGCCACGTATAGTCAAACTAGAACGTGTTCTAGTTTAGGTAGACTACGAGGAGCCACATGACCACCGTCGACGTACCGCACAGCTCGCGCTCGGTCGTGCTGCGAGTCTCCGCGGTCATCAACGAGACGGCCGACTCCTGCTCGCTGGTATTCGACGTTCCCGAGGAACTGCACGAGCGATTCACCTACCAGCCAGGACAATTCCTGACCCTGCGCATCCCCAGCGAGCTCACCGGCTCCGTCTCCCGCTGCTACTCGCTCGCCAGCTCACCCCACACCGACGACAAACCCAAGGTCACCGTCAAACGGACCGTCGACGGGTACGCCTCGAACTGGGTGTGCGACAACGTGAAAGCCGGAGACAACCTCGAAGTACTGCCGCCCTCCGGCTCGTTCACCCCCAAGAACCTCGACGAGGACCTGCTGCTCTTCGCGGCCGGCAGCGGGATCACACCCGTCATGTCGATCCTCAAATCGGCGCTCTCGCGCGGCAACGGGCGCATTGTCGTGGTGTACGCCAACCGCGACCACGACTCCGTCATCTTCGCGCGCGAACTCCGGGAACTCGCGGACAAGCATCCGCAGCGGCTCGTCGTCGTGCACTGGCTCGAACACCTGCAGGGGCTGCCCACCGCGGACGCACTCGCCGCACTCGTCACGCCCTACAGCGGGCACGAGGCCTTCATGTGCGGGCCCAAACCGTTCATGGACCGCGTCCACGACGCACTCGGCCAACTCGGGGTGCCGCGCAACCGGACGCACGCCGAAGTATTCAACTCACTCTCCGGTGACCCGTTCGCCGAAGTCGCGCCCAGCGAGATCACCGAAGCCGAAGCCGCCGACGCGGCCACGGTCGAAGTCGAACTCGACGGCGAGACACACGAACTCCAATGGCCACGCACCCAGACCCTCGTCGACATCATGCTCGCCAAGGGCATCGACGTGCCCTACAGCTGCCTCGAAGGCGAATGCGGATCCTGCGCCTGCACCGTGCTCGAAGGCAATGTCGAAATGGCCAACGCGGAAATCCTCGACCCCGAGGACATCGCCAACGGCTACATCCTCGGCTGCCAGGCCCGGCCCGTCACGGACCACCTGAAGATCCAGTTCTAGCGCCCGGCGCAAAAGCACTGCCGGCCGCCGCGTGAAACACGCGGCGGCCGAAGCACTCCGATCAGTACGCCGAGAAGACGTTGTCGATCGAACCGTAGCGGTGGGCCGCGTAATTGCAGGCCGCCGCGATATTCGCCACCGGATCGTAGATATCCCACGAGGTTCCGTCGACGTGGTACGCCTGGAACGTCGGGTCGATCACCTGGAGCAAACCCTTCGACGGGATACCCGCCGCGGCATTCGAGTCGTACAGGTTGATCGCCTGCGGATTGCCACCCGACTCCCGCATGACATTGCGGAAGATGCCGTCGTAGCTGCCCGGAATATTGTCCTGGCCCATCAGATACAGCGCGTGATGGATCCAGCCATCCAGATCATCCGGGAAAACCGGCGGCAACAGCTGCGAGAACGGGGCCGGCAGACCCTGCACGAACTGCTGCACCTGATCCTGCTGCGACTGCGGCAAGGTCTGGTCGAACTGCACGGCCTGCTGCTGCACCTGCTGAGCGGGCGCCTGCAGCTCGTTCGGCACGCCCGCGATCTCGGCGGCCGAGGCCTGACCCGAAGCGAACACGGCACACATGGTCAGCGCGAGCGCCGCGGTGCCCGAGGCGACGAACGCCCGGCCGGAAGAGACGGGGAAACGCGAGGAGATCAGTTTTCGTGAAGGCATAGACTTTTCGGCCAGCGCAAGCCACAGCGGACGCCCCGTTTGGCGCACGCTCATACGCTGTTGGTTCGTGATTGGCTTGTAAGGGAACGAGATTCGGGCATGCATACCCGAGATCACCGATCCACCACGCTCTCGCCGGCGGAAGCGGCGGTCTTCGCATGTACGCCCGGGGGCGTGGTCACAGAATGATTGCGCCAGGTTAACGTAAACTGAACTGAAGATGAACAACTGTCGCCGGTTGCTCCGACGGCACTGGTAGGGAACCCGGAACCGGTCGCCTACCTGGACATCTTCGGATAACGGGAAGGTCTCGAGCGCTCCGTCACAACCGCCTCGCGCCCGGTCAGCGGGACCTCGGACGGGTCACAACGAGCGATAGTGCGCGCGCTCCTCGGCCGTCAGATGCTCGGTCGCATAACTCAGCGCGGTCCGGCCCATATGCGCCGCATGCGCATCCAGAAAAGCCGTCAACTGCGCGCGATCCACCCGCTTACCGATTTCCCGCAACATCCAGCCGACCGCCTTCTGAATCAAGTCACGCCGATCCGGCAGATACCGCTCACACAGTTCCAGCGTCGTCGACGTATCCCCCGCCTTGATGAACGCGAAAGTGGCCAGCAGAGCCACCCGCCGCTCCCACAGCGAATCCCCGCCCGCCAACTCGAACAAAACCGCACGCGGCCGCTCCAGCAACCACGGACCGAGCACGAACTCCGCCGAACCGTCCACCAGATCCCAGTTGTTCACCCGGCCCCGCGCCACCGCCGCCAGATACGCGCCCACAATCCGTTCCTGCGCCGCCACATCGGGCGCACGTTTCCGCATCGCCTGCGCCATCCGCGCATTCAGAATCAGCAAACCCGCCAAGCGGAACTCGTGCACCTCACTGTCGAGCAGTTCATCGATCTGCGCCAACGGCAACTCCGCGAAACCCTGCACCACTTTCCGGGTCTGCGGCACCCGCACACCGATGAACACATCCCCCGCGCCGTACTCCCCCGGCCCGGTCTTGAAAAACCGCCGCAGATGCACCGCATCCGCGGGATCCGCCACCTTCGACAATTCCGCCCGCACCGCCGCGGCCGTCAGCTCCGGATTCGTCACCACACCATGATCAGGCACGGCACCGACAGCAATCCGAATTCACCGGCCGCGACGGGCGGGCGATTCACGACCCAGCTGTTTCGACCGCGGCCTGTAACAGCACCTCGCCGAACTTGCGCATATGATCCGCGCCGCCATACCAGGCGGCCACCAGATCCACGGCAGCAGAACGCGTCGCGCGAGCCACTCGCGCCAGCTCCGCGACCGACAGCTCACCGGCCTCCGCCTGCTGCGCCGCCACATCCAGCTCATGACTCGCCATCAGCAGACGCATGATGTCCTGCAGGCCGACCGCCGGCGCGGCGGCAGCGGGCGCCGGGCGTGGGGGCGTCACCGCGGCGACGGACGGAACAGGCTGCGGCGCTTCCGGTTCGGGAGCCGCGCGATGCGAAGTCACCAGCGGATCCGGCGCGGCACGGCGCGGGGACGACTCGGAATCCTGCATCACACGCTGAATGACCGCGTCGGATTCCACTGCGGAAGCTACCGATTCGGCGGCGGCACGACGCGCGAACGACTCCGGATCCGCAATACGCCGCGGCAGCCCGGCCGCTTCCGGCTCGGGTGAGCGGGACGGCTCCGGGGAGACCTCCGGCTCGGGCCGACGACGGCGGCCCTCCGACGGCGGCTCGGGCGCGGCGACCCGGGGCATCGAACCGGTATCCAGGTCGGAACCCGCGAACCGCGACGAGCGACCGGAATCGCTTGCCGCCGAGGGAGATCCGGTACCACCGGCGGTGAACAGCGCGCCGGGCGCGGCACCTTGATCGCTACCCGAATAGCGCGGGGCGGGCGCGTATTCGGGCTCGTTCGAGACGAAACGCGGTAGTGAGGAATCCGATTCGGAAGGCGCGAAACGCGGCAACGACTCCGCCTCGGGGGAGGCGTAGCGCGAAGACGACCCGGAATCGGATTCCGGAGATGAATAGCGCGGCAACGGGGCGGGCTCCGCCTCTTGCGACGAATACCGCGGCGACGATGCGGCATCGCCGCCCTGCGACGAATACCGGGGCAGCGACGCGGGATCCGCCTCCTGCGCTGAATAGCGCGGGGACGACGGGGGATCTACTTCGGGCGACGAAAAGCGCGACAGCGAGGACGGATCCATGTCGGGCGACGAAAAGCGCGACAAGGACGACGGATCCGCTTCCTGCGGCGAAAAGCGTGGCAACGACGAGGAACCCACCTCGGGCGACGATAGGCGCGGCAAGGAGGGGGAATCGGATTCCGCCGACGAGAAACGCGAGAGTGGGGCGGGGTCCGGGTCGGCAGGGCGGGGCGGGGATGCCGGCTCCGGCTCGGGTGTCACGAAGCGGGGCGGGGATATCGGCTCCGGTTCGGGCGTCATGAAGCGGGAGAGGGTGGTCTGCTCGGCTTCGGGGGTTACGAAGCGGGAGAGGGACACCGGGTCCGGGTCGGCGGCCGCGCGGCGGGCATCCGCCTCCGCGGCGATCCGGCGCGACAGGGACTCCGCATCGGTGGCCCAGGACGATGCGGCCGACCGATCCTGCGAACGGGGGGACGCGACCTCGGGGGCCGGCATCCGGGTCGGCAGGGGATCGGGGGCGCGGTTCAGCGGGTACGCCGCCTCGGCTGCGCTGCCGGGGAACACGGTCGAATCCGTGGCGCCATTGGTGAGGTACGCCGAACCGGACGAGCCGTTGGAAAGAGACATGGGATCGGAAGAACCGTTCGAAAGATAGGGGGAACCGGTCGCGCCGTTCGAGAGATACGACGAACCGTTGGAGAGATACGCGGAATCCGCCGGCGGACCGGACGAATACGGGGAATCGGACGGAGGCGACGACAGCCGCGGCGGCGACCAGCGCTCCGCCTCCCCCCGCTCGGGCGGTTGCTCCGGCCGATCCGCGGCGCGGCCGTACCCACCACTGTCGGCGCCGGTCAGCAGCGGAGCCGAGCCCGGATCGCTGCTGCCCGACCGAGTGAGGCGATAACCCCGGCGCTCGTCCGGGGATTCGCCCCGCGAGGCGGTGTAGTCGGCATCCATGGGCGACATTGTTACCCCGACCGGGGCTCGGGTGCGAGTCGGGTCGCCGCGAAAGCTATTCATGAGCAAAGGTATTGGGGCGTTGACGCCGGTCAGCAAATTCAGCCCATGTGTGCCATGCCCGCGGCAACCACCTGGGCCACATTGAAGATCTCGTCCGCCGTCGGCAATGTCATGCCGTCCAGCGCATGCAAACGGTCGGTGCTCGCGATCGTGAACATGGCCGAAACCCATGCTGCCGCACAAGCTCGCAACGTACCCGGCTGCACCGGGGACGGGGCGCTCGCTTGCAATACCCGCGCCGTCACGTCCAGTAGCTGGTCACGCATGCGGCGTAATTGCTTCCGTACATCGGGATGGGTGTCCGCTTCGCGCCACATGATCACTCGCAAAACCGACGAATGGTGATCGCGGAGATTCAGTGCCGCGTCCAGATTCACCAGGCTCTTCACCGGATCACCCGGCGCCACCAGGGAATCGATGTCATCGATCGGTTCGGGCGGGACGCGCTCGGCCATCAATGCCGACAGAATCGCGTCCTTGGTGGGGAAATAATAGAAAACCAGGCCTTTGGGGACACCGGCCGCGGTCGCGATGGCGGCGGTCGGGGTCGCATCGAATCCCTTTGCCGCGAACAATTTCTCCGCGGCATCCAGGATGAGCTGACGGGCGTCGCCGTCCTCTTTCTTGGAACGGCGACGCCCCGCTCGCGGTCGTGGCATCTGCATCAGTGATGCGTCACCGAGTTCAGACGACCCGACACCGCCGGCATAGCCGCGGCCGCGGTGGCCACGGTCAGCGCGCCGACGATCCACGCGGTCCACGAAGCACCGCTGTAGTCGTGGAAATTCATCACCCACGGCGAGATGAACAGCAGCACGCCCAGCACGCCCATGGCGTAATCGGCGGTGGTGCCGGCCATCTTGGCCAGGTGACCGAGCCCGCTCAGCGCGATCAGCACGCCGAGCACGATCAGGGTCCACAGAGCGCGGTTGCTGTGCGCCACCCAGATGGGCGACAACGCGGCGACGACGCCGAGAACGACGGCGACGGCGTCCTGTGCGCGGCCTTCGGTGAACATGAGGGGCCTCCTTAAGGCTGAGGATATGTCCTGATACCGGTATATTCCTGATTGACCGCCCGATCAATAAATGTTCAGCTACGATTCGGCGGCAGCTCGAATGTGGCGCGGGACACATCGGCGCGGGACCCGGGGAACCGATAGGGTTTCCCCTATGTCGCAGGCGGTAGAACACGTTCTAATTGTTGGTGCGGGGCTCGCGGGACTCCGCACCGCCGAAGAACTGCGAAAGGCCGGATACGAGGGCGAACTCACCCTCCTCGGCGACGAGAACCGGGCACCCTACGACCGGCCGCCACTGTCCAAACAGTACGTTCGCGGCGAAACCGACGACACCACCCTGCGGCCCGCCGAATTCTTCACCGAAAAGGGCATCGACCTGCGACTCGGCGCCACCGCGACCGGGGTCGACACGGTTGCGCGCGAGGTCACCCTCGCCGACGGCAGCCGCCTCGGCTACGACCGGCTGATCATCGCCACCGGGCTGCGGCCACGGCGTATACCCGGCTTTCCGGACGTTCCCGGCGTGCACGTGCTGCGCTCCCACGACGACGCGGCACGGCTCCGCGAACAACTCGCAAATACGGGCGAAGCGGTTGTCGTAGGCGCCGGGTTCATCGGCTGCGAACTCACGGCAAGCTTTCGCGCCCGCGGCGTGGACGTCACACTCGTCGAACCGCAGGCAACACCCCTTGCCGCCGCACTCGGCACCGAGGTCGGCGCACTCGTCGCACGCCTCCACACCGAGGAAGGCGTCGACGTCCGCTGCGGGATCGGCGTGGAATCACTTGTCACCGAAGGCGACACGCTGCGCGGCGTGCGGTTGAGCGACGGCACCGTCATCGACGCCGGCCTGGTCGTGATCGGCGTCGGATCCGTACCCGTCACCGACTGGCTCGCCGACTCCGGCATCCCCCTCGCCGCACCCGCCGACGGCGGCGGCGTACTCACCGACGACACCGGCCGGACCAGCGTCGACGGCGTCTGGGCCGTCGGCGACGTCGCCGCCTGGCCACACCACAGCGGACGCAACAAACGCGTCGAACACTGGACCAATGCCGGCGAACAGGCCCGGCTGCTCGCCGCCGCCATGCTCGGCGTGGAACCGGCTGCGGGCGTACAGGTTCCCTACGTCTGGAGCGACCAGTACGAGCTGAAGATCCAGGTTCTCGGCACACCCGGCGGCGCCGACGAAGTACGGATCGTCGACGACCAGGGGCGGAAGTTCCTCGCCCACTACTTCCGGGACGGTGTCCTCGTCGCCGTGGTCGGCGCGGGTATGACCGGCAAAGTCATGAAAATGCGCGGACAGCTCGCCGCCGCCACCCAACCCGAGGCCGCCCACTAGCGACCCGGCTGCGCTGCAACCGCCGATCGGACGGCGGTAACGCACTATTTCGACCCGCAGTTCGCGAACAGCGGGGGTACTTCACTACCGTGACAAGTGTGATCGTCGCGCTCATCGACTCCGGATTTGGGCTGCTGCCCACTGCCGCCTGGTTGCGGAAGCTGCGGCCCGATCTCGACCTGCTGCTGCAGAACGACCCCGACGGGGCACCGTGGGGGCCGAAACCCGAGCAATGGGTCGTCGACCGGGTACTGGACACCGCCCGCGCCTCCCTGCGCGAAGGCGCGGAAGTCATTGTGCTGCCCTGTAATACGGCCAGCGTCACCGCGCTCGAACACGTCCGCGCCATGGTCGGGCCGGACATTCCCGTCATCGGCACCGTGCCCGCCATCAAACCCGCCACCGCCGCCTGCCGGAAAGTAGCGGTCTGGGCCACCGCGGCCACCACCGCCAGCGCCTACCAGGCCGACCTCATCGCCCGCTTCGCCGGCGACGCCGACGTCACCGGAGTCGCCTGCCACGGCCTCGCCGACGCCATCGACCGCGGCGACCTCCCCGCCATCGCGCACGCCATCGCCGACGCCGCCGCCCGCACCCCCGCGGATACCGAAGGCATCGTGCTCGGCTGCACCCACTACCCCCTCGTCCTCGACGACATCCTCTCCGCACTCCCCCACGGAGTCCGCGTCTTCGACAGCGCCCAAGCCGTCGCCGCCCAGACCCTCCGCCGCATGGACGCCCTCGGCCGCCCCACCACCGGCACCGGCACCGTCCGCGTCATCGCCTCCGGCCGCCCCGCCCGACTCCCCACCGCCGCAGCCTCCTTCGACTCCGGCCGCATCCTCGGCGCCGTCCAGGCCGAACCCGCAGTTTGACCCCACTCACCACCGCCCCACCGCCGCAACGTATTCGGGCGAGAGGAAGGCGATTGGGGAAGTGCGGGTGGATATTCGGGGCAGGAATGGCGAAAGGGCCGCTCCCCCTTGGGGGAACGGCCCTCTCAGCGATTCAGCGAATCACTCAGTGATTCAGGGAATCACTTGATGATCTTGGTGACGCGACCGGCACCGACGGTGCGGCCACCCTCACGGATCGCGAAACGCAGGCCCTCTTCCATGGCGATCGGCTGGATGAGCTTGACGCTCATCTCGGTGTTGTCGCCGGGCATGACCATCTCGGTGCCCTCGGGGAGGGTCACGACGCCGGTCACGTCCGTGGTGCGGAAGTAGAACTGCGGGCGGTAGTTGTTGAAGAACGGGGTGTGGCGGCCACCCTCGTCCTTCGACAGGATGTACGCCTGGCCCTCGAACTCGGTGTGCGGAGTCGTGGTGCCCGGCTTGATGACGACCTGGCCGCGCTCGACATCCTCACGCTTGATGCCACGAACCAGCAGACCGACGTTGTCGCCCGCCTGGCCGTTGTCGAGCAGCTTGCGGAACATCTCGATGCCGGTGATCGTGGTCTTGGTCGACTTCTCCTTGATGCCGACGATCTCGACCTCTTCGTTGACATTCACGATGCCACGCTCGATACGACCGGTGACGACGGTGCCACGACCGGTGATCGTGAAGACGTCCTCGATCGGCATCAGGAACGGCTTGTCGGTCTCACGGACCGGGTCCGGGATCGACTCGTCGACGGCGTTCATCAGCTCGATGATCGACTCGGTCCACTTCGGGTCGCCCTCGAGCGCCTTCAGACCGGAAACACGCACGACCGGCGCGTCCTCGTCGAACTCCTGGGTGGCCAGCAGCTCGCGGACCTCCATCTCGACGAGCTCGAGGATTTCCTCGTCGTCGACCATGTCGGACTTGTTCAGCGCGACCAGGATGTAAGGCACACCGACCTGACGGGCGAGCAGCACGTGCTCACGGGTCTGCGGCATCGGGCCGTCGGTAGCCGCCACGACCAGGATCGCGCCGTCCATCTGGGCGGCACCGGTGATCATGTTCTTGATGTAGTCGGCGTGACCGGGGGCGTCGACGTGCGCGTAGTGGCGCTTCTCGGTCTGGTACTCGACGTGGGAGATGTTGATCGTGATACCACGAGCCTTCTCCTCCGGAGCCTTGTCGATCTGGTCGAACGCGAAGGCCGCGTTCAGGTCCGGGTACTTGTCAGCCAGCACCTTGGTGATCGCCGCGGTCAGCGTGGTCTTGCCGTGGTCGACGTGACCAATGGTGCCGATGTTGACGTGGGGCTTCGTCCGCTCGAACTTCGCCTTCGCCACTGTTGTCCTCCTGGACTAGTTAGTGCGTGCTTTTTTGCAGCAGTGCGGTTTGTATTACAGGGGGTCGTTCGACGACCTGCTCGGGGCGAATTCTCGCAAACTCGCCCCGACAGCGATTACTCGCCGGTCGCCTTGGCGATGATCTCCTTCGACACGTTGGCCGGAACCTCCGCGTACGAATCGAACACCATGGAGTAGTTCGCCCGGCCCTGGGTCTTCGACCGCAGGTCACCGATGTAACCGAACATCTCCGAGAGCGGAACCAGCGCCTTGACGACACGGGCACCACTGCGTTCCTCCATGGCCTGGATCTGGCCACGGCGGGAGTTCAGGTCGCCGATCACATCGCCCATGTAGTCCTCGGGCGTGATGACCTCGACCGCCATCAGCGGCTCGAGGATCACCGGACCGGCCTTGCGGGCCGCTTCCTTGAGGGCCATCGCGCCGGCGATCTTGAACGCCATTTCCGAGGAGTCGACCTCGTGGTAGGCGCCGTCGAGCAGCGAGACCTTCAGGTTGACCAGCGGGTAGCCGGCCAGCACGCCGTACTGCATGGCATCCTGCGCACCGGCGTCGACCGACGGGATGTACTCACGCGGCACACGACCACCGGTGACCTTGTTCGCGAACTCGTAGGTCGCACCGTCCTCGCCCACGAAGGGCTCGAGGGAGATGATGACGCGCGCGAACTGACCCGAACCACCGGTCTGCTTCTTGTGGGTGTACTCGAGCTTCTCCACCGTCTTGGTGATGGTCTCGCGGTACGCCACCTGCGGCTTGCCGACGTTCGCCTCGACCTTGAACTCGCGGCGCATGCGGTCCACGAGGATATCGAGGTGGAGCTCGCCCATACCGCCGATGACGGTCTGGCCGGTCTCGTCGTCCAGCTTCACCGAGAAGGTCGGATCCTCTTCGGCGAGCTTCTGGATCGCGACGCCCAGCTTCTCCTGGTCGGACTTGGTCTTGGGCTCGATCGAGACCTCGATGACCGGATCCGGGAAGGTCATGGACTCCAGCACGATCTGGTTCTGCGGATCGCACAGGGTGTCGCCGGTGGTGGTGTCCTTCAGGCCGATGACCGCGTAGATGTGGCCGGCGGTGGCGTTCGGGACCGAGTTCTCCTTGTTGGAGTGCATCTGGAACAGCTTGCCCAGACGCTCCTTCTTGCCCTTGGTCGAGTTGATGACCTGGGCACCGGAGTCGACCTTGCCGGAGTACACGCGGATGTAGGTCAGCTTGCCGAAGAACGGGTGCGCCGCGATCTTGAACGCCAGGGCCGCGAACGGCTCGTCCGGCGACGGATTGCGGTGCAGGACTTCTTCTTCCTTGCCCGGGATGTGGCCATCGGCGCCACCGTCGTCCAGCGGGGACGGCAGGTAGTCGATGACGGCGTCGAGCATGGGCTGCACGCCCTTGTTCTTGAACGCCGAACCACACAGGATCGGGTAGGCCTCGGAGTTGACCGTCATCTTGCGGATGGCGCCCTTGATCTCCTCGATCGAGAGCTCCTCGCCACCGAAGAACTTCTCCAGGAGGGCCTCGTCGGACTCGGCGACGGCCTCCAGCAGTTCCTGGCGGTAGATCTCGGCCTGGTCCTTCAGATCCTCGGGGATCTCCACGACCTCGTACTGCTCACCGAGCTTGGTCTCACCGCGCCAGACCTTGGCGTTGTTCTCGACCAGGTCGACGATGCCCTCGAAGGTATCCTCGGCGCCGATCGGCAGCTGGATCACCAGCGGGCGCGCGCCCAGGCGGTCCTTGATGGTCTGCACGGTGAAGTAGAAGTCCGCACCGAGCTTGTCCATCTTGTTGACGAAGCAGATGCGCGGGACGTCGTACTTGTCCGCCTGACGCCACACCTGCTCGGACTGCGGCTCGACACCTTCTTTACCGTCGAACACCGCGACGGCGCCATCGAGCACGCGCAGCGAACGCTCCACCTCGACGGTGAAGTCGACGTGCCCGGGGGTGTCGATGATGTTGATCTGGTTGTCTTTCCAGAACGTGGTGGTCGCGGCCGACGTAATCGTGATGCCGCGCTCCTGCTCCTGCTCCATCCAGTCCATGGTGGCGGCGCCATCGTGAACTTCACCGATCTTGTAGGTGATACCGGTGTAGAAGAGGATGCGTTCGGTGGTCGTCGTCTTACCGGCATCGATGTGGGCCATGATGCCGATGTTGCGGACCTTGTTGAGGTCGGTGAGCACGTCCTGTGCCACGGAAATCTTCCCCGCTCGTAGCTAGTTGGGATTAACGGGAACGGCTCCGGATTTTCCGTGAGCCATCTCTGTCAACGTCTGGCGCGGCGGCTGAGTGCCCTGGGGCGGCCCGGCCGCCGGATCAGACGTGTGACTCGCATCCCGGCACATCCGAACGGAGGGCCGGGCTGCAGGTCACCAGCGGTAGTGCGCGAACGCCCGGTTGGACTCGGCCATCTTGTGGGTGTCCTCGCGACGCTTCACCGAAGCGCCCAGGCCGTTGCTGGCATCCAGCAGCTCGTTGGCCAGACGCTCGACCATGGTCTTCTCGCGACGAGCGCGGGAGTAGTTGACCAGCCAGCGCAGCGCCAGGGTGTTGGCGCGGCCGGGACGAACCTCGACCGGCACCTGGTAGGTGGCGCCACCGACACGACGCGGCTTGACCTCGAGGGCCGGCTTCACGTTGTCCAGCGCGCGCTTCAGCGTGACGACCGGGTCGGTGCCGGTCTTCTCGCGAGCCTGCTCGAGGGCGCCGTAAACGATGCGCTCGGCAGTCGACTTCTTGCCGTCCAGCAGGATCTTGTTGACCAGCTGCGTCACCAGAGGGGAGCCGTAGACCGGGTCGTTGATCAGGGGACGCTTAGGAGCGGGACCCTTACGCGGCATTAGCTCTTCTCCTTCTTGGCGCCGTAGCGGCTGCGGGCCTGCTTGCGGTTCTTGACACCCTGGGTATCGAGGGAGCCGCGGATGATCTTGTAGCGCACACCCGGGAGGTCCTTCACACGACCACCGCGGACGAGCACCATCGAGTGCTCCTGCAGGTTGTGACCCTCACCGGGGATGTAAGCCGTGACCTCGACCGCGCTGGTCAGGCGAACACGCGCGACCTTACGCAGCGCGGAGTTCGGCTTCTTCGGGGTCGTGGTGTACACGCGGGTGCACACGCCACGACGCTGCGGGCTCCCCTTGAGGGCCGCAGTCTTGGTCTTGGCGACCTTGTCGCGGCGACCCTTGCGGACCAGCTGGTTGATGGTTGGCATAGACCGGCTTTCCTTATTAGTAACCAGGTGTCTGGAACTTCATGTCTTTGTCATTCGAGCTTTCCGCCCTGTTCTCGCGGCATTTCGCCTCCACGAGGTCGGGCGTGTCGCACGCAGCTCCGGGGCCTTTTATCGGGCACGCTGGAACGGTCAGCCGCTCTCGCTGGCCTACGTACTGCACACGAACCTGCCCGAATGCTTCCGGGCACAGGGATCCACGATACCCGGAGGCTCTACCAAGGCCAAAAAGGGGTCCCCGGACGGGGGGCTGGTAGAGCGATTATTGGGCCAGATTGAGGGTCAGTTCAACCAGTTTCTTGGCTGCTGCGCAGGGGTCCGGATGGGCGGATCCGGGCCGGTAGTTGACCCACCAGCCGATGATCCCGGTGTCAGCGGCGGGTGCCATCACACCGCAGGAGTCGGCGTCGTTGGGGCGCTGGGTCTGGATCGATCGGCGACCCTGGACGGTTATGTCGTTGGTCACATAGCCGAGTTTTCCGTTGTTCGTCTTCTCGTTGGCGATCGAGCCCTGCTCGTACCAATTGAGGGTGACCAGGCCGCTGCCGGCGCTGCCGCCGGTGATGTTCCACATGCAGACCGCGCCGTTGAAGGACGGTTCCAGGCTGGTGCCGTCGCCGACCGTCTTGGCGATGTCGTCGAGGGCGACGACATCGCATTCGCGGAGCAGCTTGTCGAAGTCGGTATTGATCTTGCCGGGGCCGCTGGTGCTCTTGCCGGCGGGCAGGGCGTTGCCGGAGATGGTCTTGCCGCAGCCGCCGACGGTGGCGGTGACCGCCAGCACGGCGAGGATCACCGCGGTCCGTGAGCGTCGTCCGGGGCGAAGTGTGCGCCGCATGTCCGTCCCCTTCATCCGAGCCGCTGCACGGTCAGTTCGGCCATCTGCCGGACGCGGTCGCAGGGGTTGCCGAGATTGCTGCCGCCGAAGAGGCCGTAGGAGATGGACCATTCGAAGAAGTCGTCGTCCAGCTGTACGGCGAGGTCGCAGATGCTGTTGCCGGGATCCAGGGCCTGGAAGCCGGGCTTGCCCTTCACGTCGATGGTGTCGGGGGCGCGGCCGACGCTGGACACCCAGGCCTTCTCGCGGTCGATGGGGCTGCCGCGGTAGGACGCGAAGGTGACGCTGGCGCCGCCGAGGCCGCCGGCCTGCCAGTTGCAGCCCACCGAGTTCTTGTACACCTGGGTGACCGCGCCGAGCGCGCCCAGCTTCGCCACCTCGTCGTCGGTGAGGTGTCCGCACTCACCGACGAAAGGGCCCAGGGTCGCCACCTTCGGCGGGGCCTGCACCGGGCCGTTGCCACCCGAATCGCTCTTCCCCCCGCACGCAGACAGCAGCACTACGAGGCTGAGCCCCGCAACGATCGCCGACGTGATCCGCATGCCCCGACAATACTGTGCACCGCCCAGGCAAGCCTGATTCAACAATCCCCCAAAGGTTCGCGGCCGTCTCGATTCTGGACTGAGTGGAGCGGGGGAGCGCAGCGGAGGAGCGGAGGGAGGGAAGAATCGAGACTTCAGGGCCGCGAACCCGCCCGGAGCGAAGCGGAGGGCAGAAGATACAGCTCAGAGGTTTCCGCGCGCGTCCTGTTCGCGCTCGATGGCCTGGAACAGCGCCTTGAAATTGCCCTTGCCGAAACCGAGTGAGCCGTGCCGCTCGATGAGCTCGAAGAAAACGGTGGGGCGGTCGGTGACGGGCTTGCAGAAGATCTGCAGCAGATAGCCGTCCTCGTCACGGTCGACCAGGATGCCGCGAGACTTGAGCTCCTCGACGGGAACTCGGACGTGGCCGATGCGGGCGCGCAGTTCCGGGTCCTCGTAATAGCTGTCCGGGGTGTCGAGGAATTCGATGCCCTCGCGGCGCAGGGTGTCCACGGCGGTGAGGATGTCGCCGGTGGCGAGCGCGATGTGCTGGACGCCGGGGCCGCGGTAGAACTCCAGGTACTCGTCGATCTGGGACTTCTTGCGGCTGACGGCCGGTTCGTTGAGCGGGAACTTGACGCGGTGGTTGCCGTTGGCGACGACCTTGCTCATGAGGGCGGAGTAGTCGGTGGCGATGTCGTCGCCGACGAACTCGGCCATGTTCTGGAATCCCATGACGCGGCGGTAGAACTCGACCCACTCGTCCATCTGCCCGAGTTCCACATTGCCGACCACGTGGTCGATGGCCTGGAAGATGCGCTTGGGCGCGCCCTCGCGCGGGGCGTAGGCGGAGCTGCGGGTCACGTAGCCGGGGAGGTAGGGGCCGTTGTAGCGAGAGCGGTCGATGAGGGTGTGCCGGGTTTCGCCGTAGGTGGCGATGGCGGCGGAGCGGACGGTGCCGTGTTCGTCGGTCTCGTCGTGCGGTTCGACGAGGATCTTCGCGCCGTGATTGCGCGCCCAGTCGATGCAGCGGTCCACGTCGGGGACCTCGAGGGCGATGTCGATGACGCCGTCGCCGTGCCGATCATGGTGTGCGACAAGCGGACTGGCGGGATCGACCGCGCCCTGGACGACGAAGCGGGCGCCGCCGCTGCGCAGTACGAAGGACTTGTGATCACGGTTGCCGGTCTCGGGGCCGCTGTAGGCTTCGAGCCGCATGCCGAAGGCGGATTCGAGGTAGTGGGCGGTCTGGGTGGCGTTGCCGACGGCCCAGACCAGGGCGTCCCAGCCGGAGACGGGGAACGGGTCCGCGGCGGCGTCGTGGTCGACGAGGCCGACGAGACGGCGCAGGTCATCGGGTTCCGGGAGGTCGGCGGAGTGCTGGGCTGCAACGTCGATGCTCATGAACTCAGCAAATCGCCATGGTTCCAATTGGGCAATATCGCCGAATTCGAGTAGACACCCTGGTGAATTGGGGCATCATTTGCTGCGTTGTGCTGGACAATTTGAATAGAAGCAACGTCCCCGAGCGGAAGGTCCACCATGGCGCGTACGCCGGCCAAGCTGGACGAACTGGATCTGGCCATCCTGACTGCCATGCACGAGTATCAGAAGGCCGGAATCCTGGAGTTGTCACGGCGCACGCGGGTCGCCCGCGCCACCGTGCAGTCGCGCATCGCGCGCATGGAGGAGGCGGGGGTGATCTCCTCCTATGATCCCCAGATCGATGTCACCGCAGCGGGTTTCGATGTGCAGGCGTTCGTGACGCTGGAGATCGCGCAGGGCGCGCTGGACGCGGTGGCGGCCGATCTGGAGAACATTCCGGGCGTGCTGGAGGCCTATGCGACCACCGGGACCGGCGATGTGCTGTGCCGGATAGGAGCGGATTCGCATTCGGGGTTGCAGGCGGTGCTGCTGAGTATCGATCGGTCGGGTGCGGTGGTGCGGTCGCACAGTGTGGTGGTGCTGTCCACGGTGGTGGAGCGGCGGGCGCTGCCGTTGCTGCGGACGTTGACGCCGGCGAGTTCGAGTAAGGCTCCGGCATACCGGAATACGCACTGAGCCGAGTTATCCCGAGCCTCTTCAGATTCGGGTCAGGCGGGTGATCAATCCACGGACGTGCGCGTCGGCGGCGTCGCGGGCGTCCGCGGCGTGGCCGGATTCGAGGGCGTCGAGGATGCGGCGGTGTTCGCGCAGTGCGATGCGGCGGTTGCGCGGATGCTGCCAGAGGTCGCCGCGGTAGAGGTGGGCCTGGGCCTCGAGGCGCGCGAGTTCCTCGGTGAGCGTGCGGTTTCCGGAACGATCCCGGATGAAGGTGTGGAACTCGAGATCGAGTTCGGTGTCGCGGGCCGGGTCGGCATTGTCGAGCAGGTTCTCCTCCTGTGCCGACAGCATGGCCGCGAGTTTGCCGAGATCGAATTCGGTGAGCCGGGTGGCGGCGGCCTCGGCGGCGAGGCCGTCGAGGGCGGCGCGCACGGTGAGGACTTCGCGGATGCGGTCGTCGTCGACGACGGCGACGCGGGCGCCGGCGTGCGGGACGGTCACCGCGAGGCCCTCGTAGATGAGTTGCTGCACGGCTTCCCGGACGGGACTGCGGCTCACGCCCAGCCGGGCGGACAGCGCGAGCACGGACAGCGGTGCGCCGGGGGCGAGTTCACCGGACAGCACGAGCTGCCGCAGTTGCCGGTGTACCGAGGGGCCGAGCAGTTCGCTGTCCGCGTCCGTCATGGGTGTCCTTTCCCGATGGTGTCGAAACTACCGTTGCGGCCGGTAGTTGGCCTGCACGCGCTGGGTGAGGAAATCGGCGGCGGTGACGGGCGGGTAGGCGCCGCCGGGCCCCTGGATGACGGCGTCGCGGTCGGCCTGGGCGAAGTAGGCGATGCTGTAGCGGTCGCCCTGATATTCCTCGGGGCCGGGGCCGCGGACCCGGTGGAAGTTGGAGGGCAGGGCGTCATCGCTCCAGCGCGTGAGCATGTCACCGATATTGCAGGTGATCAGGGCGGATGACGGGGTGATGGAGGTCCATTGCTGGTCGTCCATCTCCTTGCCGGGGCAGACTTGCAGGCCGCCCTGGCCGTCACGCTGGAAAAGCAGTGTGAGGCAGTCGAAGTCGGTGTGGGCGCCGGCGCGCCAGCGGCCGGGGACGTCGCGCAGTTCGGGCGGGACGGCGAAGTAGTGCAGCAGGCGCAGGGTGGATTGGTAGTGGGGTGAGGCGGGATCGTGTGCGGCGGTGAAGTGTTCGCGGGGGAAGCCGAGGCGGTCGGCGAAGCAGGACAGCACGCGCATGGCGACGGTCCAGCAGGCGTGCTCGAATTCGAGTATCGCACCGGTGAATCCAGGTAGTTCGGTGTCGGCGGGCCAGAGCCCGGTCATGTGCGGGCGGGTGATCTGGTAGGACTCCTTCTGATCCGGGACGCCGATGGAGGGGCGGACCTGGGTGAGGCTCTCCCACCCGGCATTGTTCGCTTTGACCAGTGGGTACTGCGCTTTGACGGGTTCGGGGAGGGCGAAGAAGCCGCCGGTGCGCGCGAAGATGTCGTCGATCTGCTGCTGCGGGATGCCGTGGCCGGAGAGCTGGAAGAAGCCGATCTCGGTGGCGGCGGTCCAGAGTTGCTCGGTGATCTCGGTGCGGCGGGCGTCGAAATCGGTGAGGTCGACGACCCGGATCTCGCGGGTGTCGGTTTCCGAGCCGAGGCCGCCCATGCGCTGTTCGCGGGCGACTTCGGACAGGTCGTAGCTGGAGGTCATGGGATTTCCTTGTGCGGTCAGGGTTTTCAGCCGGTGACGGTCTTGTCGAGGAATTCGGTGGTGACGAGGTCGCGGGCCGCGAGGTGGTCGGGGACGGCGGCGCCGCTCTTGCGCAGGATGGGGGCGAAGCCGTCGATGACGCGCTGCACCCGGGCCAGGTCGAAACTGCCGATCACGCCGTCGGTGTCGGGGCCGATGAGGCCCTTGTCGATGAGGGTCTTCGAGCCGTACGCGGCGAGGGCGGCGCTGTAGGGCGTGAACTTCGGGGTCTTGGCGACGACGTCGACCACGATGTCGTTCACGTGGGTCGGGTCGGCGCGGAATTGGGCGGTGGCCCTTTGGATCATGGGGACGAGGCGTTGCAGACAGGGTCGCAACTCGTTCAGTTTGTCGGCGCGCACGTTGACGGTGCGGGCGTAACCCTCGTAGCCGACGTCGCGCAATAGTTGATACGCGACGGGTTTCTGCCAGGCCGACACCTCGTGCTCGTAGACGTAGGGCTCGGAGTTTGCGAAGCCCTGTTGCGCGAGGGTGGGATCGGCGACGAAGCGGGACGGGGAATTGTCGTAGGAGGTGTCGATCTGCTTGCTGTTCAGTAGCCCCTTGGAAACCAGCCAGTCGGGGTAGAGCTGACCCTGCGAGACCACCACGGGTGCACCGGTTTTCCCGATATCGGCGATGCCGTGCCAGTCGGGATGGCTCTTCGGGTCCCACATGATCATCTGCGGACTGTCTCGCAACAGAGTGGTGACGGCGATCAGGGGTTGTTTGGCGGCGGCGGCCACGGCCTGTTCGGAATGGCTGAGCCCCAGCGTGATCGAGGGGTCGACATACATCTGGGAAGGGACGGTCTGGAAGCCGATGGCGGGACCGCCGGCCCGGATCTCCAGTTTCACGCCGGTGTCCTTGCCGTCCGCCACGAGTGGGCCGGTGACCTTGCCATTGTCGGCGTCGACGCGGTAGCCGGGGCCGAGCAGGCCGAAGAGCGGGCCGGAATCGGTTTCGGGTTCCCATTGCAGCTGGACGACGACGGTAGCGGGGCAGACGCCCGAAAGCTGCTGGGCGGCAGGCGCGGCGGGCAGGCTGACCGGGGCGGAATCGGTGGTACCGGAGGACGAGCAGGCGGCGGTGGCGACGGTGAGTGCGGCGACGGCGGCCACGCCGAATCCGCGCAGGCGGGGGTGCATGATTCTCTCTTTCAGCGGCCGGAGGGGTGCCAGCGGCCGACGGTGAGCCGCTGAGCGGCGGTGAAGACAGCGAAGACGGCGACGCCGAACAGCGCGGCCAGGACCAGGGCGGCGAGCAGATCCTCGGATTGCAGCCGGGCGCGGTACATGTCGAGCAGCGTGCCGATACCTGGCTGCCCCTTGGCGAAGAACATGTCACCGATGACGGCGCCGGTGACGGAAAGTCCGGCGGCGGTGCGCAGCCCGGCCATGATGGACGGCAGCGCGGCGGGTAGTTCCAGGGAGATCAAGCGGCGCAAGCGGTTCGCGCGGCCCAGGATGAAGAGTTCCCGCAGATTGCGGTCGACGGATTGGATGCCGAACAGGGTCATGGCGATGATCGGATGCACCGCGATGAGCACGCACACGATGGTGCGGGCGGTCGAGCCGTAACCGAACCAGAGGCCGATGAGGGGCACCACGGCCAGCACCGGAATGGCTTGCAGCACCACCGCGTACGGGTACACGACGCGCTCGACCACCTTGGCCTGGCTCATCAGCACCCCGATGGCGATGCCGAGGACGGCGGCCACGGCCAGGCCGGTGACGGCCACCCGCGCGGTGACGGCCAGCGCCCGCAGCATCACCTCCAATTTGGCAGGATTACCGAGGGATTGGGTGAACACCTGGTCCGGTGTCGGCAGCAGGAACCGCCGGTCGGGTGCGAGCAGTAGCAGGGAGACGGTGTACCAGGCCGCGAGCGCCAGGCCGATGCAGACGACCGGGACGGCCAGCCGCGCGAGCAGGCGCCGCGGCCGGAAACGCAGGACCGGGCGGGTACGGACCGGTGCGGCGGGTAAGGCGAGACCGACCATCAGGAGGCTTCTTTCAGGGATCGGGACACGCGGGACACCAGTGCGGTGAAGGCGGGTTCGAAGCGCAGTTCGCGGCCGCGCGGATACGGCAGGTCGATATCGATGACCTCGTGCACGCGGCCGGGCCGGGCCGACATGACCACCACGCGTCCGGCCAGGAAGACCGCTTCGGAGACCGAGTGCGTGATGAACAGGGCGGTGAAGGCGTTGTCTCGGTACAGCCGCAGCAGTTCCTCCTGCATGCTCAGCCGGGTGATCTCGTCGAGCACGCCGAAGGGTTCGTCGAGCAGTAGTAGTCGCGGTTCCAGGGTCAGGGCGCGGGCCAGCGAGACGCGCATGCGCATGCCGCCCGAGAGCTGACCCGGCAGTTTGGTCGCGAAGTCGGCCAGGCCGACCGCCGCCAGGGCGCTGGTGGCGCGGGCGCGGCGGGTGGGGCGGTCGATGCCGCGCAGTTCGGCGCTGAGTTCGACATTGCGCTGCACCTTGCGCCAGGGCAGCAGGGTGGCTTCCTGGAAGATGAAGCCGACCGAATCCGCCTCGACCACAACCCTTCCCGCCGTGGCCTGCTCCAATCCGGCTGCGACGCGGAGCAGGGTGGACTTGCCGCAGCCGGAAGGCCCTACGACGGCGACGAATTCGCCGTTGCCGATGCGCAGGTCGATATCGGCGAGGGCCACGACCTCGCCGGTGCCCGTGCCGTCGTAGCGCTTGCCGACGCCGGCGAAGCAGATCTCACCCACCGCACTCACCTTCTCTCCTGTATTGCGTGCACTGTGCGCGTTAGATCAGTGTTGCCGAGTTGAATTACATGCAATCGATGGCCTGTTTCGAAATCATTAACAGCTACTGCATGTCGCCTAGCCGCTTCGTGAGCGTCCGCTCGTCGGTGCGGGCGCTGCGGCCGTCGCGAAGTACGGCGTCACCGTCGACCCATACGGTGTCCACCACGCGCGGTGATGCGGTGGTCAACAGGGCCGCACCCGGATCGCGCACCGGCAGGCAGGCGAAGTCGCGATCGAAGCGGAGCAGGACCAGGTGGGCCGGCTCCCCGACGGTCACGCCGGCCGGGCCCGCGGGCAGGCCGAGGGCGCCGGCCGCGCCACGGGTCGCCATCTGCAGCATGTCGGGAAAGCCCAGCAGGTCGGCCTGCCGATGGGCGGCGCGCTGCAGGTAGGCGCCCATGCGCACGGCCAGCAGCATGTCCTGGGTGTCATTGCTGGCCGCGCCGTCCACGCCGAGGCCGATATCGATTCCGGCGGCCCGCATTTCGGGGATGGGCGCGATACCGCTGCCCAGCCGCATATTGCTGAGCGGGTTGTAGGAGACGGCGACCCCACGCTCGGCGAAGACCTCCCGGCCGTGCTCGTCGAGGTGGCAGCAGTGCACGGCCAGTGTGCGCGGTCCGAGCAGGCCGCCGCGGTCCAGGTAGTCGACGGCCGAACAGGCTGCATGCAATCGGCACATGTCATCGTCGGTGGTCGTCTCCGACAGGTGGATGGAGATGGTTTTGCCGGTGCGCCCGGCGTATTCGCGCACGGCGGCCATGCCGTCGGGGGTGAGGCAGCGCGGGTTGGGCACGGCCAGCGCGGTGGTGATGCGGGAATCCGCCAGGCGCGCATCGAGATCGTCGATATGAGCGAGGACGTCGGGAAGTGGTTGCAGCAGCCGGGGATCCATCCCCCAGCGCCGGGAGGCGTCGGACCGATCGGCGATGCCGCGCCCGAACACCACGCGGATACCGAGTTCGTCCAATGCCCGCAGCGCCGCATCGTGCACGGCTTCCGAAGGATTCGGCCACATGTGCTCCACCACCGTGGTGACGCCGCTGCGCAGCAGTTCGAGCCCACCGGCCAGCGCGGCGAGATAGGTCTGCTCGGGTGTGGCCGCCACGGTGAATTCGCCGACGCAGTGCAGCCATTCGAGCAGCGGCAGTCCCTCCCCCGCCCCGCGCAGTACGGATTGCTGCAGGTGCGTGTGGGTGTTCACGAATCCTGGAATCAGATGACCGCCGCTACCGTCGGCCCGCGGCAGGTCGAGACCCGTTCCCGCACCGGCGCCGACAGCGGTGATGCGTCCGTCCTCGACGACCACATCCTGTCCTGCCAGCCAGGCGGGACCGGTGGGTGTGGCGGCGTAAACGGTGACGTCGTGAATGACGGTGGACAAGGGCGTAATGCGCACCATGCGGCATTCCTCCGGGAAATGCGGCTGGTTCGCCCGCTCGGTGCCGAACGGTGCCCGTACGCCCGTTGCAGCCGGTGAGCGCCGTGCGGGAGAGCCTAACCGGACCGTATTGCGTGGTTGTTAAACCTCATCGGACGGACCGTCCCCGCCTCGGATCGCCTGCGCCGCAGTGCGATCAGGGACGGAGATTCGCTCCCGCGTCGAGGATCTCGACGCTCGGGGTACGGTCCGGTTCCAGGAAGCCCAGTAGCGCATGGGCTTCCACTTCGACCGCGGCGCGTTCGGCCTTCGACCAGGTGGTGTGGGGACTGATACGGAGACGGGCGGTGTCGCGCTCGGGGAAGATCTTGTAGATGCCGGATAGGTAGCCGTCCACCAGGATCGAGGAGACCTGGGCGGCGAACGCCTGCAGGGGCGGGGCGGAACCGTCGGGGATGATGCGGGTGCGGTCCTGGTGTGAGAGCAGGGCATTGTCGTACCAGCCGAGGAAGCGCACGGGGGCGGGCAGGTCCGGGTCGGCGAGGGCGGTGCCGGCGGCGTCGTAGAGGGTGCGGCCGCGGTCGTCGGTGTAGAGGCGGATGCGGTCGCCGAGGCTTTCGACGGCCTTCTTGATGCCGGTGAGTTTGGACCAGGTCTGCATGTCCATGGTGGTGGCGGGGCCGAAGGCGCGCAGGTAGCGCAGCAGCAGTTCGGCCAGCGGGTAGCCGGGATCCAATGGTGCGCCGAGCCAGGGTTCGACGCGGGACCAGACGGGCCGACTGCTGTCGCCCCAGCGGCCGCGCGGCGGGGTCTGCAGGACGGGGAGCTGGTAGAGCCAGGTTTGCAGGACGGCGCCCGGATCGCGGTCCGGGTAGCGGGCCGCGGCGTGGGTGCGCAGGTCGGCGGCGGGCATGGGTTCGTCGCCGAGGACCGCCTCGCCGTGCGCGCGGACTTCCTCCGGGTCGAGGCCGACCATGGCGCCGTAGTTGAAACCCTTACGGAAGGGGATCTTTTCGAGTTCCGGCTGGATGTGCGGTGCGATGCGCACCGCGTCCGGCGGGGTGACCAGGTGAATGGTGCCGCGCATCAAGGTGATTCGCACCAGGGAGCGATCGTCGAGCCCCTTCGACACCGTCTCCGGGTCGAAATCCCTTATGCGGCTCCAGGATGCGACGAACGGCGGCAGCATGTCCTGCGCCTGCAACCCGATCAGGTGATCGCAGAGCTCCGGAACCGTCAGCGCCGAACGTTCCAGCAGATACTGGCGCTCGAGCAGTGTCCGGTTCAGAATCCGGTTGGACAGCTTCACCATTCGCTCACGGTAGCCGAACCGTCCGACATTCAGCGGAGGGTGACGACGACCTTGCCGGTGGCGGTGCGCTTGTCCAGGGCGGAGACGGCCTCGGCCGTGTGCGCGAGGGTGTAGATCGCCGGGTCGGGCGGGTTGATCTTGCCGTTGGCGAGCAGCGGTTCCACTTCGGCCCACTGTTCCTGCAGGTAGCCCGGGTGGCTCATGACCCATTCGCCCCAGGCCGCGCCGACCACTTCGACGTTCTTGAGCAGCAGGCGGTTCACCTTGACGGTGGGGATGTCGCCGGCGGTGAAGCCGACCACCAGCAACCGGCCGCCGCCCGCGAGCGAGCGGACGCTGTCGGTGAAGCGGTCACCGCCGACCGGGTCGAGCACGATGTCGACGCCGCGGCCGCCGGTGATCTCCTTGACCGCGTCCAGCCAGCCGTCGGTGAGCACCACATCGGTGGCGCCGTTGGCGCGGGCGACCTCGGCCTTCTCGTCGGTGCTGACGACGGCGATCACCCGCCCCGCGCCGAGGGCCTGCGCCATGCGCAGGGTGGAGGTGCCGATACCGCCGGCGGCGCCGTGCACGAGCACGGTTTCGCCGTCCGCGATGCGGCCGCGGTTGCGCAGGCAGAAGTGCACGGTGAGGTCGTTGAACAGCACGCCCGCACCCGCCTCCAGTGAGACGTTGTCGGGCAGTTTGAAGACCATGTCGGCGGGTGTCACCGCGACATCGGCGACGGCATTGCCGAGCAGGGTGAGGGCGACGACGCGGTCACCGGCCCGCACGTGGGCGCCTTCGGGCGCCTCGCGCACGATGCCCGCGATCTCGCAGCCGACGACGTAGGGCAGCGCCGGTTTCATCTGGTAGAGCCCGCGCGTCATGAGGACGTCCGGGAAGGCGATGCCGGCGGCGTGCACGTCGATGACGACACCACCCGGATAGGCCGCCGGTTCGGGGATGTCGAGGACCTCGATGGCTTCCGGGCCTTCCAGCTTGCCCACCACTGCTGCTCGCATACTCGATCAACTCCGATCCATCCGACTGCGGATACAGCGAACTTAGTCCATCGAACTGTGAATTGTCCCGGTCGCCCGGTTTCCGGTGTCAGTCCGGCCCGTTTTTCCGTCCATCAGCGATGCTCGTATTCCTGCATCGGCTCGTTGGCGGCAACCTGACCGTTGCTGGTGATCACCAGGGCGCTCGCGGTGATGCGGTACATGGTGCCGTCGCCGGGATTGGTGACCGTGTAACCGCCGGAACCGTCCGGCACCGGATCGTTGATCGAGATGGTCGCGCCGTCGCTGATGCGCACGCCCTTGTAGTAGTAGCGGCCGGTGCTGGTGCGGCAGATGGCGATTCGCGAGGCGGTGCTGCGGCCGACGGCCATGGCCGGATCGTCGGCGTCGCAGCGCGGCCCGCCGGTGGTGAAGCCCTGCGTATCGGTGCCCGCGACGGTGCCGACGTAGGGAGCGAGGGTGGTGGTGACGACCGCGGGGGTCGTATAGCCGGGCCCGCTGGTGACACTGGGCGGAGTGGTCCCGGGACCACCGACGGTCCCACCGCTTCCGTTGTGCGACACGATCATCCACCCGACCACACCCGCCAGCAGCAGCACCACGACGATGAGCGCGCCGACCAGATACGGCAGTGAACCGCGTTCGCGCGGCGGCAGCGGCAGCGGGGCGGAGGGATGATCGCGTACGGGTTGCGGGCGCGAGAACTCCGAGCTCCCGGGCGGGCGGGCGCCCGTCGCATAGCCGTAACCGGCGGGCGGCGGGATCGACTGCTCCCCCGAGCCCGGCCGTTGCGGTTGGTACGCGTACCGCGACGGGACGCCCTGTTCATTCGAAATGCTCTGTGGCCCAGAGGAAACACCCGGCGCGCCCGCCCCGTATGCGGCGGGCGGATAGCCCTGCCCCGGGATCGGCTGCGATCCGGATCCGTACGAGCCCGGCGCGCGCCCGGCATGCATGGTGGGGTCGAAGCGACTCTGGTCATAGCCGGAAGGTATCGACCCGCCGGGTGAGTGCTGTTGTCCCGCATCGGGATACGGCTGCCACGTGGGCGGATGCGTGACCACGGGCGGCGCCGAGGTGCGAGTGGGCTCGCCGGGCAGCGTGAGCGCGGTGCGGGCGGCGCGGGCGAGCTGCCCCGCGGTGGCATAGCGGCGGGCCGGGTCCTTGGCCATGCCGGCGGCCACCACCTGGTCGAGGGTGACGGGTACGCCCGGCTGGGTGCTGGGCCGCGGCGGCGGGGTCATCATGTGCGCGCGGATGGTGGCGAAATTGCTGTCGCTGGGGAACGGCACGCCGCCGGTGAGGGATTCGTAGAGCACGCAGGCGAGGGCGTAGACGTCGGCGGCCGGGGAGACGGCGGCGCCGTGTTCGAAGCGTTCGGGCGCCATGTAGGCGAAGGAGCCGATGGCGCTGCCGGTGCCGGTCAGCTGCACGTCGGATTCGGCGTGCGCGATGCCGAAATCGACCAGGTAGGCGAATAATTCGCCGGTGAGCAGGATATTGGCGGGCTTGACGTCGCGGTGCACGAGGCCGCTGTCGTGGGCGGCGTCGAGTGCGGCGGCGATCTGTTCCACCACCTGGACGGCCTGCTCGGGCGGCAGCGGTCCTTCGTCGTGGACGTAGGCCTTGAGGTCGCGGCCGCGGACGAGCCGCATGTCGATGTAGAGGACGCCGTCCACTTCGCCCCAGTCGTGCACCGGGATGACGTGCGGTTCCTGCAGTTTGGCGGCGGTGCGGGATTCGCGGCGGAAACGTTCGACATAGGTGGGCTGCCCGGCGAGGGTTTCGTCGAGCAGTTTGAGCGCCACCACCCGGTCGCGGCCGGTGTCATATGCCTCGTACACCTCGCCCATACCGCCGACGCCGAGCAGTTTGCGCAACTCGTACTGCCCGAACCGCGAACCGGCCCTCGCACCTGCGGCCACCCGCGTCGCCTCCCCGTGTTGTATCTGCAACAAGGCAAGGCTACGGGGTAGGTCCGGACGGTGTCATGCTCTGCGTAGCAGGAGTACAGACGACTCGACGCGAGTGGGTCGCGTCCGCCCCGTAGAGTCGTGTCACGGACTTCGGTCAGCAAGCGTCGGACAAGGCGCTTATTGAGAAGAAACGCGGCACACCGTGCAGCGCGAGGAGCACAAGTGTCACTCGATCAGCCACTCGCCCCGCTTCCCCAGGAGGGCATGGGTTTCGCTGCGGCGTGGCCCGTCCGGGCTGGCGATGTGGATCCTTATCAGCGACTGCGATTCGATGCGGTGGCGCGCTATCTGCAGGACATCGCCTGGGAGGAAATGCAATCCGGATTCTTCCATCGCACCGATCCGGCGTGGATCGTGCGGCGGACCGTGGTGGATGTGATCCGGCCGATCCATTGGCCGGACCGGGTGCAATTGCAGCGCTGGTGCTCGGCGATGTCGACGCGGTGGACGAATATGCGGGTGCGGATCACCAGTGCGGACGGCGGATTGATCGAGACCGAGGGGTTCTGGATCAATATCAACGAGTTCACCAATATGCCGACCCGGATCAGTGACGAGGGCCTGGCGGAATTGTCGAAGACGACGGCGGAGCATCGTTTGCGCTGGCGGCCGTGGCTGACGGATGCGACGCCGCCGGAATCCGATGTGGATCTGACATTTCCGGTGCGTGCCACGGATATCGATCAGTACAACCATGTCAACAATGCCGCGTATTGGCAGGCGGTCGAGCAGTATCTGGTTGACTATCCGAAGCTGGTGGCGGGTCCGCATCGCGCGGTGATCGAGTACATCGCGCCGGTGTGGGCGCGGCAGCACATCAGTGTGCGCAGCCGGTTCGAATCCGGTGACCGTACCGGGCATCCGGTCTTGAGGTTGTGGTTCATGGTGGAGGGATTGACGACGACGGCGGTGCGGATCGGCCCACTGCCGGGTTGATTCGCGACAGGAGGTCGCCCGTGAAGATCTCTTCCTCGGCGTTACTCGTTGCACTACCCGCGGTGGCAGTCACGCTGACCGCCTGTGATCAATCCACGAGTTCCGCACCCGGCACTTCCAGCAAACCAGCGGCAAGCACCACCGCCGCACCCGGCAGCACCGCGGCCGGCACCACGGCCCCGAAGCCGGTGCCGCCCAGCCCGACCCGGCCGCCCATGCCGACCGCGCCTTCTCCCGCGGATGTCGACTGCGGCCCGATCACCGGATCCAACGGCCAGAGCGCCAACGTCATCGCCTACGGGCGGCAGGTCGGCATCGCCGGCTGCACCGAAGCCGTCACGGTCGCCCACGACTACGTCAACGCCAGCCGCACCGACGACGCGGTCCAGGTCGACAACTGGACCTGTGAACCGCAGCCGGACACCGACGTTCCGCACATCTGCTTCAAGGACGGCCTGCTCCTCGGCCTGCGCGGCGGGGCTTCCTATCTCTTGCTGCCTCCCCCGCCACCGACGGCAACCACACCCCATTGACGAAACGCGGCCCCGCCCGGAAAGGGCGGGGCCGCGGCGCTTTCGAAGGCGCGGGGGTTTCAGGGGCGTGAGCCCCTGAGAGTCACGAGAGTTGTTCTATCCTTTGGCGGCCTTGAGCAGATCTTCGAGGCTGGTGAACTTCACCCGGGGCCGGCCGGCGGACTTGCCGGCGTTCTTCTCGGCCTGGTCGATGGCCTTCCAGCCGTCGCGGCCGATCTGGTCGGGCTGCCGTTCGGCCAGCAGCGCGGTGAGGGTGGCGCGGTTACCTTGCGGCGCGGCCAGTTTGCCGCCGACGAAGTCCTCGATGAGCTGGTCGACGGTTTCCTGGGAGTCGACGCGGTTGGTGCCGATGACGCCGCGCGGGCCGCGCTTGATCCAGCCGGAGACGTAGACGCCGGGAACGGGTGCCCCGTCGGCATCGAGGACGCGGCCCTTGGCGTTCGGGATGACGCCGCGGGACTCGTCGAACGGGATGTCCGCGACGGGTTCACCCTTGTAGCCGATGGACCGCAGGACCAGTCCGGTTTCCAGCACGCCGGTGCGCTCGGAGCCGCGGGCCATGAGCACGCCGTTCTCCTCGACCAGGTCGTTCTCCTGGTATTCGAGGGCCTGCACCTTGCCCTCGCCGGTGAGGGCGGTCGGCGACACCAGGTAGCGGAACACGATTCGCTTGGTGCCCGGGGAGGCGGTGGCGGTCCCCGGAGTGGGCGACTTGGCCGCGTATTCCTCCGCGAGGGTGTACTTGAGCTGCAGCGACGGTTCCACTTCGGGATCGTCGAGCGCCGCCTGCGAGGTCGGATCGAGCGTCAGTTCGGCGGGATCGATGATGACGTCCACGCCCTTCAGGTGCGCGAGCGCCAGGAATTCCGGCGAGGTGTAGGCGGCCTGCAGCGGGCCGCGGCGGCCCAGCACCACGACCTCCTGGATATTGCTGCGGCGCAGCGCATCCAGGGCGTGATCGGCAATGTCCGTCTTGGCCAGTTCATCCGGGTTGACGGTGAGCACGCGGGCCACGTCGAGCGCGACATTGCCGTTGCCGACGATGACGGCCCGTTCGCCGCTCAGATCGAATTCGCGGTCGGCGAAGTCCGGATGCCCGTTGTACCAGGCCACGAACTCCGTGGCGGAGTGGCTGCCGGGCAGGTCTTCGCCGGGCACCCCGAGCTTGCGATCGGTGGCGGCGCCGACGGCGTACAGCACGGCGTGATGGTGGGCGAGCAGTTCGTCGTGCGAAATATGCTTGCCGACCTCGACATTCAGCCGATATTGCAGGGCGTCGCGGCGGAAGGCCGATTCGAACAGTCCCGCAACGGACTTGGTGCCCGGGTGATCGGGCGCGACACCCGCGCGCACCAGGCCGTACGGCGTGGGCAGCCGGTCGAACAGTTCCACCTCGACATCGGCGCGGCGCAGCAGTTCCTCGGCGGCGTAGCAGGCGGCCGGGCCGGCGCCGATGACGGCGACGCGCAGCGTGCCGAGGTCCTTGGGCGCACGATTGGGCGCGACGAGCGGCTCGAAGTTGGATTCGAGCGGATGCCGCTGGAAGTAGGCGGCGTTGATGTCGCGGAACCGGGCCAGCGACGCTAGCAGGTCGTCCTCGGAGAAGATGGCGTCGACCGGGCAGGCGTCGACACAGGCACCGCAGTCGATACAGGTGTCGGGGTCGATGTAGAGCATCTCGGTGGTCGCGAATTCGCGTTGCTCGGGGGTGGGGCGAATGCAATCGACCGGACATTCAGGTACGCAGCTGGCGTCGTTGCAACAACGCTGCGTGATCACATATGCCATATCTCGCTGATCCTCGAAACTGTCGCGTGCTGGTGCTTCTCCGCCCGGGGTCGAGCGGGTTCGGTAGAACACGTTCTAATATAAACGGCGTTCACCAACTGTCGGCACTGCGGTGTGACGCCACTTTCAGTGTGCCTCGAGTGTGAGCGCGGTCTCCAATCGACACCGCCTACCGTAGTGCGCATGGTGCGGACTCTCATCTTGATGCGGCACGGCAAATCCGGCTACCCCGACGGCGTGCCGGACCACGACCGGCCGCTGGCGCCCCGCGGTGAACGCGAAGCGGCGCTGGCCGGGGACTGGCTGCGGGAGACCCAGCCGCCGATCGATCAGGTGCTGTGCTCGACCTCGGTACGCACGCGGGAAACCTTGTTCCGCACCGGGATCACCGCGCCCGTCTCGTACGAGAAATCGATCTACGAGGCCTCACCGCACACCCTGATCGAAATGGTGCAGCTCGCCGACGCGCAGGTACAGACACTGCTGCTGGTCGGGCACTCCCCCGGAATGCCGTGGACGGCATGGGAGTTGGCGGCCAACCGGAGCTCGGCCGCGGCCGAGGAGATGAGTCGCAAATTCCCCACGTCGGCGCTGGCGGTGATCGAATTCGATCGCCCGTGGGCCGACGCGGATCCGGGCACGGGCGAACTGGTCCGCTTCCACGTGCCCCGCTGACCGGCGGGTCAGGACTTCAGGACGCGCCAGGCCAGTACGCCGCCGCCGATCAGCAGCAGCAACAGCGCCCAGCCGAATCCGGCGAGCGCCCAGACCACCCCGAACACCACCAGCACGGGGAGGGCCGCGATAGCCGTGATGACCGGTTGGTCCTTGATGGTCTCGAGGGCAGACCTGGCCCGCATCCGATCGATGTCTTTTGGCATGACCCCAGCGTAGGCGCGAAGACCGGGGGTTTCATCGGGGTAATCCCGGGTTTTACGAGACTCTCCCGGTTCGGCAGAATCGGACTTGCTTGGAGTGCACTCCAGGTGGCTAGCGTCGACGATGTTCGACAGAGAAGGGGCGAGACCGATGAGCGCAGTTCCGGAGCCCGTAGCGCACGGCGAAGACTTCGAACGACCCCGGTATTCGATCGGCGAGGTCTCCGAACGATGCGGACTGACGCGCGACACCCTGCGCTGGTACGAGCGGATCGGCCTGATGGACTACGTCGGCCGCGACCACACCGGCCAGCGCCGGTTCAGCGACCGCGACCTGGGCTGGCTGGATCTCATCGGGAAACTGCGGCGCACCGGCATGTCGGTCGCCGACATGGTGCGGTACGCGGAACTCGTGCGGGCGGGAGAACACACCTTCCCGCAGCGGCTGGACATGTTCCGCAAGACCCGCGCCGAAGTGCTCACCCAGATCGAGGAACTGCAGGCCACGGTGGCCGTACTCGACCGGAAGATCGCCATCTACGAGGGCAGGCCGAGCGAGTGCGAGATCAGCGCGGTGGAAAGTATTGCTACCGAGAGGATTCAGGCATGACCGGCAACCTCCCCCTCACCGCACTCGGCAATGCGGGCGTGGAGGTCGGTGCGCAGGGCTACGGCGCCATGGGCATCAGCGAGTTCTACGGCCCGACCGATGCGGTCGAGGCCCGGGCCACGCTGGAGCGGGCGCTGGAACTGGGCGTGACACTGTTCGACACCGCGGACATGTACGGCAGCGGGCACAATGAGGAATTCGTCGGCGAATTCGTGCGCGCGCATCGTGAGAACGTGGTGCTGGCAACGAAATTCGGCCTGGTCCGCAAGGCGGACGACCCGGCCTACCGCGGCATCGACAACTCCCCCGCCTACATCCGGCAGGCGGTCGACGCCAGCCTGCGCCGGCTCGGCATCGATGTCATCGACCTGTACTACATGCACCGCAAGCAGGACGGTGTCCCGGTGGCGGATACCGTCGGCGCCATGGCGGAGCTGGTGACGCAGGGCAAGGTGCGGCAGCTGGGGCTGTCCGAGGTGACCGGTCCGGAACTGCGGGCCGCGCATGCCGTGCATCCGATCGCGGCCGTGCAGTCGGAATGGTCGGTGTTCTCGCGCGATGTGGAGAACACGGTGGTGCCGGCCGCGGCGGAACTCGGCGTGACCTTCGTGCCGTATTCGCCGCTGGGCCGCGGGTTCCTGTCCGGGGCGATCACCGCGACGGGCGAACTGGCGGAAGGCGATACGCGCCGCCGCTTCCCGCGTTTCTCCGGCGAGAACGCGGTGAGCAATGACGAACTGCTGGAACCGCTGCGCACCATCGGCACGGCACGCGGCCTCACGCAGGCGCAGGTGGCGCTGGCCTGGGTGCATGCGCGCGGGCGCGTGCACGGGCTGCCGGTGGTGCCGATCCCGGGGACGCGCAGCAGGATTCGCGTCGCGGAGAATATCGCGGCGGCCACCGTCGAACTGACGGCGGACGAGCTCGCGCCCCTCGACGCGATCGCGGGCCGGGTGACCGGAGAACGCTACGCGGACATGGCTTTCACGTCCGCAGGGCGCGAATAGCGTTCGGGCCCGGCTGATCCGGATGGCACTCCCGAGCCGGCCGGATCGCCCGCCCGATTGCGCCGGTCGACGGAGCGGCGAAAGGTCCCCGGCCCATCAGGGCCGGGGACCTTCTCATTGCTCCCGTTCAGCCGGCGAGGCTGATGGTGTGGCCGGTGTGCTCGGCCTTTGCGCGCAGGTAGCGGAGGTTGTTCTCGTTGGCGTGGACGCCGGTGGGCAGGGTGTCGCGGACGGTCACGCCGAGGGCGGTCAGCTGCCGCACCTTGTCGGGATTGTTGGTGAGCAGGTCGATTTCGCCGAGGCCGAGGGCGGCCAGCATCTGGGCGGCCGCGGTGTAGTCGCGGGCGTCCTCGTCGAAGCCGAGTTCGGTATTGGCCTGGTAGGTGTCGAGGCCGGAATCCTGCAGGGCGTAGGCGTCGAGCTTGTTGTAGAGCCCGATGTCGCGGCCCTCCTGCCGCAGGTAGAGCAGCACGCCGCCGGTGTCGCTGATGCGTTCCACGGCTTCGCGCAGCTGGGGTCCGCAATCGCAGCGGGCGGAGCCGAAGACATCGCCGGTGAGACATTCCGAATGCAGGCGCACGAGCGGGGTGCCGGCGGGCTCGCCGAGCACGAAGGCGACGTGTTCGCGACCGTCGGACAAGCCGTCGAAGGTGACGGCCTGGGCGGTGGTCGTGTACCCGTCACCGAAGGCCAGCGGAATCTGCACGCGGGTGCGCACAGTGGCGCCGACTGTCGTAGTCAGCCCACCCGTCGCCCGGCCACCGCCCCTCACCGAATCGCTGCGCGATGCTGTACTCATATTGCTCCTGTGTCTCAGGGCGTAGGGTCGTTCCGTTCAAATTTGAACCGGCCCCTCCCGGTTGTTATTCCTCCCCAACCGAACGGCGGTAACCTCGCCCTATGGGTCCGGGGTGGCTGAGCGATGAAGAACAACGCGCCTGGCTGGCCTTTCTCGCCGCCGCCAGCCTGCTGGAGCGGCGCATCGGGCAGCAGCTGGAATTCGATGCGGACCTGTCCCATCTGCAATACGAGATCCTGGTCCGGCTGAGCGACTCTCCGAGCCGGGAGATGCGGATGAGCGAACTGGCAGCAGCCCTGTTCAATTCGAAGTCGAAACTCACCTATCAGATCGATCAGCTGGAGAAGTCCGGCCTGGTCACCCGCCGTACCTGTCACAGCGATCTGCGCGCGGTGTGGGCCCGCCTCACCGATGCCGGAGTGCGGAAACTGGAACAGGCCGCGCCGGGCCATATCGCGGCCGTGCGGGAGTATTTCGTGGATGTGCTGACGCCGGAACAACTCTCGGCCATCGCAGACGGGCTGTCCGCGGTGACGCGGCGTCTGCGCCCCTCGGCGGAGTGAGCCCGAGTCCACTGGGCGTGTGACCAGCTTCGCGACGGGCAAATTGGAAACCGGAGGGCACGGTTCAACTTCTCGTTTTACGATGCGGGCACTATGCAGTCGTCAGTAGCTCATGACCGGGTCTGGATCGACAAACAGACACCCGGGGTCTATCACGCGCTCGAGTCCGTCGCGATAGCCGTGCGGAATGCCGCGGCCACAGTCGATCTGGGGCGGGCGGTGATGGAACTGGTGAATGTGCGGGTGTCGCAGCTCAATGGCTGCCCCTTCTGCCTGGATCTGCATACGCGGGCCGCGCGCGAGGCCGGAGTCACCGCGCAGCAACTGGATGTTCTGGACGCTTGGCGACGAGCCCCCTACTTGTTCTCCGAACAAGAACGGGCTGCTCTCATCCTCGCCGAAACTGTGACCTCGCTGCCGGATGAGGGAATCCTCGAAAATGAGTATGCTGCTGCGCGGCAACATTTGTCGGATGACCAGATATCGGTCCTGATCTGGGCTGCTACCACGATCGGCGCGTTCAATCGCGTGTCGATCTTGAGCAAACATCCGGTGCGGGTGCGGAAGGAGAACTGAACAATGAGCGAACAGGCCGTGGCAGCCGCAGTCGTTCGTAACGACGCGCAACACCGGTACGAGGTGTGGTACGGGAATTCGCTCGCCGGGTTCAGCGAATACCGCGAACGCGACGACGAGGACACCGTCTTCATCCACACCGAGGTGGACGGTGAATACAGCGGTAAGGGGCTCGGCAATCTGCTCGCCCAGGAAGCCGTCAAGGATGTGATCGCCCGCGGTCGCGCCATCGTGCCGCGCTGCCCGTTCATCAAGAGCTGGCTGGACAAGAACCCCGAATACGATGAACACGTGGTCGGAAAGGGCATAAAACGATGAGTGACCTGGAGCCGAAACCCGAGGAAACGCTGTGCGAATCCTCCGGGCGGCCCGGCCCGCGCGCGGAATTCTTTCCCGCCCGGGAGGTTCCGCTCGGCGGGGTGCGCGGCGTGACCGTGCACCGGACGCTGCCGCAGCGGGACCTGCCCACCGTGGGCGCCTGGTGTTTCCTGGACAATTTCGGCTCCGGGTCCCCCACTCTGCCCGAGGGCAATGACATCGACCCACATCCGCATATCGGATTGCAGACGGTCACCTGGCCGTTGAACGGGCGCATCCGGCATCGGGACAGTATCGGCTCCGATGTGGAGATCGAGCCGGGACAGTTGAACCTCATGACCTCGGGACGCGGTATCGCGCACTCGGAATACCGTGTGCCCGGCCATATCTCGGGCGCGGGCCTGCAATTGTGGATCGCGCTGCCGGACGCGTCGCGGTTCATCGCACCGCATTTCGAGCAGCATCGGGAACTGCCGATCTTCGCCCTGCCGGGCCTGGAAGGCATCGTTCTGATCGGCACGCTCGGCGGGGTCACCTCACCGGCGACCGCGTACACGCCCATCGTGGGCGCGGACCTGCAGGTGTTGGCGGGGAGTTCCGTTGCGCTGCCGCTGAATCCGGAGTTCGAGCACGCCCTGCTGGTCATCGAAGGCGAACTCGTCGCGGACGGCGTCACCACCGGCCCCGGGCAGCTGCTCTATCTGGGCAGTGACCGGAAGACCCTGCCGCTCAGCAGCTTCCAGGGCGCGCACCTGCTGCTCGTCGGCGGCGAGCCGTTCGGCGAGGACCTGGTCATGTGGTGGAACTTCGTGGCCCGCAGCCACGAGGAGATCGAGGCGGCCCGGAACGACTGGGAGAACCACGATATCGAACGTTTCGCCGATATCGCGGGGCATACTCCGGATCAGCGCATCCCGGCGCCACCTCTGCCGGGCCTGCATCTGAAACCGCGTAAACGCCGGTGCGGCGTACCGCACGACTGACAAATGGAATAATTCGGCCCCGAACCAATTAGCGGTCCGGGGCCGAATTCCTTTACGGCGCACAATCAGTGCGTGCTCATGGATTGCGTTCCGATCACCCGGAGCAGATCCAGCTTCTCCTGAGTATCCGTCCCGGGCGCGGGGTAATAGACCAGCACCTGCCGGGTGGCGCTCGGCGTCAGCAGCGGTTCACACACGAGCTCGAACATCCCCACCTCGGGATGAATCATGCGCTTCACATGACCGTATCCCGTCGGGACCTCGTGCTCGTTCCACAATTGCTCGAATTCGGCGCTCTCCGCACGCAATCGAGCCACCAGTTCCGTCACATCCGCGTCCCCTGCCCGCCGCGCGGCCGTGGCCCGCAGATCGGCGACATGCTTGCGGCTCATGCCGTCCCAGTCCTCCTGCGGAAATCGCCGGCGCCCATCCGGCCGGGTGAACCACAGCCACGGAATGCACCGGTCCAGCCCCCGAGCCTGCGAGTAATCACCACTCAGCAGTATGTGTATCCGGTTCTGCACCAGCACTTCACCGAGATCGGAGATGACCGCCGCGGGGGTGTCGTCCAATTTCGTCAGCACATGCAGAATGGCTGGGCCGACATGGGTATCCCCGCCGCGGGCCGGCGGCTGCTGGCCCGCCAGGTGATACAGGTGATCCCGCTCGGTGTCGGTGAATCGCAAGGCCCGGGCCAGCGACGCCAGCACCTGGGTGGAAGGCCGCGGTCCCCGGGCCTGCTCGAGCCGCGTGTAGTAGTCGGTCGACATCCCGGCCAGCATGGCCACCTCGTCCCGCCGCAGGCCGGGGGTCCGACGGCGGGCGCCCTGCGACAGCCCCACGGCGGCGGGCTGCAGGCCCTCCCGGCGGCGACGGAGGAAATCTGCCAGTTCTTCGCGGTTCACCCCACCACTCTCCCCCGTCCCCGTCCGGCTATCCAGGTATCGGCGATCCCCCTCACCCGACCGGGAGCGCCCGGCCACGGTAGGGCTGTCCCCGGGGTGCGGTCGGCGGCTACCGCCAGGGCGCGGACGGGCTCCGGCGGGCAACTCTTCTTGCGAGGTTGCAGCTACACGAGAAGAGGGGTACGCGGCGATGGCCGAGAACCGGAAACGGGTCAGTCGACGAGGAGTGCCGGCAATGGCGGCGGTGATCGCGGTCGCCGGGCTCACGGCCTGTCATTCGGCGCCGGCCGCGCCGCGGGACCCGGTGGTCCACGCACTCGAACAGGCGGCGCATCCACTGCGCTCGACCGACCCCGGGGCGGACCCGAGTGATCTGCGGGCGCTCGGCGATATGGTCGGCGAGGCGACGGTGGCCGGATTCGGGGAGGCCACCCACGGCTCCCACGAGTTCTTCACCATGAAGCAGCGGGTTCTCCGATATCTGGTGGAGGAGAAGGGGTTCACCGCCTTCGCACTGGAACTGAGCTGGTCGGCGGGACTGGAGATCGACGACTATCTGCAGACCGGCAAGGGTGATGCCCGGACGATCGCGAAGGACACGCTCACCGGATCACCTTGGGATCGTGAGGAGTTCGTGGATCTCATCCAATGGATGCGGGACTACAACAGCGGGCATCCTGGGCACACCGTGCATTTCGTCGGCGATGACATCGGCGCACCCACCCTGGACGACGAATTCTTCGGCCGGATAACCGATTACGTGCGGCGGAACCATCCGGAAGCGCTGGCGAAGCTCGATGAGCTCTACACCGGATTGCGGCCGATCGACGACGCCATCGCCTATATGAGCGACAAGCCGGCGGCGGAGCGGCAGCGGCTGGCGGCGCAGGCGCAGCAGGCATCGGACCTGATCACCGGCCTGAAGGGGTCCGGCGGGGCCGAGTTCGACCGGGCCGAGCAGAATGCCCGGAACATCGCGCAGACCACCGAATTCCTCACCGTCGACACGAATGATCAAGCCTCGCTGACCACGTCCGAACGCTTCCGCGATCAGGTGATGGCGCAGAACGTCATCTGGTGGCAGCAGCACAACGGCGGCAAGGTCATGCTGTCGGCGCACGATGGCCATGCCGGTTATCTCGCCGGCGACCCCGCCACGTATCCGAAGACGCAGGGCTCGTTCCTGCACGATGCGATGGGCGCGAACTATGTGGCCATCGGGTCGACCTTCGATCGGGGGTCGTTCCTGTCCAAGGACACCGCCCTCGGCGGTCCATGGAAGAAGTTCACCGTGGGCGCCGCGGCGCCCGGCAGCAACGAGTACACGCTCAATCAGGTCGAGTACCCGGACTACTACCTGGATGTGCGCAGCGCGCCGGCCGAGGCGCGCACCTGGCTGGATGCGGCCCGGCCCACGCGGCAGATCGGCACGGAGTTTCCCGTCGAGCCAGAGAATGTCGCCCTCGGCCGTTCCTTCGATGTCGTCGTGCAGCTGCGCGAGGTGCACGAGGCCGAGCAGCGCAAGCCGTGACCGGGCCATCCGGGGGTAGGGATAACCCCACCACGGGCGGTCCGGCCCCCCGGATGGAACGCCGGACGTCTTACCTGGATCGTTGTCGGCATGTTCGATTTCGTACAGGTGCGGCGCGACCTCGTTTACCTGCTGCCCGGCCTCGCCGTCGGACTCGCCAGTTTCATCCCCCTGATCTGCGGATCGCTGCTCGGCCTCGGCACGGTGGTGATCTGGGTCGGGCTCCCGCTGCTGGTTGTCACGCTGGGCCTGGCCAGGGGGTTCGCGGCCATCGAGCGATTCCGGGTGGCCGCGGTCACCGGGCATCCGCTGCCGCCCGCGCGGTACACCGGCGGCAGCGGGCGCGGACTGCAGCGCCTCTGGACGATCCTGAAGGACCGGCAGTACTGGCGCGATCTCGCGCACGGGGTGCTGGTCATGCCGCTGTCGGTGTTCACCTGGAGCATCACGGTGGTGTGGGTGACCGCCGCGGTGGCCGGGACCCTGTACCCGCTCTACGGCTGGGCGATTCCCCAGTACCCCGACAGCAAGGGCCTCTCCGACCTGGTGGGCGTGCACGGCCTGGCCGCCGATATTCTCGCGAATACCCTGCTGGGACTGGTTTTCCTGGCCACCGGGCCGCGCGTGCTGCGCGCCCTCGCCGCGCTGCACACCGGTTTCGCCCGCCTGCTGCTCACCGATGAGACCGCCGCCCTGCGCGAACGGACCGAACACCTCACCGCGAGCCGCAGCGCCGCCGTCCAGGCCGAGGCGCAGACCCTGCGCCGCGTGGAACGCGATATCCACGACGGCCCGCAGCAGCGTCTCGTCCGGTTGACCATGGACCTCGAGGCGGCACGCCGCCGCATGAACGACAATCCCGAGGCCGCAAGAACATTGGTGGACGAGGCGCTCGAGCAGAGCCGGGAGGCCCTCACCGAACTGCGCGCGGTCTCCCGCGGTATCGCGCCGCCGATCCTGATCGATCGCGGACTCCCCGCCGCGCTCACCGCGGCCGCGGCCCGTTGCCCGGTGCCCACCACGCTCGAATGCGATCTGGCCGACGGCCGGCGACTGCCCGAATCCGTCGAGAACGCAGCGTATTTCGTGGTCAGCGAGGCCCTCACCAATGTGGCCAAGCATGCGCGCGCCGACAGTTGCGTCGTCGGCGTCACCACCGATGCGACCGGTCTCTGGCTGCGCGTCACCGATTACGGCGTGGGTGGCGCGCACATCGGGAAGGGGCACGGGCTGGCCGGTCTCGCGGACCGGCTGGCCGGGGTGGACGGCCGGCTCGACGTGCACAGCCCGGCGGGCGGGCCGACGGTGCTGACCGCCGAGATCCCGTTCCCCGGATAGGCTCGCGAGCGTGCGTGTTGTGCTTGCGGAGGATTCGCTGCTGTTGCGTGAGGGTCTGGTCCGGCTGCTCGACGAGGCGGGCGCCACCGTCGTCGAGGCGGTCGGCGACGGCGAGGAACTGATCCGCGCGGTGGTCGAGCACCGCCCCGATATCGCGGTCACCGATGTGCGGATGCCACCGGCGTTCAGCACCGAGGGACTGCGGGCCGCCCTGGAGGCGCGGCGCCTGGTGCCCGGCACCGCGGTACTGGTGCTGTCCCAGTACGTCGAGCAGACCTACGCGTCCGAACTGCTCGCCGAGGCGGGCCTCGGCGGCGTCGGCTACCTGCTCAAGGATCGGATCTCCAAACTGGAGGAACTCGCCGACGCCCTGCACCGGGTGAACGAGGGCGGCACCGTCCTCGACCCCGAGGTGGTCGCCGCCCTGTTCGCCCGCCGGCAACGCGGCCCCCTCGACGAACTCACCCCGCGCGAGCGGGAGGTGCTCGGCCTGATGGCGGAGGGCCGCACCAACCGGGCGATCAGCAAGCACATGGTGGTCACGGAAGGCGCGGTGGAGAAACACATTTCGTCGATCTTCAGCAAGCTGCGCCTGCCGCCCTCCGACGATGACCACCGCCGCGTGCTGGCGGTGGTCACCTGGCTGCAGTCCTAATCGGGGATCGGCGCGTCCAGGGACACGTTGACCCAGCTGGGGGCGCCCGGGTCGAGCCGCACGTGCTCCGGCTTCAGTCCCGAGTCCGCCAGGATGAACAGCGGCGGCAGCCCCTTGGGAAAGTTGCTGGCGTACAGGTCGACTCGCAACCGGTGACCCGGCTGCAGCACGGCCTCGATGGGCGTCAGCGCGATATCGAGGGTGACCGGTACCCCGGGCACGGTCTGCTGCCGCTTGGCGAGGTCCAGGAAGTAGTGCGGCTCGGTGTAATCGCCGTTGGCCGACTTCTTGCTGTTGTCCTCGTCGATCGCGCGCAGGGAGGCGACCAGCTGACCGGTGGCGATCTCACTCGAATTGCCGTCCGGGGACACATCGTTCAGCGTCGCGACCCAGTAGCCGTCGGACGCGTCCTCGACCGCGTTCAAATGCACATCGACCGGCCCCGAGATCGTGGTCGGCTGATTCACCGGGCTGCTGGTGAAGCTCAGGCCGTCGTGCTCCCAGACGCGTGAATCCTTCCCGCACACATCGAGAATGGCGGTGGCGCCGGCGCTGATGCGCGCGGTGTCCCGGCCGCACAGGCTCAGCAGACCGGGCGCCGCCGTGACATCACGGACCCCCGCCTGACGCGGCGTCTGCGCCAACCCACCGTCGAACGCGGAGCCCGGGCTGGTGCCCGAGGAGCTGTCGTCGAGGTACAGGCGGCGGTAAACCGCTTCGGCGCGCGGGAATTCCGGCGCGTCCGTCCAGCCGCCGCCCTGCTGCTCGACCGTCAGCGGCGCGTATTTCTCGATGCCGTTGTCGATTCCGCGCAGCCAGTGGTCGAACCAGGCGCGCTGCAGGACATCCAGCCGCGGCGGCATCCCGGGATGCCCGAAACCGGCCAGGCCGCTACCGAGGTGGTAGCCGTTGCCCATGATCAGCTTCTTCTGTTCCTCGGGCAGCGGAATGGCGCCGAAGGTGTCGGTGGGCGTGCTGCCGAAGATGTCGAACCACGCGCCGATCATGAAGGTCGGCACCTGGATGTTCGCGACGTCGGTCTTCAAGCCTTTGCGGAAGCCCGAATTCGGGTCCACGAGCTGCCGCGTGTACGGGGTCAGCTGATCCGGGGTCAGCGCGGTGTAGCCGTTGGTGACCATGCCGACCAGGGTCAGCGGATCCGCCATCCGGTCCTTCAGCCACTGCAATTGCTCTGCGGGATCGAACTTTCCGACCAGCAGCGAGGTGATGTCGGGAATCATCTTGAGCGCATTGACGCCGAGCAGCCAGGGCACCAGGAAGCCGACGCCGACCGCGCCGCCCGGGCCGGCGATATCGTCGAAGATGTCCGCGCTGCCCTCGTAGGCGAAGACCGCTTTCAGGCCCGGCGGGCGGCGATCGGTGGCCTCCAGCGCGCTGATCGCGGTGAACGAGATGCCCATGGTGCCGACATTGCCGTCGCTCCAGGACTGCTGCGTGATCCAGTCGATGATCTCGGCGGCGTCCTGCTTCTCACGGTCCCCGAAGACCTGCCAGTCGCCCTGGGAGGTGCCGGTGCCGCGAATATCGACCTGCACCAGCGTATATCCGGCCTCGGCGAGCGCCCAGTCCTGAGCGGCGGCCTCCAGGGCGCCCGCATCGGCCTGCCGGGTGAGGTCGAACAGGCCGTCCACTCCGACCCCCGGAAGGTTGAGGGAGCCGACCCAATCCTCCAGCGGCTTCTTGATTCCCAGCCCGTCCGCCGCGCTCAGCACGGCCTGCCCGACCAGGATGGGCAGCTTGCCGTAACCCTGCATCTGCAGGATCACCGGGCGGCGGCCGGGCGCGATGCGGCCGTTCTGCGCGGGATGGATGATGTCGGCCTTGAGGACGGTGCCGTCGTCCATGGTGATCGGGACCGCGAGATCCGGTGCGATGCCGTGGTACGGCTGCGGGCCGTCCACCGCGGCCGTCCAGTTCGCGGCCAGCTCGCCGCCGTCGATGCCGGTGTACCCCCCATGCGGTACAGCGGATGCCGACGGCGCGGCGAAGCCGGCGCACGTCGCGAAGACGACAGCCGCGGTCAAGGCCCGCACCGTACGCCTGCGCATGAATAACCCTGTCTGCATATGTATTTCGCTCTCTACCTGGTACCCCTACCGGCGAGTAGGACTGTAACGTGCACCACACCGAGATAGCAAGATAGCGATGCATCGCCATCGAAGTTGGTTCGGCTAGGCTTGATCCGGTGCGTAGAACCCAGCAGGAACGGCGCGAAGCCACCATCACCAAGCTTTTCGATGCAGCCATCGCGACCATCGACGAACTGGGCTACGCCAAAGCCTCCGCCAGCACCATCACCGCGCGCGCCGGCATGTCCTACGGCGCACTCTTCCGCCACTTCCCCACCATGAGCGACTTCATGGCCGCCGTCGCCCGCGAAACCATGCGCCGGCACAGCGAACTCGTCACCGCACGCTTCCAGGCCCTGACCGGCAGCACCGCCCCCGGCGGCCTCGCAACCCTGCTGACCGCCATGCACGAACTGGTCACCCACCCCACCCGCTACGCCATCCTGGAACTCACCGTCGCCGCCCGCACCGACGAGCAACTCCGTAACGCCATGCGCGCCACCACCGAGGAGGCCGGACTCGCCATCGTCGACACCGCCGACCGCATGGTCGGCTCCGAATTCGCGCTCGGCCCAGCGGAATTCACCAGTCTGGTCTTCCTCGTCCTCGACCTGTTCGACAACGAGGCCATCCAGCACCCGCTGCGCGTACTGCACCCCGAGATCTACGACCACCGCCTCCCACTGCTGCTCCGCATGGTCGAACCACTGCTAGCCAGGGATCGCCGATCCCTGGATACCCCGTCCTCTCCCGCGCTGCCGGACGGGCGCGCAGAGTTACAGGCATGACGAAGAACCTCAGCACAGTGCAGCTCGGCAAGACCGGTCCCGTCACCGCCCGCATCGGCCTCGGCGCCATGGGCATGTCCGGCATGTACGGACAGTCCGACGAGGCCACCTCGATCGCCACCATCCACGCGGCCCTCGACTCCGGCGCCAACCTCATCGACACCGGCGACTTCTACGGCATGGGCCACAACGAAATGCTCATCCGGCAGGCGCTGGCCGACCGCAAGCGGGAAGACGTCCTGCTCAGCGTGAAATACGGCGCGCTGCGCGGCCCCGACAACAGCTTCGGCGGCAACGACACCCGCCCGGCCGCCACCAAGAACTTCCTGGCCTACTCACTGCAGCGACTGGGCACCGACTACATCGACATCTACCGCCCCGCGCGACTGGATCCGAACGTGCCCATCGAGGAGACCATCGGCGGCCTCGCCGAACTGGTCCAGGCCGGCTACATCCGGCACATCGGTCTCTCCGAGATCGGCGCCGGCACGCTGCGCCGCGCCGCCGCCGTGCACCCGATCGTGGACCTGCAGATCGAATACTCGCTCATCTCCCGCGGCATCGAAGCCGAAATCCTGTCCACCGCACGGGAACTCGGCGTCGGCATCACCGCCTACGGCGTGCTGTCCCGCGGCCTGCTCAGCGATTCCGTGAAGGCCGGACAGCAGTTCGCGCCCGGCGACTTCCGGGCGCACTCGCCGCGCTTCCAGGGCGAGAACCTCACCGCCAACCTGCAACTGGTCGACGCGCTCGCCAAGCTGGCGGCCGACCACCAGGTCAGCGTCGCACAGCTCGCCATCGCCTGGGTGCTGAGCCGCGGCGAGGACATCGTGCCGATCATCGGATCCCGCCGTCCCGAGCGGTGGGCCGAAGCCGTCGCCGCGCTGGACATCGAACTGTCCGAGACCGAACTGGCCGCCATCGAGGCCGCCGCACCGGCCGACCGGGTCGCCGGCACCCGCTACGCCACCGCGATGATGGCCGGACTCGACAGCGAGCGCTGACCACACCCTCCGGAAGGGGATCCCGGCTGCGGCCGGGATCCCCTTCGGCCGTTCACTTCCGGCGCGGGCGGATGACGGCGGTGAATGCGGCTGCCGCCACGGCCTTTCCGGTGCTGTCGGTGATCGATACCGGCACCTCGAGCTCGATTTCCTTGCGCGCCTGGATATTCGCGCGCGTCTCGGCGAGCGTCTCCGCGGTCAGCTCCGAGGTGGCGGTGAAGGGACCCGCTTCACCCTTGGCGCGGGCCAGGTATTCGATGCGACCGTCGCGCGCGACGATGAAGGTCTCGCCGAGCAGGTCGACGATGCCGGAGATGGAGGCGCCCATGGCGGCGGTCTCCGCGAGCCCGAAGAGCAGGGCGGCGTGGATGTCGCCATTGTGGTTGAAGTGTTCCGGGCGGGCGGCCATGCGGACCACATTGCGGCCCGGCGCGTAGTCGACTCCCTCGATTCCGGTGAACTGGATGAAGCCGAGCTTCTGGAAGCCCGCCATCACCTGCTCGCCCATGGTGGCGCTGTCCATCGCATCTCCTGCCGGTATTGAAACGTGTTCTAATTTCATACCAGGCAATGCGGTCAGCCGACGAGCGGCGGCGCCAATCCCAGGATCTCGGCCGTGCGATTCATCGTCCCCCGGGCCAGCCCGGGCTCCTTGCCCAGACTGACGCCCAGCGTCGGCATGAGCTGCCGCAACCGCGGCTCCCACAGCTGGTGATAGCGCGGGAAGCAGCGATCCAGCACCTGCAACAGAATCGCGGGCGCGGTCGACGCGCCCGGTGACGCACCCAGCACCGCCGCGATCGAACCATCGTGCGAGGACACGACTTCCGTCCCGAACTGCAGCACGCCGCCGTGCTCGAGATCGGACTTGACGAGCTGCGCCAGCTGACCCGCGCCCACCAGCGTCCAGTCGTCCGACTCGGCGCCCGGGGCGAACTCGCGCAGACTCGCCAGCTTGCGCTTCCGGGTCGAGGTGACCTGCGAGGCCAGCATCCGCACCAGCTCGCCATTGTTCTTCAGCACACCGGCCACCGGCTGCAGATTGTGCGGGTTCAAGGCCGCGGTGGCGTCGAACAGCGAACCCTTGTTCAGGAAACGGGGATTCGCGCCCGCGAACGGCCCGAACAGCAGCGCCCGCTTGCCGTCGACGACGCGAGTGTCCAAGTGCGGCATGGAGATCGGCGGCGCCCCGGCCGGCGCGCGACCGTACACCTTGGCGTCGTGCCGGGCCACGATCTCCGGAACATCGCACCGCAGGAACCGCGCGCTCACCGGCAGCAGACCGTACCCGCGCGCCTCCGGAATCCCCGCCTTCTGCAACAGTTTCAACGCCCAGCCACCCGCGCCCGCGAACACGAAGCGCGCGTCCACCTTCCGGGTGAGGTGATCGTTGCCGGTGTTCCAGTCCACCTTCAATTGCCAGGTGCCGTCATTGTTGCGGCGCATCCCGCGCACCTCGCAGTTGCGATGGATCTCGACATCCCGCGAGCGCAGATAATGGAACAGTTGCTGGGTCAGCTCACCGAAATCGACATCGCTGCCGGTGATATCGCGAGTGGCGGCAATCGGTTCCGCCCCTTCGCGTCCCGCCGTGAGCAGCGGCGCCCACTCGCCGATGGTCGCCGGATCGTCGCTGAACCGCATGGAGGCGAAAAGCGGATGCGCGGACATGGCCTCGAATCGGCGGCGCAGGAAATCCACCTCGGCCGCACCGCGCGCGAAGGTCATGTGCGGCACCGGATTCACGAAAGTATCCGGCTTCCCGAGGATCCGCTCCTCCACCAGCGCGGCCCAGAATTCCCGCGTCAACCGGAATTGCTCGCCGACCTCGACCGCCGCGCCGATATCGATACCGCCGCCCGGATTCGCGATCGTATAGTCCGGTTCACACAGTCCCGCATGGCCGGTACCGGAATTGTGCCAGGCCGCGGAGGCCTCGGCCCCCACCTGTGGCAGGCGCTCGAACACCGCGATCGACCAGCTCGGTTCCAGATGCTGCAGCAGCATTCCGAGCGTGGCGCTCATGATGCCGCCGCCGACCAGCGCCACATCGTAGGGACGCAGCGCCGCGGGTGTTCTGATGGTCATGACGTGGAGACCCCCATAGGACTCGTACAGCTAGGGGCACGCTAGCACCGAGCCAAATCCGTCGCCGCGCGAGCGCTAACGCTGCCGGGCGCGATACGCGGCCACGGCATTGCGATTACCGCAGGCGATGCTGCAGTACCGGCGGGAACGATTGCGGGACAGGTCCAGGACTATCCCGTCACAGGTTTCGTCGGCGCAGATGGAGAGGCGGGACAACTCGTCCGCGCGAATGAGGTCGATCATCGCCATCGCGGTTTCCACGGCCATCCGGACATCCAGCGGAGCATCGGCTGGCACGGCGTGGATGTGGTAGTCGAGGTCGTCGTGGCGGACCAGACGGGGGACGGCGCGATGCGCGGCGAGGATGTCGTTCACGAGGATGACGGCGGTGTCGCGGTCGCTGGTGAGCAGGCGCCGCAGCGGCGCGCGCTGGGCCCGGACGGCGGCCAGTTCGGCGGCCGTGCGGGTGTGGGCGCCGGTGTAGGCGTGCTTGGCGAAGAAGGCGTCGAGCTGGGCGATCTCGGTCATGGTGTCCGGGTCCTCGGCGGAATTCACCAGGTCTGCCGCCGCGGCCAGCGCGGCGCTCGTGTCATCAGCGAAAAGCACGTTGACATATTACACACGCACACCCTAGCGTCATTAACCATGGCGGCTTTGACTAATGACATGGCGGTGGCGCATCGGAGCCGGCTGCGCTCGGGACTCCTGGTGGCGGCGCTCTCGGCGGCGTCCTTCGGCCTGTCCGGATCGCTCGCCCGCGGACTCATGAACGCGGGCTGGAGCCCCGCCTCGGTGGTGATCGTGCGCGTCCTGCTCGGCGCCGTCGTGCTACTGCCCGCGGCCGTCATCCAATTACGCGGCGACTGGAAACTCTTGCGGCGCAATGCCGGACTCTTCGCCGGATACGGACTGCTCGCCGTCGCCGGCGCGCAACTCGCGTATTTCAATGCGGTCGACCACATGGCGGTCGGCGCCGCCCTGCTCATCGAATACACCGCACCCATCGCGGTGGTGCTCTATTTCTGGCTGCGGCACAGCCAGCGGCCCACCCGCGCAACCGTTCTCGGCGCCGTCATCGGCATCGCCGGACTGGTTCTGGTACTCGACCTGAGATCCGGTGTCAGCACCAGCTGGATCGGCATCGCCTGGGCCCTGGGCGCAATGGTCGGCGCGGCAGGATATTTCGTACTGTCCACACACGGCGGGGATGCCGTGCCCGGCACCGTGCTCGCCACCGGCGGACTGCTCATCGGCGGATTCGGCATTCTGCTGGCCGGACTCATCGGCATCGTGCCCCTGCACGCCACCACGAGATCCGTGGCATTCGAGGGATTCACGACGCAATGGTGGACACCGCTGCTCGCACTGGGCGTCATCACCGCCGCGATTTCCTACGTGACCGGAATTGCCGCGACGCGTTTGCTCGGCTCCCGGCTCGCCTCCTTCGCCGCGCTCACCGAGGTGCTGGCCGCGATCGTGTTCGCCTGGCTGCTGCTCGGCGAAACTCCGCATCCCGTTCAATTCGCGGGCGGCGCACTGATTCTCGCCGGCGTGGTGATCGTGCGGCTCGGCGAACCGCGACCGACCGGCGATGTAGCTGTGAGTTTGTCCTGAATGCGTCACCAGGGTTCCGGTAATGATTAGGTAACGGTAGGTTCATTCCGAGTCGGGGTCCGCAGACGCGAAAGAACTTTGAATGGGTATCACCAAAATCCTTGCACCAGTGCTGCTCTGCGCGACGGTCATCGCCGCCGCCGGAAACGCGGTCGCCGATCCGGCGCCGGCTCCCGCACCGGAGCCGCAGCCTGCGCTGCAAGTGAAGGGCACCGACCACAATGTGGCGTACCAGGTGGCTCTCTCCGACGACAAGCGCGCCGCCGTCAGCACCCTGCAGACCGGGCGCTTCATCGCCAGCTGGGACGGCGACGCGGTCGTCGTCACCGACGACAACGGCATCCTGGTCGGCACCGTCCCGCTGAAGTACGACATCGCGGGCAAGACCCTCGAGGTCACCCCCAAGATCGAGGACGACAACCGCAAGCTCACCCTCACCCCGGTCGCCGAATCCGCGACCCCGCTGCGCGATATCGACGCCCAGCAGCAGTTCTTCGACGTCGTCCAGGCCAATATGCCGGCCGTCGCCACCGGCGCGGTCATCGGCGGCGCCATCGGCTTCATCCTCGGCTTCCCGGCGGGCCTGTTCGTGCTCGACTTCATCACCGCGCCGCTCATGGGCATCGCCGGCGCGCTGATCGGCGGCGCCATCGGCCTGCAGGCCTCCGGCGGGCAGCCGGCCATCGAGGCGGCGCTGCAGTACGCCAACACCATCGTGCCCAACGCCTCGCAGGCGCTGGCCCCGGTCTTCGGCGTCCCGCAGCCGGACCCGTCTACCAACTGATTCTTCGCTCGAAAGACGTTCGGCCCCGGCTCCTTTCGGAGCCGGGGCCGTTGCTTTCCCACCGGTCGCGAACTCGGGGTCTTGCGGTCTCCGCGAGAGTGAGTGTACAGTCACTCACATGGCACGACGCGGAATAGCACTGTCCACCTCGGACGCCCGGCGCGAAGCCGTCGTCGACTCGGCGATCACCGAATTCGCCCGCACCGGATACCACGGCACACCGATCAACACGGTCGCGGCGAACGCGGGCATCTCCCCCGCCTACGTGTTCAAGCTCTTCCCCAGCAAGGTCGAACTGTTCGTGGCCGCCCTGGACCGCTGCTTCGAACTCGTCGAGCAGGCCATGGCCACCGGCGCCGCCTGCGCCACCGGCACCGATCCCGAGGCCGTCCTCCACGAAATGGGCGGCGCCTACGCCGAACTCATCACCGACAAACGACTGCTCATGCTGCAGGTGCACGCGCAGTCCGCCACCGACATCCCCGCCATCGCCGACGCGGTCCGCGACGGGCTCGCCCGCATCACCACCTACGCGAAGACCCGATCCGGCGCACCGGACGACCGGGTGCAGAACTTCATCGCCTACGGGCAGCTCTGCCACCTCATCACCACCCTCGAACTCGACGGCCACGACAGCCCGTGGGCCGCCATCCTCACCGCCGGCATCCGGCACCCGCACGCCCACGACCTTCCGGTCACCAAGTAGCCGGCCATCCGGCGAATACACCGGCCCCGACCCCGGGGCTTTTTCTTCAACCTTCGGGTGATTGACCAGTCACTCACGGCAGATCGACAACGGAAGCGAGCAAGACCATGAACACCACCGCCGCCAAGACCACCACCGCCCGCGAGATCGTCCTCCCCGGCCGCGTCGAGCCCCGCGACCTGCAGGTCACCCACCGCGAACTGCCGCCGCCCGCCGCCGGGCAGGCCCTGGTCCGGGTGGACGCCACCGGCGTCTCCTTCGCCGAACAGCAGATGCGGCGCGGCAAGTACTTCGACCAGCCGCCCTTCCCCTTCGTCCCCGGCTACGACCTCGTCGGCACGGTCGAGTCCATCGGCGCGGGCGTCGATCCGGCGCTCGCCGGCCGCCGCATCGCCGCCCTCACCAAGACGGGCGGCTGGAGCAGCCACGTGCTGCTGCCCGCCGACAGCCTGGTGCCGGTTCCCACCGCCCTCGACCCGGCCGAAGCCGAGACCTTCGTCGTCAACGGCATCACCGCCTGGCAGATGCTGCACCGCTTCGCGAAAATCCGTGCCGGACAGACCATCCTGGTGCACGGCGCCAACGGCGGCGTCGGCTCCACCCTGGTCCAGCTGGCCCGCGTCGCCGGCGTCCGGGTGATCGGCAGCGCCTCCGCCCGCAATGCCGACGCCGTCCGCGCCCTCGGCGCCCTGCCCATCGACTACCGCGGCGATATCACCGCACAGGTCCGCGCCCTCAGCCCCGGCGGCGTGGACGCCGTCTTCGACCACGTCGGCGGGCCTGGCATCATCGACTCCTTCAAGCTGCTGGCCCCGGGCGGCACGCTCGTCGCCTACGGCAGCGCCGCCACCAAGGACGACGAAGGCAACTCCCGCCTCCCCGTCCTCGCCCTCTTCGCGCGCCTCATGCTGTGGAACCTGCTGCCCAACAAGCGGAATGCCCACTTCTACAACATCTGGACCGGCGCCCGCCGCCGCGCCCGCTTCCTGAACCGCCAGGCCGAAGACCTCGGCGCGGTGCTCGAACTCGCCGCCGACGGCAACCTGCACCCGCAGGTCGCCGCCCGATTCCCCTTGAGCCAGGCGAGCTCCGCGCTCGAACTCGCCGAATCCCACACCGTCACAGGCAAAGTCGTCCTCGTCGCCGACGAGAACTGATCACTCCATGAACGACGCCGACCTGACCGGCATGGTGGTATCCAGGTGATACCACTGTGCCGTCATATCGGTTTCCAGGGCCAGCCGCAGCGTATGCCCGCTCGCCGGTCCGTCCGTAATCGTCCACAGCTCATTGGGATACCCGATCGCCGTGGACACACTGCCATCCGACCAGGTGATCCGCGCGGAAGCATTGTCGATGGTGATCCACGGTTCCTCCGCCGTGAAATGACCCGAAACGATCCCCGGCAACAGCGGACTCGCGCAATCCCACAGATCCGTCTCGCGGTGAATCCCTTGTCCCGCACTGCCCGTCCCCGGCACCATCTGCGCCGTCAGCAGTCCCCCGCGCGCACATCCACCCAACTCCGGTGAATCCGCCTGAGCCACAACCGGAACCGACAGCACCACCCCGCACACCGCCGCCACCAACGCCCCACGCCGAACAGTCACGCCAACTCCTCCCCATATCGAAAAGCAGTCAAAACGTTCCGACCAGCATAAACCCCCGTAAACGAGTCCGGCCCCCGCTCCGAGAAGGAGCGGGGGCCGGATTGTTCTGGCTTACCTATTGCCTCAGCGGTAGTCGCTGAAGCCGTAGTCGTCCAGCGGCACCGCGGCGCCGGTGGAAGTGCCGAAGCCGTCCGGGCTGTAGTAGCTGTCGTCGTAGGACGGGACAGCGTACGCGGCCTGACGTGCTTCCTCGGTGGGCTGCACCTGGATGTTGCGGTAACGGTTGATACCGGTACCGGCCGGGATCAGCTTGCCGATGATCACGTTCTCCTTCAAGCCGATCAGCTTGTCGGAGCGGCAGTTGATCGCGGCATCCGTGAGCACGCGGGTGGTCTCCTGGAAGGAGGCCGCCGACAGCCACGAATCCGTCGCCAGCGACGCCTTGGTGATACCCATCAGCACCGGGCGACCCGAGGCGGGCTCCCCACCCTCCGCGACCACGCGGCGGTTGGAGGACTCGAACTCGGCGCGCTCCACCAGCGAACCCGGGAGGAACTCGGTCGCACCCGAATCGATGATGGTGACGCGGCGCAGCATCTGGCGGACGATCACCTCGATGTGCTTGTCGTGGATGGACACACCCTGCGAGCGGTACACCTCCTGGACCTCGTGGACCAGGTGGATCTGCACCTGACGCGGACCCATCACGCGGAGCACCTCGTGCGGATCGGCCGAGCCCTCGAGGAGCTGCTGACCGACCTCGACGTGGTCACCGTCGGCGAGCAGACGCTCGGAGCCGTCGTCGTGCTTGAACACCCGCAGACGCTGACGCTTCGACAGCTTGTCGTACACGACCTCGTCCGAACCGTCGTCCGGAATGATCGTGATCTTGTAGAAGCGATCGTCGTCCTCCAGCCGGATCCGGCCGGAGACCTCCGCGATGGGCGCCTTGCCCTTGGGCACACGAGCCTCGAAGAGCTCCTGCACTCGGGGCAGACCACCCGTGATGTCATCACCCGCGACACCACCCTGGTGGAAGGTACGCATGGTCAGCTGGGTACCGGGCTCACCGATGGACTGCGCGGCGACGATACCGACGGCCTCACCGATGTCCACCAGCTTGCCGGTCGCCATCGAGCGGCCGTAGCAGGTGGCACACACGCCGGTGCCGGTGGTGCAGGTCAGCACGGAACGAACCTTCACCTCCGTGATGCCGGCGTCGAGCAGCGCCTCCAGGGCGGGATCGCCCAGGTCGTGACCCTTCTCGACAATGACATTGCCCTTGGCGTCGACCGCGTCGGTGGCCAGCGTACGAGCGTACGTGCTGGTCTCCACGTGGGCGTCCCGGATCAGCGTGCCATCGGCCTGCTTCTCCGCGATCGGCACCACGATGCCGCGCTCGGTGCCACAGTCGGTCTCGCGCACGATGACGTCCTGCGACACGTCCACCAGACGACGGGTCAGGTAACCCGAGTCCGCGGTACGAAGCGCGGTGTCGGCCAGACCCTTTCGCGCACCGTGGGTGTTGATGAAGTACTCGAGAACGGTCAGGCCCTCACGGAACGAGGACTTGATCGGCCGCGGGATGAACTCACCCTTCGGGTTGGTAACCAGGCCCTTCATACCCGCGAGGGTACGAGTCTGGGTGAAGTTACCGGTCGCGCCCGAGTCGACGATCGTGATGATCGGGTTGTCGGCCGGGTAGTGCGCGCGCAGCGCCTTACCGACCTCTTCGGTCGCTTCCTGCCAGATCTTGACCAGGGCGTTGTTACGCTCCTGGTGATCGAGCGCACCACGCTGGTACTTCTTCTCGATCTGATCCGACTGCGCCTCGTAGCGCTCCATGATCTCCGCCTTCTCCGGCGGAACGAGCACGTCCGACATCGAGACGGTGACACCGGACCGGGTGGCCCAGTAGAAGCCGGCATCCTTCAGCTTGTCGACGGTCTGCGCGACCACGATCATCGGGTACCGCTCGGCGAGATCGTTGATGATCGCCGCCTGACGCTTCTTCGGCATCGGCTCGTCGATGAACGCGTAGTCCGCCGGGAGCAGATCGTTGAAGATGACACGGCCCAGCGTGGTCTTGGTGAGCCACGCGTCGCCGCGCTGCCAGCCGTTCGGGAACAGCTCGGTCTCGACATCCCGCGGCGGGCGCTGCTCGGTCAGACGCATCTTGATCAGCGAACGCACGGTCAGCTCACCACGATCGACCGCCATCTGCGCCTCGGCGGGCGAGGAGTAGACGCCGAACTCGGCCTCGTCCTTACCGGCCGCGCGGTACTGGCCCTTCGCCTTCTCGTCCAGACGGGTCAGGTAGTACAGACCCGTCACCATGTCCAGACGCGGCATGGCGAGCGGACGACCCGACGCCGGCGACAGGATGTTGTTCGAGGACAGCATCAGGATGCGGGCCTCGGCCTGCGCCTCCGCCGACAGCGGGAGGTGCACGGCCATCTGGTCACCGTCGAAGTCGGCGTTGAACGCCTCACACACGAGCGGGTGCAGCTGGATGGCCTTACCTTCGACCAGCAGCGGCTCGAAGGCCTGGATACCCAGGCGGTGCAGGGTGGGCGCACGGTTCAGCAGCACCGGGTGCTCGGCGATGACCTCTTCGAGGACATCCCACACCTGGGGACGCTGACGCTCGACCATCCGCTTGGCGGACTTGATGTTCTGCGCGTGGTTGAGATCCACCAGACGCTTCATGACGAACGGCTTGAACAGCTCGAGCGCCATCAGCTTCGGCAGACCACACTGGTGCAGCTTCAGCTGCGGACCGACCACGATGACCGAACGACCCGAGTAGTCGACACGCTTACCGAGCAGGTTCTGACGGAAACGACCCTGCTTGCCCTTGAGCAGATCGCTCAGCGACTTCAGCGGGCGGTTACCCGGACCGGTGACCGGACGGCCACGACGACCGTTGTCGAACAGCGCGTCCACCGACTCCTGCAGCATGCGCTTCTCGTTGTTCACGATGATCTCGGGCGCACCCAGATCGATCAGTCGCTTCAAACGGTTGTTGCGGTTGATCACGCGGCGGTACAGGTCGTTCAGGTCGGAGGTCGCGAAGCGGCCACCGTCCAGCTGCACCATCGGGCGCAGCTCCGGCGGGATCACCGGCACGGCGTCGAGGACCATGCCCATCGGCGAGTTGCCGTTGGTCTGGAACGCGGCGACGACCTTCAGACGCTTCAGCGCGCGAAGCTTCTTCTGGCCCTTGCCCGTACGAATGGTCTCGCGCAGGTTCTCGGCCTCGGCCGGGATGTCGAACTGCTCCATGAGCTTCTGGATCGCCTCGGCGCCCATCGCTCCGGTGAAGTACTCGCCGTAGCGGTCCTGCAGCTCGCGGTACAGCACCTCGTCCACGATCAGCTGCTTGATCGACAGCTTGGTGAAGGTGGTCCAGATCTCGTCGAGCCGGTCCAGCTCGCGCTGGGCCCGGTCGCGCAGCTGACGCATCTCGCGCTCGCCGCCGTCCTTGACCTTGCGGCGCACGTCGGACTTGGCGCCCTCCGCCTCCAGCTCGGCCATATCGGCTTCCAGCTTCTGGGCGCGGGCCTCGAGGTCGGCGTCGCGCTGATCCGCGACCGACTTCTTCTCGACCTCCATCTCCGCCTCGAGCGTGGACAGCTCGTTGTGACGCAGCTCGTCGTCGACACCGACGATCACGTACGCGGCGAAGTAGATGATCTTCTCGAGATCCTTCGGCGCCAGGTCCAGCAGGTAGCCCAGACGCGACGGCACACCCTTGAAGTACCAGATGTGCGTGACCGGGGCGGCCAGCTCGATATGACCCATGCGCTCACGACGCACCTTGGCGCGAGTCACCTCGACGCCACAGCGCTCGCAGATGATGCCCTTGAAGCGGACGCGCTTGTACTTACCGCAGTAGCACTCCCAGTCCCGGGTGGGACCGAAGATCTTCTCGCAGAACAAGCCGTCCTTCTCCGGCTTGAGCGTGCGGTAGTTGATGGTCTCCGGCTTCTTGACCTCGCCAAACGACCAGTTGCGAATGTCTTCGGCGGTCGCCAGGCCGATCCGGAGTTCATCGAAGAAGTTGACGTCTAGCACGTAACTTCCTTTCCCCTGTTCGGGTTGAGTATGAGCAAAAGTTCGCTAAATCCGCTCGTAGCGACTGCTTGCAGGTCGCTCGAAACGGTCCGCCCGGGAAGGCAATTCGAAAGATGAACGGCCTTCCCGGACCGATCGCTCTTACTGCGCCAGGTCGTCGACCGTCGCAGCCTCGTTGCGGGACAGGTTGATACCCAGGTTCGCCGCGGCGCGCTCCAGGTCCTCGTCGTCGCCGTCGCGCATCTCGATGGCGGCGCCGTCCGAGGACAGCACCTCCACGTTGAGGCACAGCGACTGGAGTTCCTTCAAGAGCACCTTGAACGACTCCGGAATACCGGGCTCCGGAATGTTCTCGCCCTTGACGATCGCCTCGTACACCTTCACGCGGCCCACCACGTCATCGGACTTGATGGTGAGCAGCTCCTGCAGCGTGTACGCCGCGCCGTAGGCCTGCATGGCCCAGCACTCCATCTCACCGAAACGCTGACCACCGAACTGCGCCTTACCACCCAGCGGCTGCTGCGTGATCATCGAGTACGGACCGGTCGAACGCGCGTGGATCTTGTCGTCCACCAGGTGGTGCAGCTTCAGGATGTACATGTAGCCGACCGCGACCGGGTACGGGAACGGCTCGCCGGAGCGGCCGTCCAGCAGGATCGCCTTGCCGTCGTCGTTGATCATCTTCTCGCCGTCGCGGTTCGGCAGAGTCGAACCGAGCAGGCCGGTCAGCTCTTCCTCACGCGCACCGTCGAACACCGGGGTGGCGATGTTCGTGTCGGCGGGCTGGCCGATCATTTCCTCGGGCAGGGCCTTCGCCCAATCCGGGGTCCCTTCGACCTGCCAGCCGGTCTTGGCGATGTAACCCAGGTGGGTTTCCAGCACCTGACCGATGTTCATACGACGCGGCACACCGTGGGTGTTCAGGATGATGTCGACCGGAGTGCCGTCCGGCAGGAACGGCATGTCCTCCACGGGCA
>NZ_JBIRVQ010000027.1:0-94335 GCF_044386975.1 Nocardia sp. NPDC020380 | reverse complement strand
ACGCTGGAAAGCACCACCGCACCGAAGGATTCGGCGGTGAAATCGCGCACGATGAGCTCCATCGCGAAGAACGGCCCGGCGATCGGTGCGTTGAAGGTGGCCGCGATACCGCCGGCCGCGCCGCACGCGACCAGGATGCGCAGCCGGCTCTCCGGTACCCGGGTCAGCCGGCCCAGGCTCGAACCCCACGCCGACCCGATCTGCACGATCGGCCCTTCACGACCGACCGAGCCACCACCGCCGATACACAACGCAGAGGCCAGCGCCTTCACCACGGTGACCTGCGGCGGGATCCGGCCGCCGCGCGCGGCGACGGCATACATGACCTCGGGCACGCCGTGACCGCGCGCCTCGGGCGCGAACCGGGTGACCAGCGGACCGTAGACCAGCCCGGCGACCACCGGCGCGAGCACGACGAACCACGGGCCCAGCCAGGGAACATGTGGATTGGCGACGCGGCCCGCCGCGGAATAGTCGTCGTGACCGGACAGCAATCGCGTGAAAGACACGATCAGCCAGCGGAATACGATCGCGCCGCCGCCCGCGCCCGCACCGATCACGACCGACAGCACGACCAGCCCGCCACCGCTCGCACGCATCCATTCCTGTACCGGCACGCGCGCGGGCACCGGCAGTGACCACCGCCGGCCCGGCGGCGCGGCGAGTGTCCGTGTAGCTGCCATCTCAACCCTCATCACCCTAAAACTTGCATTATGCAAATATTGTAGTGTGCGTTAATACTGGTCGGCTGACCAAGGGCAGCGCAATGACACCGCTATGCCCGCGCCGGGTCAGCGACCGGACCGTGCATCCCGGCGATCGGAATCGAGCACCACGCTCGCGGGAATACTGCGCAGCAGCATCCCGATGTACGGCGAACGCGTCGATCGGAGCATGCTCACCGCGACCGCCGGGACCGCGGCGATCATGAGCGGTAGCGCCATGTCGTAGTCGCCGGTGAGCTCCAGCAGCAACACGATTCCGGTGACCGGCGCGCGGGTCGCCCCGATCAGCGCCGCGCTCATCCCGATCACCGCATAGTTCCCGGGCGAGCCCGCGAGATCGGGAAGAAGACGAGACAGCAACTCCCCCAATGCCTCTCCGCCCATCGCCCCGACGAACAGGGTCGGCATGAACACCCCGCCGTATCCGCCGATACCCAGCGTCAGCCCGGTCGCCAGCATCTTTCCCAGCATCAGCACCACCAGCACACCGACCGCGTACCGCCCATCCACTCCGGCGGCGATCACCGGGACACCGACCCCGTACAACGGCGGCACCGTCACCAGCAGCGCACCCAGCACCGCGCCCCCGGCGATCGGGCGCGCCCACTCGGCGCGGTTGCGCCACAACACATCTCCACCTCGAACCATCGTGTGAAGCAGGGTCGAGAAGCCGGCACCGGCCAGACCCGTCACGACACCTGTGACGGCATAGAGCACACAGTTGGCCGCGCCCGCCGCGGGCAGGTCGATCGCGTGGAACCACCGGGTGTCACCGAGCAGCAGACCGCTCACGGCGGCAGCGGACAACGCCGCTGACAGCGCCGCGGCGAACGCATCGGCCGCCAGCGTGTTCAACACGATCTCGAGGGCGAAACACGCTCCCGCCAAAGGCGCATGGAAACTGGCGGCCAGCCCACCGGCGGCCCCCGCCGCGATCAGCAGCCGCATCCGCTCCGGGCGCATTCCGGCGAGCCGGGCGAACCCGCCGCCGAACGCGGCGCCCACCTGCACGATCGGCCCGGTCCGCCCGACCGATCCGCCACCACCGATGCACAGCACCGCGGCCAGCGCCTTCACCATCGCCTGGCCCACTCCCGCAGGTCTGTCGCCGGTGTCGACCCGATAGTTGGCCTGCCGCAGACGAACTCGGCTGTCCTCCCGCACCAGCCATGCGGTGAGCGGACCGTACACGGCGCCGACCAATACCGGCGCGAGCAACGGAAACCAGCCACCGAGCCACGGCCAATGATCACCGGACGCGCGGCCATGCGATCCGTATCCGGCCTGACCGGTGAACGCGAGCGTGCACCAGAGGATGAGCCAGCGGAAGAGCACCGCCGCCAGGGCCACGGCTGCGCCGACGGCGGCCGCCTGCGCGACGAGGCCGAGCCAGACCCGACACCACGAGGCCGCCATTGCCGCAGTATGCCGCACCCGATCTTCCCGGCCTCGCAGCTACACGCGGTGTCGTGACCGCCACTGCGACAGCGCACGCGAGACGCGTTCGACGACGGCGGGGCGGAAATACACATCACGGGCAGAACCGGCAGGATAGGAATACAGGAGACACGAAAATCTGTCGGAGGGTGGAAGCGATGGCGAAGGACGCGGTGATCGCGGAGTCGGCCGATGAGATCACCGATGCACTGCTGGCGGCTTCCCGGCTGCTGGTCGCCTTGTCCGCGCGCTCGATCTCGCTCGTCGACGAGTCCCTCACCATCCCGCAGTTCCGGATGCTGGTGATCCTGTCCACTCGCGGGCCGTCGAAGGTGGTCGAGCTGTCCTCGGCACTGGCAGTCCAGCCGTCCACCGCGGCACGCATGATCGACCGGCTGGTCACCGCGGGACTGGTGAACCGCGAGCCGAATCCGGACTCCCGCCGCGAGCTGATCATCGAGCTCACCACGCTGGGCCATCGCGTCGTCGACCAGGTGACCGGTCATCGGCGCCGCGAGATCGCCGCAGTCGTGCAACAGATGCCCGAAGAAGATCGCGCCGGCCTCGTCCGTGCGCTCACCGCGTTCACCGCGGCCGGTGGTGAACCGCACCCGAGCCTCGACGTCGAGAGCTACCAGATCTGATCGTTCGCGAAATCGGAAGGTGCCGCGGTGCCCCTTGGTCCGGAGATCTCAGGATCGAATCGTGGCCCCGCGTTCGAGTCGGACCGCGAGATCGGTGAGGTAACGCCGCCCTGCCGGCCGGGGATGGAACCGGTGATCGGCGAGGGCCGCGACCACACACCAGATCGCCGTCAATCCGAGCGCCAGGGACAACCGGTCGGCGACGATACCCGCCACGACCATCAGTGCCCCGGCGAGCAGTGCGAGTTCTACCACCTGGCGCTTCGACATCCCGGCAGTCTAGGACCTCCCCGAGCAGGCTGCGCGAAACTCCGCTATCCGATCAGCAGACGCACCATGGGCAAGGTGCTGACCGGCGTCCCGGTGGCCGCTTCGATGGTGCCACGCAACTTGTCCCAGGCCCGGGGATGGTGCTCGATGTAGCGGTCGAGTGCCAGTCCGGATTCTTCGTTCGTCATCGGCGTCGCCGTCGCGGGCACGTTACGGCGTGTGCCGACGGAGATTCGGACGCGAGGGTTCGCGGTGATGTTGCGGTACCACTGGGCCGCGCTGCCGAATCCGGATACCACGATGTACTCCGCGGGCGCGGGATGGTCCACCACCTCGAGGACCACGTAGCGGCGGGCTCCGGTCCGGCGGCCGGTGTGCTGCAGCATCAGCAGCCGGGAGCCGAACAGGAATCCCAGTCCGGCTCGGTAGAGGCCGATCGGGGCGCGGACCACCCATCGGGTGCGTAGTGCTCGGGCGCCGAACTTTGCGCTGCGGCCGGGTGCGGTCATCGTGTGTGCTCCTTCGGGATCGTGATCGGGTGGGTTATTGGGCTCGTTCACGCACGACGCGGGCTATGTCGATACGTTCGACCGAGCGCGCCGCGGGCAGTTGCGACAGTGCCGCGGCCGCGAGCACCGCGAGAACGGCCAAGACAGGGGCGGCGACACCAAAGGACAGTCCGAAGGTGAACATGTCGCTGGTGAACGAGCGCAGCAGCGCCCACGCAGCGAGGTATCCGGCGATCAGACCGAACGGAACAGCCGCCAGGGTGGCCGTGAGGTTCTCGGCGGCGAGGGCGGCGGTGAGCCTGAGGATCGGAACTCCCGCCGCGCGCAGGGTCGCCAGTTCGGTGGTGCGCTCGGCCAGGCTGACCGTCATGGTCACGTAGATGACGGTGAACGCGAGCACGGCGCCGAAGACGAGCATCGCGCCGATGAAGGCCCAGAACAGGCCGAGAAACCGGTCGATCTGGTCCTGCACGGCACGGGTGTCGTCGTAGGCGAGCACGCCCGGCAGACCGGTCACCTTGGCGCGCAAGGCATTCCGATCCGATCCGGGCGCGAAACGAAGCAGGTACCCGTGCAGGCCCGCGCCGTCGATACCGGTCGCGGTGGTTTCGGTCGCGTAGGCGAAGGCGCCGAGCGGTTCGTCGAGCAGGCCCGCCAATCGCTCGGGCCGGGGCACGCCGAATATCGTTGTGACGGTGACCGTGTCGCCGACCGAGACGCCGAGTTCGCGTGCCACGGCTGCACCGGTGAGCACTCCGGTCTCGGGCAGACGCCCGGAACCGCCTCCGGGGGTGCGGAATCCGTGCATCGTGGTGTCCGGGAGCAATCCGGTCAGCGTGGTCGAGTACGAGCGGCTACCGGCGGAGAGGGTGACCGGCGTCAGCGAGGTGGGTTCCACGGCCCTCACGCCGGATATCGATCGCAGTTGCGCGGCGAGCTCGTTCGAGGGAGCTGAGACGATGACGGTAGCGTCCTCGCGTTCGACGTCACCGAACTGGATGTGCAGCGCGGAACGCATGCTGGTGAGCATGCCGACCGAGGCCAGGATCAGGACCAGGGCGAGCACGGTTCCGGTCATGGTCGCGAGGGTGCGGCGACGACCACGAGACAGCGAGCGCAGCGTCATTCGCGCCACCACCGGCATCCGCCACCGGCTCGCGGACAGCCGGGGCCACCGTCCGGCGTGCGCGGGCCGCAGCCCGTCGCCGCGCATGGCAGCCGCCGGGGCGGTCCGCGCCGCGGCCACCGCTGGAACCAGCCCGGCCACTACTCCGGTGAGCACACCGAGCAGCACGGCGACGGTCGTGGTCGAGACCCGGTGATCGACCACTGTGTCGGGAATGCCGATAGCCCTCGTGTATGCGGAGGTCACCGCCGAGGTGGCCAGAAACCCGCCCAGCACGCCGAGCACCGTACCGAGCCCGGCCATGCCGACGCCGTATCCGACGTAGTGGCCGATGACGAGGCGACGGCGCGCGCCCATCGCCAGCATGGTGCCGATGATCGGCCGCTCGGTCAGCACCAGCCGGGTGATCAGCACATACTCGGCGATCGCCGCGGCGACCAGGAACAAGGCCGGGAAGGCGACGGAGAGTTCGGAGAAGCCAGCGAGGTCCTCGTGCAGCGCCGCGTTGGACGGTTGATCGGCCTGCGATTGCACGTCGATCGCACCCGCGCCGCGCAACAGACGCACCACCTGGTCGCGTTCGGATGCCGTTGCCGCCGAATTCATCTCGACCAGCGTCTGATCAGCCCCCGCGCGCCCGGCGAGCCGCTCCACTTGATTCTGGGGCGCGAAGATCACCGCGAAACCGTGCGGATCGCCGAGCACTTCCTGTCGGCTGCGCGCGGGCCACAGATATTCCGGCGACCAGGCGATGCCCGACACCGTGACCTCATGCCAGGCGGTGCCGTCGAAGATCCGCATTCCGCTGCCGATGTGCAGGCCGAACGTCTGCGCCGCGTGATGCTCGACCACCACGGCGTCAGGGTGGGCGGCATCCGGCAATCGTCCTGCGGCCAGGCTGATTTCGTTCACCGCGGACGGACCGCCACCGATCAGCCCTGCCACTCTGCCGATCAGTTTCGCCCCGCCGATGGACAGCGGCGTATCGGCTTGCGTGCGCACCGCGACCCGGGCCACCCCCGGCGCGCCCCGCACTTCCGCGGCGATGCGCGCCGATACTCCCCCGGTGGCCGTGAAATCCGCGAAGTGCAGCCGTGCATAGGTTTGCTGGTAGGAGGATTCGAGATTGCGGAAAGAGTCGTAGCCGGCCACGAAAAGCAGCACTCCGAGGCACACGGTGATCGCGATGGCCGCCACCTGCGCGGTGCGCCGGCGCAGATCCCGCAGAATCTTCTTGACCAGCACCCGATTCGACGCCATGAGCATGACAATCACCACCGGATGGATTCGGCGGCGGCGGGATTCGCGTTCACGTCCTCGGCGGTGACGCGTCCATCGCGCATGCGAATCACCCGATCGGCGATCGCGGCGGCCACTTCGTTGTGGGTGACCATGACGACGCCGCGTCCGGCCCGGCTGGCCCGCTGCAGCAGGGCGAGCACCCCTTGCCCGGTGGCGACGTCCAGCGCCCCGGTGGGCTCGTCGGCCAAAAGCAGGTCCGGATCGGTGGCCAGCGCTCGCGCGATCGACACCCGCTGTTGCTGCCCGCCCGAGAGCTGGGCCGGGAAGTGATCGGCCCGATCGTCGAGCCCGACCGCGGCCAGCAGTTCCGGCACCCGGCCGCGGTCACCCCGCCCGGTCAGTTCGACGATGACCTCGACGTTCTCGCGGGCGGTCAGCGTCGGGATCAGGTTGAAGAATTGGAAGACGAATCCCACGTGGTCACGCCGGAATTCGCCCAGTGCGGCGGGTTTTCGTCCCGAGATGTCCTGCCCGGCAACGATGACGGAACCGCTGTCGGCGGCTTCGATACCTCCGATGACGTTGAGCAGGGTGGTCTTGCCCGATCCGCTCGCGCCGAGCACCGCCACCAGCTCACCTGGCCGCACCGAAAGATCGACATCGGTGAGGGCGCGGACCGCGGCATCGCCGCTGCCGTAGGTCTTGCTCACCCCGCGCAAAATGATTGCGCCCCGGGCGCGGTCATTGCCGGTGTGATCCGCCTTCGCTTTCTCGTTCATCCGAGTTTCCTTCGCTCACTGGGCTTTCGGTCAGTCCCACCGCACGCAGCAGCGGCCCCGTCACATCCACCGCACTCAGGCTCGGGTCGATCAGCCGATGCAGGATCAGGCCGTCGAGCAGGGCCACGATCACCGCCGCGGTCGCCTCCGGATCAGCCACCACGCTGTTCTCGCGAAACCACCGCGCCATCGCCGCACGCCCCTCGGCCGCCAATCGGCCCAGTTCCCCGCGCAATCGCTCGTGGCGCGTGGCCGCCAGCATCATCTCCGTCATCGCCACCGTGACCGGATCCGCCGAGGTGTAGGAGGCGATGGCGGCGAGCATCCCGCGCATCGCATCGGGCCCCGGCACGGCCAGCACGGCCGCCATCACCGACTCGTATTCGCGCCGTGCGGCCTGCATCGACGCGTCGATCAGCAGGTCGGTCACCGAAGGGAAGTGGTAGTGCACCAGCCCGGGCCGTAGTCCCGCCCGCTCGGCGACCATGCGCGTGGTCACCGCGCCCCAGCCGTGTTCGGCGACGAGGTCGACGGCCGCCGCCATGAGACGGGCGCGAGTCTCGCGACCTTGCTCGGCTGCCGTGACCACCGGACCTCCTGGATTGGGCGTTCACCTTGGGCGTATGCCCAAACTATCAGCCATATTGGCACTATGCAATAGTTGCTCTAGGCAAAATAGGCGGGTAGCCTCCGGATCCGTGCCGCACGACACTCCACCATCGATCCGATGAGCCTGACCAGCAGCAGCCTGTTCTACATGGTTATCGCCGCGGCCGTCGCCGCCGTACTGACCACGCTGTCGGCCTGGAATTCAGTGCCCGGCCCGCGCGTGATGCGCTGGCTGGCACGGCTGCTCATGATCGGCATCTGCCAGGCGACCGCGGTCGCGGTCCTGGCCTTGTGGGCCAACAACAACTTCGCCCTCTACAGCTCGTGGAACGACCTGCTCGGCGAGCCGCCCGCCGCCGGCTCCTCGCCGAGCGGGGATTCGGGCACCGCCGACTTCGAGGATCTCGGCGATCGGGTCAGCGCCGCCGAGTATCGCGGTCCGCGGTCGAAGCTGAGGGGCGAAGTATTGGTCTGGGCACCACCGCAATACGACTCGCCCGAATACCGCGACTACCGTTTTCCGGTGATCATGCTGCTACACGGAGTGCCCGGCACTCCGCGCGCATGGATCAAGGGCGGCCACGCGACAACCGAACTCGCCGCGATGATGCGCGACGGCCGCCTGCCGCCTGCGATTCTGGTCATGCCACGCGTCGACCCGGGTGGCAATACGGACTGCACCAACGTGCCACACGGACCGCAGACCGCGACCTGGCTGACTCAGGACGTGCGCAATCTCGTCCTCGGCCATTTCCGCGCGCTCACCGAGCCGTCCGGGTGGGCGATGGCCGGAGACTCGACCGGCGGCTACTGCGCCACCACCCTGCCGCTGCAGTACCCGTCACTGTTCGCCACCGGGCTCGCGTTCAGCCCCGACGACTTTCACGGCGATCCGAATATCGTGCCCAGCCGGACGCTGCGACGACTCACCGACCCGATCCGCCTGGTCGGCACCGGCCCCCGGGTGGCCCTGCTTGTCGCGACCAGCCGCCGTGACCCATCGAGCACCCCCGACAACGCCGGAGCACTGGTCGCCGCCGCCAAAGGTCCGGCACAGGTCGCACCACCACTGATCGTCGACGACGGCGGGCACAACTGGGGCACCTGGCGGGCGATGTATCCGAAAGCCTTCGGCTGGCTCGGCACTCATCTGAGTCCACCCCGCAAGCCCGCCGCCCCGACAGCACTCGCGGCCGCCGAGCCCGCAATCGCGCCACTTCCGGACTGCCGGCTCGGCGATCGATGCGGTACCGCGCATTGACCTCTGCCCTGGACAGTCCGGCCCACCCATCCCAGGAACCAGCCGAAGGGTGAAAGGGGCCCGGCGGGCCGGACTGCACTCGCAGCATACACGCAGTATGCAACTGTTGCATACTGCATTATTTCGATAGAATGGGGGCGCCCCGGGTCGATGCCCCGGGCACGACGACGACGCCGGCGACTCGGGGCAGGCACGCGACAATCCCCGAGGAGCAGAGCCCATGACGCTGGACATCCTGGCTTTCACACTGGCCGCAGCGAATCTGATTGCGGTCTTCGCCATGCTGACGATCGGCCTGATCGGCATGTCAGGAATGCCGATCAGCACCCGCTGCGATCGATGCTCGCACTGGATGTTCCATATGCACGGCGACGAGTCCACCTGCCGGCGATGCCGGATTCATACCGCGCACACGCCGAGACCCATGCAGCACCGCAGCACGACCCCCCGATGACACATCGGGCCCGAGCATCTACCCATCCAAATCTAAGGCACTATGCAACAGTTGCCTGATGCGCATATGCTGCGAGCACCGCGCGGTCGCCCGATCGACATGCCGGTTGAGCCGGACGATCTCCCCCAAGGTTGGAGTTCTCGTGGATGATTTCGAACCGTCGCCGAGCCGGACCGGCCACATCGATGACTTTCTCGCCGGTTTGACCGAACTGACGGACCTGGCCGCCTCGACACCCGATCTCGGGGCCACCCTCCAGGAAGTCGCAACGGTCACCGCCCGAATCCTGCCGGGCCGTCCGACCGCGGCGGTGACACTGCGGATCGGCCCGACGATGAGCGTGGCCACCGCTGGGCCGTTCGCGCGGACCATCGATGAACTCAGGAGCCATGACCAACAGGCCGCCGCCCGCGAAGCGGTGAAAACAGCACGGCCCGTGCACATTCCCGATCTGACCGTCGATCGGCGCTGGACCGCCTACCGAGCTCACCTGCTCGCCCACGGCATCCACGGCGCCCACGCCCAGCCACTGATCCTCAACGACATCACCCTGGGCTCGCTGAACGTCTATTGCGCCGGCCCCGCCGAATTCGACCGGCACATGCGACTGGCGATCGCCCTGACCGCCGGCCACGCCGCCATGGTGCTGGGCTCAGCCACCGCGAGCGCGCACCAGGCCGAACTCTGCGGGCACATCGACCGAATGGTCCGGCATCTGTTCGACACCGGGCTGCGCCTGGATCGCCTGCGCCGGACCTACGAACGCGACGAAACCATACCCGAGAAGGTCCGCGTCGACACCGACGCCGTGTTCACCGACCTCGACTCCGCGATCAACGAGGCCGCACGCGCGGTGCTGGAACTGGCGAAGGCGCAACTGCCGGCGCGGCGGACCGACCGACCATGGCTCACATCGCGTCCTGCGCTCACACCGTAAGGCGCTGTCCTGCTATCGCCGCTGTCCGGGATGTAAGACCGACAGCAGGTTCTCGTAGTTCACCCATCCGATCACCGCTGTCCGGTCCGTGTCGACGACGGGCAGACCGGTGGCTCCGTGGCCGGCGAGGGCGGTGACGACGTCATGGAAAGCGGTGTCGGCGGCGATCGGCGGCAGCTCCTTGACCAGGGGTTCGATGGTGGCAGGAGGTTCGGGGGCGTCGAGGGATTCCGCGACATCGCGTGCGGACACGCAGCCGCGATAGCGGCCGTCGTCGCCGAGGACCGCGAGTATTCCACCGGTGGTTCGTTCGAGCGCACCGGCGGCGGCTGCGAGTTCGGTTGTGCGCCATAGTGGTTGCGGAACGGAGCGGGCGACGTCGGCGGCCGTCACCGCAGCGAAGGGATGACGGGGCCGTTCGATGTCGACGCCGCGGCGCAGCAGTTTGCGCGTGTAGATCGTGTCCTTCGACAGCAGCCGGGACACGGCCGCGGCCATGGCGACGGCGGCCATCAGCGGCAGGATGATGCTGTATTCGCCGGTGAGCTCGAACAGGATGATCACCGCGGTGATGGGTGCGCGGGTCGCGCCGCCGAGCGCCGCGGCCATCCCGACCAGGCCGTAAGCGCCCGGGGATTCCGTTGCGCCAGGCAGGATCTGGTGCACGATCTCACCGAACGCGGTGCCCGCCATGGCACCGACGAACAGCGTGGGCGCGAAGACGCCGCCGGATCCGCCGATTCCGATGGTGAGACTGGTGGCCACCATCTTTCCGATGAGCAGCAGCACGAGCATGCCGAGCACGTACTTGCCCTCGACCGCCCGCTCCAGCACCGGATAACCCACGCCGTACATCTGCGGCAGCGCGATGAGCAGTCCGCCCAGCAGCAGGCCGCCGACCGCGGGACGCGCCCATTCCGGTCCCCGCCAGACCCAGTCGCACAGATCCTCGATCAGGTACAGCACCTTGGAGAAGCACACGCCCACGATCCCCACTGCCACACCCAGCAGCAGATACAGCAGGTATTCGACAGGGTTGCGGACCGCGAACACCGGCAGGCTCAGAAACGCCTGATCACCCAGCAGGGCGCGCCCGACCACACTCGCGGTGACGCTGGAAAGCACGACCGCGCCGAAGGATTCGGCGGCGAAGCTGCCCAGAATCAGTTCCATGGCGAAGAACGGCCCGGCCAGTGGTGCGTTGAACGTCGCCGCGATTCCGCCCGCCGCGCCGCAGGCGACGAGCAGGCGCACCCGTTCGGTGTCGAGCCGAAGCAATTGCGCGATGGTCGATCCCGTGGCCGATCCGATCTGCACGATCGGCCCCTCCCGCCCGACCGAACCGCCGCCGCCGATGCACAGCGCCGAGGCCAGGGCCTTGAGCACGACCACCTGTGGTGCGATGCGGCCACCGTGCTCGGCGACCGCGTACATCACCTCGGGAACGCCGTGACCGCGTGCTTCGGGCGCGAACCGGTTCACGATCGGCCCGTAGATCACACCGGCCAGCACCGGGGCCGCCAGCAGGAACCAGAAGCCCAGAGCGGGCCAGTGAGCGGAGGCGACGCGGCCGAGCCCCGAGTAGTCGTCGTACCCGGTGAACAGGCGGGTGGCTCCGACAATCAGATACCGGAACGCGACGGCGGCCAGGCCCGTCGCGGCGCCGACGGCGACCGCCATGACCAGCACACCCGACGCACTCCCCCGCAGCCATCCGAGGAACGTGTTGCGCGAGCCGAGGGAGATGGGGAGCCGGCTCTGCGCGGCCCCGTCCTGCAATAACATAGACGCAGTATGCAACAGTTGCTATGTACATGTAATTGTCGGACAGCACATCAGTGACCGAAGACATACGCCCGGCGCTCGGACGATCAGACGGACACCAGCATAAACAAGCGTTGCCATTTGCGGCGATCCATCTCCCGCGGCGGCCAGCGCGATTACGCGTGCGCGGGGCGGGCACGGCAGGATGGAAGACGACGATGAACGCACGGTTGCCGGAGGTGTCGCGATGGCGAAGGAAAGCCTGGTCGGAGAGTCGGCCGATGAGATCACCGACGCCTTGCTGGCTGCATCCCGGCTGCTGGTCGCCCTGTCGGCGCGTTCCATCGCGCTGGTCGATGAGACCATCACCATCCCGCAATTCCGGACCCTGGTGATCTTGTCCACGCGCGGACCGTCGAAGGTCGTCACGCTCGCGGGTGCGCTCGATGTACAGCCCTCGACGGCGGCACGCATGGTCGATCGGCTGGTCGGCGCGGGACTGGTGAACCGCAAACCCAACCCCGACTCCCGCCGCGAGCTCATCATCGAACTGACCACGCTCGGCCACCGAGTCGTCGACCAGGTGACCGCGCATCGCCGCGGCGAGATCGCCTCGGTCGTCGAGCGCATGCCCGAGCCGGACCGGGCGGGCCTGGTCCGCGCGCTGACCGCGTTCACGATCGCGGGCGGCGAACCCCATGCCGGTCTCGACGTCGACAGCTATCAACTCTGATTCCAGCTCGATCGCTGCCCGCCGCGGCTCTGCACGCGTTCTCCAGACGACGGGCGCAGCCGGCAGCGCAGGCAGGTCGGCGTAGGACCGCGACTCATGTCGACCATCCAGCGCGCACACAGCCGGCACCGGACCGAACTCGGCCAGCTGGGCATATCGGTGAGACCGACGACCAGCATGACGGTAACCACGGTCAGATTCAGCGCGGCCAATGAGAAGGCCAGGATGTCCAGCGGCATCGGGCTCAGCTCCTCGAATTCTCGAAAGAGATCTGCTGTAGCGCCCCGAGCCCTCGGCGCTGTCGTCGTGCCCGGTCGACGCACCCTGAGACGTCCTCCAACTATAGCAATCACGGGCATTGTGCAACATTTGCTTTATGCCACATTTTAGTGTCGGACTCGCTGTACCGACTCAACGCGCACCGGCGGTCACCTGGGAACTCCCGGCCACGGCTGATAACCGTCGAAGCTGTCCAGCGGGGATGACGCGGCACCGGCCGCGGGCAGTTCGGCCTTCCAATCGGATCCGATCCATACTTCGGTGACCGGCACCGAACTCAATGCGCCCGCTGGAGTCTGCAGCGCCAGGTCGGCCGTCGCCCTGTCGCCGGTGTAGGACAGCCATCGGATCCCGGCAAAATAGGGCAGATCCGCCGAGGAATCGAACCCGGTCGGAATCCGCCGCGTCGGCGGGCGATCAGCGGGGGCCACCACCGCCATCCGTTCCGCGGCCGCCTGCCAGGACGAATCTCCGATGCCGGCCAGCCGCGCCTGATGTTGCATCATCGCCACGACCGCGCCCTCGGGCGTGTGACTGAATCCGGTTGCGGCGTCATCTGTCACCTGCGTCGGACCCCATCTGTCGGCAAACGGCAGCCGAGTACCGTGCCATGATCGCCAGCTGATCCAATGCGACATCAGCAACGGCAGTGGAATGGTGTCACCCGCCCGGGCGGCGTCCAGTGCCGGATGCTCGGCCGGGTGCTCCGCCGTAGCAGCCGACGAACACGCCGAGACACCCACCGCCACCATGAGCACCGATGCGGCACAGACGATTCGACGCGGCAGCGCCCATCGGGCCCGAACACGGATGGTCATGTCATATCCTCCTGGGATCGAGTCCCTAGCCCCGGCCTCGGGCGCGGTCCGTTGAGGTCGGCGAGCCGGGCGTTGTAGGCATCGAGCGCCGCCTGCTCATCGTCGATACCGAGGGATTGCGGCCCGAATTCACCGAGCGTCGCACCCCTGCGCACACTGTCGAGCCACGGCCCCAAGCTGCCTTCCCCGGATCGAACCCATTGCCCGGCAACGATGACCATCAACAGCATCATCAGCCCGTCACCACCAACCCACATGAGCACCCCTGCCGCGTGCTGATCCGCCAGCGCGCCGGGACCCCAGCCGCGGGAAGCGGCGAACGCGGGCGCCAGGACACTCGACGTCATCATCAACGTGACACCGACGAGCGTGTCGGGACCCATGCAGACAGCCAACACGAAGAGCCGCAACGGATGCGGGCGCGGGCGCTTCACCACGCCTTCGTCGCCGAGCAACCGGACCAGCAACAGGTAACCGCTGATGAAATACAGCACGAGCTCGCCGTCGTGTATCCACATGTGCGTGGCCATCGCCTGCTGAAACCCGGTGAGGTGGGTGAGCACGATCACCGCGGCGTACAACGGCACAGTGAACCACGCCGACACCAGCACTCGCAGCAGCCTCCACCCGCCCGCCCGATCCAGCATCGCCCGGCCCCGCGGCCCGGACGCGTTGTACAGCAACCGCATCGGCTGCGCGCCGACCAACAGCGCCGGTACCACCATGATCATCATCAGGTGCACCACCATGTGCACCGCGAACAAGGAGTGCGCATACGTCGCGAGCGCACTGTCGACCGTGACAACCAGGCACACCAAGCCGAGGTACCAGCACACACTCCGGCCCACAGGCCATCCGCCGCCGCCTCGTCGCACACGGGCCACCATGACCGGGTAAGCAATCACACCCGCAACGACCAGCCCGTCCACCACCGGCGACGGCGTCCATGTCGTCAGCACGACGTCCAACGTCGGAGCCGGACCGTTCATCACCATCGCCACATTGGCAGTATGCAACAGTTGTCCAATGCATGCATACTCGGGCCGACGCTGTCGCCGATGCTCTCCGACACCGGGCCTGATCGATACAATCCCTATCCCTGCCGCGCAGCGCATCCACACCGCGGTCTGGTTGTGCCACAGAAAGGAGCCGCCGCGAGCCCGAAGGGCCACAGCGGCTTCATCATTCGCAACCCCGAGGTGCCACAACGGCATCGAATCGCATGAATCCAGCAAAGAAGCAGGCCGACGACGCCAAGGCCGCGTCAAGGCAGCCGGCACCACCGCTCGGCGCGGCTTACTTTCGTTATCCGTCCGGAGTTCTCCGCCGAGCAGCGAGGAGATGGTTCGGATGGCCTGGCGATCACAACGACCCAGTGCTGCCGCATGGGCCGGCGGCCCAGCGCCACGTCGTCGAGGCCTCGGGTTCGCGGTGGCCGTCGCCGTAAGCCATTGGCTGCGGAGTTCGAGATCGTGATCACTGAGGGACCTGACGATGAGGTGCTCGCGCGACGCCAAGCCGAGGTGTTGTAGGAGATCACCGGATGGCAGGTGTCGCGACAGGATTAGCCGGCCCTGAGCCTCGGCAGCGACCTATCGCGACTTGGAAGCCTCAACATCGATGACTTCCTAGCACTTGCTGCTATTCAGGGCGAAATCGGCTTCGATAACCAGTCGGCCAGCAAGAAAATGCTGGTCAGTACTGTTCCCATCTAAATGGTGCCCCGCCGGGGGCGCATCGGGGCCGTGACCTGCACAAACGTCGCCAGGTTCACAGGTACCCACACCGACCAGCACTCAAACAGACAGGGATTGTGAGCGGTAGACCCCAGATGTGGGGCAGGATCCCGGTGTCATCCCGGAGCTGCTGGAGGACTACGACTCCGATCTCTGTTGGGCAAACCACGCACTCCCGAGTTCGCGGGCCACGTCTCGCGCGGTCTTCGACTGTTCTACCGGTGACTCGGCGCTGCGGGGATCCTGGAGACCACCCGTACGAATTCTCTGGCGCGGCCTAGCGTTGGAATTGTCTGGGCCGCTGGTCGTTCGGAATCTCGGGGTGACGCGAGTACCACTCGCGCATTGCCTGAACAGCTTGAAGTTTCGGCGGACGAGGTATAGCGGGTCAAGGAGTATACGAAGATGGCTGCGATCCAGCCCGCACCGATGAACATTCCGATCGCAAGTAGTCCGCCGGCCAACCCGGAGCCGCCATATGCAGCAGCACCCGCGCCGAGGCCCGCGCCGCTGACGGTGGATTTGCCTGCGGGGGAAGATGTGCAGCGACGGTTAGGGTTCATGTCGCGGAATCCGAAGTAGTGACTGACTCCGATCACCGATATAACTACGGTCCACAGGATGATCCGGCCTGGCAGGTTTGCGCTTCTGTTGATGTCGAGGACGATCGTTCCGACGAGAATGATTCCGAAGGACAATGCAATCGCGTACAGAAGTGTGGCAAGTACGCGCCGGGCCCAGTAGCCCGTGCTGCGGCGAAACCATGATGTCCCGAGCCCCTTGACGGACACGATTTGCGGTACGGCCCATAATTGATCGTTCATGCGCACCCGAATGCCTTGTGCCACAATCTGATTAACCCCTCCTTGGTCACATTCTACGCAAGACTATCGACGAGGATCTTTGCAGTGCGCGCGGGGCGGCTTCACTCAGCGGCCGCAGTGTTCGCCACGCCGTATATGCGTGCGGGAGATTGATTCCGGCGATCAATGCCGCTGGTAGGCACGAGCGAAAGGCAGAATGGCGCCATGCCGACATTTGCTCGATTGTTGCAGGCTGCCGCGGCGGGGGCGTTGGTCGTGGCGGTCAGCCAGGGGGTCGTGGCCGGACCCGCCACAAGCGCACCTGTTGTTCAGGTGGCTCGGGAGGGGATTTTGCCTTGGGAGGGGTCTGAGCCTGAGGGGGTGCAGGCGCCGGGGGCGGCGTTGGCGGATGGGGTTACCGGGTCGATTTTGTGGTCTCGGGAGTTGAATACGCCGGTTCCTATCGCGAGTATTGCGAAGGTTATGACGGCTCTGGTGGCTATTAATGCTGGGGATCTTGATCGGGCTATTACTGTGCCGGCGGCGAGTATCGACTATTGCGTCAGGTTGGGTGGGAGTACTGCGGGGCTGGCTGCTGGTGAGGTGTTGAGTACGCGGGAGTTGCTTTATGGGTTGTTGTTGCCGTCGGGGTGTGATGCCGCCTATACGCTTGCCGAGGCTTATGGGCCGGGGCAGGAGGGGTTTCTGGCCAGGATGAACGATACCGCGGCTCAGATGGGGTTGGGGGCAACGTATTTCGCGGATCCTAGTGGGCTGCCTGTGCCTACTGATGGGGCCACTTATTCGACGCCGGCGGATTTGGTGGCGCTCGGGTTGCGGGCGATGGTGTTGCCGGTGTTTCGGGAGGTGGCGGGGGCGCAAAGTCATCATTTGGCGGCGGGGCCAGCGAATCGGGATCACGTCTGGCAGACCACGAATCAGTTGCTGCGTAGTTATCCGGGGGCTATTGGGATCAAGACCGGGTCTACCGATGCCGCCGGCGCTTGTCTGTTGTTCGAGGCGGTTCGGGCGGGGATTCCGATGATCGGGGTGGTGTTGCACAGTGCGGCCTGGAGTGGTGGGGCTGCGCGGGATGATGCTGAGCGCATGTTGGATTGGGCCTATGACCCGATCCTCACCGCGCTGCCGATCGGTTGACGCCGGACCTGCGCGCGGCCTCTGGCGGTGAAGATCAGAGGCCGGGCTGCACGGCGTTGAGCAAGTTGTTGATGGGAGCGGCCAAGGGGCCGAACGCGGCCGGGTCGACCGGTGGCATGGATTTGATGGCCGTACGCAGGGAAGTGACCGCGGTGTCGGCCGCTGGGCTTATGGGATCTGGGGCCGATACCGCCTGTTGGGCAGGTGGTTGCGATGGTTCGCCGCCGCCCAGTCCGTTGCCGATCGACGCGCCGATTCCCGCGCCGACCGCGGCTCCCAGCACGCCTACGACAGCGCCCTCGATGGCCCCGCCGACCAGGCATCCGATTGCTCCGCCCGCTGCCGCGCCCGGTATCGCCGCGGCACCCGCCGTCGGCGCCCCGGCGGCGATCGCGCCGATGACAGCCCCGGCCGCAATGCCTTTCGCGCACCCTTCTAGCGCGAACGCTCCGCTCACGGCGACGCCGGCAAGTGCACCCAGCCCACCGCCGATAACAGTGGACGCGATGCGACGAGTGCCGTCGTCGGGTGGGATACCGAGACCGTCATAGGTGGTGGCGATCTGACTTTCGGCTCCGTCGAGAGCCGTCTGGGCCTGGTCGCGCATGGCCGGATCCACCCAGTCGGGTAGCTCGACGGTGTTCGTCCCCGCACGCAGGGCATGCGGATCGGCCGGTGGTGCGAGCGGCTGGCTTTCACCGGTGAGAACGGGGTCCGGTGGCGCGGCGACGGCAGCGCTCGGATGGCCTGCCACGAAAGCGATGGGCAGCACGGACAATACGGTGACAGCGTGTCTGGTTGCCATGGCCAACCCCCAAGCGATGATCACGGTGTGTCAATGAGCCTACCGCGAATATGTTGCTCGACAACAGATTCGCTCCCGGCTCGCGATCCACTAGTTTGGTGGCTGGAGATTGTGGATCGTTGGGAGTACGGAAGATGATGATCGGCCATGTTCGATGGGGGCTCGGGGTTGCGGGAATCGCGGCGGCGCTGGCGATGGGAGCGCCTGCTGCTGGCGCCTCCGCCGTGGCGCCGGTGAACGTGCCGGCCGCCGAGCACAGTGCCACTGCGATCGATTGGGGTTGGCCGACGGCTGGGGTGTGGCAACAGGGGGCGAATTACAACGTCGGGGATGTGGTGAGTTACGGCGGGCTCGAGTATCAGTGCATTCAGGCTCATACCGCGTACGCGCCCGATTGGACTCCGCCGCAGACGCCTGCGCTCTGGCAGCAGCTCTGAGGTTTCGGCCGGGCTAGAGGTGGGGGCAGGCCTGGTTGGCGGCGGCCACTACCTCTTCGCGGAGGGCGTGGACGCGGTCTTCCGCGGATTGGGTGATGCGGTGAGCGGTCGCGTCTTTCGGGAAGATGAACCAGTCCTTCGAGCGAACTGCGAGTTCCCTTCCCAAAGTGGCCATTTCGGCGACGCGCTTCTGGTAGCGGGTCAGGGCTGATTCGATATCGGCCGGGGCTGAGATGATTTCGTCGGCCAAGGCCGCTGCGCCCACGATGGCGAGGGTTGCACCGACACCGGAGATCAGAGATGGGGCGAAGGCGGCGTCGCCTACGAGAGCCACTCTGCCGCCGCGTATTTCGGGCATGACGACCTGGCTGATCGGGTCGAAGTAGAAGTCTTCGGAGTCGCGCATGGCATCGAGGAGTTCCGGAATTCGCCAATCGACGTCAGCGAAGGCGTCGGCTACCAGCAGTTGCTGGGCGGCGGTGTCGTGCCGGTCGTAGGTCAGGGCGGCGGAGCGGAAGAACCAGCCGAGAACCACTTCCCTGTTTTCGTGGATGGTGTAGCAGCCGAAAGTACGACCAGGGAGGTTCATCAGCAGCCCGGTGTGGGTCAGGCCGAGCGTGTTGGGAATGGTGAAATGGGCTTGGTAGCAGCCGAGGTGGTGGACGTAGGCGGATTCGGGGCCGAAGGCGAGGGCGCGTGTTCGGGAGTGCAGGCCGTCTGCGCCGATTACCAGGTCGAAGGTGCGATGGGCGCCGCTGTCGAAGGTCACGTCGACGGCGTCGGGGGTATCGTCGAGGGCGGTGATCGAGTCGCCGAAGAGGTAGTCGACGCCGGTTCCGGTGGCGGCGAGCAGGATTGCGTTGAGGTCGCCGCGGGGTAGTTCGATATCGCCGGCCATGGCGTCGGCGGGGAGCATCGCGATGGTGTTGCCGTCGCGGTCGATTCGGTGCATGGCGCCGTTGCCGGTTTGCCGGGCGCGGATCGGGTCGAGGACGTCCATGGCGGTCATGACATTCACTGCGGCGCCGCGCAGGTCGACTGCATTGCCACCAGCACGGACGGCGGGTGCCCGTTCGACCACGGTTACGCGCAAGCCCGCTCGAGCCAGTAGATAAGCCGCGACCGTGCCGGCTATTCCGGCCCCGCTGATGAGAACTCGGCGATTGTCCGGTTCGGCAGCGCGGTGGGCAGGGGTGAATTCACGCTCGGTCATTGCTGAATCCCTTCGATGTCGCCGGGCGGACCGGCCGTTCTCTGGTGCATCGGCGACGTTAGACCCGTTCTTGACCAGTGGTCAAGTGTGAGCTTTGGTACCGTCAGCCAGGGCGAAAGGCAGGTGGGATGGCGCGGCTGGACCGGGCGGCGGTGATCACGGGGGCGTGGACGTTCGTCGAAGCCAATGGGCTCGACGAGCTGACGATGCGGAAGCTCGCCTCCTCGCTAGGGGTCAGCCACGGCACGCTGTACTGGCATCTGGCGAACAAGCGGGCCCTCGTCGACGCACTCGCCGAGGATTTGCTCGCGGGCGTCGCCGATATCGACTCGGTCCAGCGCGGAACCGATCGATTGATCACGTTGGCGGGGCGGTTGCGGTCGGCCCTGCTGTCCCGGCGCGACGGGGCCCGGATCGTCTCGGGAACCTTTGTGCGCCAACCCAATACGCTCGCTTTCGGCGAGGCCGGCATCGCCGCCGCGCGGGACGCCGGCGCGCAGGGGCCCGATGCCGCGCTGGCGGCGTTTTCCATCCAGTACTTCGTACTCGGATTCGTGACCGAGGAGCAGGCGCAGCAGCAGCTGATCGCGTCCGGCGACTGGCCCGGGGATGCGAGCGGCATCGACGCGGACCGGTTCCCGCTCGTCGCCGCGGCGCTGCAGACACTGCGGGATGTTCCCCGTGACGCGCAATTCGATTACGGCGTACGGCGACTCGTCCGCTCGCTGTGACAGCCGAGCCGGTGCGGCGCTCGCGCCGATGGGCCGCCAACACGGCGACCTGCACGAGCTTGGCGGCACTGGCCCTGCTCGGCACCTTGACGCGCCCATTCGATTGGGAGGCAACGGCTTTGATTCTGGCCATCGCCACTGTCGCGCTGGTGCAGGTGCTGCGCAGGCCGTCCGATTCCCCCGCCGCCCCACGACTGTCCGCCACCAACCCACGACTCTCCGCCACCGATTCTCGACCGTCCGCGTCCGACCCACGGCCACCCGCCACCGACTCTCGACCGTCCGCGTCCGACCCACGGCCACCCGCCACCGACTCTCGGCCGTCCACCACTGACCCACGACAGCCCACCACCATCCCGCGTCTGTCCCCCGCTGATTCTCGGCGCCGGCTCAGTGCCTTGCTGTGGTCCGCACTTGTGCTCGCAGCGCTCGGCTGGGAGTTGTTCGCGTGGTCGCGGCAATCGGCCTGGGATGTGCCGGACCCTTCGCATCCGACGCTGTCCACGCTGTTGTCCCCGTTGATCGACCACGGACCTGGATGTTTCGTCGCCTGGTTCGTGTGGTTGGCGGCCGGTTGGCGGTTGTTGCGATGACCGATCGCATGCTGATCATCACCGGTTTCGCGACCCTCGCCGTGCTGGCGGTCGCGCTCGAGATTGCCGCACGATTGCTCCCCCACCGCCTCATCACCCTCCGCGCGACCCTCGCCTTGACGCTGCGTTCGCGACCGGTACGGGTCCTGGCAGTACTGGTGTGGGCCTGGCTGGGCTGGCATTTCCTGGCGCGCTGAGCCGGTCCCGGCGGAAATGCTCGCACGCTGATTCGGCATGAAGCTGATGGCTAGCGGCGTATAAACGTGATGACCGCGGGCCCGCGAACCGGCGGCGACCTGAAGTGGGAGAGTTCCGTGCAGCGTATCGAGCTGGCCGAGGCGGCGGGGAATGACCGAATGGCGGCCGGGGAGCTCGCGCCGCTGGAACGTTTGGCGCGCGAGGCCACGGAATTGGTGCGCGAACTGGGCTCGGGCGGGACGCCTTTCGACGCACTGCCGCATTCGATGCAGGACGCGGATTTCGTGCCCAGTGCGCAGTTGAATATCGAGCTGTTCTTCCGATATCTCGCGGAGGGGGACGAGCCGCCGGAGGAGGCGACCCGCCCGCTGGTGGATCGGGTCGTCGGGTTGGTGCGCGACGGTATGCCACTCACCGAGGTGCTGACCAATTATCGGGTGGGTGCGGGATTCTTCTGGGCACAGTTACTACCCCTGCTCGAATGGCAGGACTACGACGTGGTCCCGAAGCTCGGACTCCGTCTGACGGAGTATCTGAGCCTGATCATGGCGCGCATCGCGATCGCGGTGGCCGGGGATGTCCGGCATCCCGGCTGGGATTCGCTGGAGCGGCAGCGCGAGATCGCCGATGCCTTGCTCAACGGCCGCGATCCGAGCGATTGGGCGCATGATCCCGAGCATCCGATCCCGGCCGCGTTCCTGGTCGCCGCGGTGCGGCTCGGGGAGCCGACGCCGGGCACCCTGACCGCGCTACGCGGCCGGATCGCGGCCGTGCCGGGCGCTCTGCTACATCGGGACAGCGGCGGCTGGGCCGCCCTGGTTCCGATGGGCCCGGAGGCCGACCCGGATCCGGCAGGCCGGTTGAAAGACGTGCTGGGGATCGATGATTCGCAGCCGCATCCGCAGTTCTGGATGGGCGTGGCCCCGGCGGCGGAGCACGGCGCGATCCCGGCGGTGTATGCCGAGGTCCGGGTGGTGGCCGAGGTGGCGCGGTGCCTGCAGTTGCCCGCCGTGGTGTGCCGCCGGCCGGACATGATGTTCGAATACGCCATTGCCACAGCGGATCCCGCGCGACAGTCGCTCGGCGCGCTGCTCGATCCGTTGCGCGATCAGCCGATGCTCGCGGAAACCCTGGACACCTTCATCGAGAACCAGTTCAACCACAATGCGGTGGCGCGGGCGCTGCACATCCACCGCAATACCGTCACCTATCGGCTGCGCCGGATCCGGGAGCTGACGGGTCACGACCCCTTGCAGCCGGCGGGGATCTCCACGCTCATGGCGGCCCGGGTGGCCCGGCGGCTGACCGCCGCGTCCTTCCACGCCTGACCCAGACACTCATGCACATGCACAAAACCGCGGCCGCAGGCTCGGGATTCCGTCAATTGCGCCGGACCCCTCCGTGCTGTGAGCTGAGTCATGCCGGAGGGAGCGTGTGAACTCGGCGATTCGAATGCAATGACGCACTGGAGGAACAGGTGAGTAAGCCTCGGCTACGCCGGCTCACGGTCTTGACGATGTCGGCTTGCCTCATGGCGGCCGGGGCGGGGGCGGCATCGGCACAGCCGGCCTATCCGCCGAGTTTCCCGCCGGATCAGAATCAGCTGCCGCAATTGCCCTCGGAACCGCAGCTCTACGGCATGCTGCCGATTCCCGTCCCGGATCAGGACCCGTGGTACGACGATCCGGCGAATCTCGCGGATTTCCAGCCGGGCCAGATCGTGCGCAGTCGCGAGGTGCAGACGCGCCTGCTCGGATTGCCGTTCCCGGTGTACACGAAGCAGCTGCTGTTCCGCTCGAACGACGTGCACGACAATCCGATCGTCACCGCGACCACGGTGATCGTCCCCGGTATTCCGTGGACGGGTAGCGCGCGTCCGGTCGTCTCCTTCCAGGAGGCCATCGATTCCACCAACTCGGCGTGCAATCCCTCGCATACGCTGCAGGTGGGGACGATGAAGGAGTCCGCGCTCGCGATCTATTGGCTGGCACAGGGATTCGCCATCAACGTGCCCGATTTCGACGGCAAGTTCAATACGTTCAACACCTATGCCGAAGGCAAGATGGTGCTGGACAGCCTGCGCGCCATGAAGAATGACCCGGGTCTGGGGCTGACCGATTCCGGTATCGCGCTCTACGGCTATTCCGGCGGCGGTTCCGGTTCGATTCGCGCGGCGGAATTGCGCGAGAGCTACGCACCGGATGTGCGGCTGCTGGGCACGACGATCGGCGGTACGCCCGGAAACCTGGTCGGCGAGGCCGAATACGCGACCAAGCAGGAGCCCGGGCTCACCGGAATCAGCAACTTCACCATGTGGCTCGGATTCGCCAGTTTCGCCCGCGAATATCCGGATGTGTTCAAACCGGAGGAGCTGCTGACCGAGGAGGGTCAGGGGCTGCTGCACGATTTCGAAACTCGTTGCTACGCAACCATTGCCCTGGAGGGCGCGTACCGGCCGATCAGCGCCTATTACCAGCCCGGTAAGTCGCTCGAATCCTCGCCGAAGATTATGAAAGTGCTCGAGGACAACAGTCTGGGCAAGCACATCCCGGACACCCCGGTGCTGTGGTGGCACGGCATGTGGGACGAGCTGATTCCGCCGTCGGTGGTGCTGCCCACGGTCGATTCCTATTGGGAGCGCGGCGCGGATCTGCGGTTCTACACGGTTCCGGTGCCGGAGCACGTCACCAATGCCGTGACGGGCTGGTTGCCGGCCGTTGCCTGGACCAGCGCGGTATTGCGCGGCCTGCCGCCCGGTCCGAGGTTCAAGGCCGAGTTCACGCCGCTGCCGGCGGGGTTCCCCGGCAGCTGACCAGAGCATCCTCATCCGCGGGCCTTCTGGCAGTCGCCGCAGGCCGCGAAGACGCTCTCCGGCTACTTCGGCGATATGCGTTCACTGGCAGGCGAACTGGGCCTGATGAACCCGATCACCAAGCCTTGTGGAAGGTGTTGCGCATCGACGGCGATGTGTCGCGCTACCGCAGCGAGCCGGATCGCCGCCTGTACAGCGTCGCCTGACCACCCCCGGCGTGGCCGCCTGATCAGCGCGGCGTGAAGGTGACGATGCGCTGACGCGGGTCGCCGGGGAGTTCCAGGTTCTCGTAGTCGAAATCGAGATCGCCGCGGTCGGGGTGGCAGAGCAGTTTGCTGCCGTGGCCGCGGTGCTCGACATCGCCGGCCGCCCAGCAGTCCGTGAAATCCGTGCTGGCGGTGGACAGTTCATCGATCAGCGCCAGCGTGGCCGGGTCGTCGGGGTACCGGCCCGCGCTCCGGCGGAGCTGCGCGACGGTCATGGCGGCGATCTCGTCCCAGTCGCGATAGAACGTGCGGGCGGCCGGATCCAGGAACAGCGCGCGAGCCATGTTCTTCTCGATCATCGCGCCGAAGAGGTTGTGCGCCTTCGTGTTCGCGGCCAGCACGTCGAACAGATCGGTGATCAGCAGCGCCGGGACGGAGTCGATCAGGCCGAGCATCCGCAGCAGCTGGGGACGCGGCTCGGGCGGCTCGAATTCGGTGGTGCGACGGCCCGGATGAGCCAGGGCGTAGAGGTGTTCCCGTTCGACCGCAGTGAGTTCCAGCACCCGCGCCAGCGCGTCCAATACCTCGTCGGAGGGGTTGGCGGCGCGGCCCTGTTCGAGACGCTGGTAGTACTCGGCGCTGATGCCCGCGAGATGAGCGAGTTCGGCGCGGCGCAGACCCGGAACCCGGCGCGGCCCGGACGGCGGTAATCCGGTGCCCTGCGGATCGATGCGGGCGCGCCGGAACTTCAGGAATTCGCCCAGATCCTCGTGCCGTGCCACGCGGTCAGTCTGGCACAGGGTGGCCCTCGCGGTACGAGGCACGGCGCGCACTGTTTACGACCCGCGCGGCCCCGGCACGCTGAGATTCATGAACGAAAGATTCCAGCGCGGAGCGGCCCGCCAGGCGGAGCTCGGCGGCACCGGCGGGGTACGCGGCCGGGTCTACGACGAACTCGCCGATATCGCACCGGATCTGCACCGGTTCGCGGTCGAATTCGCCTACGGGGATATCCATTCCAGGCCCGGGCTGGATGCCGGCCGGCGCGAGCTGGTGACGCTCGGCGTGCTCATTGCGCTCGGCGGCGTGGAGCCGCAGCTGGAGGCGCATCTGGGGACCGCGCTGGCCGCGGGCGTCACGGCGGGTGAGCTGGTCGAGGCGATCATGCAGGCGCTGCCCTATGCCGGGTTCCCGCGCGTGCTGGGCGCCATGGCCGTCGCCCGCAAGGTCTTCGCCAACCGCGATCTCCTGCCGATCACCCCGATCGAATCCGATTCCAGCACCAACTGATTCACGAACCGAACGGAGCACCATCATGACCGCCACTACCGCCCAGGACCGCGCCGACATCATCGAAGCGGCCACTCGCGTCTTCTGGTACATCGACATTCGCGATTGGGATGCCTTCACCGGCACCTTCGCCGAGCAGGTGACCCTCGACTACTCCAGCATCTGGGGCGGCGAACCGGCCACCGTGACGCCCGCGCAGATCCGCGCCGACTGGGAGAAGCTGATCGGCGCCTTCGACGCCACGCAGCATCTGCTCGGGAATCACCTGGTCACCGTCGACGGGGAGCACGCCGAGCTGACCGCCGTCTTCCAGGCCGTGCACATTCTCCCGAACCTGTTCGGTTCACCCCGCTGGACTTTGGGCGGCGCCTACCGCATCGGCCTGGAGCGGGTCGCCGGAGAGTGGAAGGTCAATGCCCTCACCATGACCGCGACCTGGGCCGATGGCAACAAGGACATCCTCGCCATCGCCTCCGGCGGGCAGCGTCCCGACGCCGCGTGAGCCCGCAGGGGCGGGTGGCGTTCCCGCGGTAGCCCACACAACCGACCGATGAGTATGCGAACATATGTTCGTGTCGGGTTCGGATGCGGGCAGCCGGGACCGCCCGGAGCGGGCGGCGATTCTGCACGCCGACCTGGACTCCTTCTACGCATCGGTGGAACAGCGCGACAATCCGCGCCTGCGCGGGCGACCGGTGATCGTGGGCGGCGGCGTAGTACTCGCCGCGAGCTACGAGGCGAAGGCGTTCGGGGTTCGGACACCCATGAACGCGCGGCAGGCGCTGCGCCTGTGCCCGCACGCCATCGTGGTGCCGCCGCGCATGGCCGCCTACTCGCAGGCCAGCAAGGCCGTCTTCGAGATCTTCCGGGACACCACACCGGAAGTGGAGGGACTCTCCATCGACGAGGCCTTCCTGGACGTGAGCGGATTGTGGCGAATCGCCGGGTCGCCCATGGATATTGCGCGCGACCTGCGGGCACGGGTCCGCGTGGAGGTCGGGTTGCCCATCTCGGTCGGGGTGGCGCGCACCAAGTTCCTCGCCAAGGTGGCCAGCGCGGTGTCGAAACCCGATGGGCTGCTGGAGGTTCCGCCCGACGGCGAACTGGAGTTCCTGCACCCGCTCCCGGTCGAGCGCCTCTGGGGCGTCGGCGAGGTGACGGCGCGGGAATTGCACGAGCGCGGCATCACCAAGGTCGGCCAGCTCGCGGAACTAGGCGAAGGACCGCTGGCCGCGGCCCTGGGCCCGGCCGCCGGCCGCCATCTGCACGCCCTGTCCTGGGCCCGTGATCCGCGGCGCGTCGAAACCGGTCGCCGCCGCCGCTCGATCGGCGCGCAACGCGCCCTGGGCCGCCGCGATCGCACGGATGACGAGATCGAGACGTATCTGCACGGTCTCGCGGACCGGCTCGGCCACCGCCTCCGCCGCGCCCGCCGGGTCTGCCGAACGGTGGTGCTGCGCCTGCGATTCGACGATTTCGGCCGCGCCACCCGCTCGCACACCCTGCCCGAGGCCACCGACCGCAGCGCGGTGATCCTCGATGCCGCCCGCACCCTGCTGGCCACCGCGCGGCCGCTCATCCACGAACGCGGCCTCACACTCATCGGCGTCGCCCTGACCAACCTCGACGATGCCGACACCATGCAACTGTCGCTGCCGCTGGAACATCGCGCCGAGTCCACCCTCGACTCGACCCTGGATGCCCTGCGCGACCGTTTCGGTTCGGGTGCGGTAACCCGCGCCGCCCTCCTCCATCGAGGCGAGGGCCTGTCGGTCCCCATGCTCCCCGACTGATCGGCGAGATCAGGACATCCCGTCGATCAGCTCCACCAGGTTGGACCAGGACTGCGCGTCGTCGGCGGAGTCGGTGTGCGGGCGACGGAAACGGTGGACGTATTCGCCGGCATCGGTGAGATCCCAACGGCGGCGGTACAACTCGATGAGCTCCGGTCGCGGGTCCACGCCGGTGGCGTGCGCATAGGCCGCCAGGAGGGAGCCGTCGCCGGGGTCGAGATCCCACAGATCGCGTTCGGGCGGGGCGACGAGAGCGGTATCCCAGTCGAGCAACCGCCAGCCCTCCGAAGTCCGGATGGTGTTGCCCGCGTGCGGTTCTCCGTGCGTGACGACCGCCCGCGCCGAGGCGGTGCGGGCGGCTCCGGCGAGGGCGTCGTAGCGAGCGAACTCGGCACGCAGGGCCCCGGCACGGCGGGCGAGCAGGTCGACCATCGGCGCGGCGTACGGACCCTCGTCGGCCACATGACCGGCGAGCGCGGCGTCGATCTCCGCGCGGTGGGTGATCGTGAAGTCGTCGGTTCGAGCGGCGCCGGGTACGGCGGCCCCGTGCACCCCGACGATCATGTCGAAGACCGCCTGCCGCTGCCCCTCGTCGCGGAATTCGCCCCAATCGAAATGCTCACCGGCCAGGTACGGGTAGCAGGACACCGCGAATCGCGTTCCGGCCCTGGCCGATACGGCGCCGTCCGTGCCGGTTTCGGGCGCCACGACGAAGTCGAGTCCGGCGGTGCACAGTGCCCGCGCGGTGCCGAGGGCCGCGGTCAATCGTTCGAAGGCCGTCTGCCGGGGCGTGGCCAATTCGTCCACGGTGACGAACCATTCGCGGTCACCGTCACCGGCGCGCCAATGGTGACTGCCGAATCCCAGCGGCACATATTCGAGGATCTCGGCGTGAATGGACCAGTGCCGGAACAGCACGGCGCGCAGGCGGTCGGAGGGTAGATCCCTGGGCGGGGTCAACACTCGGCCAGCCTACGCGCGACTGCGGTGTGCCTTATTTATTTGGCGGGCGCCGGGTTGAACGGGGCGTTGATGGTGGTGAAGTACTGGATCGCGGCCGCGATGGCCACCGGAGCGGTCACCGCGATCGCGCCGGCGATGGCGCCGAGCGGGGCCATGGCCGCCGCGCCGACGAGGCAGCCCACCACGGCGCCCGGCAGGAAGGTGAAGAGGCCGCCGATGATGCCGGTGGCCAGGGTGACGCCGCTGCCGACGGCGAGGCCGCCGAGGGCGCAGCCGACCACGCCGCCACCGATGAGGCCGACCGTCGTGCCGATGACGGCGCCGGTGGAGATGGTGTCCTTCATGCGGTTCCAGGCGGCCTGCTCACGGTCGTACGGGGACTTCCACGGGGCGGTGTCCTGGAAGGGGAGGTCCACCGGGCGGTAGAGCGCGTGCGGCAGGTCGAACAGCGGGGTCAGCGTCGCGGAATTGTCGTGGATCGCCGCGGCGATGGGAAACACGAAATCGTCCACTCGGAAGGATAATTCGGTTCCGGCAATCACCTGGCCATCGGGGGCCTTGATTTCGAAGGCGCCGTTCTCGACCGCGAGTGAGCCGATATCGGTGGAGATTTGGGCGCCGTCGCCGGTGGCGGACGCGGTGTAGTGAATTACATTGTCCGACTGTGCATCAACGTCGGCATGAGCGGCACCGGCGGCGATCACCGATACCGTCGAAGCGAGCGCGGCGAACGCGGCAAGCTTGGTCTCGAGCACGATTTCCCCTCAATCTCAGCCCTGCGGTATCAGGATTTATCGCAGGATTAGCTAGTTCCAAGCAAACCTTAAGTTTGTTCATAGCCATCTGCAATGGACGTTTGTCCTGAAGTGGTGGGACACACAATGGGGAATATCGGTTTCAATGCCCTATATCCGAACCGTAAACCTGAACATACCGATGGTGAACGAAGAGTAAACAAATTCCAAAGTCGGATATAACGGGCAGTATCGGATATCCGCATTTCACGAGGCCCGTTGGGCCCCAGGCGATCCGAAGGAACCGACCGGGCTGATTTGACATATTCGTTGGCGGAGCCCAATATTGCCCAGTCAGCACCTCGCTAGGCGAGGCTCCTGTACGAACACAGGCCACTGATCCGACGACGTCGAGAGACGCCCAGGGTTAGGACAGATCACCCCGGATTAAGGGGTGATCCTAAGTGGCTTCCCCGGGCCGCGAGCCCCCGGATACGTCGTGCAGTGCCGAAGCTCTGACGAGAGGGGTGCGGGGCTTCGCCGTTCGGCGCGGCCGTGTTTCCCTCTTGCCGTCCGTGAGGACTGACGCGACCAGGTACATGGCGTCCGCGTGCGTCCCGACGGCAAGGAGGTGAGGGACGACAAATGAGTTCCGGCGATAGTCCTTATCCCAGTCCGGACTACAGAGTTCTTTCGTTCCCGGCTTGCCGCGAATCGGTAGACGACTGACCCGCAATCACTTTCGGCCTTTCCGGCGATCCATTCGCCGCTGCGAGGTGTCTTCGAGTATGCCCGGGTAATTGACGTGTGCCCGAAATCCGGTGGCAACCGGCACCTTCCGCATGCCGAAGTACCTTTGATCGAAAGCGAGGGAAGGATCATGGCCTTCTTCGCGAACGGCTCCGGCCGCCGCACTGCCACCGTCACCGCACCAGCCGACACCCACCAGCCGACCGGCGCCGTCATGGACAGCGCGCACGTCGGCGACATCGTGGGCGCCCTGGGCACCATCAAGATGCACGACTCCGCCGAAGGGCGTTCGCGCAAGCAGCGACTCCGCATGCTGCTGGCCATCATCGGCCCGGGCCTCATCGTCATGGTCGGCGACAACGACGCCGGTGGCGTCGCCACCTACGCGCAGGCCGGGCAGAACTACGGCATGGCCCTGGTCTGGACCCTCGTACTGCTCATCCCCGTGCTCTACGTGAACCAGGAGATGGTGGTCCGCCTCGGCGCGGTCGCCGGCGTGGGACACGCACGACTCATTTTCGATCGCTTCGGCAAGTTCTGGGGCGCGTTCAGCGTCGGTGACCTGTTCATCGTCAACGCGCTGACCATCGTCACCGAATTCATCGGTGTGTCAATGGCTCTCGGCTACTTCGGGCTGCCGAAGTGGATCGCGGTGCCGCTCGCGGCGCTGCTGCTGTTCGCGGTCGTGGCGGGCGGTTCGTTCCGGCGTTGGGAGCGTTTCCTTTTCGCGCTCATCGCCATCAATATCGTGATGTTCCCCCTCGCGATCATGGTGCACCCGAGCGTCAAGGACACCGCGCACGGCTTCCTCCCGTCCTTCCCGGGCGGCCTGAACTCGACCCTGCTGCTGCTCATCGTCTCCATCGTGGGCACCACCGTGGCGCCGTGGCAGCTGTTCTTCCAGCAGTCCAACATCGTCGACAAGCGCATCACACCGCGCTGGATCAAGTACGAGCGGATCGACCTGTGGGTCGGCATCGTCGTGGTGATGATCGGCGCGATCGCCATCATGGCCGCCGCCACCTTCGGCCTGGCCGGCACCGACGCGATCGGCAACTTCACCGATGCGGGCGCGGTGGCGCAGGCGCTGCACGACCACATGGGCCCGACCGTGGGCGCGCTGTTCGCGATCCTGCTGCTGGACGCCTCGCTCATCGGCGCGAACGCGGTCGGCCTGGCCACCACGTACGCGCTCGGCGACACCCTCGGCAAGCGGCACTCGCTGCACTGGAAGATCAGCGAAGCCCCGGCCTTCTACGCGGGTTACGCGGCGCTGCTGGCCGTCGCGGGCGCGGTGGCGTTCAGCCCCGATCACGTGCTGGGTCTGCTGACCCAGGGTGTGCAGGCCCTGGCCGGTGTCCTGCTGCCCTCGGCCACGGTGTTCCTGGTGCTGCTCTGCAATGACAAGGCGGTGCTCGGGCCGTGGGTGAACACGGTGCGGCAGAACATCGTCGCCGGTGTGATCGTGTGGTCGCTGGTGCTGCTGTCGCTGGCCCTGACCGCCGCCACGTTCTTCCCGAACCTGTCCACGCTGACTCTCGAGGTCGGCTTCGGAGTGGGCGCGCTGATCGGCGTGCTGGGTGGCGCGGCCATGCTGCTGGCCTGGCAGCGCGGCCGGCGCAAAGCCACCGAGCGCACCGCGGCCGAACTGGGCGGCCTGGACCCGGATCAGGTCGAGGAGCTCGACGCGACGCCACTCACCAAGGCCGAGCGCAAGGCGATCCGCGAAACCGACCGCGACACCTGGCGCACCCCCGCGCTGGCCACGCTGGACCGGCCGGCCTTCTCCATGGGCCGCATGGCGGGCATGATCGCACTCCGCGGTTACCTGCTGATCGCCGTGATCCTGGTGGGCGTCAAGATCTTCCAGCAGATCACCGGCTAGCCACCGAACGATCCGAACAACGACTTCGCGCCGGACGCCCTGGGGTGTCCGGCGCGAAGTCGTTTCGGGAGGGCGATTTCAGCAGGTGGCGGGGATGCCGGTCAGGTCGACCTTCGGGTCGGTGATGGGGCAGTTCAGGGGTCTGCCGTCGACGGTTGTGTGGTCGATGTTCAATGCGGCGCTGCCGATCCGGCCATCGCTGCTATTGGTGCGGAGGAGTTCCTCCTGTGCGGCGGTGAGGGTGGTGCGGGCGATGGCGCCGTGCAGGATGGCGGTGTCGCCGACGTTGATGATGTTGATGCCGTGTGCCGCGGCGCCGTTCAGCGTGGTGTCGTGGATGTCGAAGGTCAGTTCGGCGGTGCTGGGCTCGGGGCCGGTCGGGGTGTAGGCGACCAGGCCGATGCCGTCGGCGCTGCAGTCACCGAGGTCGGAGTCGGCGATGGTGAGGTCGGTGTGCGCGGTGCGCCCGAAGTTGGTTGTCACCACGCAGCTTCCGAGATTGGCCGGGACCACGGGGTTGAGGGCCGCGCCCGGGAAGGTCGAGTGGTGCGCGCCGACCCGGTCCAGGGTCAGGGATTGCCGGGCGCCGTCGGTGCTGAGGTTGTAGTTCTCGATGATGTCGCCGGCGACGGTGTCGAAATCGCTGTCGGTGACCCGGACCCGGCTCTCGGGTGCGCCGCTGGTGGTGACGTATTCCAGGCCGTTGGCCGAGAAGTTCCCGTAGCCGTTCCGGAAGGTGTTGTGCGAGAGGCTGACATCCAGGTGCGCCTGCCCGAGCGGGTTGAGGAACACGCCTTCGCTGTCGGCCAGGTTGTTGAGCAGCGAGGTTGCGGGCGAGGCGATCTCGGTCTGGGTATTGCCGTCCAGCTCGGCGGTGAGCCGCGCATTGCCGTCGGCTTGCACGCCGAGCGCGAGCAAGGACAGTTTGGCGAGCCCGAGATTGACGTGATGCACGGTGTTTCCGCTGATGCGGGCGTCGATCCGGCTGGTCCCCCGCGCTCGCAGGTCGATGCCGTCCCCGCAGGCCGTGTCGTGCACGACGTTTCCGTCGATGTGCACCTCACCGGCGGCACTGTCGAAGTCGGTCATGATGCCCGCCCACCCATTGTTGAGAGTGAGGAAGTCCGGCACCGGCGGCGCGCTGGCGCCGACCGCCAGTGTGGGCGGCAGCGAGAACGGCCCGATCATGAATCCGTCACCGCATTCCTGATTCGTTGCGGAGACATCGTTTCCGGTGATCACCGCGCCGGCGGCGTCGAGGCCGTAGATGCCGCCGCGCCGCGCGCCCGCGATCACCAGGTTCCGGACCTCCGCGCCGGGCGCGAGCCGCACGGCATCGCCGTCGAGATTGCCGGTGGTATTGGTGATGCGCGGCAGGGCCGCGTCCGCCGACGCACCGAGGACGGCCGGTCCGCCGCCAATGAGGTGCTGTCCCGGTTTGAGTGCGATGCCGCCGTCCAGTGCGGGTGCGGTGCGCGCGACGGGCTGCACCACGATGGTGTCGCCGTCCTGCGCGGCAGTCTCTGCGCGGGCGAGGGATTCGAAGGGGGAATCGGCGCTACCGGTACCGCCGGCGGGTGCGCCGGAGCTCACGTACCAGGTGGCCGGATCCGATTGGGCATGCGCGATGGCCACGGTGTGAGCGCCACAGATTGCGACTGTGTGAGCGCCGCCGACCAGCAGTGCGACCACTGCGCAGGCGCGTCCGGGTAGCGCGCGGACGGTATTTCTCGTATTCATGGTGCTCCGGTGTCGGCGAGACCTGTTCCAAGAGAAGAACTGTGCCAGGCCGGAGTGCCGGTTCCATCCGGCAGAATCCCAGGAATACGCCGCACCGGCTGTCGGTGCGCACAAGGGGTGAGGGGGCGGGTCTTCGCGGGCTGCGAAGCCGCGGAGCCGAATTCGCTACAGCTCTTCGGTGGGTGGGAGGACGGGGAGCGAGGGCTCCGGCATTTCTTCCAGGGCGGCCACCTGCAGATGGATGAAGGCGGCGATGCGGTGGCGGGCGGAGGAGGGCAGCCGCTCGATGTCCGCGGCGGTCAGGACGTTCGCGCCGAAGGAGTGGGCCTCGGGCACTTCGGAATCGGGTGATTCGGGAACAACCTCGAGATGTGGCCGCGGAACTGCTAGCGGACGTTGTGGTTCGTCCGGGTCTGCAGCGGCGGCGGCGGTTCGCACCATAACGAAACCATAACTCGCCAACCCCGCTCGTGGGAGCCGGTGGCGCACTTGAGTCTTGGGGGTGCGAATCCTGCGTAGAAACGTTAGGCAAACCTTCTACCGCACCCAGGTTAACCGGTTTCGGCCGCGGCCAAACATCGCGGCCGAAACTCTCATTCGGAAATTATCGCGCGCCCACCGGGAAACCGGTCAGCAAACCGGCAATGGCAGGCCATTTCGCGGCCAGCAGATTCGTGAAATCGCCGCTGGTGAAGGTACTTGTCGGGCTGGTGATACTGCACCCGTGCGGCGCCGGAACACCGTTCATGCGGTCGATGATGAACTGGTATCCGCCGGGCAACCAGCCCGGGATACCGATGATGTGCTCGGCCAGGAATTCCCGCGTGTAGGTGATGTCAGCGCCGTCACGGCAGTAGTCGTTAACCACCCGGTCGGTTCCCGCGATGGGGATGAACTCGTCGTTCTGTGCGTGATAGATGTACATCGGCACATCCGGCGTCTTCTGTCCCAGCTGTTGTGCCACAACGGCATTGCTGAGCTCGGGCAGGTCGAGCGGATCACCGCCGCCGGTGTACGAGCCGAGGTAGTTCCAGAACGGGAACAGCGCCGACCCCTGCGGGTGGCACAGCACACCCTTGATCGAGGTCATGAAGCGGCCGAACCAGTCGTACTTGGTATCGAGCACCTGCTGGACCTCGGGGTATTCGGTGGCGAAGCCGTGCAGTGCGGCGCCGATCAGGCCCGCGCCCAGGTTCGCGTTATTGCTGCGCAGCACCGCTTTCAGATCGCCCATGACGACGCCGCCGATGGTGACGCCGACAATGTTCAACTCGGGGGCGTAATCGCGGTGATGCTCGGCGACCCAACCGGTCGGGATGGTGCCGCCGGAGTAACCCATCAATCCGACGGGAGTCTGTGCCCCCGCGGTCAATTGCAACGGCGCGAAATTCTCCGCCGCGCGAATACCGTCCAGGGTCGCCTGACCACCCAGAATCGACGCGCCGTACGCGGAATTCGGGCCCTCGTAGTCGGGAATGGACACCGCCCAGCCCTGCGAGAGCCCGAGCACCATGGCCAGCGAGGTCTCCGCGGAGTTCACGAAGTCGGCGGGTATCGAACCCTGCTGCGCCACATACGACATGGTGCAGTACTGCGCGGTCGAATCCTCGGCGACCTGGTACGACAGCAGTTTCAAGCCGCCGTCCGGGGCCGGCCCGCGCGGTTTCACCAGCGTCGTCACCGTGGCGATGGCATTGCCGTGGCTGTCGTTGGTGCGGTAGAGCACCTGCCACGCGTCGACGTTGTACGGCAGCACCGACAGGAAGGCCGGGGTGATCTGCCGCGCCTTGATGATGCCGCCCGGTTCGGTCGCGGCGACCACATTGGCCGGGGCGTTGTAGAAGGAATCAAGTTCCGGTGGCACGACGATCACCGGCAGCGGCTGGATCGGCACCTCGGCCGGTGCGGCTGATGCGCCGGCCACCCCGGCGAGACCGAGCACGACGGTGAGCACGGCGACCCGAAGAAAGAGAGTGAACACTTCCTAAACGCTAGAGAGATCGCCGTCACAAAGTCAACGGCCCGACCCGCCAAAACCGGAACGGTCTGTTTTGGCGTGTCGACGAACCAGCCCCCGATGTCAGGCGGCGTGCCCGATGTAGTTCACCGAACCACCGATGGACCCGTCCTCCGTCGGCCCGATCAGCGTGCTCATGAACTCGTGCTGCGCGCGCAGGCCCGCCCGCGCCTGCCGGGTACGCCACCCCGGCACCAGAATGCCCGCACCGGAACGCGCCAGATTGACCGGGAATTTCGCCACCGGATACCAGGGCGGCATATACCCGGGCAGCCCGAGCTGACGCATGCGCCCGCGGCCGAGGAAGGCGGTGCTGATCGAAAGATGCTGCGCCCAGGCGATTCTGCGGCGCAAGGGCGCGAGATGTTCGTAATGCCAGGTCAGCGGGTCCTCGGCCATCGGCCGGGCCAGCCGCATGCTGGACTCGTCCGGCGCGGTGAGGGCGGTCAGATAGTGGTAGAGCTGCCGCGTGGCATCGACGAAACCATTGGGCAGGAAGCGTTCCTCGATGCCCATGACCCAGCCGACATAGCGGGTGAGGTGCGCGATGGCGTCGAGTTCGCGCGGCGTGAAGATATTGCCCATCATCATGCCGGTCAGTGCCGGGGCGTAGAGCGCGCCCAGCATGGTGACGGCCATATCGGTCTGGTTGACCGGTACACCCCAGTCCTCGGCGCTCCATTCGGGCAGCTTCGAGACGTGCCGCCGCACGAAGGTGTGGATGAGCCGCACATGCAGCGTGGAACGGAACCCCTTGCCGCCCGGCCGCATTCCGTCCTCGGATATCACATCCAGGGCCCAGCGCAGGGTTTCGGCGAAACGCTGGCCGCCGCCGGTGGCGCCGCTCTTGCCGGTATTGGTGAGCAGCAGCGTGCGATTGATGCCGGAGGCGACGAAGCCGCCGAGGAACGGGACGTCACGGGCGAGGTAGATGCCGTCGAGCCCGGCGGACTGGAAGATGCGCTCCCCCAGCTTGATCCGATCCCAATCCACCCAGGCGGGCGGGTTCTCGACCTGGGTGAAGAAGTCGCGCAAGGGTTCCGGTGCGTCGGGGACGTTCGCGATGCCGTGCGCGAGGGCCTGATCGAAGAGCGGGCGGACCTGCCCCATGCCGGCGGTGTACATCCAGTCGACCAGGGCGTCCATCGGTTCGTCGCCGATGGTGAGGGCCTCCCCCATGGTCGCCCATTCGGCTTCGGTCGGCGGCTTGATGCCCAGTAGCTTCACCGTCGGCCCGAGCACGGGCACCTGGGCCCGGTCGTGTGGATGACGGGTCGGAATCGGTCGAGTGCGCGTCATCGGGCAGCTCCTTCGCTGTTCTGGTGAACCTACTCACCAGATATCTGGCAATAGTCTCCACCAGATACGCGGGCATGACAAGACTCGAGAGAAAATCTCTCACGCACTCAGGCCGGTCGCGGCCCTGATCAGGGCGGCAGCGAGTGGGATATCAGACAGGCCGGCGCGCGATGGCGTAGAGATCCCGCGCGGGACCGGTGGGCCGCTGCCCCTTCGGCCAGATCGCACGCAAGGCCCGATCCAGATCGAGGCCGGTCACCGTGGGCGACACCAGCGTGCCGGCGGCCAGCTCGGGGGCCACGGCCAGTGAGCTCAGCACGGCCGGCGCCAGACCCTGTGCGACCGCCGTCTTGATGGCCGTGGTGGAGGACAACTCCAGTGCCACGGCCGGCTGCCACTCCGGAATCGCCTCGGTCATGGCCCGGGTGAACGAGTTCCGGGTACCCGAACCGGGCTCGCGGTAGATGAGCGGTGTCGCCGCCAGCTCCTGCACGGTGATCTCCGGCCGCCGCGCCCAGCGCTGCCCCGGCGCCACCACCACGACCAGCCGATCGTGGGCCACGATGTGGCTCTCCAGATCTCGCGGCAGCCGCGGGCCCTCCACGAAACCGATCCCGGCCCGGCCCTCCAGCACCGACGCGGCCACCTCGGCGGAGTTGCCCGACTCCAGCGCGATCGAGGTGTCGGGCATGCGCGCCCGCAGGGCCATCAGCCATTTCGGGAAGAGGTACTCGGCAATGGTCTGGCTCGCCGCCACCCGCAGGCGCGAATCCCGTTGCGCCCGCAGCGTATCGATGCCGGCATCCAGCCGGGCCGCCGCCTCCACCACATCCCGCGCCCACTCCGCGATGAGCGCCCCGGCCGCGGTGGGCCGCGAACCGAGCGTGGTCCGCTCCAGCACCGGCACGCCCACCAGCTGCTCCAGATACCGGATCCGCGAACTGGCCGACGGCTGACTGATCCCGTGCGCCTTCGCCGCCCGGCCCAGGCTGCCCAGTTCGATCACCGAGAGCAGCAGTTCCAGTGCGGCCAGGTCAGGCACTCGCGGGGATAGTGGCATAGACCAACCCTATGCCCGAAATGGCTCGGTTCCCGGCAGCCTCGTCGAGCCAGCGGTGTCAGCGCGCGGCGGCCACCCGCTCGATGACGGGCCGCCAGGTGCGCAGGGGGTGGACGGTCAGGCCGATCACCTTGCCGGCGTCATCGGCCTTGCGGAGTGCGATGGCGACGTGGAAGTCCGGATCGGCCTCGAAGGCGGCGACTTCCGCGGGGGTCATGGGGCCGCCCTGCGCCACCAGGGTGCGCTGACTGGACGGGGAAAGCGCGGCGGCGTGTACCGAGTCGGTCGCTGCCAGATAGCGTTTCGCCGTCACGTGCAGTTCGACCAGGCGGGCCACCCGCTCCCCCAGCAGGGTGCGCACGGCGTGCGAGCCATGGCGGCCGTGACCGGCGTCGTCGCCGGGGACGAGAACGTGGCCGATATCGTGCACCAGCCCGGCGACCTGCAGTTCCTCATCGTCGGGGAATTGTTCGCGGAGCAGTTCGGCGCACTGGCTGTCGTGGTCGAGGATGTCGACCGGATCGCCGCTGCGGTCGGGCATGTCCCATTTGCCGGCGCAATCGCCCAGCAGGGTCATGAGTTCGTCGACGGTCGATACAGGCGCGAGGTTCCGATCCACGCCGGGCACCCTACGCGGCCCGGGTTAACTGTCAGCCGAGCCCGGCGCGGTGCACCAGAATGGCGATCTGGGTGCGGTTCTCCAGCGCCAGCTTCGAAATGATCCGGCTGATGTGGACCTTCACCGTCGATTCGCTCATGTGCAGGGTGCGGGCGATCTCGGCATTGCCCGCGCCGGTGGACACTTCGAGCGCCACCTCGCGTTCCCGGTCGGTGAGCTGTTCGAGTTGCGCGCGGGCCTCGGGCTGCTGCGACCCCGCACCGCTGGCGAAGGCGGTGAGCATGCGTTTGGTGATGGCCGGGGCGAGGATGGCGTCGCCGCGCGCCACCACCTCCACACCCTGCGCCAGATCACGCGGCGGGGTGTCCTTGAGCAGGAATCCGGCCGCCCCGGATTCCAGTGCGGCATAGACGTATTCGTCGAGTCCGAAGGTGGTGAGCACGACCACGGCGGGCGGGTCGGGCAGCGCCCGCACCCGCCGCGTCACTTCGAGCCCGTCCACGTGCGGCATGCGGATATCGGTGACGACCACGTCCGGCCGGTGCTTCTGCACCAGCTCGACGATGTTCCGCCCGTCGGTGTCCTGGGCCACCACCTCGATGCCGTCCCGCGCCTCCAGGATCATGGCGATCCCGTGCCGCACCAGCTCCTCGTCGTCGAGCAGCACCACCCGAATCACGAAACCTCCTCTGTCTCAGCGGAAATCAGGGGCAATCTGGCGTGCACGGCGAAGCCGCCGGTGGCGAGCGGCCCGGCGTGCAGGGTGCCGCCCGCCAGCACGACGCGCTCACGCATGCCGACCAGGCCGGAACCGGAACCCTGCGCGGCGACGAAGATGCGATCACCGCGACCGTTGCGGACATCGACCTCCAGCGCGGCGCCGTGCACCCGCATCGCCACCCGGACCTCCGCGCCCGCCGCATGTTTGGCGGCATTGGTGAGCGACTCCTGGACCAGGCGATAGACGGCGCGGCCGACCGGGCCCGGCACCTCCGGAAGCGGTTCGGGCAGTTCGATTTCGAGCCGCTGCCCCGACGCCACGGCCTCGTCGAGCAGCTCCCGGACGGCGGCCAGATCCGGCGCCGGGCGCAAGGGCACGTGCACATCGGAATCGCGGAGCACGCCCAGCAGTTCACGCATCTCGTTGAGCGCCTTGGTACCGGTTTCGCGGATGGTGCCGGCCATCTCGGCGGACTTGCCGTCGGCGGACACCTCGAGCGCCCCGGCCAGCACAGTGACCTGCGAAATCCGGTGCGCCACAATATCGTGCAGCTCGCGGGCGATGCGAATGCGCTCGGCCTCCACCGCGGCGGCGGCGAGCAGGTCGCGTTCACGTTCGGCCTGTTCGGCGCGTTCGCGCAGGCCCTCGAGGGTCTGGCGGCGCTGATTGGTCCACAGCCCGAGTGCCACCGACGCCAGCATGAGCGGGACCAGGACGGCCGCTCGGGGCGCCAGGAGGCTGCCGGTCCAGCCGGGTGCCCATGGCACCAACAGCACGACGATGGTAGCGACGGTCGACAGCCAGGTAACCATCCGATTCCCATAGCGATCGACCACGGTGTACATCGCAAGGAGCCCCGGGAAGGTCGTGCCTACCGCGATGTCCGCCAGCAACACAACTGTCAGTACCGGCAGTGGGTAGTACCGCCGGAACAGCAGGGCGATGCCGGATGCGATCGCGATGGCCGGGCCCGCAGCGGGCAGGAGGACGCCGATCGAACTGGTGTGGACGCTCTCGTACGCCATGAAGCCGAAAACCAGGGCGAGCGCGACGTCGACGATCACTCGTCGGATCAAGTGCAGTCGGCTCACCCTGGCAACCCTAGCCACCGAGCGTTTGTCACACGTCACGGCGCGCAAGCAGCACACCCGAGGCGGTCAGCAAACCTGCCGCCATTGCCATGAGCGGCAGCGGCAGGAGTAGCACGTTCAGTCCTCGGGGCTGCACCAGCTGCGCCGCCGCACTGAACGGCAGGATCCTGATGCTGATCCCGAAGAGCAGCGCCGCAACCTCGACAACGGTCGGAATGGCGAGCGTGGCGACCATGGCGATGGTGGCATTGCGGGTGACCGCGGCGATGCCCATACCGACCAGGGCGGCCAACGCCGCGTACAGCATCACCGCGCCGAAAATCCTTGCGATGAGCCCGATATCGGTCGGCGCACCGGCGCGCGCGGCCTCGATGACCAGGGTCAGCACGACCATGGCGGCGGCGCTCGCCGCGGCGAAGATCGCGCTGACCGATGCCTTGGCCGCGAGCACTCGCCCGGGCCGGCGCAGCGTGAGCATGGTGGTGGTGATGGTGCGATAGCGGTATTCGTGGCCGAAGGAGTTCACCGCGACCGCGGTGGTGAACAGTGTGACCAGGATGAGCGGCAGTCCGTGGAACGACTGGACGAACCGGTCATCGGCCGTCATATCGGTCTTACCGGCGTAGACGAAGGCGATGAAGGCCTGCATCGCCATGCCGGCCGCCAGCAGAGCCCAAGTGGAACGCACGGTCGTCAAACGCGTGACTTCATAGCGAATGGCGTTGAGCATGAGGGGAATTCCTCTCGGTTCAGGCGGCGGAGTGCGCGCGGTACTGGGCGGCGCCGTCGGTGGCGTGGAAGAAGGCGTCCTCGAGGCTGGACTGCGCCTGGGTGAGTTCGGTGATGAGCAGTCCGGCCCGCAGGGCGATCTCGGCGACCGCCTGCCGGTCCCGGCCCTCCACCACGACCGCGCCATCGGGCTGGATGTTCACCCGGAAGCCATTGCCGGACAGGGCTTCCGCGAGCTCCCGTGGCCGGTCCACGCGCGCCACGATGCGGGCGGCGGTATTGCGGTGCACGAACTCGGTCACCGATTCCGCGGCGATGAGCCGGCCCGCGCCGATGACGATGAGCGAATCGGCGAGGTGCGCCATCTCATTGAGCAGATGCGAGGACACCAGTACGGTGCGGCCCTGCTGCGCAAGCTGTTTCAGCAGATCCCGCAACCAGCGCACACCCTCCGGGTCCAGGCCGTTGGCGGGCTCGTCGAGGATCAGGATGGCGGGATCGCCGAGCAGTGCGGCGGCGAGGCCGAGCCGCTGCTGCATGCCGAGACTGAATCCGCCCGCGTTCTTGTCGGCCACGCTGCGCAGGCCGACGATCCCGAGCACCTTGTCCACCCGGGCGCGGTCGATGCCGCCGCCGTCGGCGATCATGCGCAGATGCGCCCGCGCCGAGCGTTTGGGATGCACCGACCGCGCGTCCAGCATGACCCCGACGGCCCGCAGCGGATCATCGATCTCGCGATACTCCTGCCCGCCGAACGTGGTGCGGCCGTCGCCGTGATCCAGCCCCAGCATGAGCCGCATGGTGGTGGACTTGCCCGACCCGTTCGGGCCCAGGAAGCCGGTCACTACCCCGGGCTCTACGTCGAAGGACAGATTGTCCACGGCGGCCGTATTCCCGTAGCGCTTGCACAGACCTCGCGCCTGAATCATGAGATCACCTCGTCTCTCCGGCGCCACCGAGTGCAGCGCTCCCGCGCTATCGACAATCCCGTGATCGGCCCGCGATTCCATCCGCCCAAGGCCCACAACCAGCTAAATCTTTCGGCCTAGACGGACCCGGACGAGTGGTCCTCCGGAACCACAGCCTCACCCACTAGAACACTTGTTCGACTCGAGGTAATCTGCCGGGCATGCCAGAACCCGCGCGGATGCCTTACGTCGAGCGACAGATCAACGACGTGCGGCGGCAGCTACTCGACGCGGCCGCCTTCGCGAAACTGCTCTCGCCGGAGGCGCTGGAGCATATGGCGGGGACCCTGGCCGACGGCCTCCGTGTGCTGTCGGAGGAACGGCAGGTAGGGATGCGCCCGCGCTCGGGTCCGCCGACGCACGCGGCCTGCCTGCACTACCGTCGCGGACGCTGAGGCCGCCCGCGGCGCCGGGTGAGCCTTACCGCAGCGGGCCGGCGAATCGGAACGCGGCGCGGCAGGATCGCCCGCAATTCATCGTGGGGCGAATCTGTCACATCGAGTCGATGATTCGGGTCGAATCGATGCGTGCCGCCCACTGGCGGCGCGGACATATCGACCTGCACGCCGATAACAGAGGAGCTCACAGCATGCCGACCCCCGCTGACCCCGCACTCGAGTTGCGCCCGATCGGCCGGGTGCGGTCGATTCTCACCCAACGGGCCGGCGCACCCCGCCAGCCGGATGAGGACGCCCCGCCCGCGGACCTGCTCCTCGACCCCGAATTCGCCCGCGCCGCAGCCGATTTGCACCCGGGCTTGCGCATCGTGGTGCTCACCTGGCTGGACCGGACCGACCGCACCGTGCAGGCGGTGCATCCGCGCGGCGCACAGGACCGACCGGCCACCGGTGTGTTCGCCACCCGCTCCCCCGATCGCCCGAATCCGATCGGGCTGCACGAGGTCACCATCACCGCCGTCGCGGGGACCACGGTCACGGTGGACGGCCTCGAAGCGCTCGACGGCACGCCGATCGTGGATATCAAGCCGGTGCTCGGCGTGGTCACGGACCGTTGAAGACCGCGGCACCGACCGCCGATCACGGTGGACGGCCTGGCGACGCTCGACGGCATGCCGATCAAACCGGTGCTGGGCGCTCGCACCGAGCGCTGACACACGACCGCCGCTGGAAATCGCAGTGGCCGCCAGGGATGTCCGAAAACAACAGTGACTTGCGGCTATCCGCGACCTACGCTCCGGAGATGGCTGGAGTGCAGGCGCGGGCGACCTTGGATGCCGCTGCGGCGGGGAAGATTCCGACCGAGTTCCGGTATCGGGAGCGGGTGTGGAATCCGGGCGTGCAGCGGGCGCGGCGGGTGACGCGGGCGGTGCTGGGCTTCGACCCGCAGCCGTCGGACCGGCTGGTACGCGCCTTCGGTGAGGCGTACTACCAGGCCGATCCGGTGGCCGAGGCCTTCGTCGACGAGGTGTATCTGGGCGAGATCGGCCCCAAGCGCGGGCGGGCCATGCTCGATCTGGCGCTGGAGCAGGGCGTGGACGCGGTACCGGACGCCCCGGCCTCCCTGCGGCGGCTCTTCGAGGAGTTCGAGACCGCCCCGCAATGGCTGGACCCGGACCTGGTCGCGCAGGGCGCCCGTGTGTTCCGCCGCTGGGGGACATCGGTTTTCAGCTTCGCGACCACCAGCACGCTGGAAATGTATTCGGAGAGTTCGATCACCAAACCGCTCTCCTACGCGGGCGGCTACGCCGGCGACAAGGCGCACAAGCGGCAGCTGGAAACGGTCCGTTTCTGGATCGACGTCTCCGAGCCCGGCGGCCTGGATCCGGGCGCGCGGGGCCGGCAGACCGCCATGCGGGTACGCATCATGCACGTGTTCATCCGCCGGAAGCTGGTGCAGCGGCCCGAATGGGATCACGACGCCTGGGGTGTCCCCATCAGCGTCGGCGACGCGACCCTCACCTTGATGGGCGGCAGCGTGGTGCCCGGCCTGGCGCTGTGGAGCCTCGGCCACCAGACCACCATCCGGGAAATCGAAGCGACCCTGCACTTCTGGCGTTACGTCGGCCATCTGCTGGGCGTGCAGCCGGACTGGTATCCGCGGAATTTCCAGGAGGCGGTGCGGCTCATGTTCGCCGCCTTCGTGAAGCGGGCCCGCACCGCGGGCGCGGACGGCGCGGAGCTGGTCGAATCCTACCTACCGGCCTTCGCCCCGGATCCGGACAGCCCCTGGGCCAAGCGGATCCGCGACGAGTTCAACTACCGGATCCAGATCGGCTACACCGCCTTCTGGCTCCCGCCGGCCACCTACGCGCGCCACCGCATGCCGAAGCGCTTCCCGTGGGTCCTGCATCCGATCATGCAGGCGCCCTTGATATTCGGCGCGGAGACCCTGCGCCGCACCGTACCCGGCCTGGACGAGGTGGCCGACCGGGTGCAGCGGTACCGCCGGGAACACTGGTACCGCAACGAGGTCGGCGACCGGGCCGCCGAGTTCCATCCGGTGGAGGAGTTCCGGCGCTAGCGCGGAACCGGAAAGTATCGGGTCAACGGAGGCTGCCCCATCCAGGTGTACCGCTGCCCGTCGGGATCGGTCCAGTTGTTGGTCGTCAAGCAGGCGACGGACATCGAGCCTCCCGGCATTCCAGTGAAGGATGATCGGCGACAAGCCCCCGCGCGATGTCTTCCACCCTGGACAACCACTCGGTCTCGGCAGTTCCGATATCCGGAACCGTGATCCGCCAGGAACTGGGGCATCCCACCAGAGGATGCGTGGTGCTCGCGGATGACCGTCTCGACCGCATTTTTCCCGCCGGCATTGCCCGACGCCGAGCCACGGCCGATCTCATTGGACTCGACCTCATCTCCATCGAAATCGATGTACGAAACCCACCACACGAAACCATCCAGACCCGACTTCCGGTACACGTGTGCGGAGTACGGGCCGAGAGGCAGCGTGCAGGATTCCTCGCGGTGGTCGATCCAATCGGCGGTGCAGGTGAGCTCCACGTGTTCGCCTTCGATGTGTTCGCGAAAATCCTCGCGCCTCGCGGTCCCGTGAAGAGCGCGAAACGCCAATCTTGTTCGAGCGATCGGACCAGTCACACCACTCGATTAGCATCGGCAACCATGGAACCGCGCGCTTCACAGGCCCGGGCATCCCGGTCGGCGCCGTCCTGTTGAATGTACTGCACTGACAGCCGATTCCGGAATCACTATTGTTCACTAGGCGAAAGGCGCCAGTTGAACGCTGGCACATAATTATTCACTATACGTAGCGAATTATGCAGTCACACACGCGCTCCGTGGTTAGTTGTTCGAAATGTCCAGTCCAAGTTGAGGTGTTGAACACCAGCACCGGCATTCACACTGAGATGCGTCTGAATCGACCGGAACATTGCGAGGAAACGATGTACAAAAGATTCGCCGCCGTCGGCGCTGCCATATTCGCGTTCGCCCTGCCGATTTCGGGTTCGCCAGCTTCCGGGTCGCCGACACCCGGCTCGAACGAACCTCCTCCGCCCGACAAGATTGTCATCGATGTCGTGACCGTCAATGGATCGGGTTGCCCGCAGGGAACCGCGGCCGTAGCGGTCTCGCCCGACAACACGGCCTTCACGGTGACCTACAGCAACTACAACGCGCAGGTGGGTGTCGGAGCCGGCCCGATCGACTTCCGAAAGAACTGTCAACTCGACCTGAGAGTACATGTCCCACAGGGCTTCACCTACGGAATAGCGCAGGCAGATTACCGCGGATTCGCACATTTGGAAGCGGGGGCCACCGCTCTGGAAAGGGCCCGGTACTACTTCCAGGGAGACTCGCCGACCACATACATCGACCATCCGTTCAATGGTTTCCTCGATGACGATTGGCAAGAAACCGACTCGACCGACGTGGGGTCGGTCGTATTCGAGCCCTGCGGTGAAACTCGCGACTTCGACATCAACACCGAATTGCGTGTGAACGCCGGTACATCGGACCCGAAGACAACCACCAGCTTCATCGCAATGGATTCCACGGACGGAAGCATCACCACCACCTACCACTTTGCGTGGAAGCAGTGCCCGAGCACGTAAAGGCGATGTGGTAATCCCTGTTGCTACCGGGAGATTCCGCCTCACCTGGCCGATCCCGGCAACCTTTCGCCCGGCCTCTTCCCTATCCGATCAGTTGCCGGACAAACCCTTAGGACAACCTGACCGATCCAACTCGAGTTCTTCTCCGTAGTCGTGTACCTTGGCGGCCGTAACATACATACAGTGCGGCCCGCAATCCGCATCGCTCGGTGTAGGCCGGTCCGGATCCCCTTCCCGGACCGGCCTATGTTGCTTCACGGTCAGGGCCGGGTCGGTGGCGCGGTCGATGTCGTCGAGGAAGTCGCGGAAATCCACCGCCCGATGCCGGGACGACAGTTTGCCGATCACGGTTCCGGTGGCGGTGTTCAACGCGGCGAACAGATCGACAGTGCCGTGGCGGATGTAGTCGAAACTGCGCCGCTCGGGCACGCCGGGCAGCATCGGCAGCACTGGGACGGTCCGTTGCAGGGCCTGGATCTGTGGTTTCTCGTCGACAGAGAACACCGCCGCGTTCGCTGGCGGAGCCAGGTACAACCCGACCACATCACGGATCTTGTCGATCAGCAGGGGGCCGGGGGAGATCTTGAAAGTTTCGGTGCGCCAGGGTTGCAGGCCGAAGACATGCCAGATGCGCAGCACGCTCGACGGTGAGATCCCGACGTGGCGGGCCGAGCGACGCGACTCCCAGCCGCTCAGGGTCGCCCGCTCGACCTCGGCAACATCAGTGGCTTCAGCCTCGGATCGGGCACACCATCAGAACACGCCCGATCCGAGATCAACCGCTGCCGAACCCGAAAGACAGCCGCCACCCGACCTCAGGACCACCTCACCAGCCGCCCGGGTTCAGCGCTTCTGCACCGGTTCCGCCGGTGGCTGTACGGCGGGCCGTGCCCGGAGGTAGGACTCGAAGGCGTCGAGATCGATGGGCCCGACTCGCACATCCTTGCCCTGCTGGAAGACCGTGAAGCCGTCGCCGCCCGCAGCCAGGAAGTTATTGGTCGAAACCCGGTAGGCGGCACCGGGATTCAGCGGTTGCCCGCCGATCCGGACGGTGTCGTCGAGGATCTTGTGGCCCTTGGGCGCGCTCTCGGAGTAGGCGTAGGTGAGGCCCGCGACCGACAGCACTCCGGCTTCCTCGCTCACGCTGTCCCACTGCTGTTCCAGCAGGCGCAGGATCTGCTCCCCGGTGAGCGTGAGGGCGACCACCTGATCACCGAACGGTTCCACCGTATAGGCGTCGGAGTAGGTGATGTTGCCGCCGTGCAGACCCGCGCGCACGCCGCCGGGGTTCATGAAGGCGGCCACCGCCTGCTGTGGCGCCATGGCGGCCAGCATGGAATCGGCGATGACATCACCCAGCGGCGAGTCCCCGGATCCGCTCGGTTCGGCGGGCAGCGGCGCGGCGGCATTGCCGATGACGGCTTCCGCGCGCGGCTTCACCTGTGCCGCATAGAAATCCACCAGCTTGGCGGTCGCCGGGTCTGGTGTCACATCGCGGGTGACGACGCGGTTCACGGCGGCGGCGTCGACCGTACCGTCATGGAAGCGCAGGGTGACATCCGTGATCAGCCGCCCGAAGGCGGCGCCCTGTGTCACCACCTTGCCGTCGATGGTGCAGTTGTACGCCTGATGACTGTGCGCGGTGAACAACACCTTCACCGCGGCGTCGGTGCGCTTCGCCAGATCGGTCACGTTCGGTGAGATGTTCGCGCACCCGTTGTAGTCGACCGGCGCGCCGTTCGGCGGCTGCTGCGCGCCGCCGTCATGGATCAGTGCCACCACGGTTTCCGCGCCCGCCGCCTTCATCGCGGGGACGTATTTGTCGATGGCGTCCGGTTCGTCGCCGAAGGTGTAGCCCTGGATGCCCGCGGGCAGCACGATGTGCACGGTATCGGGGGTGACCACGCCGACCACGCCGATCTTGTGCCCGCCGACGGTCAGGATGGTCCACGGCCGCGTGCCGGGCGGCAGCTGGCCGTTGGCGTCGGTGACGTTCGCGGCCAGGTAGGGGAAGGTGGCGCCGGTGAAGGGCGCGCCGGGCGAGCAGCCGTCGGCCGCGCAGCCGCCCTGCTGCAGTCGCCGCAATTCCTGTACGCCGTGGTCGAATTCGTGATTGCCGACGGAGGAGGCGGCGAGCCCGAGGGAGTCGAGCAGGTCGATGGTCGGCTCGTCGTGGAACATCGAGGAGATGAGCGGGCTGGCGCCGACATTGTCGCCCGCGGACACGATGGCACTGTCCGGGTAGGCGGCCTTCAGTCGCGCCAGATGCGTGGCCAGGTAGACCGCGCCGCCCGCGGTGTACTGACCGACCTTGCCATTGGCCCCATCCGGCGGCTGCAGGTTGCCGTGCAGGTCGTTGATACCGAACAGATGCACCTCACCGGGCTGGGCCTTGGGCAGGTCGGCGGTCGAGATCAGCGGTACCGCACCGGTTTTCGCGGGTGCGCCGGAGGTACCGGAGCCGCCGCAACCGGCCGCCAGGGTGAGGCTCAGCAGGGCCGCGCACAGTCCGAGCGCACGTCGACGAGCTGTCATGAACTTCGACTGTAATCGCAAACACACACCGCGCCATAGTGTTCGAATTACGCCTGGTCAGAGAATTCCGCCCCTGTTGGATACAAATTCATGACCGCGAGAAATTTGACGCTCGCTACGGCGGCTTTCGCCCTCACCTTCTGGACCTGGAATCTGATCGGACCTTTGTCGTCCACTTATACGAAGATGATGGGATTGTCGCCGGGCGGACTGGGTGGCTACTTCCCGCCACTGGTCGTGGGCATCACTTACGGCCAGCTGGGTATTTACACCCTGGGCTATCTACTGCTGGCCTGCACCGTGGTGGGCGCGCACTGACCGGCCGCCGATACGACCGAACCGGCGCTCTCGTTGAGGGGGAGCACCGGTTCGATCGTCGCCAGTATGGACCTAGCTGCTCGACGCGCCCGCGAAGGGCACCGAGACCGGTGCGGTGCGGCGCCGGGTCGGGTGCTGCCACAGGCCCTTTCGTTCCAGGATGGGCAGCACGCCCTCGCCGAACCAGTACGCCTCTTCCAGGTGCGGGTAGCCCGACAGCACGAAGTGGCTGATGCCCACCTTCGAGTATTCGATGAGCCGCTCGGCCACTTCCTCGTGCGAGCCGACCAGCGCGGTGCCCGCGCCGCCGCGCACCAGGCCGACGCCCGCCCACAGGTTGGGGGCGATCTCCAGCCGATCCACATTGCCGCCGTGCAGTTCCAGCATGCGGCGCTGGCCCTCGGATTCGCTCTGCGCCAGGCTGGCCTGCACGCGTTCGATATCGGCGGGATCGATGCCGGCGATCAGCTTGTCGGCGACGGCCCACGCCTCCTCCGCGGTGTCGCGGGAGATGACGTGGATCCGCAAGCCGTAGTCCAGCTTTCGCCCGTGGTCGACCGCGAGGCCGCGGATCCAGTCCAGCTTGCGGCCCACCGCGTGCACCGGTTCACCCCAGGTGAGGTAGGTGTCGGCGTACTTGGCGGCGACCGGTCCGGCCGGACCCGAGGAGCCGCCGAAGAAGATCGGCGGGATCGGGTCGGGCCGGTTGTTCAGCAGCGCGTTCTCCACGTGCACGTGCTCGCCCTGGAAGGTGAAGGGCGCGTGCGATTCCCACAGCGACTTGACCACGTGCAGGAATTCGCCGGTGCGGGCGTAGCGGGCTTCCTTGTCCGAGAAGTCGCCGTACGCCTTCTGTTCCAGCGGTTCGCCGCCGGTCACCACATTGAGCAGCAGTCGTCCCTCGGAATGCCGCTGGAAGGTGCCCGCCATCTGCGCGGCCAGCGTGGGGCTGATCAGCCCGGGGCGCAGGGCCACCAGGAATTTCAGCGTCTCGGTGGTCTCCACCAGCATGGCGGTGGTGAGCCAGGCGTCCTCGCACCAGGATCCGGTGGGCGTGAGCACGGCCTCGAAGCCGTTGGACTCGGCCGCCGCGGAGAGCTGGTTGAGGTAGTGCAGCGTGGCGGGCCGGTCACCGGACATGGCGGTGCCGTGCCCACCGGCCACCAGGCCGCGGGAGTCGCCGTAGGTGGGCAGGAACCAATGGAACGACAGGCTCATTCGGGGGACTTCCTAGGAGTTGAAGCGGTCGTTGTAGCGGGTGTCGATGAAGTCCTTGATGTTCACCTTGCCGGGGATCAGCTTGGCGTCGGAGAACGCATCGGCCACCTGCTGTTCGGCGGTGATGGTCGCGTCATCGAGCGGATGGTGCGCGTACGTTGCCCGTTGGACCGCGAGCAGCGTGACGTCGTAAGGGACGCCGGTGATATCGGAGGACTGCTTGGCCCACTGCTCCTGGTGGTCCTTGACCCAGGACTGCGCCCGCTGGATGCGGAGCAGCAGATCGCGGATGGCGGCCGAGCTGGCCTTGTTGTCCAGCGCCTTGGTGCCCGCCACGAAGAACGAGTCCGGCTTGATGTAGCCGGTACCGTCGACGAGGACCTTGTCGCCGGCCTTCTGGGCCTGTGCCACATAGGGATCCCACACCGCCCAGGCGTCGACGCGGCCCGTGGACAGGGCGGCGAGCGCATCGGCGGGCTGCAGGTACTGCGGCTGGATATCGGAGAACGTGAGCCCGTTCTTGTTCAGCACCGACAGCAGGTGGTAGTGCGCGGAACTGCCCTGGGCGACGGCGATCTTCTTGCCGCGCAGGTCCTTCGGGTCCTTGATGTCGGAGTTCGGCGGCACCAGGATGGCGTTACCGGCGTAACCGGAGTCGTAGGCGGCCACGATCTTGATGCGGGACTTGGCCGCCGCCGCGAACACCGGCGGCGCGTCACCCACGCCACCCAGGTCGACGGACCCGGCGTTGGTGGCCTCCAGAATCGGCGGGCCGGCCGTGAACTGGGACCATTCGAGCTTGTACGGCAGCCCGGCATCCTGTCCCGACACCTCGAGCAGCGCCTGCAGGGCCTGCCCCTTCTGGTCACCGATGTGCAGGGTCACCTTGGACAGGTCGATGGACCCGTCGGCGTTGACGCCCTGATTGTTGTCGCCACCGGACCCGCACGCCGCCGTCACGAGGGCGGCGGCGGTGACCGCGAGCGCGGCGAACAAGCGTCTGGTGATCATGCATTTCCTTCTTCCGTGGCCACGCCGAGTTCGGCGAGCAATCGCGCACGCAGCGCGAGAAATTCGGGGTGGTCGCGGCGGCGCGGGCGCGGCAGGTCGATGCGGATCTCGCGGGCGATGTGCCCGTCGTCCAGCACCAGCGCGCGATCGGCCAGCAGCACCGCCTCGTCCACATCGTGGGTGACCAGCAGTACGCCGGGGCGGTAGCGGTCCCACAGTTCGAGCACCAGGCCGTGAATGGTGATGCGGGTCAGCGCATCCAGCGCGCTGAACGGCTCGTCCAGCAGCAGCAGATCCGGCTGCCGTACCAGGGCGCGGGCCAGCGAGGCGCGCTGCGCCTCACCGCCGGAGAGGGTCAGCGGCCAGGCGTCGGCGCGGCCGGCCAGGCCCACCTCGGTGAGCGCGGCCTGCGCTGCGGCCTTGGGGTTTTCACGCTTCAGGCCCAGGGTGACGTTGTCCCGCACGCGCTTCCAGGGCACCAGGCGCGGTTCCTGGAAGGCCACCGCGACATCGCCGGAGACGGTCAGTTCGCCCTCGTGTTCGCGGTCGAGGCCGCTCAGTGCCCGCAGCAGCGTGGACTTGCCGGAGCCGCTGCGGCCGAGCAGGGCGACGAATTCGCCGCGCCGGATATCGAGGTCGAGACCGTGCAGGACCCGGCGGTCGCCGAAGTCCTTGGCCAGCCCGCGAATCCGCGCCACCACGCCGTCGGTGGCGGCGGGGGCAGCCGTGGAAACCGTGGCGCGCTCCTCGAATTCGGTCAGGGTGGCCGCGAGGACGGAGGGGGTCAGGATGCCAGGAAGCCGCGTCGCCATGACAGCGCTCTCCTCTCGATGAGACGCACGAAGGCGTCGGTGAGCAGACCGAGGACGCTGTAGACGAGCAGGCCGACCACGATGATGTCGGTGCGCAGGAACTCGCGCGCATTGTTGATCATGTAGCCCAGACCGGCATCCGCATTGACCTGCTCGGCGACGATCAGCGCCAGCCAGGCCACGCCCAGCGACTGCCGCAATCCGACCAGCGCCTGCGGTAGCGCGCCCGGCAGCACGATGTGCCGGATCAGCGCGAGCTTCCCCAGTTGCTGCACCTGCGCCAGCTCGGCGAGTTTGCCGTCCACACTGCGGATTCCGGCGAAGGTATTGAGGTACAGCGGAATCGCCACACCGAAGGCGACCAGCACCACCTTCGGCAGTTCGCCGATGCCGAACCACAGGATGAACAGCGGGATCAGGCCGTAGAACGGCAGCGTGCGCAGCATCTGCAGGATCGGGTCGAGCAGGATCTCGCCCACCCGGCTCAGCCCGGAGACCAGGGCCAGGGCGACGCCGGCCACGGCGCCGATCACGAAGCCCAGCGCGGCGCGCTGCAGCGAAACTCGGATGGCCGACGTGAGCGTGCCGTCGCGGACCAGGTCGACGGCCGTCTGCACGACGGTCAGGGGTGAAGCGAGCAGTCGTTCCGGCAGTACGCCGGTGGCGCCGGCGAGTTGCCAGATCACCACCAGCACCACGGGACTGACCAGCCGCGCCCACGTCGAGACGCGGGGTAAGCGCAGGCGGACCGCAATGGGCCTGGCCTGCACGGCAACTGAAGACACGGCAGTACACCTCGGGCAGGGGGACGGGGGACCTCGGCGGTCGAGCCCGTCAACCGCCTGCTATCCGAGAGTGCCGTCCATGCCCCGGTGCGTCACCGGTTGGAATCCACGTGATTCTTTGCGCTGCCCACTACGGGCAATGCGGGAGTGCCGGAACTATTTCCGAACAGTAGCGTTTGACAAGGTGGTGCCGGGTTCCCTCCGCAGCTGGGAACCCGGCTCCGGTCGGCCACCGGTGTGGGCGGTGGCCGACGTTTCCTGACGTCCGGCGCTCAGTGCGCGTCGCGGACGATTTCCACGGCCCTGGTGAGAATTCCCAGGCCGTGGCCGATCTCTTCCTCGGTGACGGTCAGCGGTGGCAGCAATTTCACCACTTCGTCGGTGGATCCGGAAGTCTCGACGAGCAATCCGAGCTCGAAGGCGATATTGCACACCTTCCCGGCCTGCGAGGCGTCCTCGAAGACCAGGCCCTGCACCAGGCCGCGGCCGCGGGTGGAGATGCCGTCGAAGGCCTCGGTCAGGGCGGTGAGGTGGGCGTGGATCCGCTCGCCCTTGGCCAGGGTGGCGAGTTCGAGCCGATTGTCGGACCAGTAGTGGCGCAGCGCGGTCTCGCCGGTCACGAAGGCGGCATTGTTGCCGCGGAAGGTGCCGTTGTGCTCGCCGGGCGCCCACTGGTCGAGTTCGGAGCGCATGAGCACCAGCGCCATCGGAAGGCCGTAGCCGCCGATGGATTTGGACAGCACCACGATGTCGGGGGTGATGCCCGCGGTCTCGAAGGAGAAGAACGGCCCGGTGCGGCCGCAGCCCATCTGCACATCGTCGACGATGAGCAGAATGCCGCGCGCCGAGCACAATTCGGCCAGTGTGCGCAGCCATTCGGCGCGGGCCACATTGATCCCGCCCTCGCCCTGCACGGTTTCCACGATGACGGCGGCCGGCTTGTCCAGGCCCGAGGAGTTGTCGTCGAGGGCGCGGCGCATCCAGGCGAAATCGTCGTCGCCGGGCAGGAAGCCGTCGTACGGCATCGGGGTGGCATGCACCAGCGGCACTCCCGCACCCGCGCGCTTGGCGGCATTGCCGGTGACCGACAGGGCCCCGAGGGTCATGCCGTGGAAGCCGTTGGTGAAGTTCAGGACGGTGGTGCGGCCGGTGACCTTGCGCGCCAGCTTGAGTGCGGCCTCCACGGCGTTGGCGCCGGTGGGTCCGGGGAACTGCACCTTGTAGTCCAGTCCGCGCGGGACGAGCAGCAGGTCCCGGATGGTTTCCAGCAGGCGGCGTTTGGCGGCGGTGGACATGTCCAGGCCGTGCGTGATGCCGTCACCGATCATGTAGTCGATGAGGGCCTGCTTCAGCACCGGGTTGTTGTGCCCGTAGTTGAGCGCGCCGGCGCCGGCGAAGAAGTCGAGGTAGTCCTTGCCGTTCTCATCGGTGAGCCAGGAGCCGCGGGCGGTGTCGAAGACCGTCGGCCACGCTCGGCAGTAGCCACGCACATTGGATTCGAGCGCCTCGAAAACGGTCGTCTCCGCGAGAGTCATCCTGTGGTCCTAGCGTCGCAGCAAAGTGAAACGAGGAGTTTTCTATCACTTGCACGGCTGCGGCGGGAGGGTTTTCGGCGAATCGGTCGACACCGGGCGAACTCGGCGCCGGACACCGGTAAAGCCATTGCACACCCACCGGCCGGGCCGTAGTGTCAACCTCTTGTGCGCGCCGATGTGGGGGTCTATTGGCAGCTGGCCAAGGCCGGATTCCGCCGCCAGTCGCACTACCGCCTCGCCATGGTCGCCGGACTCATCACCAATGTCGTCTTCGGCTTCGTGCGGGCGGCGGTGCTGATGGCCGCGGTGCACGCCAACGGCAACTTCGGCGGCTACGACCGCGGCACCATCGGCGCCTACACCTGGCTGTCCCAAGGGCTACTGGGCGCCTTGGCCTTCTGGACCCCACCGGATCTCGTCGAACGCATCCGCACCGGCGATGTCGCCATCGACTTCCTGCGGCCCATCGACATGCAGTTCGCGCACCTCGCCGAATACCTCGGCCGCGCCGTCTGCACCCTGCTGCCACGCGGCGTGCCGAGCCTGCTCATCGGCGCCTTCACCTTCGGGCTCGCCTTCCCCACCACGCCGGGAACCTATGTGCTGGGCGGCCTCAGCCTGGTGCTGGCCATGGCGCTGTCCTTCCTGTCCATGTTCACGGTGTGCCTGGCCGGGTTCTGGCTCATCGAGACACGCGGCCTGCGCGGCCTGCACCAGATCTGCGGCACCTTCCTGGCCGGACTGTTCGTACCGGTCCACCTCTTCCCGGACTGGTTGCGCGATATCGCCTACGCCACCCCGTTCCCCGCCATGCTGCAATGGCCCATCGACGTGCTCTCCGGCCGCACCACCGGACTCGCGGCGGTGGAAATCGTTGCCGTGCAATGTTTCTGGGTACTCCTCCTGGTGGGCGCCGGGCAACTCATGCTGCGCGCCGGGCGTCGCAAACTGGAGGTGCAGGGTGGGTGACTCGCGGCCGTCCGCGCTCGCGCCCTACCGTGCCGTGCTCGGCTCCCGGCTGCGCGCGCAACGCGCCTACCCGCTGTCCTTCGCCACCGACGTGCTCAGCGCATTCCTCATCGGGCTGGTGGAATTCGCCGAGATGTGGGTCATCTTCCACAATGTGCCGCGGCTGGGCGGGCTCGATCTGAACGGCATGCTGCTGCTCTTCGGGTTCAGCAATACGTCCTTCGCCATCGCGGACATGGTCGTCGGGCACGCCGACACGCTGCCCACCTATATCCGGCTGGGCAAGCTGGACGCCTTCTATCTGCGGCCGCAGCCATTGTTGTTGCAGCTCATGACGAGTGATATCGCGCTGCGCCGGGTGGCGCGCATCGCGGTGGCCGGCACCGTGCTCGGCTTCGGCATCGCCCGCAACGAGATCGACTGGACCGCCGCTCATCTGGTGTTGTTCACGCTCACCCTGGTCTGCGGGATCGCCATCTTCGCGGGATTGTTCGTCTGTGCGGCCGGATTACAGTTCTTCCTCATCGACGGCGCCGAACTGACCAACTCCTTCACCTACGGCGGGTCCTACGCCTCCATGCAACCGGCCTCGGTCTTCCCGACGCCGATGAAACTGATCTTCGGATTCCTTGTCCCCGTGGCCTTCACCTCGTATCTGCCCGCCATCGCACTGCTCGGCCTGCCCGGGCCCGCCCTGCTGCCGGCCTGGCTGGCCTGGGCGTCACCGCTGGCGGCGCTGTGGGTATGGGCCGCGGCCCTGACCGCGTGGCGCATCGGGACCAGGCATTACCAGGGAGGCGGCGGGTGAACGCAGCGAGTGCCGGCAGCGAGTGGGTCATCGATATCCAGGACCTGACACGCACTTTCGTCCTGAGTCGTAAGGAGGGCCGCTGGCGGCGGCGACGCGAGGTGATCACCGCCGTCGACGAGATGAGCTTCCGCATCGAACGCGGGGCGGCCGTGGGTTATATCGGCGCCAACGGCGCGGGCAAGTCCACCACCATCAAGATGATCACCGGCATTCTGGTGCCGTCGACGGGGACGCTGCGCACCTGCGGCCTGGATCCGGTGCGGCAGCGGCGCGAACTGGCCGGGCGCATCGGCGTGGTGTTCGGGCAGCGGTCGCAGCTGTGGTGGGATCTGCCGCTGCGCGAATCGTTTTCGATCCTGGCCGCCATCCACCGGCTGGAACCGGCCGCCGCCCGCGCCCGCACCGCGGAACTGGTGGAGCAGCTGGAGATGGGCAGCACCCTGGACACCCCGGTGCGGCAGCTCTCGCTCGGGCAGCGCATGCGCGCCGAAGTCGGTGCGGCGCTGCTGCATTCCCCGGAGCTGGTGATCCTGGACGAGCCGACCATCGGCCTGGATGTGCTGTCCAAGCAGCGATTACGCGAGTTCCTGCGGTACGAGCGCCTGCAGCGCGGCACCACCCTGCTGCTCACCACCCACGACATGGGCGATGTGGAACGACTGTGCGAGCGGGTGCTGGTGGTGGACCGCGGGCGGCTCGTCTACGACGGATCGCTCACCGGACTGGCCGCCACCGTCGGCGAACACCGGGTGCTCACCGTCGAGTTGGCCGAGCCCACCGCGGATCTCACCGATCTGCCCGGTGCGAAGCTGCTCGGCACCGAGGGCGCGGGCATGCGGCAGCGGCTGGCCTTCGATACCGAGATCACCACTGCCGCACAGCTGCTCGCCGCCGTCTCGGCCCGTGCGGAGGTCCGCGACCTGTCCATCGAGGAACCCGATATCGAGGACGTGGTCCGCCGCATCTACGAGTCGGCCGAGTTCAGGATTCACTGAGCCTCGCGAGTTCAGGCTTCACTGACCTCGGCGGATCCGGTGTCACCCGGCTCCCGGGCTCCCTGGTCCAGCCGGAAGGGCGGGTAGACGTCGGTCATGAGGCTGACGTAGCCGCGAATCCGGTAGAGCCAGCGGTTGATTCCCATGTTGAAGTCGAACAGACCCTTCGGATAGGAGCCGGTGAACAACAGCGCGATGGCCGCGATGATCACGAGGATCGGCAGCAACGACCAGTGGTAGTGTCGCCCGCCCATACCGGCCAGCGCGATGGCGATCAGATATTGCGGAATGGCCAGCAGCCACCACTTGATGAGGACCAGGCCGCGATGCAACTGCTCGGGGTAGTCGACCTCTAGGTCGGCGGGGTAGTCGGCGTTCGGGGCGAGGCTGAACGGCGGGTACCGATCCGTGCCCAGGGTGGAGTAGGCGTAGAACCGCACGCGCCAACTCCAGCGCATCACACCGACATTGAAGTCGAACAGCGCTCGCGGGTAGCGCCCGGTGATCAGGATCGCGAAGAACGCAACGATTGTCACCAGCAGGTACGCCACGTGCAGCACGATCAGCACGACCAAATGTGGAATGGCAAGTATCCACTTAACTATCCACATCCAGCGGGACAACCCCGGGTCGAGATCGCCGCGCACACGCACCGGGTAACCGGAACCAGGCTGCATGTCCATCACTCCTTCCGAGTGTCGGCGGCGCCCGCACTGCCGCCGCCGGAACAGCGTGAGCCGTTGTTCACCTCAATGTTTCCTCCCGGCCAGGAAGATCACATCTACTTCTCATCGGTTGTGACCAGATTTGTACCGGCGCGCGACCAAAGTTCTGCCTGTCACACCGATTGGCTCCGAATTGCGTGGCCAGGTCGCGTGTGACAAGTTGCTGTTGTTTTTCCGTGCGCTCGGCGTGGGTCGGCACGGTAGCCGATTTACAGGAGCCAGTAGTGAAATTGCGCCCGGCGAAACTGTTGCCGCGCGGCAACGGAAAGCTCACCCCGGCGGCGGAGTTACTCCGTCCGCGCACCATCCGGGCGCGGCTACGCCGCATCCTGATCTTCTCGGTGACGCTGGTACTGGTCCTGCTCGCCATCGTCATGGCCGGCGAGGTCGGGAACTACCGCGCCACCGGCGATACCGTCCGCGCCGTGAATCTTGCACTGGCAGTGCAGGATCTGGTGCACGAGGTACAGAAGGAGCGCGGTCTCACCAACGGCGCGCTCGGCGGCAACAATGCCATGCGCCAATCCCTCGGGGATCAGCGCGCGGCCACCGACACTGCGCTGCAGAGCCTCAACAAGGCGCTGTCCGGCAACCCCACCGGCGCCGACCAGGTGCGCACCGCGCTGAGCCTGTTCGCCGGCGTGAGCGCCAACCGCAGTGACGTGGACGCCCGCCGCATCGACCGCAATGCCTCGTTCACCTTCTATACCAACGCGATTCACGCGCTGAACCAGACCCGGCCGGGCCTGGATCACGCCCAGGACAGCACGCTGTGGAAGGGCCTGGAATCGCTGTATGCGCTCGGTGACGTCAAGGAGTTCACCGGTCAGGAGCGCGGCTTCCTCAACGGCGTCTTCGCCGCCGGCGGTTTCGAACCCGGCGAATACGCGCAGTTCCTCGACATCCGCGCCGGAAAGCAGGCCGCCATGGCCGCTTTCGAGCGCGACGCCACCCCCGCGCAGCGCTCCGAGCTGTACACCGTCATGCGCGGCGACGACGCCACCCGGGCCGGGACCGAGGAACAGATCGCGATCGACTCGGTGCTCGGGCCGCTCACCCAGCCGGTCGCCGCGACCGACTGGTGGAAGCAGATGACCTCGGTCATCGACGCTCAGCGTGTCGTGCAGCGCCACCTCGGTGACGAGATCCGCGGCCGCGCAGTCGAATTGCAGCACGACGCGGCCATGGTGCTCAGCATCTACGCGCTCGTCGCACTGCTCGCCATCGCCGCGCAGATCGCGCTGGTGGTGTCGACCGTGCGCGCCATCGTGCGTCCGCTGGCCGACCTCGCCACCGAGGCCGACGCGGTCGCCGAGAAGCGACTGCCACAGGTCATCGCCGCCTGGGCGGACGCCGACGCCGGCGACCCGGCGCCACCGGAACCCGTACGCGCCGCCGCCGATTCCGGCGAGGAGATCCTCTCCGTGGCGCACGCCCTGGACCGCGTCCAGACCACCGCCTACGAACTCGCCTCGGCGCAGGCGCGATTGCGCCGCAACACCACCGAATCCATGGCCAACCTGGCCCGCCGCAATCAGAACCTGGTCCGCCGCCAGCTCAGCCTGATCAGCGATTTCGAGCAGGAGGAACTGGACCCGAACGCGCTGTCCAACCTCTTCGAACTCGACCACCTGGCCACCCGCATGCGCCGCAACGCGGAGAGCCTGCTGGTGCTCGTCGGCGAGTCCAACCCGCGCCGCTGGTCCAAGCCCATCCCGCTGACCGACGTGATCCGCGCGGGCCTGTCCGAGGTCGACGACTACCGCCGCGTCGTGCTGCGCCGCATCGACGATGTCGCCATCGCGGGCGCCCACGTCAGCGAGGTGGCGCACATGCTGGCCGAACTCATCGAGAACGGATTGGCCTTCTCCCCACCGGATATGGAGGTCGAGATCTACGGCCGCCGGCTGGGGCGGCGCTACACGCTCGCCGTCGTCGACCACGGTGTCGGCATGCCCGCCGATCAGCTCGCCATCTCCAATGCCCGCCTGCAGGGCAAGGCCGACTTCCTGGTCGCGCCCACCCGCTTCCTGGGCCACTGGGTGGTCGGCCGGCTCGCCAAGCGGCTCGGCATCGACGTCGAGCTCAATATCTCCCCCACCAGCGGCGTGGTGGCCCGGCTCACCTTCCCGCCCGAGTTGCTGGGCGACGAACACGCGATGCTGCTCGAACCCGGCAGCGACGCCAAACACCTTGTCACATCGGAACTTCCGGCCATCGGCAGCGCGACGCCCATGCCGGAATCCACCTTCGGCCGGCACCGCTCCATCGCGGCGCCCGCCACGGCGCCCGATCCGCAGCGCTCGTTCGGCGCCGCCGACGTGGACCGGGCCTACATCGGCTCCGAAGCGGACCGCACCTACAGCGCCGCCGACGAGGACGCCCGCCGTGGCTTCGACACCGCTTCCGGCACATCCGCATTCGTCACCTCGTCGGACCTGATCGGCGACGCGGTCTTCGAGCCCTCGGACTCCGGGCCGATCACCGGCTCCTGGATCATCGACGGCCCGCGGACCGAGCGGCCCGGCGACAGCGGCACCACCGGGGCCGCCCGCCCCGCCGATACCGAGCGCGCGATCTCGCGGGAGCACAGCCCGATCAAGTTCATCCCCCTGGGCAGCGAGCCCGGACCGGAACCGGATCGGACGACCCGCAACAACTCGGAGAGCCGGAACGCTTCCGGTGCGCCCCGCGCCAACGACGCCTACGAATGGGGCGCCGCCCGCGAGGACACCACGAGCGCCACCCGCTTCCCGAGCTACGGCAGCGAGCCTGCCGGAACACCCAGCGGCAACGCTGACACATACGTCGACGACACGACACACGCGCAAGCGGGACGAGAGGTTTCAGTGGGTGTACCGGAGGTGCAACGCACACGAAACGGACTCGTCAAGCGCAGCCGGAAGACTCGCGAGAATTCGGGTGTCGCGCCGGGCGGCGCCCAGCGGCCCGCGGCGGAACCGCGTAACGTGGCTCCGCCCGCCGAGCGCACCCCCGAACAGGTGCGAAGCATGCTGGCCGGATTCCGATCCGGGCACCAGCGCGGCGAGAGCGGCGAGCCGCCACGACCCGGCTCGAATGCATAAGGAGGATTACAGGTGACCACCCACTACACCGACACCAATCCGCACACCTTCAACTGGCTGCTGGCCGACTTCGTGCGCACCACCGACGGGGTGCGTGACGCGGTGGCGGTTTCCTCCGACGGTCTGCTCATGGCGATGTCCGACGGCCTGGACCGGACCGGCGCCGACCGGCTGGCCGCCATCGTCTCCGGGCTCACCAGCCTGGGCCGCAGCGCCTCGCGCAGTTACGCCTTCGACGGCCTGCGGCTCATCATGATCGAGATGGGCCGCGGCTTCCTGCTGGTGTCCGCCATGGCGAACGGCAGCTGCATCGGCGTCATCGCCGACCACCACGCCGATATCAGCCTGGTGGGCTACCAGATGGCGGTCCTGGCCGAGCGCGCCGGCGCGCTGCTCACCCCGGCGCTCATCACCGAACTGCGAGAGTCACTGAGCCGATGAACGATCCACACCGGCTGCCGGATTCGAGAATGATCGCCCGGGCGCGGCCGTACGCGCAGCCCGGGATGACACCGGCCGCCGACCATCCGGACCGCTACCAGGAAACGGCACGATCCCGTTCCCACGCAACGGATTCCGAAGACGAGTACGAGCCCGAGGATCAGGTCGTCCGGCCGTTCATGATGACCTCCGGGCGCACCACCCCGCTGGTCGACGGCCTGCGCATCGAAACCCTGGTGCGCGCCACGCCCGCCGCCCTGTCCGCCCCGCTGCGCTTCGAACTGGAGCGCGTGGTGCGGCTGTGCCAGCAACCGCATTCCATCGCGGAAATCGGTGCGGCCCTGCGGGTTCCGGTCGGCGTGGCACGGGTGCTGGTCAGCGACCTGGTGTCGGCCGGCCACGCCATGGTGGGCCAGAACGACGAATTGTCCACCGCCACATTGGAAAGGATCAGGGATCTTGTACGGGCACTCTGAGCATCGCCCCACGGTTCAGCCGCTGGCCTCCTCGGTGAAGGTCGTGGTCAGCGGCGGCTTCGGCGTCGGCAAGACCACCCTGATCGGCGCCATCTCCGAGATCGAACCGCTGGCCACCGAGGCCGATATGACCGAAGTATCGGTGGGCGTGGACGATCCGGGCCTGGCCGCGGGCAAGACCACCACCACGGTGGCGCTGGACTTCGGCCGCATCACCCTGGACGCGAACCTGGTGCTCTACCTGTTCGGCACCCCGGGCCAGAAGCGCTTCGAATTCCTCTGGGACGACCTGCTCGACGGCGCGCTCGGCGGCGTCATCCTGGTGGACACCGACCGGGTCGAGGACTGCTATCCGGTGCTCGACTTCTTCGAGGAGCGCCGCACCCCGTTCGTGGTGGCGGTCAACCGATTCGACCGCGGCATGGAGTTCGAGCTGGAGGAGGTCCGGGAGGCCCTCGACCTGGACCCCAGCGTGTACCTCATGGAATGCGATGCGCGCGACCGGGAATCGGTCAAGCTGGTGCTGGTGGCGCTGCTGGAACAGATCCTGCGCGCGCGGCAGGCACCCGCGTACGCGTGAGCACCGCGCCGCGCGCGGCCGGGGACCGGGTAGGGACAAAGAATTGCCCCGAGTGCCGTGCACTCGGGGCAATCGCCCGAAAACCCTTCGAACGATGAGGTTTTAGCGGCCGAAGGAGCCGGTCCACAGGGTGTTCAGCAGACCGCCCAGCGCGGCCGAACCGGTGTTGAGAACGCCGTTCAGCGCAGCGGAGCCAGTGTCGATGATAACCGGGATCATTGTGAAACCTCTCTGTTCAGTGAGGCCGCCGGTCCGGGATTTCCGTTTCGGCGACCGGACCCACCCTGCCGGGGCTCCCTGAACAAGTCCTTGTCTGTAGCTGAGAGGTTGCTAAGACGCCGGGTAACACCAATCACACGCATAGCGATCAGCTATTGCACTCCGGGGCCGGTGCCGTCCGCCGAATACAGGCTCACCTCGCCGTCCTCGCCCAGGAACGCGTTGACCAGCATCGTTCCACTGGAGCGCAATTCCTCCGGGCTCGGCGGGCCGGTCTTCACCGAGATCTGCGGCACCGCAGCCCAATTGACGACATAGCGTTCGGGCGGACCGTCATCGCTGGACAGGTGTGCCAGCCGGAAGACCGACACCCTGCGGCGAACGATCAGAGTGCGGACGACTTCCGCGATTCGCTCCGGGTCTTCCAGCGCGAACATGAAACCGAAACCGAGCTCCGGCGACGACGCATATGCGGGCATATATACCGAGGCTAGTGGACTGCGGCCCGCAACTCTTCCGGCACGCCGCACCGGTAGCTATTCATAAGCCTCGGTAACCTGATTCATGACGGATCCAGCTGTCCGGGCCCGGCGGCGGGCGGGAGCGGCGTCTCATACACCGCCCGCACAGGTGTCGATAAGCCACCAACCGCAGCGCCCGTGTAACCGGGTTGTAATGCTGTATAACGATTTTCCGGCAGCTTCGCACAGCACGCGCCGGATGGTTGCGCCCGTTCGACTATCGCGCTTTCCTGAATATGTCCCGCATTGTCGGACAGTCTCTTCTCGCATCGTCGCGGATTTCCCGGTTTCTTCACCGTGCCGTAGGTAGGGGACTGTTGCGTTCCGGATGCGGGGCTGCGCCGGAGCCGAGGGGAGCCCCTCCCCGAAACCCCCTCGGCCCTGGCGCATCCAAACATGCGACGGCCGAGGGTGGAACGAATGGCAATCGACTACACCGGAGCGGTATTCGGGGCCGAGCTCCCATCGCCTTCAACGTTGTTGCGCGCCTTCCGGGAACCCGTCACCACCGAGCGCCGCGATCGTGATGTGCTCGACTCCGCTCACGAACTGGCACGCTGCCACGAACGCCGGCACCGCGCCCTGCAGGCGGCACACGCCGCCGGAGCCACACCCGACAACGTGGCCGACTGCAGCCATACCGTCGACACGATCGACACGCAGCGAGCCCACCAGATCGCCCGCATCGACGACTGGGTGGCGGCCAATATCCCGCACCGCGCCGGCGCCTCCCTGCACACCGAGACACTGGGCGCGGTCATCGACCGGATGGCCGCGAAATGGGTTGCCGCACAACAGGCCCTGGGCGTCTCCGCACCCCCAGCCCGGGCTACGACCACCAAGAACGGCGACGGACGATCCCGCCGCCGCGCCGCCGCCCACCGCATCAGCGAGGACGGGCCACGCCGCAATGTGGACAGCGAGGCGCACCTGCAGTGGTATCGCCTCGCCGAACTCGCCGACGGCTACAAAGATCTCATCACCGAAGTGGCACAACACCGACGGCGCCTACCGGTGTGGTGAACCCCCACTCCCGGGGAGCCCTCAGGGGTAACCCCTGAAACCCCACACCGACGAGGCCCGGGGGCTACGCCCACGACCCACTCCCGGGGGTCCTCAGGGGCCTTGCCCCTGAGATCCCATCCCTAACGGGGGTCTACGACCTCGGCGTCGATGACGTCGGTCGAGAGTCGCTCGCTGGGGACCGGCTTGGCGGCCGGGTTCTCCTGTGCGACAGGGGCTTCCGCCTCGTCGTCGAGGTCGGCGGCCTCGAGGTCGGTGTCCTCGGCGCGGTGCGCTTCGGCGTCCTGCTGTGCGGCCACGGCGGCCTCACGCATCTCGATGGCGTCGGTGATCCAGTCGCCGATCTCGCGGGTCACCTCGGCGACCGTGCCGGTGATGATCGATGCGATATTGCCGACGTGCCGCGCTCCGGACGACGTCAGTTCCTGGATCAGATCCTTGTTGCTCTCGAATTTGGAGATCATTTACACGCCCGCTTCGCTCGCCTGCCCCTGGCGCATCACGATAACACTCGCGGTCTGCGATTTCCCCGTCAGGAAGGGCGGCAGGGCCAGCTTGAACAGCTTCGCCCAGACCGAGCCGATCTGCTGGGAGAAGCCGCCCGTGTTGTAGGGCAGGCCGTGCTTCTCGCACAGCGCCTTCACCTCGGGGGCGATCTCCGGGTAGCGGTTGGCGGGCAGGTCCGGGAACAGGTGGTGCTCGATCTGGTGCGACAGGTTGCCGGACAGGATGTGGAACAGCTTGCTGCCCTCGATGTTCGCCGAGCCGAGCATCTGGCGCACGTACCACTCGCCCTGAGTCTCGTTGGCCGTCTCCTCCTGGGTGAACGTCTGTACGCCGGAGGGGAAGTGCCCGCAGAAGATGATCGAGAACGTCCACAGATTGCGCACGATATTGGCGGTGAAGTTGGCCGTCAGCGTGGACACGAACAGCGGCCCGGTCAGCGCCGGGAACACGATGTAGTCCTTCAGCACCTGCCGGCTCGCCTTACGCCACTGCCCCTTGACCAGCGTCTTGATCTCCGACCAGGACTTCTTACCGCGCACGATGTTCTCGACCTCGAGATCGTGCCCCATCACGCCCCACTCGAACGCGAGCATGAGGATGAACGCGTACAGCGGGTTGCCCAGTCGCAGCGGGTTCCAGGCCTGCGCCTCGTCCACGCGCAGGATGCCGTACCCGATATCGCGGTCCATATCGAGGATATTGGTGTAGGTGTGGTGCATGTAGTTGTGCGAATGCCGCCACTGATCCGCGGGGCACACCGTATCCCATTCGAACACACGGGAATTCAGACCCGGCTCACGCATCCAGTCCCACTGGCCGTGCATGACGTTGTGCCCGATCTCCATATTGTCGAGGATCTTGGACAGGCTCAGCGCGGCCACGCCGGCCAGCCAGAACGGCGGCAGGAAACCCAGGTACAGCAGACCGCGCCCGGCGATCTCGAAGCCGCGCTGCGCCTTGATCACCGAGTAGATGTATTCGCGGTCGCTCTCGCCCAGATCGGCGGTGATGCGGGCGCGCAACGCGTCGAGTTCGCGGCCGATCTCCTCGACCTGCTCGACGGACAGGACCAGCGGGCCCTCGGGAGTTTCGGTGAGAATCGCCATGATGATCGCCTTTCAGAGAGCGATGTCGACGTCCCCGACGGGGGCGTTGATGCAGAGCTGGATGGGCTGGTCCGGATCGGCGTCCAGCTCGCCGGTGCGCAGGTTGCGGGTGCAGCCGGTGCGCTTGACGGCGGTGCAGGAGAAGCAGATCCCCATGCGGCAGCCGTATTCCGGAGTGAGACCGGCGCTTTCGGCCTGCTCCAGCAGGCTCGCACCGGTGTTCTCGGTGGTGATGCCGCTACCGGAGAAGGTGACCTCGCCCTCGGCGGTGGCCGGGTCGGCGGGCGCGGCGGTGAGCGTGAACTCCTCCATGTGCAGGCGGTCCGCGAGCTGTTCGGCCTCGTAGACCGTGCGCACCGCCTTCATGAGGCCACCCGGCCCGCACAGGTAGGTCTGCGCTGTCGCGAACCAGGGCGCGAGGCGCTCCAGCTCGTCGTAGCCGAAGACCGGGTCGTGCAGCAGTTCCGGATACCGCATCTCGACGCGGAAGTTGCCGTGCTGCATGGCGATTGCCTCCAGCTCGGCGCGGTGCGGCACCCATTCCGGAGAACGGTTGTAATGCAGGAACAGCACCTGACCGCGGTAGCCCTCGTTGGCCAGCGTGCGCAGCATGGACAGCACCGGCGTGATGCCGCTGCCGCCGCTCAGCAGCACGATGCGCTCGGGGCGCTGTTCGGGCAGGTGGAAAACACCCTGTGCGGGTGAGAGATCCACCGTCATGCCGGGAATCGCGGTGTCGTGCAGGTAATTCGAGACCAGGCCCTCCGGGTGGGCCTTGATCGTCAGTTCGAGATGCCGGTCGCGGCGGTTCTGCGCGTTCACCGGCGAATAGCAACGGGTGTGGCGGACACCGTTGATCACCACACCGACCTGCACGTACTGCCCGGCCACATGCCCCGCCCACTGCCGGTTGGGCCGCAGGGTCAGGGTCACCGACCCGACCGCGCTGCGGCGCACGTGCGTGATCTCCGCGCGCAGATCGCGCAGCGTGAGCGTGGGCCGCACCAGCTCCAGGTAGCGGTCCAGCGGGTGCGGGGTGGTCAACGTCTTCTGCACCAGGTCGATGAGTCCGACCATGCGAGCCTCCATTTCGGTGCACATCTGTACACTGAGATAGTCTGCCCGGTGAAGGCACTCCAGTTCAACCGGCAGTTCGTGTGACCCACACGACATCTCTCGACAGGAACGAATGTGAACGGATGTATGCTCATCGACGTGAGCGAGCAGGCAGCTACCCGAGTCGAGCGCAAAGAACGCACCCGTGCGGCCCTGCTCGAAGGCACCCTCGCCCTGGCCGCCGACCGCGGCTTCGCGGCCCTGAGCCTGCGTGAGATCGCCCGCTCCGCCGGCATCGTGCCCACCGCCTTCTATCGGCATTTCGCCTCGCTCGACGAACTGGGCACCAGCCTCGTCGAGGAGGGCGTGCGCCAGATGCGCCTCGCACTCAGGGAAATGCGCAGAAATCCCGAGGCCAAACTCGGCGACACGGTCCGATTCGTATTCACGCAGGTCGAGGACAAACGCGACCTCTACGGATTCCTGCTGCGCGAACGGCACGGCGGTTCCGCACCGCTGCGCGGGGCCATCGCCGTCGAAATGCAGCTCATCGTGCGGGAACTCGTCGTCGACCTGTCCCGGGTAAGGGCACTGGACGAATGGTCACCCGACGACCTCCAGCTGGCCGCCGACCTCATCGTCTCCACGGTCGCCGACCGCATCGCCGATTACGTGCTGGCCGAACCCCGCGAACGCGGCCGCATCGTCACCGGCGCGGTACAGCAGGTCCGGCTCATCGCGGTCGGGATGGGTGCGTGGTGGCCCCGTTGACCGGGAGCAACAGCACCAGGCCCGCGATCAGCACCAGCAGTAGCCCCACGATCCCGGCGCGCTCGGTGCCGGACGCCCAGACGAAGAACCCGAAAAGCGTTGGGGCCAGGAACGATACCGCCCGGCCCGTGGTCGCGTAGAGCCCGAACATCTGGCCCTCGCGGCCCGGCGGCGCGACCCGGGCCAGGAAGGAACGCGCGGAAGCCTGTGCGGGGCCGACGAATACGGTCAGCAGCAACCCGAAGATCCAGAACATGAGCGGACCGGAAACCACCAGCAACATCAGCCCGCACACGATCATGGCCACCAGCGCGGCGACGATCACCGGCTTGGGCCCGATCCGATCATCGAACCGGCCACCGACCAGCGCGCCCAGTGCCGCAACCACATTCGCGGCGATCCCGAACAACAGCACATCCGAGTCCGCGATGCCGTACACGCGCACCGCCAGAATCGCACCGAAGGTGAACACCCCGGCCAGCCCGTCCCGGAACACCGCACTGGCCACCAGGAACCCGACGGTCCGCCGATCCACCACCCACAACTCCCGGATATCGCGCCACAGCCCGCGATACGACTCCCCCACCGCCCGCAACCAGCGCAGCCGTCCTGCCGGAACAGCAGGATCCGCCGTCCGCTCGACCTCCGGCACGAACATGAACAACGGCACCGCGAACCCCGCGAACCAGACGGCCGCCAGCACCGCCACCAGGCGAATATTCAGACCGTCATCCGTCGGCACCCCGAGCAGCCCGCGCATATCCCCCTTGCCGGAGATGAACCCGAAGTAGCAGATCAACAGCAGCAGAATCCCCCCGAAATACCCCATGGACCAACCGAATCCGGAGACCCGCCCCACCGTCGCAGGCGTCGACACCTGCCGCAGCATCGCGTAATACGGCACCTGCGCCAACTCGAACGCCGCCGACGCCACCCCCAGCAACGCCAAGCCCAGCCATAAATAGTGGTAATTCTCGTGCACGAAGAACATAGCGGCCATCAACACCACCGTCACCGTGCTCAGCATCCCCAGTGACAGTTTCCGTTTCGCACTGGCATCGAACCACTGCCCCGCCACCGGCGCCGTCACCGCCACCACCAGCCCCGCCGCCCCCAGCGCCCACCCCAGCCAGGCACTCGCCGAAATCCCGCCCGGCAGCCCCTCCCCCACCTTGTCGGTCAGATACACCGAAAACACGAAGGTGAGGATCACCGCATTGAACGCCGCCCCCGCCCAATCCCAGAACCCCCAAGCCAGCACCGCCCCACGCCCAGCGGCCCGCCCGATCGTCCCCTCACCCGACACCTCGGTCATGCAGCGCAGACTAGACGGTGACTCGCCACTGTGCGGCCGGACTGTCCAAGGGCAGTCATCTACAGCAAGCCGAGTTTCAACATGAGGGCGCGGTCCAGAGCCGCCGACGCATCACCTTCCAGAGAGCCCTTGAATTCACCCAGCCGGGAGGGGTAGACGGTGTAGATCCGATCGCAGAGGATGCGGGTTTTCGTACCGTCCACATCGATCTCGGGCCGGTAGATCGCCGGTCCCGCGGATGCCGAGGTGAGAGCGACGATCATCGTGCTGGACGCGAACCGGTCCGATTGGATGATCACGCACAGCCGTTTCCCCTGCTGCTCATGACCTTTCACACCCGGGGCCGCCTTGATCTCATAGATGGCGCCACGAAAGATCATGCAACCTCACACCACTCCCATGTACCGCTGAATCGCAAGCATCTCGGCCTGATCATCTTTGTCAGCAGCAAGCCGTTCCGCATCCGCCTCGGCCTGCCGCAGCAACTCATCCTTGTACGCCTTCAACAAGGCATACCGAACCACCTCGGTTCGATTGCCATGGCGGGCGGCTAGAGCCTCGATCGCCGTTTCCATCGCTTCATCGGTGCGAACATTCAAAACGGCCACGCAACCCAGCGTAACACAAAACGTGTTACAGCAGGTAGGGATGGAGAGTCACGCTCGTTCCGCTCCAGTGGTAGAAGCACCACCGAGACCGTGCACGCCGCTACCAGTCGCACCGTCACCGACGCCACCCCACAACTCCAACAACAGCTCGACATCCACCTCGACCACCAAGGCCCCGCAGTACCCGTTGAACCAGCCGATCACGGTCACCGCGGACAAAGTTCGTGCGCGCCGAAACCGACCCAACCTTCGCCGAAGTGTTCGGCAAGGGCGGGTTCGGCAAGTTCAAGCACAACCGCGACTTCCTGCCGATCGACGCTCAGACCGTCATTCACACCAACCGGATGCCGAACATGACGTAGAACGAGGTGGACCCCGTCCGCCACCTCATCGGCGCGGCCTCGGCGTGGGGCGACAATCCCGAGAAGGACGCGATTTACCTGAACGTGTACCCGCCCGTGAACGACGGCAGCGCCAACTACACCCTGCACGTGAAAGACGTTCCTGTGAAAGGGTTCTGGTCGATCAGCCTCTACAACACCCACGGCTACTTCCAAGCCAACCCCTACAACGCCTACTCCCGCTAGCCGACGACCAGCAGCCGCAGTGGCGATTCAAACACCGCTACTGCCGTGTGGTGCGCTGGCCGAACCGGCCGGCGCGTCACGTCGGAAGATCAAGTGGCCGTGGCAATCCGAGGCCGGCCGAACACATGTTGATGTGGGTCGCGCACCGCATCGGGCTTGACGCAGTCTCCAGTCTTAAGTGATGATCTTGGCGGCAACACATCTGTGCGCCTACACCCGCCGATCGCGATATTCGAATCCGTCGTTGAAACCGCTCAGCCGGATATAGAGGCGTCAGGCACCGTCCCGATTTACTCTCGACATGTATCGATTCGGCGATGCCGGAAAGTATGTTTTACCTGCACTGTTGGCTACTTTTCGCCGGTTTTCCATGGTCGTGTTGATAGGCTGCCCGGCGGCGTAAACCATCGGGTCGCACGTTGAGGCCAATGATCTCTGGTCCACACGAGCGTTGATCGAGCACATCAAGAGCAGGTAGATCCTGCGTGTGCCTGAGTATCCTGTCCCGCACGCACGCCCTGCACACAGTGTCTCACTGCAGGAAAGAAGCAGGCCTCGCCCAACGTCTGTGTCGATGCCTGTCCGTGTCTGTCCCGCTCGCACGTCGATCGTGTGCGATGCTCGGTTCATCCCGAATCCAGAACTGCGCCTTGCGTATCCGGCTCCAGCCCGCTCCTGTCTTGGGAGAGGCTTTCTTCACGGCACCGCGACCTGCGAAACACCGGTGTGACCGGTCGCTGCGAAAGCAGCGTGACCGAGGCTGTCCAACATCGCCAGCCGGATACCACTGACGGCTAGTGCTCGCCGGGAAATCCGGTGTTTACCAAGCTCTCTCGCGTCGAGAGTCCCCCCTTGTGCCGTGCACGATTCACATCGAATCGGGTGCGGCACTTTCTATTTCCGCCCCACGCCATTCTCGGACCGTCTCTGTGTCCGCGGGTGGCCGCTGCACAGAAAACCAGGTAAGAATGCTTCGCCCCGAAGTCGACGGTGGTGGTCCCGCTCCCACCACACCCGCACCCGTGCAAGGCCCGTCGATCGCCGAGAGTCAAGGCAAGCCTCGCGTCGCACCCCCGCCGACTCCACCGGCCCCGCCCACACCGCCGACGGACACACCGGTCGGCCTGGTACCCGCGGCCCCCGACGGACCCCATACCTACACCGGGATCACCGGTGACAAGACTCCCGTGACGATCTATGTCCCGGCCCAGCAACGCGCCGATGATTCGGCCTCGCCGCCGTCCACCTCGTCGCCGTCCACCGCGGGCACGGCGCCCGGATCGGGACTCGGTGGTGGTGGCCATGACGGGCGGGCATTCACCGACGCCGCACCACTGTTCGGGACCGGTACCGACTACACCGCCGCACAACGTGACGCGGACCTGGCCACAGTGTCGAACTATCTGCATCCGACAGTTCAAGGCCCCCGCGACTACAACGCGTATAACGCCGCGACGCAGCGCCTGGACCACCACTACATCGGCGGGCTTACCGTCCCGGGCAAAGACACCGATGTTGTCCGGACCGGTCCTGGCTACACCGGGGTCCAGGCGGCCGATGACCTCTATACCAGCGGATTGACCGGTCCGTTGACCCCGTATCAGGACAAGCAACGCCAGCAAGCCTTGGACCGGTTGAAACCGTATTTCTACGACGTCAACGCCCAGCACCGCGATCAAGTGTTCGCCCAATGGGCGACTCCGGAGTTGTGCCTGGTTCCCGGTGCGGCGACCCCGCCCAGTTACGACCCACCCGACCGGGAGAAACTGATCCAGCAGCTGGTCGCGGACGGTATCCCGAACGGCAACCCTCGCCCTACCTGGAAACAAGCAGACGCCTACGTCACCGCGCAAACCAACGACGCGGTCGCGCGACTCAACACCGCTGGTATCGCCATCGACCCGGCCATCGCGGCGCAGTACATGAACCAGCCCATGGCCGCCGACCCGCACTACCCCAACCGGCTCGAACCACTCCTGCACGTCAACCTGCCCTCCGATGACCGCATCGTCAGCGCGTTCGAGAAGGCCTTCGGCGATAACGTCGACTCGATTCCCGCGCTGGCCGGAATCAATGGCCTCAACCAGATGGGGCAGTCCTGGAAGGACCTCGGAGTCGCCACGGAATCGATCCTGGCGGTCGCACCGGTCACCTCCGGTCTCGCGGACCTGCTCGCGAGAGCCAACGGCGGTCACCTGCCGGGCATGTCGGGCCCGTATCAGCCCTACCAGAACGCCGCCGACATGGCCAAAGGGTTCACCGACTGGAACGACTTCCGACACGGTGACATCGAAAGCGGAATCGGCACCCTCGTGGGCAACCTCGCCGGCGGTGCCGTGACCGGTGCCGTCACCGACGGACTCGGGGGCGTCGCCGGGGCTGCCGCGCGCGCGGCCAAGGCCGGGATCCTCGACTCCGCCACCGCCGACACCGTGGTCACCGCAGCCGGGCAGGCCGCCAACCGGATTCGCAGCGGCTTGGCCGACAGCATCGAACCCGACCACTACCCCACCATCGACCGGACCGGCAACAACGCCGGCGCAGCCAAAGGCAAACCCGACGACCCCGACTCCATCCGCCAACGCATCGCCGACGGTATCCGCGGAAGCGGAGCCGCCGCTGCAGATCCCGCCGCCAACCCACTCGTCGACCAACCCGAAGCACGGGAGCCCTCACCCACAGGATCCGCAGCACGCGACAGCGGAGACGCCGATCCCGACGTCCCCAGGCTGGTCACCTACACCCAAGACGCCGATGGTATGTGGCATGCCATCGACCGCGACGGCAACCCGCACGACCTGCGGCCGGGTGTCAGACCGATCGTCGACAAGAACGGCACCACCCGCTGGTACGACTCGAAGAGAACCGACGCGGACGGGAACCCGCTGAGGCCGACGAACACCTCGATGCCGGAGTGGGCCGCGAAAAAGAAATCTAGCATTATCGACGCGCCCGAATACCGTGGCGACCCGACCTCGATGAGCCCGTTCCCCGAATCCTTCCGCGATAAGCGTGCCGGCATCGATGCACAACAGAACACCGACATAGCCACTCGCAAAAATATAGAAAAAGGAATAAACCCGATCATCGACAGGATGACAATTAAAGGCGAAGACGGAAACCCCAGAAAAGTCACTATCGACGACCTATCGAAAACAAAACTCGACGATACGATTGCCAAGTTGAAAAACTCGGGCAGTTACAGCGGCACCCAAGTCAACAAACTTCAGAACCTTGCCAAGGATCTGACTGCGATCAAGGGTGCGATTACCGATCGGTCGGAGGAGCGCGGCCAGTTGGGTGGCGATTTCTATACCCAGGTGGAGAATTTGAAGACGATCTACGAGGGGAAGGGGCCACTCAATCCGGATCGAGTGGCGATCCGCACGATGCCCGATGGAACAAAACGTGTTGTCCTCATCGAGGAGAAAGGCGGCGGCTACCCCCAGCTAGGTACCCGGGATGTAGATGGGTTGAACGCCCAGCAAGGCTCAGCAGCCTACGGCCGCAACGAGTTCCTGCGCAAAGACTCCAAGGCATTGGCCGCGTTGCGAGCCCATGACCCCGAACTCGCCGATAGCCTGCTCGCCGGCGATACGGACTTCGAATACGTGCTCGTGGAAACCAAACCCGGCGCGAACACGATCACCGTAACCCCGTTCGAACCCGGCCGGGGCAACGATTCAATCTCGCACACCCTACGGTGGATCCAACCACGGCCCCCGCCGCGACGGTAGCTACGCCGTCTGCGGACCCCATCGCGGACCCCGCCCCCGCTGCCGGTTTCGGTGCGCCGATGTGGGCGAGCCTGCTCGCCACCAGCGCGCCCTGGTTCAAAGACCTCACCACACTGAGCCGGCATCAGGCCGCGGCTCCCGTGCTCGGCCTGTCGCCGATCCAGTTCCTGAACCGACGGGCCAGGACCACCGATCAGTCACTGACGGTCAACATCGCCACCCGGCCCACACGGACACCAGCTACCACTGGCGAAAACGCGCGCGTACTGGGCTACGGCGGCGCCCTCCTGAGATAGATCCCACCGGGTCGGGGTCGCGGGCAAGCCTCCTCCACCCCGACACCCTCGACCACCCGGTGCAGGGCCGGGCTCCGAACTGGCACACACTCTGTGTCCATCCTCGAACAGAAAGTACGATCCCTTCATGCATGCCGATATCGACGGTGCCACCCGCATCGTGCGCCTCGCCGCCGAATTCGACTGGACCTGGAACCCCGACGACATCCCCCGATTCTGCGAAACCGCAGGATGGGAAATCCTATCGAACGACGAAGGCACATTCGAGATTCGAACCAACCTGCAGATCCAACGCCCAGATTCCAGCGCCTACACACGGAGTCATAAAGTCGAATACATCACATTTCCAATCACGAACAGTAATAGCCAGGGCAGCCCGTTCGCAGAGTCTCACGAACAAGCCTTAGAGATTCTATTGGATGTATCGACAACCTTGTCGGCATTTTTGGGCGAGCCCACATCCATGTTCCCCGCGCCCGATGCGAAAGTTCAATGGCATACGTCAAAATTAATCGTAGAGGCTGTTGAGCTTGGCGATTTTGCGTTGATCAGACTGAAAAGTCCGGAGTATCAAGCATGGCTGGACGAGCCCTAACCGGTCGAATGAGGCACTCTGCATCCTTACCGAGCGTGTACCCGATGCCGCCCCTTTCGTAGCAACTGTCGGCGGCGAGTGTTTCGTTGCTGGTGGCAATGCACCGATGCGTGGAAGCGGTGGAACTCGTTGTCGAATTCGGGTTCGGTGATTGTGCGAGTGAGGTTGTAATAAGCACGTCTTGTCATGCCACATCCCCGGCAACGCCCAACTGAGCCGTTGGTCATGCAGCGTAGCGGTATCGCTCGCCGATGCCATCCTCGTCCTCGAGTACCCGGCGTAGTGCGTCGGGCCTTGACCCCGGGTAGTGGACACGCTTGATCTTGGTCTCAGACCAGGGAAAGCGAGAAGATCTACCCGATGTCCAAGAACTACAACGACGAGTTCCGCCGCAACGCGGTCGCGCTCTACCGCGACACCGACGGCGCGACCGTGGCCGGGATCGCCACCGATCTCGGCATCTCACACGGCTCCCTGACCGCGTGGCTGAAAAAGGCAGGGATCCCGATCCGCAGGCCAGGCACCACCGCGGTGGCGTCGCCGGGTCCCGGTGAGACGCCCGAGCAGGAAGCCGCACGGCTGCGCGCCGAGGTCGCGAAGCTGCGGGCGGAGAAGACCAAGCTCGAGACCGAGCGAGACATCCTGCGGTCGGCGGCCAAATATTTCGCCGGGGAGACGAACTGGTGAACCGCTTCCAGTTCGTCGCCGACCACTCCGACACCTACCCGGTGAAGCGGTTGTGCCAGGTCATCGATATCGCCCGCTCGTCGTACTACGCATGGATCGGTGCCGCCGACAAACGAGCAGCCCGCGCCGGCGCCGACGCGGAACTAGCCGCGAGGATCCGCGCGGTCCACGACGAGGACAACACCTGCGGGCGGCCACGGATCACCGCCGAGATCAACGACGGCCTACCCACCGACGAGCGGATCAACCACAAACGGATCGCAAGAGTCATGCAGGAGAACAACATTCAAGGTTTCCGGCTGCGACGCCGCCACCGCACCACCGTGCCTGAACCCGCCGACACCCCGTCGGCGGACTTGCTCCGCCGTGACTTCACCGCGCCTACGCCGAACACCAAATACGTCGGCGATATCACGTATCTGCCGTGCGGGGACGGCGAGTTCTTGTACTTGGCAACGGTGATCGACTGCTTCTCCCGCCGCCTGGTCGGGTGGTCGATCGCCGATCACATGCGCACCGAACTCGTCGAGGACGCCCTGGCCGCGGCCGCGCGCACCCGCGGCAGCCTCACCGGCGCGATCTTCCACTCCGATCACGGAAGCCAGTACACCTCAAAGGCTTTCGCGGCATTGTGCACGAAACTCGGTGTCACGCAGTCGATGGGCGCGGCGGGCACGAGCGCCGACAATGCCCTCGCCGAATCGTTCAACGCCAGCCTGAAACGCGAAACGTTACAGGGCGCGGCCCGGTGGGAATCGGCCCGAGCGGCACGGCTGGCGGTGTTCCGGTGGGTCACCCGCTACAACACCCGACGACGGCATTCATACTGCCACTACCTCAGCCCCGCCGACTACGAATCCGTCCACGCAACCGATAACATGGCCCGAGCCGCATAATCACAAACCCCGTGTCCAACTTCCGGGGTCAAGGCCCGTCGTCGTCCTCGGCGATATACGCATCGATGATGGCTCGGACCATCCATGCGGCCGACGGATCCTCCGGACTCCACAGCTCGGCGATGGCAATCAACGTTGCGGCACCATCCACCTCGTCGCCCATTCGAATTCCCATCTGCAACTTGGGTGTTCAGGATAGGACAACCGAGCCTTCGGGCTCAGCGTGGTCCGGCCCCGACGGTGAGCCCTGCAATGCCGCGTGGCGGGCAGTTCGAACCAGCCACTATGTCCCCGGCCTCTGCCAGAGGCTACGCTCATTGCGTCTGATAGTCGAAATGCCATGGCGTGCACAGCACCTCACTGCGGCCGAGTCGATTCGGGGGAAGACGGTGGCCGGCATGCACCTCGTCCGGGAACTATCGCTTACCTGGTTTGGTTGGTGAGGACCTATGCCTCGGCCGGCTTCTGGAGGATGCGACAGCCGCTACAGTTGTCCTACTGGCACACGATGACAGCAGCGGAAGCACTCAATGGTCTGGATGCCTCTGTCCTCGACGCGATCACAGCTGCTGACGCGGAGACCGGGTCCACACAGCCTATTCGATTCGACCGCACCACATTCGTCGCCGATCCCCGCAGCTGCACGAAAGGCTTCGACGCGCGCCCGACCGGGCAGGCTCAGGCCATTGTGGAGTATCGCGCGTCGGACGTCGACACGGATGTCGCGACAAGATATCTCAACGCTCTGGGTCGGCACCGGAATACCGGTCTGCAGAATAATGGGCCTGACATAGACGACAGTACCGACGTCTCGAGCGGTCGCTACCGCTACTGGGCAACGTTCAGTTTTCGTGGCCAATCGATTGTGGTCCGCGGTTTTTCGAGATGCGTATGGCCGGAGGGTCGACGAGTCAAGCCGAGGTAGTCACATTGCCCCGCTGCTGATGCAACGGCCCTGGCTGGAGCGGCATTTCAGGCCAACGTCCTGTCACTGCGGACCGCGCTGACCGAACCTGCCACCGCGCCGCGGGGGAGGTCGTTCAGCCGTTGATGATCCGAGGCCGGTTCAGGATGTCGGATGTGTCGGTGGAGCGCGATAACCTGCGTTTGTTGTTGGGATGCAAGGAGTATCACGGTGGGGTTCAGTTCCAGTTGGCTGTTGTTGCACCGCACCGTGCCGGAGGAGGCGTGCACTGCCCTGGGCATGCTGCGTAGCGGGGTTTACTCGGCGTAGCCGAAGCCGCTGCTGTCCGGTGCTGTGCGACCTGGAACCCGAACGCGTTGAACGACAGCACAAACTGGACGAAGAGTTCGACGATGAGTACGGCGAACGTGGCTCCATCAATACTCCCGACTGGTAGACCGCCAAACTGCCCCAGCAACGTCCGGAATCGATCCATTGCTGGTCACACCACGCTTCTTCCGGTTCAGTAGCTCGACGACCTTCGCCCTCTCGCGACGTTCGGCCAGGGCACGCCCCGTCAGTTTCGGTCCGATCGAGATCACCCGGGCGAGGTCGTGATCCTCGCCGGGATCGACCGGAATCAGCTTCGATGCCAGCATCACTCGTTCGCACTCGACCGGATCGCAATCCCGATGCCAGATAATGGCTTCGAGAGCCTCTGCCGGATCCATCTCGATGTCAGTGTCGCGAACGTCGCAGTCTTCGAGCCGCTCGATGCGCGACTCCGGCAGGTCCATCACAGTCGCCCTCCTTCCCTCGGCGTTGCAGGATCGGTCCTCGAGGCTGTCTGCGATCCAGATATCGCGGCCTCCGGCCCCGCGCTCCGATCTTTGCCGCTTGTGACTCGAACTCATGAGTTCCCTTGCAACTGACTGTCTTTCACCGGCCACGCCCTTCGATATCGACGGATAGGGCGATGTCGGCCATGCATTCCAGCGGCTGGCCGGGAGACTTCGATGCGCCTGCGGCCATCAACAGAGGCGAGCCGGTAAGGCGTGTCCCTCTCAGCGATGCGCTCCAGCTGGGCGCACCACCCCGCGAAAGCCAGGGCAGTCCAGATAATGACGAAAGTGTTTCAAGACCGAACATTCCCTAGCTCCCATCAATCGAATGTCCCGCGCCGGTCATCCCGAGCGGCGACTGGCGGCAGGATCGGCAACACCGGTGAGGCGCTGCGCGAGTAGGTCGCCTCCGGGTGCACCGTGATCACATCCAGTTGCCGCACCAGCGACACCGGTATCTGACTGTCCACGAGATGCGCCAGGCCGGGAACGATCACCGCTTCCGCATCCAAGCGAGTCGCCTGAGCTTTCAGTCGGGCCAACGGCGGCCGGACACTGACACGGTCATAGACCACGATTTCGGCCAGGTCATAGCCGAGCCTGGCCGCCAACTCGCGCACCTGCGATTCGTCCCACAGCTGACCGATCCCGGAAACATCGGTGCACAGATAGCCCAAACATGTTGGTTTGTAACGCATTACCACCCTCGCTCGTCGTCGTATTCGGGTGCGATCGTCAGGTGGCATCGGAGAACGAACCCGGCATAGTCGGTGTCCTCGTCGTCGCCGTAGCTCGCCGGCTCGAGCACCCCGGCTAGGAACTCGAACAGCCGTGCGCGCCTGGTTATCCCCTGGTCCGGCTGCTCCCGGATCTCCGAGAGACTTCCACCCTGCTGCCGCATGACGATACGGTGGCCTGCATCACAGGGCCATGGAGTCTCGAGCTGAGAGGTTCAGTGAAGAGGCTTGAACGCCCAGCACGATTCCTGAGCGTCACCTACGCTGGTTCTCCGGGTGAGAAACAGCAGGTGCGCCGGTTGAGAAACAGGGGGCACACAATGCCGAGAAAGGCAGACCTGACGGGTACGACCCTTCCGCGCCGACAACTGGGGCGGGCACTCCGCGACGCACGCCAGGCTCGCGGCTTGACACTCGACCAGGTAGCGACGGCAACCAGCATCAGCCGACCTACGCTGAGTCGCATCGAGTTAGGGCAATACGAGAAGGTTCGAGACATGGAGGTCGACTACCTGTGCAGGTATTACCTCCTGCCAGATGAGCGAACGTGTTACCTGAAATCACTTGTCGGTCAAGCTAATAGCTCCACTGTCTGGTATCAGGACTACCGGCATTTGATCGCCCCCGGATTCGGCACCTATCTGGAGTTGGAATCATTTGCGACCGAGTTCTGGTTCTACCAGCCAATCGTTATTCATGGATTGCTTCAAACTTCCAAGTATTCCCGAACATTGGAACGGCTCCACCCGTCGGACAGCGCTACAGGTGACATCGAAACGCGCGTGAACCTCAGAATGCAGCGGGCGAGAATACTTACCCGTCCGCACATGCCGGTCTGCGCCGAGTTCCTGCTACACGAGAATGTTCTTTACACGCTCGTCGGGTCTTCCCAGATAATGCGCGCCCAACTGCGACACATAGCTGACCTGAGCACTCGCGATAACGTGACCGTTCGCATTCTTCCATTCACGGCCGGGCTTCCTACCGGAACGGTCATACCGCCTCACAACATCCTCGACTTCCCGGACACCGAGCCGTCTGTCGTTTATACAGAGGCAGCAATAGGTTCGATGGTATTCGAAGACGAAAATGACGTGAAACGCGTACGCGCACTGCATGACATCCTCCGTAACGCTTCACTGGGGGAGCAGGAATCCAGAGATCGAATCAGGAAGATATCAAGGAGATACGAACAGTGACCATTGACCTCACCGGCGCACATTGGTTCAAGTCATCGCATAGCGGCGCCCAGAACGATTGTGTCGAAATTGCTTGGCTCACAGGCGGTCACATCGGGGTGCGTGACTCCAAGAACCCGACGGGCCCTGCATTGGTGTTCCCCCCCGGCGAGTGGGATGCCTTCACCGCCGGGATACAAGAGGGCGAGTTCAACCGCCCATAGGTTCCACAACGATACGATAGCGGGGAGTTCGGGCGCAGCGTTCGGGCTCTCCGTTTCATTCAACAGGGTTGGCAGCGTTCGGAATTCGGATTCCTCGTGTCTCCGGACCCGGTACACATGCAGCACATGACCAGCGACCGCGGGCGGCGCGGCACAGCGAAACACCCGGGCCGATCAGTACGCAGGCATCGGATGTGCGTGGTCGCGCTCGAAATGCTCGAGCCACGGCCGGCGGCGCTCCTCCTCGGTCATGGCGAGCAGCGCATGCAGTTGCGCCCAGCCCTTTTCATCGGCCGGCGTCCAGATCTGCATCCAGGCGCCGGCGATCGCAGGCAATGACATGGCCGTCATGACCATCTCCAGCTCACCCACCGCCAGATGCCGGATCATGCGCGTCCGCACGCTGGGTAACGCGACATCATTGCGCTTCCACAGGGTGGAGAACATCGGGCTCTCCGCGCAGAGATCGTCGATGAAGGTCGTCCACTCCGGATCCTGCAGGAATCTCGCGTAGGCCGCACGCAAGTAGCCGACCATCCGGGCCAGGTGCTCCGGTTGCGAGATATAGGGATTGCAGCAGTCGGCGGTCAGGAAGACCTTGCGCAGCACATTGCGTTCTCCCGACACGAATCCCGGGCACAGCACCGCGTAGGCGTCATTGTGCGCGAGCAGGTCGTAGCGGGCGCTGAGCAATGCGGCCGGCAGCGGATGCATGTGGTCCAGGATCACCTGCAGCTCTTCGAGCACTGGCTCATCGCCTGCCGGAGACGGGATGGCCGGCACATCGGCCAGCCGATACAGATACGCATGCTCGGCGCCGTCCAGCGCCAGGGTGCGCGAAATCGCGTTCAGCACCTGCACACTCACTTTGATGTCCCGGCCCTGCTCCAGCCACGTGTACCAGGTGACGCCAACGCCCGCGAGCTGCGCCACCTCCTCGCGCCGCAGGCCCGGCGTCCGCCGCCGCAACCCGACGGGCAAGCCGACATCGGCGGGCAGGATGCGGGCGCGACGCGATTTGAGGAAGGTCGCCAGCTCCTGCCGCCGCGCCTTGCTCAACGCACGCTGATCGGCCTGCTCATCCGGGGCCACTTCGTAATCCACACATCCCACCGCCCCATCCTCCCCGGGCGCGTATCACTTATCCAGGTGGTGCCACTACCCGTATAAGCACGCTCCTGTTACCGGGATAAGTACCGGGACAGGCTGGTCCGCATGACCACACAGAGCCTGAACCAATCTTCATCGGCGGTGGCTCCGGCGCCCGCCGTCTCCATTGCCACGCGGCGGCCGCGTGCCGTGCTGGCCGTGCTGTTGCTCGGACAGTTCATGGCGATTCTGGATGCGTCCATCGTCAATGTCGCCATTCCCAATATTCGAATGTCGTTGCATGCCACGGGGTCTGCGCTGCAGCTCATCGTCTCCGGGTATGTGATCGCGTATGCGGTACTGCTGGTAACCGGAGCACGGCTGGGGGATCGATTTGGGCAGAGGAACGTATTCGTGACCGGGCTGGGGGCGTTCTCGATCGCATCGCTGGCGTGCGGGCTGGCCTGGAATTCGGAGGCGCTCATCGTGTTCCGATTCCTGCAGGGCGTGGGGGCGGCGGTGATGATGCCGCAAGTCATGACGCTGATTCAGCGGACATTCACCGGAGCGGCACGGGCGCGGGCGCTTTCGGCCTATGGCGCGGTCATCTCCGGGGGGATGGTGATCGGGCAGATCACGGGTGGCGTCATCGTGAACGCGAATATCGCCGGAAGTGGCTGGCGGGGAGTGTTTCTGGTGAATGTGCCGATCGGGCTCGCGCTGCTGATCGTTGCACCCAAGGTGCTGCCCTCGCCTACCGTGCGTATCGATCGAAAGCTGGATCTGGCGGGACTCGGGGTGCTCACCGCATCGGTGCTGGCGCTGGTATTGCCACTGGTACTGGGGCACGAACAGGATTGGCCGCTGTGGACGCGAATCGCGTTGGGGCTGGCCGTGGCCGGATTCATCGGGTTCGCTCTGGTCGAACGCCGGGTGCATCGGACCGGCGGCGAACCGTTGTTCGCGGACCGGGCGCTGCGCGCGCCGGAGCTGGTCCTGACCGCGGCCACGCTGCTGCTGGTGATGGCCACCATCAGTGGCTGGATGTTCGTGATTGCCATCCACCTGCAGACCACGCTGCACTACAGCGCCCTGCACGCCGGCCTGATCTGCCTGCCCAACGGCCTGACCTTCGGCATCGCCAGCATGAACTGGGCCCGCATCCCCGCCCGCTTCCATCGCGCGATGATTCCCAGCGGCCTCGCCCTGGGCGCCGCGACCATGGTGGTGATGGGTCTGCTGCTACGCGACGGCCGCGGCATGGGCGTGCTCGAACTGACGGTGTTCGGGATCATGGGCATCGGGTTCGGGCTCGCCTTCAGCCCGCTCATGGCCCGCGCCACCAGCAAGGTTCCGCTCGAGCTGGCCGCGGATGCCAGCGGCATCCTGGTCACCAATGTGCAACTGGGCATGGTTGTCGGCATCGCCAGTTTCGGCTCCGTGTTCCTCAGTCTGGCCGGAACTACGCCGCTGTCCGCAGCGCACGCGGTGAGCTTGACGGCCATCGCCGAGGGGGTGACGGTCCTGGTGGCGGCCGCGCTGGCGGGCCGGGCAGCACGGTAGAAGTCATTGCTGATGGGCCGCTTACAAGAGCGGCTCATCCGTCGCTCGCGAAGTCCCTTGTTCACACCGAGTCGTCGGGCACGACCAGTTCGAGGTGCGGAAAGTAGGTGCGGAAGCGCGCCGCATCACGGGTCAGGAGCCGATAACCTGCCACTGCCGCATGGGCGCCGATGTAGAAATCCGGTAGCGGACTTCTCCTTTCACCGCCCCGGCGGCGATACGCGACGAAGGCCTTGCTTGCCACGAAGCCGGCGGCATACGGCAGATCCTCACGCAGTAGGTCCGATTCGGGCAGGGCCGCATCGAGTTCCTCTATGGTGTCGAATCCGCCGGCCACCTCGGCAAAGATAATCGGGTTGATGACCGTGGGGCCGAGATCCCGCGCGGTGGCCAGCGCATCGTCCGACCACTCCGCCCATTTAGGATCATCGGTGAGGATGTCGAGCAGGACGCACGAATCCACAAGCGTCACAGCGTTATCCGGAATCGCTCGCAAGAATCCGCTACTCGCCACGGAACAGTTCCATCAATTCATCGGTGCTCATCGACGTGGTAGCACGCCCACGCATATGCCCGGTGAGGCGCTTTCCTCGCCGTTCCGAACCCTCACGGCGCACGATCTGGAGCGTGGTGCCGACCTCGACCACTTCGATCTCGTCACCTTCCTCCAGCGCGTACTTCCTGCGAAGGTCGGCAGGAATGGTGACCTGCCCTTTGCTGTTGAGTCGCATCGAATCCCTCGCCTCTCACGTATTACGTCAGATACGTAATACTACGCGCCGAGCCGCAGGAAGCACACAGATCGGCGATCTCACCACCATATGCACTGAATTGCATAGTACGGCTTGTCCCAGTAATCTGGCCGCATGGCCCTCGAACACGCGTTGCTGGTATCGCTCACCGAACGCGCCAGTTCGGGCTATGACCTCGCCCGCCGGTTCGACAAATCCATCGGCTTCTTCTGGAACGCCACGCATCAGCAGATCTACCGCGTGCTCAAGCGTATGGAAGAACAGGGCTGGGTGTCGGGTGAAGCCATCGCGCAAGAGGGCCGGCCGGACAAGAAGGTCTACACCGTCTCCGATGCGGGCCGCGCCGAACTCACCCGCTGGATCGCCGAACCCATCGATATCGCCCCCATGCGCAACGAGCTCGGCGTGAAACTCCGCGCCGCCTCGCTCGCCGATATCCCGGCGCTGTGCATCGAGGTACAGCGGCATCGCGATGAACACGCGGCCCGCCTCGACCTCTATCTCGACTTCGAGAAGAAGGACTTCTCGGCCCCGGAACAGCTCTCCGGGCCGAGGCTGCACCAGTTCCTCGTGCTGCGCGGCGGAATCCGCGTGGAGGAGGGTTTCGTCGGCTGGTGCGACGAAGTACTCGATGCCCTCCGGGGCGACACGAAAGGCACTGCGCAATGAGCGCGTACCCGCACCTGTTCGAACCCCTGGACCTCGGCTTCACCACCCTGCGCAATCGGGTGGTGATGGGTTCCATGCACACCGGTCTCGAGGACCGGGCCTGGCACATCAACCGGCTGGCCGCCTACTTCGCCGAAAGGGCCCGCGGCGGTGTGGGTCTCATCATCACCGGCGGTTACGCCCCCAACCGCACCGGCTGGCTGCTGCCCTTCGGCGCCAAGCTGACCAACAAGAGCGAGGCCTACCGGCACCGCGCCATCACCAAGGCGGTGCACGCCGAGGGCGGCAAGATCGCGCTGCAGATCCTGCACGCGGGCCGCTACTCGTACATGCCGACCAGCGTGTCCGCCTCCGCGATCAAGGCCCCGATCAACCCGTTCAAGCCGCGCGCCCTGTCGAACAAGGGCGTCGAGTCGACCATCGACGACTACGCGAACTGCGCGGCCCTGGCCAAGTTCGCCGGGTACGACGGCGTCGAGATCATGGGTGGTGAAGGCTATTTCATCAACCAGTTCCTCGCCGAGCGCACCAACAAGCGCAAGGACAAGTGGGGCGGCTCGCCGGAGAACCGCCGCCGCATCGCGAGCGAGATCGTGCGCCGCGTGCGCAAGGCGGTAGGCCCGGACTTCATCATCGTATTCCGGCTCTCCATGGCCGATTTCGTGGAGAAGGGCCAGACCTGGGACGAGATCGCCGCCGTCGCAAAGGATGTGGAGGCGGCCGGCGCCACCATCATCAATACCGATATCGGCTGGCACGAGGCCCGGGTGCCCACCATCGTCACCTCGGTGCCGCGCGCCGCGTTCGTGGAGTGGACCGCGAAGGTCAAGGACCTGGTGGACATTCCGGTGTGCGCCTCCAACCGCATCAATATGCCGGAGACCGCCGAGGAGATCCTCACCCGCGGCGACTCCGATCTGGTGTCGCTGGCGCGTCCGCTGCTCGCCGATCCGGACTGGGCGCGCAAGGCGCAGGAAGCCCGCACCGACGAGATCAATACCTGCATCGCCTGCAACCAGGCCTGCCTGGACCACGCCTTCCAGGCGAAAACCGTTTCCTGCCTGCTGAATCCGCGCGCGGGCCACGAGACCGAACTGAAGCTGCTGCCGACCCGCCGCACCCGCAAGTTCGCGGTGGTGGGCGCGGGCCCGGCCGGACTCTCGGCGGCGGTCAGCCTGGCCCAGCGCGGGCATCACGTGGATCTGTTCGAGGCCGATGACAAGATCGGTGGCCAGTTCGACATCGCGCGCCGCATCCCGGGCAAGGAAGAGTTCAGCGAGACCATCCGCTACTACCGCCGCCAGCTCGAAATCACCGGCGTGCGTGTGCATCTCGAGACGAAGGCCACCGCGCAACAGCTCATCGACGGCGGCTACGACGAGGTCATTCTCGCCACCGGCGTGAAGCCGCGCATCCCGAACATCCCGGGCATCGATCACCCGAAGGTCCTCACCTACGCCGAACTGGTACGCGAGAGCAAGCCGGTCGGCAAGAAGGTCGCGGTCATCGGCGCGGGCGGCATCGGCTTCGACGTGAGCGAATTCCTCACCGTGGAAGGCCATCCCAGCCTCAAGCTGGACGAGTGGAAGGAAGAGTGGGGCGTCTCCGACGATCCGAACGTCCCCGGCTTCGTCACCACCCCCAAGACCTCCCCCGCCGCCCGGGAAGTCGTACTACTGCAGCGCAAGTCGTCCTCTTTCGGTAAGGATCTGGGCAAGACGTCCGGCTGGGTGCACCGGGCCGCCGTGAAGGCCAAGGGCGTGGAGCAGATCGGTGGCGTCAACTACGAGCGCATCGACGACAAGGGCCTGCACATCAGCTTCGGCGAGAAGCGGCAGCGCCCCACCGTCGTCGAATGCGACAACGTGATCCTGTGCGCCGGTCAGGAATCGGTGCGCGATCTGCACGAACCGCTGCAGACCGCGGGCGTGACCGTGCACCTCATCGGCGGCGCGGACCTGGCCGCCGAGCTCGACGCCAAGCGCGCCATCAACCAGGGCACCCGGCTGGCGGCGTCCCTGTAATGCCGAACCTCACCCGCCTGGGCCTGCCCGGAGACGAGCAGGCCTGGGCGGCACTGGGTTTCACCGTCACCGGCGGGCGCTTCCGCATCGGCCACGTCGAGTGCGTCGTCGGTGCGGCCGCCTGGGGCTTCGACGAAATCCACGCCGCTCCGGCCGAATTGGGCGTGCCGTACCTCGAATCGGATTCCGGCGCGCCTGGATCCGAGCTCGACGGCAAGCACTCGAATGCCGTCTCGTTCGTCGACCACGTCGTGTACTGGGTTCCCGACCTCGACACCGCTGTCACGAATCTTTCCGCCGTGCTGGGCATTCCGCCGCGCCGGCGGTTCTTCCCGCGCGGCCCGGAGGGCCCCGAGATGGCGTTCTATCGGGTCGGTGAGGCGTTCATCGAGACCGTGGGCGCCGGAGCACGGCCACCGGCGCTTTCGGGCGTCGCGTTCATGAGCCCCGACCTGGATGCCACGGTGGCGGCGGTGCGCGCGGCCGGCGGACCGATCGGCGATCCCAAGCCGGCGGTGCAGGGCGGGCGAATCGCCAGCGTCTGGCACGGGCATGTCGGCTGGGGAATCGCCTTCATGGAGCCCAAACCCCGGAACTGACGGCCCCCGAACCGAACCCGGACGGGGAGTGACCGATTCGATGACCGATACAGCGCACTCCCCGGCCACCCCCGACTGAAGTTTTTGTCGTATCTCCCTGCAATGATCTTGGGGCATTTACTTTTTCGAACTGGGGGAGAAATTCTCTATGAACCTGTCTCGTAAGGCCGCCGCCGGCGTGTTCGGCACGGCGGCCGCCGCGTTGCTCGCCGCCGGTATGGGCACCGCGCACGCCGAGGACCTGTACGGCTCGATGGCCCTGGTCATCGACGGCGACTCCATTCTGGTCGGCACCGGCTGGAACTTCCCGGACCAGGGTGGCGCCGACAACCGCGCCATGCAGGAGTGCGGCCATCCGGAATGCACCGTCCAGGTGCGCTGGTCCAATGGCTGCGCCGCCATCGCCGACCGCGACGGCCACATGTACTGGGCGCTGGGCAACAGCCTGGCCGAGGCCGAGCGCAATGCCATCGCGGCCACCGGCCCGGACCCGAACCCGCTGCTGGTGAGCCTGGGCAGCGCCGATCCCAGCAGCGCCGTCATCCTCGACTCGCAGTGCACCGGCTAACCATTCGCTGAGCCGGTGCGGTCGGAGCGTGCGTCGGGGACGCTCCGCCCTGCCGCGGGCCGGTAGTGGGTAGGCTCAGCAATCGTGAGCCTGCCTGCACCCACAGCCGATAATCGTGCCGTCGTCACCGGAGCCTCCTCGGGCATCGGAACCGCTCTCGCCGAGGAACTCGCCTCGCGCGGCTACTCGCTGATCCTGGTCGCCCGCCGCGGCGATCTCCTCACCGAACTGGCGCAGCGGCTGACCGACCGGTACGGCATCACCGCCGAAGTGCGCGCGGTCGACCTGTCGGACCGCGAACAGCGCGCGCCGCTGGCCAAGGAACTGGCCGCCCGCGATATCGCCATCCTCTGCAACAATGCCGGCGTGGCCACCTTCGGTCCGCTGGCCAAGCTCGATCTCGAGTACGAGCGGGCCATCATGGAACTGAATGCCGTTGCGGTGCACGATCTTTCGCTGGCCGTGCTGCCCGGCATGCTGGAGCGTCGCTCCGGCGGCATCCTGATCACCGGTTCGGCGGCGGGCAATATGCCGATCCCGAACAACACCACCTACGCCGCCAGCAAGGCGTTCACCAACACCTTTTCCGAGTCGCTGCGCGGCGAACTCAAGGGCACCGGCGTCAATGTCACCCTGCTGGCCCCCGGCCCGGTCCGCACGGACAACCCGGACCAGGAGGAGATGGGCAACAAGATCCCGGAGTTCATCTGGGTCACCGCCGCTCACACCGCCAAAATCACCATCGACGCGCTCGCCCGCAACAAGATGCGCGTGGTTCCGGGCCTGATCAGCAAGGGTATGAGCATCGCCGGACAGTTCGGTCCGCGCTCGATCACCTCCGTCGTCGCCGGGGCGGCTTACAAGAAACTGGGCAGCTAAAGGGGTTTTCGGGGGCTTAGCCCCGCCCCTTTCACTCCCTGAGTCGGTCGGCTGATCAATAACGCGTAAGGATCTTCGGCCCCCTCGTCAAGGCCGCGTAGCCACAGGTGTACCGGCTACCCGTACGGGCGTACTCCTGAATAGACCCCGCATAAAAGAAAGCGGGGACGCCCACAGGGAGACACACCTTGACGCTGCTCGAGATATTCCCGTCGTTGCGCGAGGGGGGCATCGTTCCCCGCCTCGACTCGACGGTCTGGCCGCGTGAAACCCACTACGACGCCGACGGGCGAATCACCGTCGGCGGCGTGGCCCTCGCGGATATAGCCGACCAGTACGGCACACCCACCTATGTGCTGGACGAAGGCGAGGTGCGCAGCCGCTGTCAGGCCTACCAGAAGTGGTTCCCGGAGGCGGAGATCATCTATGCGGGCAAGGCACTGCTGACCCGCGCCGTGGCCGAATGGATCGCCGCCGAGGGCCTCTCGCTCGACGTGTGCTCGGCCGGCGAACTCGCCGTGGCACTCGCTTCCGGGGTGGATCCCGCGAAGATCGTGCTGCACGGCAACGGCAAACCGTTCGGTGAGCTGGAGAAGGCGATCAATGCCGGGGTCGGCCGCATCGTGGTCGACTCGCTCACCGAGATCACCCTGCTGTCCGCGCTGGCGGAACGCCCGCAGCGCGTCCTATTGCGCGTCACTCCCGATATCGACGTGCACGGGCATCCCGCCGTCCGCACCGGCGTCACCGATCAGAAGTTCGGCTTCCCGATCGGCAGCACCGCGGTCAAGGAGGCGGTGGATCGTATTGTGCGGCAACCGAATCTGGAACTCGTCGGCCTGCACTGCCATATCGGCTCGCAGATCTACGACACCTTCCCCTACGGCGAGGCCGTGCGCCGCATGATCGGTGAGATGGCCCGCATCCGTGACGAATTCGGCGTCACGCTGACCGATCTGGATCTCGGCGGCGGGCATGCGGTCGCGTACCGCAGCGGCGACGCGGAAATGAATCTGCCGGAACTGTCCGACATCGTGGAGGATTCGCTCGACGCGGCCTGCCAGCGGCACGGCTTCCCGCGCCCGCGTATCGCCCTGGAGCCCGGCCGCGCGATCGTGGCGCGGGCCGGCGTCACCCTGTACCGGGTGCTGTCGGTCAAGCATGTCGAGGGCGGGCACACCTACGTGACGGTCGACGGCGGCATGTGCGACAACCCGCGGGTGGCGCTCTACGGCGCCCGCTACGACGCGGTGGTGGCGAACCGGCATCCGTCCGGCCCGCACATGACGGCCACCATCGCGGGACGCTACTGCGAGGCCGGTGACATCCTGGCCCACGATGTGCGGCTGCCGGTGGATCTGCGGCCCGGTGAGGTGCTGGCCATGCCCTGCACCGGCGCTTATCACCACAGTCTGGCGTCGTCCTACAACGGCGTCGGCCGCCCGCCGATCGTCGCGGTCCGCGACGGCCAGTGCCGTGAACTGGTCCGCCGCGAAACCATCGACGACCTCATGTGCCGGGATATCGGGCACTGAGCCCTATCGGTCGGAGTCGCTACCGTTTCCGGGTGCCGAAGAGGCTGCGGCCGATCTCGCGCCCGGCCACGGTGGCGGCCGACCGCAGGAAGTTCTTGAACGCCGGATTGTTCACGATCTTCTCGGCCACCGACTCGTCCACCGGGGCGGCCTTGGCCGCACGCGTGGGCTTCGCCGGGGCCTCCGCGGCCTGCTGATCGGCGGCCGCCGCCAGCTTCTCGTTCAGGATCTCGTAGGCCGAATCCCGGTCGACGGTGGTCCCGTACTTGCCGTACAGCGTGGATTGCTGTGCGCGAGCCCGGATTCCGTCATCCCCGATGGTGTCCATGAGCGAGCGCGGCGGCTGCATGCGCGCCCACGCCACCGGGGTGGGCGCACCCTTCTCCGACAGCACCGTGACGATGGCCTCACCGATACCCAGTGAGGTCAAGGCCTTTTCGAGATCGTAGGTGGCCGTCTTCGGGTAGGTGCGGACCGTCTTGGACAGCGCCGCCTGATCCTCCGGCGTGAACGCGCGCAAGGCGTGCTGCACGCGCGCACCCAGCTGGGAGAGCACCTGATTCGGTATGTCCGTGGGCAACTGGGTGCAGAAGAACACGCCGACGCCCTTGGAGCGGATCAGTTTCACCGTCTGCTCGACCTGGTTCAGGAACGCCTTGGACGCGCCGTTGAACAGCAGGTGCGCCTCGTCGAAGATGAAGACCAGCTTGGGTTTGTCCATATCGCCGACCTCGGGCAGGGTCTGGAAGAGATCCGCCAGCACCCACATGAGGAAGGTGGAGAACATCTGCGGCCGCGAGGCCTGCGCGCCCAGCTCGAACAGCGTGATGACGCCCTGCCCGCCCGCGGTGCGCATGAGATCGGCCGGATCCAGTTCCGGCTCACCGAAGAAGGTGTCGCCGCCGTCGGCCTCCAGATTGACCAGTGCGCGCAGGATCACGCCCGCGGTGGTCGCGGACACGCCGCCGATGCCCTTGAGATCTTCCTTACCCTCCGGGCTGGTGAGGAATTGGATGACGGCACGCAGGTCCTTCAGGTCCAGCAGCGGGAAGCCGTTCTGGTCCGACCAGTGGAAGATCAGCCCGAGGGTGGATTCCTGAGTTTCGTTGAGCCCCAGCGCCTTACTGAGCAGGATCGGGCCGAACGCGGTGATGGTGGCGCGGATCGGGATGCCGATGCCCTCGGTGCCGAGGGAGACGAACTCGCACGGGTAGCCCTGCGGTTTCCAGTCCGGGTCGCCGGTCTCCTGGGCGCGGGCCAGCAGTTTGTCATTGGAGGTGCCCGGCTGCGCCAGGCCCGACAGGTCGCCCTTGATATCGGCCAGCACCACGGGCACGCCCGCGGCCGAGAGTTGCTCGGCGATGCCCTGCACGGTCTTGGTCTTACCGGTACCGGTCGCGCCGGCCACCAGGCCGTGCCGGTTCATGGTCTTCATCGGAATGCGCACGCGCGCATCCGGATGCACCTGGCCGTCCACGATGACGGTGCCCAGCTCCAGCGCCAGTCCTTCCATGGCGTACCCGGCCGCGATCTCCTGGGCGGCCGCTTCGGCCTTGTCGCCTGAATTACTCTCCGCGGCAGTGGCTTTCGTGCCGCTCTTGGCGCCGGTCTTGGTCGCGGCGGCGCTGCCCGAATCCTGCTGTGCCGCGGCGGCGTCGGCCTGCGCCTTGTCCGCCGCTTCCTGATCCGCGGCTTCCTTCTCGGCCGCTTCGGCTTCGGCCGCAGCCTCGGCGGCGATCCGCGCTGCCTCCTCCGCCGCCTTCCGTGCCGCCGCTGCTTTCTCCTGCGGGGTGGTCATCGCGCTTCCTCCGTCTGCTCTGCCAACTGCGACTGCCTGCGAACGATTTGCTCTGCGAACTGCCTTGCCAACATGCCGACCGCCCTGTTTGCGCGGGGGATGTGGCAACGATACTGCGCGGTTGCTACGGAAAGCAGGCCCGACGCGGCCGGGTGCGCCGGTGCGACGCGGCCGAGCGTCTACGCTGACCACGGTGAGCGACAAGTACGTGGTGTGGATGGATTGCGAGATGACCGGCCTGCGGCTCGACAGCGACAAGCTGATCGAGGTGGCCGCCCTCGTGACCGACAGTGATCTCAATATTCTCGGTGAGGGCGTGGACATCGTGATCCACGCCGACGACGCCGCGCTGGCTTCGATGCCGCCGGTGGTGACCGATATGCACGCCCGCTCCGGGCTCACCGACGAGGTCCGCCGCTCCACCATCACCGTCGCCGAGGCCGAACAGCAGATCCTCGACTACATCAAGCAGTACGTCCCCACCCCGCGCACCGTGCCGCTGGCCGGCAACTCCATCGCCACCGACCGCGGTTTCATCGCCCGCGACATGCCGACCCTGGACGCGCACCTGCACTACCGCATGATCGATGTCAGCTCCATCAAGGAACTGGCCCGCCGCTGGTACCCCCGCATCTACTTCGGCCAGCCCGAAAAGGGCCTCGCCCACCGAGCCCTCGCCGACATCAAAGAATCCATCCGCGAACTCCAGTACTACCGCCGCACCGCCTTCGTCCCCGCCCCCGGCCCCTCCACCGCCGAGATAGCCGCCGTAGCAGCCGACCTCGCCACCCCCGCCGAACACCCGTAAAACCCGCCCCAACCAGCCGATTAGGCACTCACAGCCGATACACGTTAAGCTCTACCGCGCCGGAAGTTACCGGCAATGGTGGCTGTAGTTCAGCTGGTAGAGCACCAGGTTGTGATCCTGGGTGTCGCGGGTTCGAGTCCCGTCAGCCACCCCACAAGGCCCAGGCCAGAGAGTTTTCTCTCGCCTGGGCCTTCTTGCTTATTTGACGTCTTTCCAACTTCTCACCAACTTCTGAGCGCACTTCTTCCAACTCCTCACGCGACGTAGGCGTTGAGCACGTCGCGGTTGTCCGGGACGTCACGCGGCTTCTCCACGTAATGCTCGGCGGTCACTCGCGAACCCAGAACATGATTGAGCTGCAGCCCCGCGGCGTCGATCCCCTTCTCCTCGGCCGTCGCCGTCGCTACCCGCTTTCGGTAGGACCGGAGATTGATGTGCGCGTACTCGGTACCGACTCGAGGACATCACGCTCAGACCCGACTACGCCGAGCGCCTGGATCAGAAGCTCGGCGCTGCGGATACTGCTGCGGTACAACGGTTCTGGGCGATCCGCAATGCCCCTGCCGCTGTCGAACCTGCCGTACCGCAGACTCTCGAAGGGCAGCCCGGATCTGGTGCCGACGAGGACGATTGCGTGATCGTATCGGCCCGTACCCTCACAGGGGAGGTGGTGCTAGTGGCCGTGTCACGCCGCAGGTTCGTCCTCGGAATCGGCGCCGGGGTCATCGGATCCGCAGCGACAGCAACAGTCGCCACCGGCCGAAGCACCTCCGGCAGTAGAGCACTGGCCTCGATGTTCACCGATACCTCACTCGATCATGTCGCGCATTTCGACTCGATGCGGATGTCGCTGATCGAATCGGACAACCTCTACGGCGCGGCCCGGACCTTGCCCCATGTCCTCGACAGCCTGGCCCTGCTCGGTGAGTTGAGGCGGGCCAAGGTCGGCGACGCTCGCGGGCTTCTCCGGATGCAGGCCATGTTCGCCGAAACCGCTGCGTGGCAATATCAAGACCAGCGCGACTTCGTGAACGCGCAGCACTGGGCCGCGAAGGCTCTGCAGTGGTCCCACCAGCTCGCGGACGACTACTACATCGGATTGTCGCTGGTTCGCATGAGCCAGCTCGCCTGCGACCAGGGCGATGCGGGCGAGGCCAAGGAACTCGCCGACGCCGCCCACCGCAGCGCGCCACACGACTCGCTGTTCTCCGCCGCCGCACTGACATTCCGGGCTCACGCGCTGGCACTCGCCGGAGATTCACCAGATAGCGCGCGCACGTATGACGCCGCGCGTGCGATCGTGGCGATCGCCGTCGATGACCCGAAATGGGGCATGTTCCTCGACGACTCCTACATCGACGCCTACCAGGCGCACACATTCGCCGAGACAGGCGCACACTCTCGAGCCACAAGGCAATTCACTGATGCGATGTCTCGGATGCAGCCGGGATTCCCACGAGACAGGGGCGTTTATCTCGCCCGCACCGCGGTCTCGTACATGGCCGCCGGTGAGATCGAGCCAGCCGCCGCGGCGGGGCGATGCGCCCTCGAGATCGGCATCGGTACCAGGTCGGCTCGCATCCTGAACAAGGTCCGCGAACTGTCGGGCATGATCGATCCCGACAGCAAGCAAACCGGCATCGCCGAGTTCCGCGACGCCTTCACCGCTTGGAGGGCGGAAGGTTGGCTCGACCATACGTAGTGCTCTCCGTCGCAGTCAGCCTCGACGGCTATACCGACGACACCATTCCCGAACGCCTCTACCTGTCCAACGACCGGGATTTCGCATTCGGCTGCCAGCGCAGGACGTGCCGCCCTGCCTCAGATCGGCTCAGTCCGTTGATCTTCGGCCCGCCAGCGCTGGCCGGTTCGGTCCGCGCGATTAGCGGCAAAGTAGTGCGTTCGTCGTGTTTTTCCGTCGGCACGAGGGTCGCGACTGGCGCGGACAGTGGTATCCGACCGGACGGAATG
>NZ_JBIRVQ010000026.1:0-97380 GCF_044386975.1 Nocardia sp. NPDC020380 | reverse complement strand
GCTAGTCAGGTGGTCCCATCAGTGGCAAACGAGGTGGTCCCATCCTGCTGGCAAAAACAGCTCCGAAACGGTCCCTTCCCCCTGGCAGCCGACAGATACGGCGGTCGCGCAGTCCGCCTCCGGCACTGCCGGCCGTCGTGTAGGGACCACCATGTTCGGAATCCTCCTGACTGCCGCGATCAGTGGGGCACGCGTCGTGACTATCATCGACCAGTCGAACTAGGCGGCGCGTTTGCGGGCATCCATTCTGGCGATCATTCGATGACCGAGGGCGTGAGAAGGCTTCTCGATCATGCGGTAGGTCACCGTCGCGAGCAGCAGCGAGGCGATCACCCAGCCACCGAAGGTGAGCCACTGTGCGGGGATGCCGGCGACGGATCTCGTCCAGTGCGGCAGGGCGTCGAGAATGAGCGCGTGAACGAGGTAGAGGGAGTAGCTGATCCGGCCGAGGAACAACAGCGGGCGCGGGAAGGAGTGGCGGCGCAACAACAACGCGCCCGCGAACAACAGGTAGGCGGGAATGATGGTGGAGGGCTGCTTGATCCAGTGGACCCACAGGCCGCTCGCCGAGTCCTGGTAGGGCTGGATGAACGTGCTGATCCCGAAGATCACGAACACGGCGAACCAGAACACCGCCCATCCGCGCCACCGGCGGATCTCGCCCGCGGTCATCCGGTAGAGCACGGTGCCGACGAACATGGTCGCGAAATATCCGAAGGTCAACACGGATTCGCCGGGCTGGTTGAGCACCAGCGGAACGGCGATGACCGCGAGCACGACCGCGGCGATGGCCGCGCGGCGGTCGGCGGCCAGGCGGGCGAACACCACTGCGACCAGAATCGTTGCGACCACGACTATCGAACGGGTGATGGCGTTGGCAGAGGATCCATTGAGCAGCGCGGGCGGCAGTCCCGCTCCCGGAGCGATCAGGCAGAGCGCCAGGATAGCCAGCGGCACCGAGCGGCGGTTGAGCCCGGCGACCAGCAGCAGCGACAGGAACAGGTAGAACGCCAATTCGTAAGCCAGCGACCAGGAGGCGCCCACGATCAGGATGCCGGGACCACCCAGGAAGAACTGCATCATGGTGAGGTTGTTGAAGAAGTTGAGCACCGGGTGGGACAGGAAATCCGTCGGAAGCTCGTAGCGATGTATCGAATGCAGGATCATCGCCGCGATCAGGCAGGCCCAGTACAACGGGTAGAGCCGGAAGAACCGTCCCACCCAGAACGCGCCCAGCGACCGCCCGCGCTCCAGTGATGCCGGAATGATGAAGCCGCTCACCAGGAAGAAGACGAAAACGCCGAACTGACCGAGCCCGAAGTGCTGCTGTGAGAACCCGAAATACCCGGGCCACAGTCGTTCCGCCGAATGTTGAATCACCACCGCCAAGGCCGCCAAGCCACGCAGCGCATCCAGGAACTCGAGCCTGCCCCCACGGTCACGTACCGGTTGTTCGACCTGCGGGACCGGTTCTGCCGCAACACCATCGACGGTCATCGGGCGATACCACCGAAATACGCGAACACAGTCGTCGAACGAAAGCTCAAGTAACGCACAGCCGAGACTTAAGCATGCGTAGGATGCCACCGCAAACCGGTTCAGATCTCGGGAAACGCGTTGAATCGAGTGGGCGAACCCGGAAACGTCGTGGGGGAGCCCTCAAGTGGGAATGTACTGGCGCCGGAGTAATTCGTTTGCGGCCGAGGGTGTGTCGTGCCTCGCTATGACAGGGCGGTGGAGTCGGTTGCGCTGTTGAGCCGGTTGTTGCGGAGTTTGCCTGCCAGTCCATTGCGTATCGCTATTGCGGCGGTGCTGTGGGGTTTGCGGACGGCTTGATGTTCGAAACAGCGGGTGAATTCCTCGACCAGGCCCAGGCGTGGCCACCGCGACAGCACCGAGGCGCGGGTGTTCGCGGGCAGCAGGTCGACCTCGCGGCCGGAGATGTCGATGCCTGTGGCGCGTTCGAGCAGATGCCCTTCAGGGTCGGAGCCGGCATCGACGGTGTCTTGCATGTGCGCGACGATGATCTCGTGCAAGCGCTGCGCCCGTGTGGGGGACCAGCCTGCGCCGGTGGCGAATACTCTCGCGACGTGCCCGCCGGCGTCTTCGAAATCGACAGCGAAAGCATCGAATTGGGGGACCAGGCCGATGTCATGGAACAGTGCTGCGACATACAGCAACTCGGTGTCGACAGTGAGGCCCTCCTCGTTCGCGAGGGCTGCTGCCCAGTGGAAGGAGCGCACGCAGTGATTCAGCAGTGCCGGTGAATAGTAGTGGCGCGCAACCTCCCACGCGGCGCCGGCCGCGGGGGTATCCGTGCCGGGGATCGTTATCCCGTCGATCATTTCTGGGCTCACTGCTGTCCTCCTTCGATCGTGGTCGACCTCTTCACTCTGCCGGGGCGCACTACACTCCCACCATGTCCAAAGTGACAAATGAACCACAGATTCAGACATGACACATCGGGTCGGTTTTCTCGTCTTCGACCAGGTCACCCTGCTCGACGTCGCCGGACCGGTCGAAGTCCTGCACGAGGCCAGTAGGTTCTACGAAACGATGCTGCTCTCACCGCAGGGTGGATCGGTGCGGACCTCGTCGGGGATCCCGCTGGCGACGATCGCTGTCTCCGACGCCGGCGAGATCGACACACTCGTGGTTCCCGGGGGTGATCAACTGGCGGAGCATGGCGCCGAGGTCGCGGTGCTCGAGGCCGCACGCTCGCTGGCCGCCACCGCCTCCCGGGTTGCTTCGGTATGCACCGGCACGTTCGTGCTGGCCGAACTCGGGCTATTGGCCGGCCGGCGCGCCACCACGCACTGGCGACATGCCCGCACCCTGGCGCACCGTTACCCCGACGTCGATGTCGTGACGGACGCGCTGCACATCAGTGACGGCCGCTACCTCACCTCGGCAGGCATCAGCGCCGGAATCGACATGGCACTGGCACTGGTCGAACACGACCACGGCCCTGAATTCGCCCGCACGATCGCCCAAGAGCTGGTGGTTTATCTGCAACGCCCCGGTGGCCAATCGCAATTCTCGGCCGCGCTACGCACACCTCCGCCGCGAACCTTGGCCCTGCGCACCATCATCGACGCTGTCCACGCCGACCCCGCCGCCGATCACAGCGCCACCACTCTCGCAGCGACTGCGGCCCTGAGCCCGCGCCAGATCACCCGCCTGTTCCACGCCGAACTGGGCACCACCCCCGCACGCTGGATCGAACGCGTACGTCTCGACTTGGCTCAGCAGTTGATCCTGCACGGGCACAGCGTCACCGCCGCCGCCCGTCGCAGCGGCCTGGGCAGCGACGAATCCCTGCGCCGCGCCTTCGCCCGCCACCTCGGTCTCACCCCTACCGACTACAAACGTCGCTTCGCCACCAGTCTGAGCCGCGACGCTGACCCCTCCGGGTAAGTCGACAACGGAATCGGAAATGCCACGATTTACATTGCTGAACTTGTGTTTCGGGTACGGGCCGCCCAATTCGACTCCGTCACAAGCTGTTTCAATGCACCATGCCGCCGATATCAGGGTATTGCCGGCCACCGTAATATCGAACAAATGGCTATCGCTGAGCTAGCTCTCATCTCGCTGAACTGCGCCGACGAGCTCGAACTGGCGACCTTCTGGGCCGCCGGGGTTCGGATCATGGAGATCACGCCGCGTGGGGTGTGGACTACGGCCATGGTGTCCTCGCGGTACACGATCTCTCCGCCGAGTAGCAATAGTTCTTCCCGCCGTGCCGGATTCACCCGCACCAGCACGGTGACGTGGTCGCCGCTGGTACGGAACTGTGTGCTGCGTTCGTGCCAGGCCCGATCCAGATCGACCCGGTCCGGCCGCTGCGCGGGTTCGGCAAGTTGTTCGGCGGCCCGGATCCGCGAGAGCCGGTAGGTGCGATCCGAACCGGATTTCGTGGCCAGCAAGTAGCCCATGTCTCGCACCGTGACCAGGCCGATCGGGTTGATCGTGCGCCACATCGGGGTTTGATCGGGTGCGGCGTAATGGATGCGCAGTTTGTGACTACCAACCACCGACCTGGCCCGACGGCACCACCCCAACCCACATCCGCCTCGACCTCACCGTGACCGACCTGGACATCGGCGAACAAGAAGCCCTGCGACTGGGCGCCCGCCTCGCCGACGAACAGCCCGGACCCCACCGCTGGCGCGTGCTACTGGACCCGGCCGGACACCCGTTCTGCCTGACCACCCACCTCCCACTACTTCCCTTGGGGGAGAGGAACGCCGACGACACCCCTGCTAGCGGCGCATGAACAAATGCCGATTTACCAGCTGCAAGCCTCAGGATGTCGCTTTGTACCAGGTCGCGATTTCGGTGGCGTGAGCACCGCACTGGCAGTCCGTGCCGAAGAAACCGACACGGATGGCTGGCTGCGACTACAGGTCACCTTTCAAGATGCGAGACATGCCGAATGGGCACTGTGGCAACTCGCCACGAACGCCGAAGCTCTTGCGCCCCAATGGTTACGCGCCGCATTGAGCAGCGATGCCCGCACCTGCCGAGTCCCACGCTGACCGAATTGGCCGGCGTGGGACGGCGGAAGATCCACCGGCCGTGCCGATCCGGGGCGGCGTTGGATCTGTTCAGTTGCGTGGGGTCAGCAGGACCAGTGGAATTTCGCGAGTGGTGCGCTGCTGATAGCCGGCGTAGACGTTGTATTTCGCGGTTACTTTCGGCCACAGCTCGGCTCGCTCCTCCGGAGAGGCCGTCCGGGCGGTCATGGGTCGGCGGGGGCCGCTGCGGAAGGACACGTCGACCTCGGGCTGATCTCGCAGATTCAGGTACCACGCCGGGTGGATCGGATCGCCACCGCGGGACGCCACTACGACGATCGTGTCGCCTTCGACCAGCGGGGCGGTAAGCATCACGCTGTGCGGGCGTCCCGACTTCCGGCCGATCGTGGTCAGTTCCAGCGATGGCATGCCGCTGAAGGAATTGCCCAACTTCCCGCCGCTCACCCCGAGCAAGCTGCGGTGCACGATGTTCATTGCCTTCAAAGCCAGGTTGGATGGCAAGGGTTCTCCTGTGTCGGGGTTCGGCCGGTCAGCCAGTCGCTCAGCTACTATTCGGCTATGGCCAAGACCGGTTCGGTAGCTGACATCCTGAACGAGTTGGACGCCGATCGCGGAGAGCAGGTCACGGCCCTGCAATCGATCATATTGGTGACCGAGCCGAGCCTTGTAGAACACGTCAAATGGAGTGCACCCAGCTACGTCCTGGACGGTGAGGATCGGGTGACCTTCAACCTGAAGAACAAGGACGACAAGGTGCAGCTCATCCTGCACATGGGCTCGACTCGCAAGGAAGACAAGAAGGCCGCTCCCGTCATGGAAGATCCGTCCGGACTGGTGCAGTGGGTCTCCGATATCCGCGGAATCTTGAGCTTCGATGACCTCGACGACATCAAGCAAAAGCAGGCGACCGTCGCGCAGATCCTTCAGCGGTGGCTGGCGATCAAATAGCGCTCCGACCACGAAGATATCGGACGCGGATACACACCTTCTTCGGCGATGAAGACCGGGCTCGACCGCAGGAGGCTGGTGATATGACCTTCGAGTTCGAACGACGATCTCTGCCGATTGTCCTGCGCGGACGGTTCCGTCCGTGGAGCATCGACGTGGGCCACAGCAAGTTTTTGCTGCGTGGATTTCTGCGGAATCGCGAGTCCGAGGATCTGCCCAGAACCTTCGACGTGCTATTTCAGGACGTCTCGCGTATCCAAGTCGCAGATCACTACGACGGCCTTCGAGTGACCATCGCGGAGCCCGATGCAATGAACGCGGAGGCGCGTAGGGTCGGCGGGGAGTGGCGCGACGCGCACATGTTCCACCTCAACAGCGAAAACGATTGCGACTACATCGTTGCCGGTTTCGTGTTCTGGGCAGAGGTATCGGTCCATGCGAGCGCACCGAGCCCTCTGATAGACGAGACGCAGGCCTCAGACTCCGTTATCGGCAAGGTCTTCAGGCTATGAATTCCGTTGAGCACCAGCGTGCCGGATGGGACCGATGCGAATCAGCGTCGCGGGCGGCGCTAGGCGCCGAGCTTCAGCAGCAGTTCACTGAGCTCGACGGGCATAGTGATCATGCAGTCGTGGCCGGTCGGCAACTCCCACACCTCGGACGGAGAACCGTTGGGCTGCAACGCTGGAACGGGCCGCCGGGTGATGCCCGACGGCTTCGCGCCGACGCAGTGGATATGGGTGCGCGGGATTGCGTTCGCGGCCGGGTTGTCCAGCCGGACCGGTTGCTGAAGGCAGCGCACCGGTTGATCCGAGAGCATCTCACGCAGCCAGGCGACATCCGCCGGATCGGTGACCCCGAACAGGCCGTAAGGCGGTGGCATCTCCGGCAGCGGCGGCACTCGCCACCCGCTCTCGGACTGCGCGGCGAGTTCGATCAGGTTTCGGGTGATGGGTTGGACGTCGACCGCGGTCTCACCGTCCTGCGGGACCATCGCATCGAGATAGACCAGATGCGCGATCCGTTCCGGAATCTGGTTGGCCACAGCGGAAATGACGAGTCCCGCGTAGCTGTGCCCGACCAGGATCAGCTCGTCGAGGTCTTGTTCGTCGATCAGTGTGACGATGTCCTCGACGTGCGTGTCGAGCCCTACATCGGGACCGAGTAGATGCGCCTTGTCGCCGTAACCGGTCAGCGACGGTGCGAGCACTCGATGTCCGGCCGACTCCAGTAGCGGCACCACCCGATCCCAGCACCGACCACTGTGCCAAGCGCCGTGGACCAGCAGAAATGTAGACATGGTTGTAGTGATCCTTCTTCTCGAGGCGAGTAGTGCGCGAAACGATGACAGTTACCATCCGTAACCCAGTACGGTTTAGGAACCGCAATCAATGGTGATCGCTCGATATGCCTCGAGCAATAAGGCACTTTTCCGTGCCCCGGTTCCTTGGAGGTAACCATGACCACGACGGGCAGCGAGCCTGAGCCCCAGGACAATTCATGCCGCAGCCGGGAAGTCCTCGCCATCGTCGGGGACAAGTGGTCGCTGCTGATCGTGCGCAATCTCCGGCACGGTCCACGCCGCTTCACCGAACTCAAACGCGAGATCGACGGCATCAGCCAACGCATGCTCACCGTCACCCTGCGCGACCTGGAACGCGACGGAATCCTCACCCGCACCGTCCACAACGTCATGCCACCCCACGTCAGCTACGAGCTCACATCCATGGGCAGAACCCTCCGCGAAGCCACCGCACCCCTGATGGAGTGGAGCCTCACCCACCTGACCCACATCGACGCCGCCCGCGCCGAATACGACGCCCGCGCCGACACCCACCCCGCCCGATCGAAGTAGGCACCCCTGGCACCGGATCGCAGCGCTCGGCGGCCAACGCACCAAAACGCCACTTCCCGCACCGGCCGAACCTGCGGGCATAGGGGACCGAGGATCAACCGGCAGTGCCGTTCTGGCGTCGACCGAACGCACGCTCATGCCGATTACATGGCGTTTGAATGCGCCAATCTTGTTCTGGGAGGTAGCGCGGTCGGTCAGATGGCGGGTGCGACTTCGCGATAGATGCCTGCCAGCGCCGCCACGAGTTGGCCAATTCCGGGATCTTCCACCGGGTAGTGACCTGCTTCGTCGAGGATGACAAGGTGTTTCGGCGCGGCAATCCGATCGAAGAACGGCTCGCTGATGGCCAGTGGCGTCCAGCGGTCGGCACCGGGGTGGAGCAGCCACACCGGGCAGGCGGTGAAGTCTTCCGGTTCGACGAACGGCGCTGATCTCAGGTAGGTCCGCAAGAACCCCAGCGACATCCAGGCACCTCCGCCTCGTGGATCGGCAATGGCCGTGGCAGTGAGTTCGGCGCGGTTGGACATCGCGGTCATGTTGGCCACCAGTCTCATTGGTACACGAATCCTGTCGAACACCGGAAGGAGCAGCCGCGCGCCGTGGTGTCCGAGCCAGCCGAATCGGCCGATAGCACGACGAGTCCTGGGCAAGCGGAGGTCGAGCAGGCAGGTGACCGCGATCGCATCGACCATGCCGGTACGAGCCGCGGCCTCGTAGGCGAGCATTCCGCCCATGCTGGCCCCGAACACGACCAGTGGGCGCGGATCGGTGGCTTTCTCGACCCGCACCAGATCGGCGACACAGTCGACCCAGTCCGAATGGCTTACCGGGGCAGCTGATCTCACCTCGGTGTGGCCGTATCCCGGCAGGTCGGGCACCACTCCCTCGAAGCCCAACCTTGCCGCCAATACTGCGAACGGCCACATCACCGCCGCGTGCCCGCCACCACCGTGTACCAACAACATCCGCACCAGGGCGTCTGCTCGGCGCACACGCTCGATGTGGACGCGTATGCCCTGCCACTGCCACCAGGTCGGCTCGGGTCGTAGTTCCGGGCCAGTTCGGAGATCATCGGGAAGAAATGCCAGGTAGGAGTCGTGCATGTAGCAATGATTCGAGCAATCCTCGGTTCTGACAACTCGGTTTCGGGAGACCATGTCGACCCCACGCAAAACCCCGCGCCAGCAGCGGTCGGAGTACACCTTCGACGCGATCCTCGACGCGGCTGCTCGACTTTTCCACCAGTACGGCTACGCCGCGACCACCACCAACAAGGTCGCCGAACTGGCCGGAGTGTCGATCGGGACGCTCTACCACTACATCCCCAACAAGGACGCGCTGCCCTATGCGCTCGCCGAACGCCACCTGCTCGACGGCGCCGCAGACTTGTTGGCCGAAGCAGCCCAATTGCGCAGTGACCAACCACCTCTGGCCGAGACCGTGCGACCGCTGATCAGCGCGGTCGCCCGCCTGCACACCACCCAGCCGCACATGCACCGCCTGCTCTACGACCAGGCACCCCGCACAGTCACGAGCACCGACAAACTGAAACAGTTCGAACAGTTGCTGGCGGGCGAAGTCGCCTTCCATCTGAACCGCCTCGGTGTCGGCGGAACCGATCCGGGGTTGATCGCGACACTTCTCGTGCAAGCCGTCGAAGCGCAGATCCACGGAGTAGTTCTCGAACCACCCAACGGCTACCCCGTCGACGACTGCATCGAGACTGTGATCGGCTTCTGGACAAGGGCACTCGCCGCGCAGGCAACCTGACCGTCGCGCAGAAGGTACGTACCAATATCCAGTCATGCCGCGAGGCGCGCGGACCGAACCGGCCAACGCTGGAGCACTGAAGATCAACGGCTGAGCCGATCCGGGGTCGGCGGAAAGTCGGCACCTGCCGATCAGCGTGTGGCTCACCGGTATCGGAGGACCGGATACGAATGGATGCTCCGGCTGCGCGAAGAGGAGCCGCCAGAACTTCCATCTCGACCCGGGTTCCTTCCAGCCCCCGTTCGCCAAGCTCGTTCGCCAGGGCCCGTGCCTCGGCGAGGGGCAGAGTCCGAACTGTCCGAAGCGCGCGCATCACCTCTGCGGGCATGACGTTGTCGCGGATGAGATGCATCGTCGCGGGACCGTCCGCGGCCAAGATAGCCGCGCGCATCCCGGCCAGCGGTGTTTCGTAACCACATTCGTTCCAGCGGCTGCCGCATCTTGGACACTGGCCTTCAAGCTCCCACCGGTGGATGCCAGCTGTGAAAACTTCGACAACTGTGGCTTCCATCTGCGACCCGCACTCGACGCATTCGGTTATGTCGGGCGCGGTTTCGAGCACGGTGTCCATCGCATCGAATCCTAGATGCAGTGTCGTACCCAGGTGCGCACAGAACCCCCTGAAAGCAGCGTAAGGCGTTTTGTGTCAAGCGATTCGGTCGGTGCCCTGGTCTGTCGTCGTCCCGGCATAGCGGCAATGGGGCTGGTGGCCCTGCAGCGTGTAATCGGGTTGAGGTGCCGGCAGGTCGGGGCTGCCTAGGATTACAGGCGAGATCACAGCGTGTCTCAATGCTGAAGAGGGCTCGCCCCGACCGACCGCTCGACGTGCCATCGTCACCGGGAAGTCTCAACGCGTCTGCCCCAATCGACAGGGGATCAATCAGCCGGGCGTTCGGTGCCGGCGTGCTCCGGACGGCTCGGCAGTTGTGTTCGCAGACGGGCGTTCATGGACAGTAGCAATTGAATCAACTGCATGTTTTGAGGGACGTCGGGGTAGTCCATCACCACGGTTCCGAACCGGTTGAGGTTCACCTTGTCCAGATTCTGGACGAAGTATTGGCACAGGAGGAAGTTGATACCGCCATTTGGACCCGGCATGCCGGCGCGGTCCGTGCTGTCGAAATTACAGGATGCGTAGTCCCACGGGAAGCTGCCCAATACGGGCAGAGTGGACAGACTCGCGTTTGTCCAGTTCATGTACCACTGCAGCGGCACCAGGGGGCCGCTGGACGCCCGGTCGAGGTGAGCTTTCACATTCGGCCACTTTTCTGCGATGCCCCTGGTTGCCGCCGAAACCGCGTAGGCGTCCTGCAGTTCGATTTTGCCCGTGGCGACAGCGGGATGGCGGGGCGTTTCCGAAGAGGGAATGACCTGCGGGGCGGGACACTCGAAGCTGGAGTAAGCGGAATTATTCGGCCAATTGGAGACGTCCAAACCGTAGGTGCGCGGCTGGTCCCGGCGCAAGAGAATTACACAACCCTTCAGGTTCTCGAGGGTTCGATCGAAAATTGTGGGATCATTGGCGTCATAGAGCCCGTTGGCAGGCAGATTCTCCATCAAGACGGTGTGCAGCGCCTCGTCTATATCCTCGCCGTCCGAGGTCTCGCGTTTGACACAGAAAATGACGCATTCCGAGGGGTTCTTGGCGAGGAAATCATTCACGTCGGGCAGGATGTCCTTTTTCAGCCACACGTTTTGGAAGTAATGGCCATGGAACAGGCCCAGATCCATTTCGCCGTTCGGGTTCTTTTCCGTCGGATTGTAGATCAGCCGGAGATCGAAGAAGCGAATACCCGCCTCGAGCTGGGCTTGGAAGTCGATCTGCTGACAGCGCGTGCCCTCCTCACCGTCGCCATCGTAAGTTGCGGAATCGTGCGAGCCGGGAATATTCAATGCCATCAAGGTCTGATCTTGGCACCGCTCCATCCATCGCTTCGGGTCCACGAAGGGTGTGATATAGACAGTCAATTTGTTGTAGTTCAGATCGCCATTATCGATGGCCTGCCGCTGCGTAATCACCTGCAGGACGGTGTACCGCTCCCCGGTCGAGGAGGTGACGGTCTGACTGGGCCTGTCCTGTATGTGGGTGAAGTAGCAGGCCACATCGCGGGCATCCAATTCGAAAACCAAATCTTCGTAGTTCGCGAAAGTTACCGTCATTGTAAATATCACCGAGTCCGGGCTGTATGCCGTTTCAAAGTGAGAGTAATCATCGACATGCCATTTGCTCAAAGCAGGGTATTTATCGCTGTAAGTAACCTCGGGATTGAGGCTGTCGCGGTGCTCCCATTCGGTCTGATCGTTGAGTTTGGCACGGAGTGTGCAACTCTTGTCCGTGCAGTTGACGACATTCATCAAGAATCCCAATGATGACATCTTCTATCTTCCCTCGAGGATCCGACCAGCGTCGGGGGCAATATTGTTCGGTATTGCTGTGGGTGAGTTACGGGAGGGCTACAATGCTGACGCGCATCTAGCCGGTAGAAACGATATCGCGAGCCTCGAAAACCCCGCTGGTCTCGACACTGGCGATGATCAACTATGGCGGTGCACGCCGACCGTTGAACGGGATGGTGCCCATCACGAACCCCCAGAATCCGGCCTTGTCGAATTAAGAGTGGCACAGGTTGCGTCGACGGTCGACTACTTCTCCGGCAAGAAAGATGCGCCCTACGGCGAGTCGCGTGTGGCGCGCCGAGATCCTCAAAACATACTGCGAACCCTCAATTACGCATTCGTCGCGGCTGCGGATTCCTGGAAGTCGACGAGGTAGCTGCGCGGGCTATTCGGCGATGTCGGCGGCGTTCCTCGGGGAGGTCGTCGATGCGGATGAGCCGGACACCGGTAGGGATCGCGGGTAGCAGTGTCGCAGGAACGGTGGTGATGCCCGCGCCTGCCGAGATTCGCCATGATCTTTCCCCTCTGAGAGTCTCGGACTTCGATCACTCCAATCACACTGCACTGCAACGGTTGTGACAATCGCACGACGGCTCCTCGATGACACCGCCGTCCCTAGGCAACGCTTGGTAGGACCGTGGCTGAACATCCGCTACTGCCGCTGGCCGTGCGAACCGAACCAGCCGGCGCACGGGGTCGGAGTTCTACGGGCCAATCATCTCGGTCTGCCGAACCCGCGAGGATGGGTGCGCCCTCCTGCAACATTTTTCGTAGTATCCCGCTGTGAATGCCGTTCTTCCCGCCCTGATCGCCGTCGCCGGAACGCTTCTCGGGTCCGGGGTGGCCTTCCTCATCCAGCGTTCGCCCACTGACCGGGCAGCTTCGCAAGTGTTCGCGGAGCGACTCAGACAAGATCGGCTCAACGCTTACAACGCTTTTGCGGATGCGGCGGTCGAGTACCGGGGCGCTGAAAACGACCGGTGGTTCCGGCTCCAAGAGGGGAGGACGAGGCCGAATCCGAAGATGGCCAGGCTGATCATCATGTCGAGCGGGTGGTGGTACCGGATGGCGATGTATCCGCTTCCGACAGCGCACGTCAGACATCCGGCGATGAGCGCGCCGAGGAAACCGAGTCTGCGGGCGATGCGCCCGGCGAGTGATCCGGCGACGGCGATCGCGACCGAATACGGAAGCAGGTAGAGGCCGCAGACGAGTGGCGATGCGCCGTGACCGAATCCGCTGCTCGTGGGCAGTTGCGCGAAAATCGGGTACACGGCGGTCGAGGAGAACATCGCGGCCCCCAGCAGGAATGCGGTGATGTTGGTCGTCCACAGTGTGCGAACGCGCATCAGGGACACGATTGATCAACGGACGGCTGCTGACGATCTCGGCAGTTGCCCGCGTGGCCGACACGTTCACCGGGTAGCTCATCGCGAATGATCCCGAACGCGAGCGGCAGCAGCCCACCGGCCATGCCCTGCAACACGCGTCCGAGGACCACAACCGCGAATACGCCGGACACGGCCGAAACCAGCGTTCCCGCTGCCATCAACATCAGAGCGACGAGAAGCATCCGCCGCTTGCCGAACATGTCGCCGAGCCGACCCAGAACCGCGGTACTCACCGCCGCTGCCAGCAGATAAGCGGTCAACAGCCACGTCACCCCGCCCACCGAGGTGTGTAAATCGTGCTGCAGCAACGTGAGTGCCGGGGTGACGACCGTGCCCAGGACGCCGTAGACCAGGACGCCGAGCATCAACGCCGCGACCGTGCGACATCTCCGCGGGCGCTGCACACCGCGCGTCAGCTCTGTGCGAGGTTGGTCTCGGCCAGCCATGCGCTGCCTGCCTCGAGGATCGCCGCCTCCTGCTCGCCGAAGCGAGTCGGGTAGGTGCCGGTCACCGGGTGCCCGGCGGTTCCGAGCAGGTTGGCCAGTGCCGCGTACTCCCGAGGATGACGACCGGAAAGCGACTGCGCGTCGATGTCCGGGGCGCCTGTGACGCCGAAAGGGTAAGTGAATCCGCCCATGTCGTAGACGGAGTCACGATGCTCGATGCGCCAGATCCCGTCACGCCGGCTCACGCGGTCGAGGAATCGGTTGTGGATGGTCGCGCCGATTCCCGCATCGGTGACTTCCGCGAGCAGGATCGCGTTGGTCTCGACGAACGCGCGATCGCCCGCGAAGCGGATGGTGGGCGCGCCGATGAAGTGCTTGCTACGCAACGGCCCGTGCCCCATACGACGAGAGCCGCCGATGAACTCGTGGGCAGCGCCGGAGAACCACAGGATCCTCAGCGTGGCGTCGTCATGGAACAAGGCGGCCAGCTCATCCCACCGCTCCTTGTCCCGATGGATCCAGCCTGTCATCAATTCGCTGATCGCCCAGCGGTGTTCGATTCGGTTGTCGCTCATGAGGAAGTCCTCCCGGTTCGATGTGCTCTCGGTTCCACTGTCGTCGATCGACGCGACGACAACCACCGGTAAAATGACTTTCTGTGCCAGAAACCCGCCAATTCGTTCCCGCACCGGAGTCCGCTCGCCTCTGGCCGCACGGCGAGCGCATGGCCATGCATCGGCACCCCCAAGGACAGCTGATCTACCCGTCGAGCGGGATCCTCTCGATCGCAACGGAGGACGGCGTCTGGATCACCCCCGCCAACCGTGTCAGCTGGACCCCGGCCGGCTTCGATCACGAGCATCGCGCATACGGCGAAACCGACGTACGGACGCTGCTGCTGCCCCGGACGCTGTCAAAGGCCCTGCCGGACAGGCCGACCGTGTTCGAAGCCTCGCCGCTGCTGCGAGCGGTAGTGCTGCGACTGACCGATCCCCGGCCGCCGGCGAAGGCCGCTGCGCTGCGACTGCGTCAGGTCATCGTCGACGAACTGCTCCAGACACCCGAGCAACCGCTCCACCTGCCCAAGCCGCGCGACGATCGGCTCCGCGCTGTCACCGACCGGCTGCACGCCGACCCCGCCGACGGATCCTCACTGAGCGAGCTGGGCCGGGCCGTCGGCGCCGGCGAGCGGACCCTGAGCCGGCTGTTCCATGCCGAACTCGGTATGAGCTTCCACCGGTGGCGTGCCCAACTACGCGTCCAGCACGCCCTCGTACACCTGATGGACGGCCACACCGTCACCCAGACCGCCACCCTGTGCGGATGGGCCAACACCGCCAGCCTCATCGACGCATTCACAGCCATCCTCGGCCAAACTCCCGGCCGCTACCAGGCGAGTCTCCAACGCGCAGAATAAGTTTGGCCGAGATCATCTCGGCCTGCCCGACGCTGTCGGTCCACTCCGGACCTCTAGAGGTGTCCGAACACCTTCGTCGGCGTGGTGCGCACGACGACGCGTTCGGCATCGTTGATCGACTCGGGATTGAAGTCTGCGTAGCGCTGTCCGGTGTATTTGATCGATATCCGGAGGGGCTTCCTACAACCAGCCGTTGGGTTCGCCGTAGGTGTTCCGATTTTCTGTCAGGGCGCTGGTCGTTCGTCGTACTGCTGGATCAGGTCGAGGCTTGTACGGCAGGGGAGGGCGTTACCTCTTCCTGGTTGGGTTGATCGGGTGCGCAGCTGATCAGTAGGCGGGCGGTGTGTGCGATATGTTCGCGCAGCAGTTCCTGGGCGTGGTCGGCGTCGCGGGCCAGGGCGGCGTCGAGTAGTGCTCGGTGCTCGGCGGCGAGGTCGCGGCCGGGTTCGTTGCCGAGGGAGACCGACCACTGCAGGTACAGCTCGGCCTCCTGCCGTAGCGAGCGCGCCGTGTCGATCAGTCGCTGGTTGCGGCAGCCGGCCAGCAGTGCCCGGTGAAAGGCCGCGTGCGCTTGTGACCACTCGTCGGTCGGGTGGTCGGGATCTGCGGGATCGCGATAGGGCGTGCGTTCCAGAAGGTGGTGTGCCGCAACGGCTTCCGCCTCCCACCGCATGTCGCCTTCCAGTACGGACAGTCGCAGGACCAGGGATTCGATCTCTACCCGCGCCTCGGTCAGCTCGGCCAAGTCCTGATGGGACAGCGGCCGGACCTGGTAGCCCAGATGCGGCTTCGTCACCACCAGGCCTTCGGCGACCAGCCTGGTCAGCGCCTCGCGGGTGGCGCCGACGCTCACCGTGTAGCGGTCGGCCAGGTCGGGGAACTTGAGCCGTTCGCCCGGGATCAGCCGACCGGCGAGGATGTCGGCGCGCAACGCCTGGTGAATGCCGTCGGTGCGGGTCGCGCCGCCGCTCTTCGTCATTCGTTCACTGTAGCAGCTTACGAATAACCATTGAACTTTCGAAAGTATAGGTCTACTTTCGAACTTGTTCACCACAGGTCCGGTCGGCAGCTCACAGGCCGCCGGACCACCGTCACCTTCGGTGTGAACCGAGCGAATAGCCCCAGTCAGGAGCCCACCCCATGCGTTTCGCCACCATCTCGGATAGGTTGTCGCTGATCACCGTGTCCGACACCGTGATCGACCTCGCCCGCGCCAGTCGCGGCCGGTTCGGTCCGAGCATCCAGGACGCCTACGAGCGCTGGGACGAACTGCTCGAGTTCTGCGCGACCATCTCCGAGCCGGGCACGCCCCTGTCGGACGTCGCGACAACCGAATTCGGCAATCCGGCCCCGAATCCCCGGCAGCTGTTCGCGATCGGCCTCAACTACGCCGACCATGCCGCGGAGTCGGGATTGGCGGCGCCCGAGGAGCCGGCGGTGTTCACCAAATTCGTGACCGCGCTGGCCGATCCGTACGGGACGATCACGCTGGTGCCGGGCAAGGTGGACTGGGAGGTCGAGCTGGTCGTGGTGCTCGGCCGCCGGGCGCACCACGTCGCCGCCGCCGACGCGTGGCGCTACGTCGCGGGAATATCTGTGGGACAGGATATTTCGGAGCGAGTTCGGCAGCGGGTGGGCCCGGCGCCCCAGTTCAGCATGGGCAAGTCCTTTCCGGGTTTCGGCCCGATCGGACCGGTACTGGTCACACCGGACGAGTTCGACGACCCCGACGATCTGGAACTGGGCTGCCTGATCAACGGCGAGCAGATGCAGAAGGGCAGGACCTCCGACATGGTCTTCCCGGTGCCCGAGCTGATCGCGCGCCTGTCGGCGATCACGCCGCTGCTGCCGGGCGATGTCCTCTTCACCGGCACCCCCGCCGGTGTCGGGTTCGGCCGCACCCCGCAGCGATACCTCGCCCCCGGTGACGAACTGGTCAGTTATGTGCGGGGCATCGGCGAGATGCGCCACCAGATCATCGCCGGGCGCTGAACCACCTCGAATTCCCTGGAGACACAATGGGATTACATCAACTGTCGTCGGTCACCATCGGCGTACCCGACCCGGCCGCGACGCGCGACTACTACACCGAATTCGGTCTCTCACCCCGATCGGACGGCTGGCTGTCCACCCGCGACGGCGGCGATCAGCTGCGACTGGTACGGGCGCCGTCGCGCCGGCTGGCCGAAATCGTCATCGGCGCGGACGATTCCGACGATCTCGACACGGTCGCCGCCCGGCTGCGCACGCTCGGCCTCCCGGTCGAGCGCACCGCCGACTCGGTCGCCACCACGGAGCCGATCGCCAATTTCCGTGCCGTGGTGCGGATCTCGAACCGCCTCACCCAGCCCGCCACACCGGTGACGCCCTACAACGGGCCGGGCCGCATCGAACGCCGCGGCACACGCGCCCCCGGCGTCCTGCGCGACGACCCGGTCCGGCCGCGCAAGCTCGGACATGCGGTCATGGGTTCGGTGGATTACGAGGCCACCCGCCGATTCTTCACCGAGGGACTGGGTTTCAAACTCTCCGACGAAATCAAGGGCGAGGGCGCGTTCCTGCGGTGTTCCACCGACCATCACAATGTGCTGGTACTCAACGCGCCGGTCAACTTCCTGCACCACACCTCGTGGCAGGTCGACGACGTCGACGATGTCGGCCGCGGCGCCACCGCCATGCTCGAGGGCAACCCCGAACGACACGTCTGGGGCCTCGGACGCCACCACGCGGGCTCGAACTTCTTCTGGTACCTGAAGGACCCGGCGGGCAACTTCTCCGAGTACTACTCCGACATGGACGCGATCATCGACGACCAGCTCTGGACTCCGGAGGTCTTCGACGGCGCCCAGGGCCTGTTCAGCTGGGGCCCGCCACCACCGCCCTCGTTCCTGCACCCCGAAGACCTCGCCGCGCTGATGACCGGCGCGCACCAGAGCAGCTAACGGCCGCACCGAAGGCATCGGGACCTGGGAGTCCCGTGCTCAATCGACAAGGGAGAGATCATGTCTGACCTGTACGTGCCCCAGATCCCGGGCAACCTGAACATCCGTTTCGTCGAGAACCGTATCCTCATCGAGCGCCCGGCCCAGGTCGTCTACGACTGGGCGACGACCTGGTCGAATCTGCCGAAGTGGCTGCCATTCGCATCGGGAACCGAGGTGCTGCGCGGCACGGAGGGCGTCCCCGCCGAACTCGGAGATGTGCTGCTCGAGTACATCTTTCCGGAGCTGAACGAGAAGCCGAAGGAATACACCGTGGTGGCGCGGGTGCCCGGCAAACTGTGGACGGTGGTCGGCCGCGACGTACTCGGCGACGATGTCCCGGCCGCGACGATGCACGCGATCGCCACCTTCACCACCTTCGACCTGGGCGACGGTACGACCTTGTTCTGCCGCCTGTTCCAACGGCTGATCCCCGACACCGAGCCGCCCGGCCCGCACCCGGTCGAAGACTCGGCGCAGGTCCAGCCCGGTCTGGAACTGCTGAAGGCACACATCGAGGGCACGGCCGCATAGCCCGCCCACCCCGCACTCGAGCGAATCACGAGGTAACCCGATGAACAGCGGCGCCACGCTTGCCAAGCCGTATCTGACCGGCCACTACCGGCCCGTGCCGGACGAGGTGACCGCGCACGATCTGCAGGTGCGCGGGACCATCCCCACCGAACTGAACGGCCGTTACTTCCGTAACGGCCACAATCCGAAACCTGGTGACATACCGGCACATTGGTTCAAAGGCGCGGGCATGCTCCACGGCCTGCGGCTGCGTGACGGGCGGGCCGAGTGGTATCGCAACCGGTGGGTGCGGACGCCCGCCCTCGACGGCGCACCCTTGCTCCGCGAGGACGGCAGCATCGATTTGACCGCCAGTGTGGCCGGCACCCACATCATCGAGCACGCCGGGCGCATCCTGGCGCTGCAGGAGGCGAACCTGCCGTTCGAGGTGACTCCGGAGCTGGATACGGTCGGCGCCTACGACTTCGGCGGCAAGCTGAAAACCGCGATGACCGCGCACCCGAAAGTGGACCCGGTCAGCGGTGAACTGCATTTCTTCGCCTATTCCCCGGTCGCGCCGCACTTGATCTACTACATCGCCTCCGCCGACGGCGACATCCGCCACCAGCAGATCGTCGTGGGGGCGGGCCCGTCGATGATGCACGACTTCGCGATCACCGAGCACTACGCGGTGTGGCTGGACCTGTCGGTGACCTTCAACCCCGCCGAAACCTCCGGCATCCCCTACCGCTGGAACGACGCCTACCAGGCACGCATAGGTGTCCTGCCCCGTACCGGCACCGGTCCGGTGCGCTGGTTCGACGTGGAACCCGGTGCGATGCTGCATGTTTCGAATGCCTACGAGGACGCGGACGGGCGGGTCGTCGTGGAAGGCCCGCGGCTGGACCGGGCGAGCTGGGAGACCTCGTGGAAGTGGTGGATCGGCGCACCCGGATACCCGAACGACCCGGTCGCCGGAGCCCTGCAATACCGCTGGATCCTGCAACCCGGGCAGGCCACGGCACGCGAGGAAATGCTGGACTCGATGGTCACCGAATTCCCGACCATCAACGACGACTACATCGCGCGCCGCAACCGCTACAGCTACGCGGTCGCCTACCCCGGCTCCGGATACGACGGTGTGGGAATCGTCAAGTACGACAACGACACCGGCGCACGCCTGCTGGCCCCGACCGGTGCGGGCCGCATCCCCGGCGAAGCCGTCTTCGTCCCCGCCGCCGACGCCACCGGCGAAGACGACGGCTACCTGCTCACCCTCGTCGGCGACCGCGCCGGCACGGCGTCGGAGCTGCTCGTCCTCGACGCCCACGACTTCACCGCGCCACCGGTCGCGGCCGTCGCACTGCCCCGGCATGTGCCGGGCGGTATCCACGGATCCTGGATCTCGGACTGATCTGGCATTTCTGCCTGCGGCACAACCGAATCCGTCACAACAACCGCAGGTGGTCGTCCGGTGGCCAGCGAGCCGCCGGACGGCCACGTGTGTACGGCCCCGGAGTCAAGATCATGAACCCTCAACCACAACCGGTCCTCGTAGCCCGAACCCCCACCGCGCCGGCCCGGGCCTGGATCGTGCTCACCGTCCTGGCCACCGCACAGTTCCTGGTCGTGCTGACCACCTCGATCGTCAATGTCGCCCTGCCCGATATCGGGCGTGGGCTCGAACTCTCGTCCATCGGGCTCTCCTGGGTCGTCAACGGCTACGTACTCGCGTTCGGGGCCTTGCTGCTCCTGAGCGGTCGGCTCGGCGACGTGTTCGGGCGGCGGCGGGTATTTCTCACCGGCGCAGCGATTTTCGCGGCCGGCTCGATCGCGGCGGGACTCGCCCCCACCGCCGCGGTCCTGCTCGTCGCCAGAGTCGGGCAGGGGGCGGGCGCGGCGCTGCTCGCCCCGGCCGCACTCGCACTGGTGCTGACCGTGTTTCCCGCGGGCGCGGGCCGCGCGCGGGCAATCGGCGTATGGGGCGCGGTATCCGGAATCGGCGGCGTCGCCGGGGTACTGGCGGGCGGCCTCCTGACCGGCGTATTCGGTTGGCGCGCAGTATTTTTCATCGGCGCACCGGTAGCGGTCGCGGTGCTGGCCGCCACCATGGCGCTGGTACCGGCCGACCTGCCGGCGGGCGGCCGGATCGACCTGTGGGGCGCGGTGACCGTGACCGGTGGACTCGCCGCACTCACCTACGCGCTGTCGGTCGGCGGGCAATACGGCTGGACTGCGCCCCGCGTCATCGCCCCACTGATCGCGGCGGTAATACTGCTCCTCCTCTTCGCCGGATCGCAACGGCGGCTATCGCAGCCGCTCGTTGCGCCCGCAGTACTGCGCATCGGCGGCGTACTGGGCGCGAACATCGTCATGACACTGCTCGGCGCGGTATGGCTGGGACTGTTCTTCTTCCTCCCGCTCTATCAGCAGAAGGTGCTCGGCTACACACCGATCCGAGCCGGCCTCACCCAACTGCCACTGGCGATCATGATCACGGCAGCCTCCACGATCACACCGAAACTGAGTCGACACCTCGACACCCGCGCCCTGCTCGCCGCCGCACTGGCATTGCTCGCCGCCGGGCTGGCCCGGCTCGCACGCACTCCCGTCGACGGGCGATTCCTCACCGACATCGCCGCCCCCTCACTACTCGTCGGCGCCGGGCAAGGCGTCGCGTTCGTGCTGCTCACCGCACGAGCCACCACCGGCGTCCCGGCCGAACACACCGGCCTGGCCGGGGGACTGATCAACACCACCCGCCAAATCGGCGGCGCACTCGGACTCGCCGGACTACTCGCCCTCACCACCGCGGGCGGCGACGCCGGCAACCGATCCACACCGTCCCACCTCGCCCACACCTACGGCACCGCGTTCGCCGCCACCGCCGCCCTCGCCGCATCCGCAGCTCTACTGACGGTCATCCTCCGCGACAGGCCCGCGGCACCCTCGAACGATCAACGGGCAGAGCCGGTACAGCCGCCGGCAAGCTGATCCTCAGCGAGCCAGCATCGCCGATCTGGCTATGGAATCTCATGCCAGCAGCCATCGATAGTGGACCGATGGCATCAGCTACCCCGCACGGCAGGGAACCCGCCCAGGCAACCGATCGCTTCGTCATCCGCCGCCTGAACGCGATCGAACAACTGCGCGCCGGGCGCAAGCCGCGCAGGGTCCCGCAATTGCTGATCGGCCTGATCGGTTATGGCGCATCAGTGATGGTGCTTGTCACCTCCGGCTTGGGCGCGGCCAGCTGGAGTGTCCTCACCGAAGGAGTCTCCAAGTCGATCGATATCTCCTTCGGCACCGCAACGAATCTCATCGCAGTGGTTGTGCTCGTCGCCTGGATCCCGATGCGGGAATTGCCAGGGGTGGGAACGCTTTTCAACGTCTTCCTGGTCGGGATCGCCGCCGACGCAACAGCATCGATAATTCCTCGGCCTGAGGGCGTCGGCACCGAAGCGCTCTACTTGACCACCGGAATTATCGGGATCGCATTCTTCGACGCGGTATACCTCGGCGCACAATTCGGCGCCGGACCCCGTGACGGACTCATGACCGGCCTGGTCCGCCTCACCCGGCAACCAATCGCGTTGGTACGCACCGGCATCGAAGTCACCGTCGCCGCCACCGGCTGGATCCTCGGCGGCACCATCGGCATCGGAACCCTGCTCATCGCGATCACCATGGGCCCACTCGTCGGCTATTTTCTTCCGAAGGTCGCCGTCGATATCCCCGACCGGAACAACCGGGATTGAATGCTCAATGGGGGTAGCCGATTTCGACGATGTCCGGCTCCAGGTCGCGAAGATCGACATCGGGATTGAGCCCCGCCACCACCGCGGGCGTCAGCGGCAGCAGCGCATACACGTGCTGAACGGCAGCCAGGCTCACCTCGACCTCGTAGTAATCCTTGACCCACTCCTGATACCCCTCGGGCGTGCCGTCCACCAGCAGCTCGAACAACCCCTGGCCGCCACGCTCGCCGGCGGACACGCCCCAGTCAGCGTCGTGAGGTTCACGCCAGAAGCACACCGTGACAAGAGGCGGACCGTCGTGATCGGCGAACGCAGGCTCGGTGACGTACGGATCGAAGACCGCAGGCACAGCATCGGGTACCTGTGGGGCATCAGGCGTTTCGTGATTGAATCCACGGCCGTAGACACCGACGGCGGAGAAGACGATGAACCAATCATCGCCAGACCCGTTACACATCGAAGCCATCTCCTCGCCCTCACCCCAGCGGCTGTTGAACGAGTAGTAGCGATTCTCCCACTGCGGACTGAGTACAGCATCGAGCATGGCCATCGCTCGACACCGGTTGCGAAGGATCGGAATGTCAGGGAGATGGCGCAGCAGTTCGTTCACAGCGCCATCTAACACACCGCCACCGACATCGATCGTGACCAATCGACCCGCCACCACAGCGCCCAATCACGTTGCTGGTCGCGCCGACGGCCCCGGGCAGCGCGGGCAGCGGGAGGTCAACTGGCCGTGTCGATCCGAGCATCAGCCAGGAGTGCGAACGCCGTACTGGTGACGTTCATGTCGAGGTACCAGTCCAGTTCGTGAAGTCTCATTTCCTCCCAGAGCAGCTCCTAGGGCCTCTGCACGATTTTGCCGTGGGTGTGTCTGCGTTCGAGTTCGGTGTAGGCCTGGCGAACCTGAGCCAGCGGGTAGACGTTCGCGATCGGGACTTCGAGGTGTCCGTCGGCGATCAGTTCGGCCAGTTCGGCGAGGACTTCGGCGCCTGGTCTGCCGTTGGGGCCGGGTTCGGTTTTGACTCCGTGCTTTGCGGCTGCGGGGAAATCGATGAGGGTGTCGATCCGATCGGTTGCGACGCCGAGAGCGAGGGCCAGTTCGACGTAGCCGTCGCCGTGGGCGTCGATGAAGGCGTGGATGCCGTCGGGGGCGGCGGCCCCGATCCGGTCCTTGACGCCGGCACCGTAGGCGACCCAGATGTCGATGGCCGAGGTCCGCGCCCAGACGGATCTGCCGCTGCCGCGTTGGCCTCGACCGGATGGAAGTTATCGGGACGGCCCCGGCCCGCAGGTTCGCGACTACACCCAGTTGATCCAGCTGATCAAGCTCGGACGGGCCTGCGCTGTCATGCCCGAGTCGCTGCGAGCCGAACTGCGCGAGGATCACGCCATCGTGCCGGTACCGGACGCACCAGCCGTCACCACCGTCATCGCCTGGCCGCCACACAGCAGATCCAAAGCCGTCGCCGACCTCGTCCGCACGGCAATTCGCCTCTAGCCCATAGCGATACGCGCATGCCGTGGTCGCCCCGACGTCCGTTCTGGTTGGATTGCCCGTATGGCAGCCACCGTACGCATCCCCGGCTTGGTGCTCACCGAACACGAATTCTCCGTCCCCCTCGACCATTCCCGCTCTGACGGGCCGAAGATCACCGTCTTCGCTCGGGAGGTCGCCGATCCGGACGGGCTCGACCGACCGTTTCTCGTCTACCTCCAAGGCGGGCCCGGGCACGAAGCGCCGCGGCCGTCGCGCGGGGCGCCGAGCTGGTTGCCGCGGGCGTTGCGCGAGTACCGGGTGCTGATGCTCGATCAGCGTGGCACCGGACGGTCCACGCCGGTCGGCACGTTGTCCGGCACCCCGGCCGAGCAGGCCGAATACCTCACCCACTTCCGCGCCGACGCGATAGTCCGCGACGCGGAGTTCGTGCGCCGGCAGCTGGGCGTCGAGAAGTGGAGCGTGCTCGGGCAGTCGTTCGGCGGATTCTGCACCCTCGCATACCTTTCCCACGCTCCCGAAGGCCTGGCCGAGGCCTTCTTCACCGGCGGGCTGCCGCCGATCGCGCGGCATCCCGACGAGGTCTACACCGCGACGTTCGCCAACCTGATCGAGCGCAATCGCCGTTACTACCAACGCTATCCGGGAGACCGCGCCCGGGTCGAGACGCTGCTACCGATGCTCGACGACGGTGCCGTCGTCCTACCCGACGGCACTCCGCTCACCGCGCGGCTGTTCCAGCAACTCGGGTACGTCCTCGGTGCCGGCGGCGGCGAGGAGACCCTGCACTACCTGCTCGAACGTGACCCGAAATCGCCCGCCTTCGCCCACGACGTCGCCGACGCGCTCCCATTCACCGCTCGCAATCCGCTGTACTCGGTGATCCACGAGTCGTCCTACTCCGACGGATTCGCCACCCGCTGGTCCGCCGAGCGCGTGCTGCCCGACGAGTTCCGCACCGACCGCACGCTTTTCACCGGAGAACACGTATTCCCCTGGCTCTTCGACGACTTCCACGGTCTCCGGCCGATGAAGCAGACCGCCGAGCTGCTCGCCGCACACGAGTGGCCGCGGCTGTATGACGCCGACGCGCTACGCGAATGCACAGTCCCCGCAGCGGCCGCAATCTACGCCAACGACATGTACGTCGACCGAACGTTCTCCGAAGAGACCGCACGATTGATCCCGACACTGCGGCCGTGGATCACCAGCGAATACGAGCACAACGGCGTGCGCGCCTCGGGTGATCACGTGCTCGGGCGGCTGATCGACCTCGTCCGCGGCCGGGTCTGACGGGTCCAATACCGGCTCCGACACAATTCGTGATCGACCCTGCTCGGGATATGTTGGGGCGCTGGATAGTTGGCCACCTAGCAGGTGGTCTGATCTCGGGTGTCGAGGTAGCGCTGGGACATCCGAAGCCCATCACGGCGAAGCGCGGCCTCATCCGACAAACGTACGGTCTCGCCGCATAGTGCGCTGAGCGAACCCAACCAACCTTAAATCTTCTTGCGGATGTGCCACGGAACCAGCCACCATCCGGGCATGCGGAACGGACGTGCAGCTGCTCTGGCACCCGGGACCACACCACCGGAACGGATCGATCTCGGTGATGTACTGCTCCGTCGATGGCGGCCCGAGGATCTCGAGCCGCGACGGGACGCGATGCTCATTTCACGTGAGCATCTGAGCACGTGGATGGACGGCATCACCGAACTCGTCACCGTCGACGGCCAGCGCGCCTACAGTCGGACTGCTTCGGACTGGCCCAGCGCCGAGGGCGACTTCCGCTACGGCATCTTCGATCTGGACGGCAGAGTTCTCGGCGGCATCAATCTGCACGACCGTGTGGGCCCTGGTGCTGTCGAACTGGGCTACTGGTGCCACGTCGCGCACTCCGGGCGAGGCGTCGTAATCACTCGCGCAGCCGCAGCACTGACAGGGATCGCGCTGGATCTGCCCGGGATCCATCAGGTCGAGGTCCACTGCGATGCCGCAAATACTCGTAGTGCGGCCGTTCCTCAACGACTCGGATTTCGTCTGGACCGAGTTCAGCCGCGCGAAAAGTGCACTCCGGCCGAATCAGGCGAAGAGATGTGCTGGGTCAAGCATCGCTCACCATCTACGACCAGCGCCGACACCACGGCAACGCACTAATCTGCCGCCTCCCGCGCGGTCTGAGGCTGCGAGCATCACGCCTCGGAAATCAACGGGCCGCCGCGATGTGGCGCGGCCGACCCGCACGCGACTGCCGCTTGCGGGTCGCTTCGAACCTGCCGGGCTGCGGCCGATCGAACGCGTCACTGTTGGCGTGGTGATGGGTAGTAGGCGGTCCTGCCGTGGAAGACGTGCTCAGGCCGAGTAGCCAGCCATTTGGCTTCCGGGCGACGCGATAATTCGCTGGTCAGCTCACGGGTGTAGGGCCGTTGGTCGTGATGCGGTATGCGCCGGAATCGAATTCGCTGCCGGTTGACAGGGCGGCGATCTGCTGACCGACTCGTTCGGGGGTCAAGGTGGGGTCCAGTCGTTGCAGGAAGTGGGCGAGTGGAACTCCTTCGCGCTGGGCGTGTGCGGTTGCTGCGGTGTGGCCCAGAGTTGTGCCTGCGTTCAGTCCGGGCACGGCGGTGACGAATCTGATGCCGAGTTTTTCGCGGTTGGATTCCTCGGCTGCGAATCCCGTCATGAACAGGATGGTCGCTTTTGCTCCGGAGTAGCCGCCACCGACTGCGGAGCCTTGCAAGGCGGCGCCGCTGGAGACGGCGACCACTACGCTGCCCGGATCCAGGGGAGCCAGCAATGCCTCACGTGTCCAGTTGAATACGTGGCGGACGTCGACCTCCCAGTTGTGGCTGAATGTCTCCCAGCTGTATTGGTGCAGCGGGCGGAGGAGCGGTTGCGCGCCCGCGTTCAAGATCAAGATGTCGGGCCGATAGGTGTCGATGAGGTGGCCGGCGGTGACCGGGTCCGCGGCGTCGGCCGCGATGGGGGTGAACTCTGCGCCGGCCTCGTCGCGCACGGCATCGAGCCGTTCGCGGTCGCGAGCAACGCCTATGACGTGAACACCTGCGTTGACCAGGGCGATTGCCGTCGCACGCCCGAATCCGCGGCTTGCTCCGGTCACTATGGCAGTTCGGGTCGACATGTTTCCTCCAAGTGGGTGCTCATCGGGTCTCAGAGGTACTGATCCCGCCGATATCGAAAACTCACCGCCGGAGGCGCTGCGTGGTTATGTCGCGATCGGATTCTCCTGGTCGATGGCCAGCGGAAGATCGAACAGTTCGAACACGGTGGGCTCCAGGAACACGACTATTCGCGCGATCCCACCAGGTGCAAACGTGAGCACGTGCAATGCTTCAGCGTGGCTGGAACCGTCGGCGTGCCGCTTGTACATCGCCGCAGCGGGTTGACCGTTGGCCGAGGTGGCGAACACCTGGAACAGACCGGGCGAGGTAAGGATTCGCGACTTCCAGAAGCCGGTGATGGCGGCGACGCCGGAGAACCAGGTCGACAGTGGCGGCATCTCCAGGGATGCGTCGGCCAGCAACATGCGCTGCAAGGCCGGAATATCGGCACGCTCGAACGCGGCCATGTATTCGTTCAGAGCATGCTGCTGGTCGGGTTCTAGTGTGTCGCTTATCGTTTGCTCGGATGGTGCGACTTCGGCCAGCTTGTCCCTGGCACGCTGCAGCAGACCGTTGGCGGCCGCAGGGGTGATGTCGAGCAGTCCCGCGACCTCCGATGCGCGAAACGCCAGTACGTCGCGCAGAAGTAATACGGCGCGTTGCCGTGGCGGCAGATGCTGAAGCGCTGCCACGAACGCGAGCCTGACGCTCCGCCGTTGTTGCACGACGTCCGCCGGATCCTGTGGCTCCGATGCGGGATGCAGCAGAGTGGTCGGGATCGGTTCCAGCCACGGAACATCCAGACGTTCGAGCGTGTAGTCGCCGCTGGGTTCCTCGACGGGATTGCCCAAGCCGGAGGGCAGCGAGCGGCGGTGGCCTTTCTCCAGTTCGCGCAGCGCGGCGTTCGTCGCGATCCGGTAGAGCCAATGCCGGAGTTTGGACCGGCCTTCGAAGCTGTCGAAGGAGCGCCAGGCCCGCAGATACGTCTCCTGGACAACATCTTCCGCGTCGTGCATCGAGCCGAGCATGCGGTAGCAGTGCACCTGCAGCTCCCGGCGATACGGCGCGAACAAGACCGCGAACTCTTCGCTATCGACCGACATGGCCACGCTCTCTCCGGACAGAACTTCCAGGCGGCTCGGAATCCGCTCGGCAGTGAGTTTTCGGGATCTCTCGGATCTCTACAGCGAACACCGTAACGAGCTTGTCAACGGCAATGGTGGCGGCGGCCGGGGCTGCCGACAGCGGAGGTCGGGTCCGTGCTGGTGGTTCGCAGGTAATCGGCGGTCTGTACAGGGTCGCCAACACGAACAGGAGACGATAACCATGCGTAAGGTCATCGCGGCTTTCAAGATCTCGGCCGACGGGAAGTACGGCGGGCCGGACGGATACGCGGACTGGGTCGAAAGCTGGCCCGAGGACTTCGGCTCGTGGCTGACGACACAGATCGATGCGTGTGTGCTCGGCCGAGAGTTCTATCCGCTGTACGAGCAGTACTGGACGCGAGTTGCCGCCGCACCCAACGAGATTCACCCGTTCAGCGGGAGAGTGCCCACGGCGGCCGATGTCGAGTGGTCCGAGTTCGCAGCCAGGACACCGCATTACGTGGTGTCGAGGACGCTGACATCGGTGACGTGGCCGAACGCCCGGATCCTGACGGACTTGGACGCCGTCGCGGCAATGAAACAGGAACAAGGCAAGGACATCTACCTGATCGGTGGTCCGTCGATCGCGGGTGCCGCCATCGATGCGGGGTTGGTCGACGAGCTGCATCTGATCGTCTATCCGCTGATCGTGGGGGAGGGCAAGGCGTTGTTCTCGTCCTCGTCGCGGCATGCGATGGAGCTGCGCAAGATCGAGCAGTTGCCGGACGGTCGGTTGAGCCTGGTGTACGGAATCGGGCAGTGACGGAGTCCGATCGCGGGGTCGTCGCGCAGTTTCAGGCAAACGGCGGCTCGGGCTTCGCATATCCCCTGTCACGGCGTGCGGGAACGGCTACCCGAGCCTGAATCGACCGACCCTGGTCGATGTGTGGTGGGCGCGTCTCCAGCGCGCCCATCATTTGGTATGCAACGCATTCCACCTATCTGCTGAGCCTGGGCAGCCAGCAGGGTAATTCTCATGTCCACTGGCATATCTCGCCGTTGCCTCCTGGCGTCCCGAATCACGAGCAGCAGTTCCACGCCTTGATGGCGGAGAACGGTGTGCTGCCGTGGACGCCGGAACAAGCTGGTGCGCTGGCCGAACGGTTGCGTGCTGCCCTGTCGGATTGAGCCGGAGCAGTCGGCGGAACATCCGTTAAGCGCTGTCGTTGCCGTCGCGCAGGGAGCGGATCATGCTGCGCAGCATCACGAATGCGCTGGATTGTTCGGTCTCGGTCATGCCGGCCAGCATTCTGACCTCGACGGATCGGACCGCCACGGTCGCCTTGTCCAGGCTTCGGCGGCCGCGGGGCGTGAGTCGGGTGGGGAGTGCCTTGCCGACGGGGGCCTCGGCCGGCCTGGTCACGTATCCGTTCCGTTCCAAGGCCTGGAGCAGCACGTTCATTGTCTGTCGAGTCACGAATGCGCCGCGCGCGAGCTCGGAGTTCGACAGACCCGGGCGTTGGGCGAGCAGTTCGAGGCAGGAGTAGTGGGTCACGCTCATTCCGAGTGGCCGCAGTACCTCCTCCATGGCTATGCGGAGTGCGCTCGACGCCTCTTTCAGTAGGTAGCCCAGTGAGGTTTCCAGGTCGACGCCGCCATCTTGACTCATGTCAGTATTCTGACATACATTGAGTTGTGTCAGAAAACTGACACGAAGAGAGGAGTAATATCATGCCTGTCACCGGACCCGACTTCATTTCGCTTCAGGTGCGTGACCTCGATGATTCGCAGGCGTTCTACGAGCAGTACCTCGGCCTCGTCCGCTCGCAGGCCGGACCGCCACACGCCGTCGTCTTCGAGACGAAGCCGATCGCATTCGCGCTGCGCGACATCGTCCCCGGGATCGATCTCGCATCCGTCGCCCAGCCCGGCATCGGCGCCGCGATCTGGTTGCACGCCACCGACGTTCAGTCCATCCACGATGCTCTGGTCGCCGACGGTCACGCCATCGTCTCCGCGCCGTTCGACGGCCCCTTCGGCCGAACCTTCACCTTTGCCGACCCTGACGGCTACCAGATCACCCTCCACGACCGCGCCTGAACCTCTGGACTCCAACCCGGTCGCCGTGACGACGTGGGGGAGTCGCGGTCGGATATGACTGTGCTGCAGGTTCTTTCGGTGACCCATCTCACTCGCCAGCCGGTGGTTTCGCTCGCTCCCAAGGCCTGGCGAGGCGGTGATCGATTGCGGTAACTTCGAGGCAGAGGACGCGCGAAGACTTATTCCGGTATGGGTTAGTCCGGAAGTTTCGCCCAGCATCTCGCGGCCGTCATGCGCGTGGGAACCTGTGCGTCCCTTTTCAGTCGAAACGTCTGTGAAGGGACTGTGCTGTGTCGCACAAGGCTGTATCAGAGAAATCGGTGCCGGAAAGCGCTGTGTCGCAAAGGCAAAGGCCAGAAGACGGCGTTCTTGTGATCGGAGCGGGGATCGGGGGATTGTGCCTTGCCCAGGGGCTGAAGCGCGCGGGAATCCCTTGCACGGTCTACGAACGCGATGAGTCCCCGGAGTCGCGGCTACAGGGGTACCGGCTCCACATCGACGCATTGGGCATTCACGCATTGCTGGAGGTGCTGCCCGATGAGCTGTTCGCACGGTTCGAGGCCACCTCGTTGCGGCCGCGACCCACGGTCGCCCGCTACGACGAGCAACTCACGCTGCAGGCCGTGGTGGATTTCCCGAAGCCTGGGGTGAACGTCAACCGAATGACGTTGCGGCACACCCTGTTGAGCGGGCTCGACGGTGTTTACTTCGGGAAACGGCTTACTCGCTACGAGAGCGACGCCCATGGGGTCACAGCGTATTTCGCCGACGGCACCACCGCGCGTGGCCGCGTGCTCGTCGGTGCCGACGGGGTCAACTCGCCGGTCCGGCGGCAGTACCTGCCACACGCGCGGATCGAGGACAGCGGACTGCGTCAGCTGTACGGCAAGGTCCCGTTGAACGACGAGACTCGGCCGCTGTTCGACGACGAAATGCACGCCGTATTCAGCATGATCTTGGGCCCTGACCACACGATGGTCGGCGTGGCACCGGTAGCGCACCCGGAACCGTTCATGACCTGCTCGGTCGGCCTGCGGCGGGAAGCGATCGGTCTGTCCGACGAGGAATTGGCCGCACTCTCGGGCGAGCGGCTGCGGGAGCTCGCGCTGCAGCAGGTGGACGGGTGGCATCCCCGAGTGCGGGCGATGGTGTCCAGCTGGGTACTGGACACTGCGTTCCCATTGGTTATCCGGACGAGTGTGCCGCTAGCGCAGTGGGATTCGAGCCGGGTGACGCTACTCGGCGACGCGATCCACGCGATGAGTCCTGCCGCCGGCGCGGGGGCGAACGCCGCGCTGCGTGACGGGGCCGCGCTGGCGGCGGCGTTGAGCGAGGGGCCGGACGAGGCTGTCGCGAATGGAGCGATCGCCGCTTACGAACAGGCCATGACCGCACACGGATTCGCCGCCGTGCGTGAGTCCGCGGTGAACGGGCGCCACTTCCACGGGCAGGACCCGCTGCCGGTCTGAGGTCGACCTGGGAGCGGGCGGCCGGGTGACCCAGCGGAGGATCACCTTGGCCCGCCCTTGAATTCCTCAGCTGGCACGGACGGATTATGCACGTATGGACCAGGCGGGCACGGACCGGGCACGCACGGACCGGGCGGATGCGTGCGGTGGGGGCTGCACCTGCCTCGGCCGCATCCGGAGTCCTGTCCGTGCGCTCGGCGCTCAGATCAAAGGTCGATCACGACCTTGCCGCGGACGTGCCGGTCCGCCTGGAGTTCGACTGCCGTGCGGATGTCTTCGACCGGGAAGGTCGCCGCGATAGGTACACGCAGACGACCGGACGCGACCAGGTCCGCGATGTTCTCGAGGGCATCCGGCCCGGCGTTGGCCCCGTTGGCGGCCGGGACCCCTTCGACCACACCCGCGATCGTGCAGATACGACCGTCCGACACTCCCAGCTCGCGGGCGACTTGCACTGTGTCTGAACCGTGCAGGTCCAGCGCTGCGGTGACCGGGCCCCCATCGAGGTCGCGGACCCTGCCGGCCAGGCCGTCGCCGTATGCGACCGGTTCGGCGCCGAGGCTTCGCAGATACTCCGCTGTCGACGGCGACCCGGTTCCGATGACTCGTGCACCTGCGATTCGAGCCAGCTGGACAGCGAACACGCCGACTCCGCCGCCCGCGCCACCGACCAGCACAGTGTCCTGCGGGCCGAGGTCGAGGACATCGAGTGCGGCGGCCGCGGTACTGCCCGCGATGGAGAGCGTTGCGGCGGTGCGATCGTCGACCCCGTCCGGCGTGTGATGAGCGACGCCGCTCACGATGTTCCCGTTCGCGTCGATCACGATGAAGTCGGCGATAGCCCGGGACAACGCCGTCCCGAACACCCGGTCGCCGACCGCATATCCGTTCGCGCCCGCACCGACCTGGTCGACGACTCCCGCGTAATCGGTCCCGAACCCGGAGGGCAGGCTCAGTCCGAACCTTGCCGCGGTCGCGGCGTCGGAGGTCATGAACCAGTCCATGGGGTTCAACCCGGCCGCGGTGACTCGGACCCGGATCTGCCCATCGCCCGCCTGGGGTTCGGGCACGTCCTGGACGGTTAATTCCTCAGGGCCGCCGAACGATTCGAGTCGGACCGCCCTGCTCGTGCCGGCTCGGAGTCCGTCGTTGTGTTGCTGCATCCCTGTCGTCTCCTCGTGTCTGTGGAGCCATCCTGGACCTGCGGAGTATCTCGTATCTGTCGAAAAGCGCTGACCCGGTGATTGTTTCAGTTCAAGTGGCCGAAGCGCCCTATGCGCATGTTCGCGTCCCCGCCAGTGTCAGGGGATGGGTCGATCAGTGGAGCACACTTGCCACCCATCAGTACCGTGCTCGAGCATGAAGCTCACATCCTGCGGGCTGGGCATTGTCGAAATCCGCAGTTCGGTGTCGGCGACCGCGGTCTGATCGGTGATGTGGATTCGGGTGAAGCGCTCAACCTGAATCCGGCGGCCCTGGCCCGGTCCCTGCCACCAGATCGTCAAATCGGCCAGCGGACCCACGTCGCGGAAGTCCTCCGCCATCGCACCACACGCTGTATTGCGCAGTGTGGCAACATCACCGGCGTTTCGGGCATCGATGTGCTGCTGTACGGCCTGTTCGACCTGGGAGTCGGCGCTCACCGGCGCTTGGGCATCGGCGTCGGTGCCGACCATGCCGACGCCCACCGTGGCCAGTACGGCAACCGTCGCCGCGGAGCGCGTTGCGTGCGGAATCGGCCTCAGGAAGGTCACCGGTCGCCCTCGTCGAGCGGTGCGGGCTTCGAGTTCTCTTCGACTCTCCGCACTCGCTCGGTGCCCGGTAGCAGTCCGGCACTCGTACCGGTAGCGGCCTGTGTCTGCACGGTGGTGACGCCGCCGAAATTCTCCTGAATGGCGGTCCCCGGCGGCACTCCGCCGTACCCCACCGCTGCCAGTGGATTGTTGAACTCGCCCCCGTTGGCCCCGTACCGCCTGATCCGGCGCCACCGCAAGAACATCAACGTCAACGGCCCGAAAAATCCGATCAGAATCACCAGTACCGGAACCACGACCGATCCATCCATACCTCAGTTAAACCCTTCAGCTACATTTCAGCAACCATTGGGCGGTGATCGACCATCTGCACACAGCTCGGGTCCCGGCCTAGTGGATCTGTGCCCCTATCGCCTCCAACGGAAGCGTCTCCGAACCACGCTTGTACGCCGGGCCGCGACCGACGGTGGCGCCGGAATGGCAGAAGTGTCGTCCGAGGTGTTCGATGCTGTTTTTTCCCAAGGGGTTTGGTAGGGGTGGGTCAAATCGTGGGCGAGCTTACGAATCTTGGGGTTGTCGCTGGTGCGGGCGCGTTCGATGAGCTGTTCCTGGATCGGTTGTGCGCCGACGTGAGACAGGATCCCCGAGAGATACGAGTACTGATTTTCGTCAGCGGTGTCCAGGCGCGCCATGATGAGCGGCTCGAGTGCCGGCCAAAGTTCACGTCGTGGGATTCGGTCGATGACTTGCCGGGCCTGAAGATCCCAGGTGGGCTGGGTGCACACGTCGACCAGCTGCGGAAGCAGTTCGATGTAGTCGTACCAAGCGCTGGCCAGATGGGTCAGCGCGGTCTGTTGTTGCCAATCATCGCCGGACAGAGCGGTTTTGAGGATCTCGATCTTGCTCGAGGTAGGAACTCTGTCGCTGAATTCGAGCTTGCGGCGAGTGAGGTCGCGCGTGGCCGCGACCAGTGCGGCCCATCGTTGTTCATCGGTCGGTTGTTCGTCGGTCGGCGGGGTATTCATGATCGCTCCGGTGACAGGGTGCCTGATGCCCGGGTAGGCGTCCTTCATCGACTTGGTACGTATCTCGGGCCCCGTCGGTTCGGGCGGCATCGGCTGGTCAGGCGAATTCGCCTGACCAGCCTGCGATCACGGGTGGAGGGGAATGTCTCCGTTCGCGGGGGTGCAGGGTGCGGGTGGTTCCTCGCCGTAGAGCTTGTTCAGGAAGTCCTTGATGGGGCCGAAGAGGGCGGTTTCCACCGATTGCTCGGTTGGTGTGTTCATGCAGTAGCTGGGTCCGGCGGTGCCGTCCGGGGCGATCTCGCTCGCCACCGATTTCGACAGGTGCGGGTCGGCCTGGGTGACCCGCCCGCAGGCGGCGTCATCCTGCTGGATGTGGCAGTCCATCCAGTCCACCGCGTAGTTCACCGATACCGCCACCGAGTAGGTGGCTTGCGGCACGATGAAGTCGATGTTCGCGGTGTCGCCGTGGCTGCCGCCCAACAGCGTCAGCGTCTGCAGTGCGGCGTTTCCGCTGCCGTGCCGGCGCAGCCAGTCGTACCAGGCCTTGTCGCCCAGGGGACCGTCTGTGAAATTCAATCCGATATTGGCGCCGCCGAAGTCGAAGTTGTTGAGCGGGAAGACACCCGAGCTCGTCATGCCGGGGATATCGATGTCTGCGGTCTGGATCTGCGTCGGCACAATCGAGTTGAAGACCGGTGACAGCGCCGAAAGGACCACGGCGGCAGCCGGTTTCGGGACCGGGCGCCCGTCCATGCCCTTGCCCTCGCCGACATCCTTGAGATAGTGCGTCAGCCCGAGTGAACCCTGCGACTGCGACCAGACTCCGACCCGGTCCAGATCGACCATGTCCAGTGCGGGATTGCGGATGTTGTCGCCGTCGGGTGCGTAGGCGGGGTTGTACAGCTTGCCGATGCGCGGGATGTGCACGGTATTCCAGAAATTGACCGGATTGGACGTGTCACCCAGGAACGATTCGGTGGTCGGCGCGTTGCCGATGTCGTCGTTGAACACCCAGCGCATCACGTCCTCGACGTCGCGGCACACACCCGAGGACGCGCAATAGGGGACGTTGAACGGGATCTCCTGGTCCAGGACCGTGCCGTCGCTGGCGCCTTGTCCGGCCTCGTCGTAGGTCAGGCCGATGTAGCCGCGGGTCACGGCGGTCTCGGTCCAGGCGTAGTACGCCGACTGCGGTACCGCGGCGCCGTTGGTGAAGACGGTCATCGGGTACTTCTTGGTGTTGCCGGGGTCGAGTGCGCCCTCGGGGTACCACATGGTCGCGGCCATACGCAGGCCACGGGAGTCGATGATCTGGATCTTGCGGGCAGTGCCGGTCTTGAAGACCACACCGGGGGAGTCGGCGGGGACGCAGACACCGTCCTCGTTCTGGTACCAGACGTCACCGTCGACACGTACGCACGGGTAGCGGAACGGCGCGCTCAATCCGACATGGCCGGCGCTGTCGGCGGGGGAGTCGACCTCGAGGGCGTTGTCCTCGGGAGAACCCCACTGCCCGTTGTGACTCCAGTTGGGCGCGAACAGCCGATTCACCGGCAGCAGTCCCGCGCCCGCGATCGTGGGGATCTGGTGCACTGTCATGTCGATGAGCTTCTGCAGCGTGTCACGCAACCGCTGCTGCCCGTCGGGCCCCTGGTACTGGGACGGGTCGAGCATGGTCGCCAGATTCGCGCCGGCGCGACCGGGCAGGGACGCGATCTGCTGCCACCAGTACTGCTGCTCGGCCGGATTGGGCAGGTCGCGTTGATATCCCATCAGCAGCGTGGCCATGTTCTGCAGCAGGTACTGAGGATCGGCGGGTCCGGTCGCCACCGTCGGTGCGGTCTCGGCCGGCGCGCCGGGTGCCGGGTCGGCCAATGCCCGCGGTCCCGCCGTGATCGCCAATGCGGCTGTGAATGTCACCGCGATACCACGCAACCACCACCCGGACGAACGGATGGACGTCAATCCCATTGTCTGCCTTCCTCATCGAATCGTGACGATGCCCCGATCGGTCGTTCGGAGAGGGCTGGCCATCGAGCGACGCAGCCCTGGAACAACATGACGGATCGAACACAAGAATGTTGCTGTCGATCCTGAGAGTGGCGGCTATGGGCCAACTCGTGGCGGAAGAAATCTACCCAGCACGGTCATGAATTTCACTGTGCACAAATTGAAGCGGAAATATCTGCAGGGCGGGATACCCAACCGATCCTTCGGCGGTGCGAGGACCGCAACTTTTCAACCGAGTGATGGCTGTGGGACCGGACTCTCAGTGCTCTCGTGCCAGGTGATCGGAGTGGGCACTTTCGATTCTGCCGTGATCCGCGCCTCGTCAACCGAACGGTGCGCCACGGAATCCGGCCAGAATGACGCGTCGTCGCGGAAGGCTCTGAACGACACGTAGTAGGCGTGCCCGGTCGAATCGAGGAACGGTTCCTCGTCCGCCTCGAGTGTGCCGTCTTCTCGGGCGATCTCGTACCAGAAGTCGTAGTCGAGACGGACGACGAACACCGGCATGGGGACAGTGTCGTCGTACAACCACGAACCCGTAGCTACAATCTCCCGGCTGAACATGATGACCAGATGCTACGCGAGCGATCGTGTCGATTGCTCACTCCCGCCGGGGATTTGAAGCCATCACCTCATCACGGTCATCGTCCGTTCATATGAGCGGTGATGCGGGTCAGCAACCGCACGCAATCCCGCAACTGCTGCTGCTCATCCGTGGTGAGTGTGTCGCTGATAGCGCCCTCGAGTGATGTGGCGCGCTGGGTGCGTTCGTGCCGCAGGCGGGCGCGGCCGGTATCGGTGATGTAGAGCAGGTGCTTGCGGCCGTCGTCGGGATGAGGTTCGGTGCGCACCAGGCCGGCGCCGAGGAGTTCCTTGACGGTCTTGGCGGCCGACTGGTGTGTCACGTTGCGCCGGTGCGCGAGTTCGGCGGTGGTGTGCGGGCCGTCGCGGTCGAGGTAACCGAGGATGGCGGCCTCCCCGGCCGGCATGGTGTCCGCGACCCGCGTGGCGCGCACCAGATCACCGATCGCGTGCCGCAACTCCTCGGCCAGTGCATCGTTCACCGCTCGACCCTATCCGAATGACGCATCCAAGTTGTACAATCTAGTTGTACAGTTTGGTTGCATTATTTGAGAGTCTGAGGAGCCTCATGCAGCTCACCAAGTTCGGTCATGCCTGCGTCCGTGTCGAGATCGACGGCCGGCGTCTGGTAATCGATCCGGGCGGTCTCACCGATCCGCAGGCCTTGGAGGGCGCCGATGCGGTCCTGGTCACCCACGAACATTTCGACCACTTCTCCGAGGACACACTTCGCCAAGCCGCAGAACAGAATCCGGCCCTGCGGATCTGGACCAACACCTCCGTAGCCCGCAAGCTCGACGGCCTGGGCGCACGCGTCACCGCCGTCGGCGCGGGGGAGACCTTCACCGCGGCCGGCTTCGAGGTGAAGGTGTACGGCACCTGGCACGCCGTCATCCACCCCGACATCCCGCGCGTCGGCAACATCGGATTCCTGATCGCGGACACCCTGTTCCACCCCGGCGACGCCCTCACCGTCCCCGACGTCGCCGTCGGCACCCTGCTCCTGCCCGTGCACGGACCCTGGTCCACCACCGGACAGCTGATCGACTACGTGCGCGAAGTAGCCCCACGCCAGGCTTTCGCCGTCCACGACGGCGCACTCAACGACACGGGCACCGCGATGGTCGCCGGACTCCTGGGCGACAACGGCCCCGGCATCGGCACCCCATACCGTCGCATACCCACCGGCACATCCGCTGAAATCGCCTGAGAACACCTGCAATACACCTACGGGTACTTCTCGATCCCCCGCCGGAAGGTCGAATGTCGACCTCGTCCACTCTAATCTGTTGCGGCAATTAATCTCTCGTTCCGTCCGCGTTGACCGATCCGGTCAACGCGGGACACTCGAAGACCAAGCTGCCATACCGATCCGGCTGACCAACGGCGGCTACGTGTCGCGGACGACGGATCAGAAGACTGGGCTCAGGGGTTGGAGGATGCGTTCGACCAGCGCGGTGTCGCAGTGCTCGACCACCTCGGTGATCCGACCGTCGGCCAGTGTGAGCAACAGGCAGTAGGTCTGGTGGTAAGGGTCGCCGGCGTGCGTGGTGCCGTAGCCGCGAGCCTGCACCACCACACGGTCCGCGTCGGCCAGGATCAGGTCGGCCTCCATCCGGTAGCCGCCGGCGAACTGGCTCATGAGGGGTCTCAGGAGGCCTTGCACCACAGCGGTTTTGGGTGACCAGGTGCCCGACCAGGACCAAGCTCCGGGGAAGATCCAGCGGCAATCGTCGGACATGGCTTCGCTCAACGCGCGGGGATGGCCGTTCGTCATCCGGTCGAAGACGGCTGTGATCAGTTCCTTGTTCTGGGTGGTGCTCATGTAGCCGACGCTACGGTTGCGAGGGGCATGCGCCCAGCGAGAATCACGCATACCCGGTATCGCGATCGCGCATGGGTTGGGCAGGTAACCGGCACTCGCGCAACGACATACGACGCGGGACTCCTGTCGGTCTGGAGCAGTTGAAGGGGCGGGCGGGTATCGTCTCGGTTCATCGTGATCAAGCGACTCGTCGCGACACTTATCGAGATACGAGGCAGCACAGTGCGATTCATCAACTTCGCGACCAGGGTGGCAGCCGCCGTCACCGTCCTGTTCGCCGCATCACTGACCACGAGCGGATCCGCGCAGGCAGCCTCCACACCGGAAGCAACCTGTGGCGCAGGGTATTACGCGATCGACCACTACGACCTGCAGATCGCCGTCGGCTGGCTGATGTACAACGGTTCCACCGACTGCGTCGTCACATGGAAGACTCAACAGATCGGGACGAAAACACCCCTCGTAGCGTCGGTAGGTTCCCAGAACGCCACGAACGTGCCGTACCCGACCCACGGCAGATACGGCAACTCGAACGTCGATTTCGATGCCTATGACTACTATGCGGGCCCCGTCTACTGGTATGCCCCGCACACATGCATCGAGTGGTACGTCTCCGACCCCTACGTCTCCGGCGGCAGCAACGTCCCGGTGCACTGCGGCTGACACCGCCCACGCACCCGCCCTCTCAGCGGCGCTCGGACACCTTTACCCAACGATCGCCGCGAGTCAGTGACCACTTCGCGGTTTACTCAACAGTGCACGGCCGCGTTCTGGGGTGAGGCTGTGCGCCAGAACAGGATCGGCGAGCAGCGCGACCGGGGCGATGTGATCTGGAGTGCGAGGCCGCCAATGCGTCATCGCGGTCTCGAGTGCGTGCCACAGCGCAGTTGGGTCGGAGTGGTGTTCGGCGAGCGCGTTTCGTACCGCGGCGTCGAAATCCTGGTTTCCGTAGGTGAGCCGATAGCCGGGCTGCCGTATCCGCGCTCGGTGCTCGTCGATGGCAGGCCCGAGCACGAGGCCGTTGTCGTTCTGTGTGGTTTCGAGGATCTGGGCAACTTCGAGCGCGGAGTACTGCGAGGACCGGTTGGTTGTGTGCTGCTCGGCGATTTCGAGGGCTTGGCGGTGCCCGGCGCGTGCGCGGTCTGCCAGATATTGGGCAGTCTCGAGCGCTGAGCTGTACCAGGACTCTTTATGCGCGTGCTGCAGGAACATGCACGGCAGGAACTCTTCGGTGAAAAGCGCGCCGGTGAAGAATCCGTCCGGGACATTCTCCGGAGGCAGCAGGTGCGAAAGAATCCGGGAGGCGTCGTAGGGGGAGGAGGTCGCGAGGAACATCTGGAGCTGGACTCGTAAGACGTTGGCACGTGGTCGGCCGAATTCCCAGGCCTTCTCCAGGACCACCATGGTTTCGTCGATATCTCCGGAAAGAGCCTCGCCCCGAGCCTGTTCCACCGCGAGATCCCAGCTGTCACGCGTTTTGCCGGTCGGCCGGCGCAACCGATGAAGGCCTTGGTACTGCGCTTCCATGAGCGCAGTGAACGACGGATATCGCCGCGGAAATTCAGACCAGGAGAACACGCTGTAGGCCGCCCACTCACCGTTTTCGTCACGGTCGGCGGGGTCGAGGAACAGAGCCCCGGCGTCGGCCTCGAGCGAAATCAGTAGTCCGCGACTGAACGGGTTGCCCGGCGCGTCGACCGGGGCCTCGGTGAACAGGTCGGCCCACGATTCCCAGCTCGGGTCGAGGTCACGCAGCCATCCCAGATTGGTGGTATCACGCATCTTCGACACGAATTCCCCGGCATGGCGCCATCCATCGGTGGTCAGCAAGAAGCTGCGATACGAGGGCGGCAACCTCAGGTCGAGTCGTTCCTCGACCGCTTCGACGTCGGCTCCGGTGGCCGGGGCGTAGCCGAGCCAGCGCTGCCGCAGTATCTCGGGCGCCAGGCTACCCGGATCAGCGGTGATCCGTTCCTCGCTCCACAGCTCCAGCCACGGTCTCCAGTTCATTCCATGAACGCTACGAGTAGCCGCCGACAAGTTCGGCATGTGCAGGCCGAGATCCGTGGTGGGAGTGGCTGATACACCGGCACCGCTCCACGACTTCTGCAAGCGCCGTTTCTCGCGCTGACCGAACAGGCCTGCTCAGGTGAGATAGACGGCCACACCGACCGATACGGCACACGCCAGCGTCAACAACTGCAGAGTGCGGTCACCCAACATGAGCTCTTCGGGCTCACCGGCGCCGGCCCCATCGATGTCGACCGCGTAACGCAGGATGGCGATCGTGAAGGGAATCATCGAGATTGCGAACCAGGGGTTGTCCTTGTGATCGGCCTCGAACGCCCACAGCCCGTAGAAGACCACGACCGCCGTGCCGGACAGGGTCCAGACGAAACGCAGGTAAGTGGGTGTGTAGTACTGCAGCGACTTTCGGATCTTGGCGCCGGTGTCGAGCGCGATCTTCATCTCGGCGTAGCGCTTACCCGCGGCCATGAACAACGAGCCGAAGGCCGCGATCAGCAAGAACCATTGCGACAGACGGATATCGGCGGCCGCGCCACCAGCGATCGCGCGCAGCAGGAAGCCTGACGACACAACGCAAATATCGAGCACCGCTTGATGTTTGAGCCCGAAGCAGTACGCGAGCTGGATTCCGACATAGACCGCCATCACCACGGCCAGCTGCCACGTCGCCGCGAACGAGAGCAAGATCGAGCCGATCAGTAGCACCGCCGACAGTGCATAGGCCAGATTCACCGGAACCACACCGGCGGCGATCGGCCGGTAACGCTTGGTCGGATGCGCCCGGTCAGCCTCGATGTCGAGCGAATCGTTGACCAGGTAGATGCCCGATGCTGCCAAGCAGAACACCACGAACGCGATACCGATGTGCACGTCGCGCGTGAGGTCGGCGATGGCGAAGCTGTCGGTCCCCGGAATCGTCCCCGCGGCCAGCGGTGCCGCCAATACCAGGACATTCTTGACCCACTGACGAGGCCGCACAGCCTTGACCAGGCCGCCGGCCAGGGTCTTGGGTGGTCCGACAAGGACGGCCTCGTCGAGTTCGAGGGTGGTCGGCTCTTCGCTCATAACAACGTGACTGCTTCCTATGGATGCGGACGAATCTTTTTCAGTGGCTGGCACTTTGCATCGACGACACCGCGTTCGTGACGACCGCAACACGGCCCCCGACATACTCCCAAACACCGGCTCGCCTGTCTCGGGTCAATCTTTCGGCAGGATCCACCGGATCTCCGCCGACGAGACCCGGCTCCGGGTTGACTTGGAGTGCACTCAAAGTCCTAGTGTCGGAGGCGTTCTCGTTCCTCGAGGTATCGACCGGTCCGTCGGGCAGGAGGAGTATCCGCGCATGATCAAACGAACCACGCTCGGCTCGCCCGGGCTCACCGTCAGCGCGATGGGCCTGGGGTGCATGGGGATGAGCGAGAGCTACGGCACCGCCGACTGGGACGGTGGCCTGGCCACCATCGACCGGGCCCTGGAGCTGGGCATCACCTTCCTGGACACCGCCGACGCCTACGGCACCGGGCACAACGAGGTGCTGGTGGGCCGGGCCATCCACGGCCGCCGGGACCAGGTGCAGCTGGCCACCAAGTTCGGCATCGACCGCAGCGCCGGTGACCGGGCTCGCCGCATCCGCGGTGCCCGCGACTTCGTGCTGCGCTCCTGCGACGCCTCGCTGCTGCGGCTGGGCGTCGAAGTGATCGACCTGTACTACGCCCACCGCCCACCCCAAGACGTGGAAATCGAGGAGACCGTCGGGGCTATGGCCGAGCTGGTCGAGGCGGGCAAGGTCCGCCATCTGGGCCTGTCCGAGGTCGACGGCGAGCTGCTGCGCCGGGCACACGCGGTGTATCCGATCACCGCGGTGCAGAGCGAGTACTCGCTGTGGACCCGCGACGTCGAGACGGTCACCCTGGTGATGGCCGAGCTGGGGGTCGGGCTGGTGCCGTACTCGCCGCTGGGTCGGGGGTTCCTCACCGGCACCCTGGACCGTTCCGCGCTGGGCGAGAAGGACTTCCGGCGCACCAACCCCCGCTTCGCCGGCGCGGCGGGCGAGGCCAACGAGAAGATCGCGCAGACCGTGCGCGAGGTGGCCGACCGGCTGAGTGCCACCCCGGCCCAGGTGGCGCTGGCCTGGGTGTACGCCCAAGCCGAGCGGCTCGGAGTGGCGGTGGCGACCATTCCGGGCACCCGCAGCCCGGCCCGACTGCAACAGAACGCGGCCGCGCTGGAACTCACCCTGGACGCCGAGGCCCTGGCCGCGCTGGACCCGCTCAGCGACCAGGTGACGGGCGAACGCTACACCCCCGCGCACACCGCTGAGGTCTCGCGGGGCTAGCCGATGGGCTCGACCCGAACGACGTCCAGCTCGACAACCGCGTTGACCTCTTGCCCACCGGTGCGGCGAGAAACCCGGCACGATCGCTCGCCACCTCACCGGACACGAGGAACTGAGGGAGCCGAACGTCACGCCCTGCGGGTCACCGCTCTGCCCGGCGTGCAGCGCGAGAACGTCTTTCTAGCGGCGCCGTCGAATTCCAACACCCAGCCGTGGACCGTCGACGTGGTCAGCGGCCCGGCACGTGACCGACTGAGTGAGGCATTACTGGTTGCGCACGCACAGCGGCACCTGTCCGTGGACTTCCCCTACCGCGACGAGCTCTATACCGACCTACATCGCCGACGCCGCAAGCACTTCGGGGAAACGGTCTACGCGGCTCTGGGCATCGCCCGTGACGATCACCCGGCGCGGGAGGCGCACAACGCGGAAAGCCTGCGCTTCTACGGCGCACCACACGTCGCGCTGATCTTCGCCCCGACCACCGCCGACGAGCGGATGGCCGCCGATATCGGCATGTACGGACAGACCCTGCTGCTGGCCATGACTGCTTACGGAATCGCCAGCTGCCCACAGGGTCTGCTCGGCTTCTACGGGAACACGATCCGCGACCAACTCGAAATCACCGATGGCAAGGTGCTTTTCGGAGTGTCCTTCGGCTACGCCGACACCGCTGCTCCGGTCAATCACACCCGGATCCCGCGCGCGAAACTCTGCGAGACCACAAGATTCCACCGTTAGGCTCGCCCATCGCTTCGCACTCCCATCCCGCGTGGCGCGCGGTCACACAACGCTCCCGAAAGATCAATGGGCAAAGAGCATCTCGACTCGGCGAATGTGCGCACATGCCGCCGACCGAACCGGCCAGCGCAGGCAGGCGAAGATCAACCGACCGTGCCGATCCTGGCCGGGATCCGATCCTGACACCAGCCTCTTACTAGCCGAAATAGCGGCCGTTCGTAAGGATGCCGGGTCAGCCGGGCAATTGCGCCCCTTCCGGGAAATCGGTCGTGCGCGATAGGTAGGCCCATTTCTCGATCTCGGCATCCACGGCCGCTCGGCCGGTTCGCACCAGCCGCAGGGCATCGGAGCCGAGCAGCAGGTGTGTCGGCGGGGTGACTGAGTCGATCACCGAAAGTATTGCAGCCGCAGCCTTTTCCGGATCTCCGAGCTGATTGCCGTCGGCGGCTTGACGGTGTGCGCGTACCGGATCCATCAGCTCGTCGTAGTCCGGGATGGAGCGTTGGGTGCGAACCATGGATCGCCCCGCCCAATCGGTGCGGAACGAACCGGGCGCGACTGCGGTGACGTGGATGCCGAACCCGGCGACCTCCTTGCCTATGGTCTCGAGGATTCCTTCCAGGGCGTATTTGCTGCCGTGGTAGTAGGCCAGGCCGGGCACGGTCATGAGCCCGGCCATGGAGGTGATGCCCAGAATATGGCCCGATCGCCGGGCTCGTAGGTGGGGCAGCACCGCCTGGATGGTGGCCACCGCGCCGAAGACGTTGACCGCGAATTGATTTCGCAGCTCGGTCATCGGTGATTCCTCGAACACCCCTTCGTGGCCGTACCCGGCGTTGGCGATGACGACATCGATGGGGCCGACAGTCGATTCGATGCCGTTCACCGTGTCCAGGACGGCCGCGTCGTCGGTGACATCGAGAATGCGGGCGAGTGCCCGGCTGGGGTGCAGCGCCTGGAACTCCCCGGCATCGGCCTCGCGCCGAACCGTGCCCACCACGACGTGCCCTTCCTGAATCGCCTTGCGCGCGATGGCCTGCCCGAACCCGGAACTCACGCCGGTGATCAGGAAGGTCTTGACGGTTGTTCGATCGGTCATACCGAGAATCTACACTCCGTTAGCTAAAATTGACACAGCGTAGAAAATAGTTGCCGCGGAGTAGAGTGAGGCTCGTGCCCGAGACCGGAACCACCCGCGCCCGCCGCCGCACAGCCCCCACCAAGGGCGACCAGCGCGAGCAAAACATCCTCGACACCGCCGAAAAACAGCTGGAAACAATCGGATTCGACCGAATGACAGTCGAGACGATCACCAAAGCGGTAGGCATCACCCGCGGTGCGTTCTACTTCTACTTCGCTTCCAAGGACGCAGTCCTGGCCGCCCTCGTTGAACGAACCGTCGCTACGCTACGCACGCAAATCGAATCCGCTGACTCCTCCGGCGAACCGGCCCTCGCTCTGCGTCGCAGCATCGACCAAACCCGCGATATGTGGCGCGACCACGGCAATGTCATGCGCGCCGCCGTCGAACTCACACCCGCCATCGCAGCAATCGGCGAGAGCTGGCATTCGGCCGTCACCGCCATCCGCGACATCACCCGGGCCATCGCCGAACGCGCCGGGCTTCCCGATGACGACGGACCGACCGGTGCGCAGGCCGTTACCACCGCACTCGTATGGATGACCGAACGCGCCTTCTATCAGGCGTCGAAGACCGGAATCTCGCTCGACGACACCGCGGCAACCCTCACGCACCTCTGGCTCAACGCCATAATTGAGACACCGAGCCCCTCGCCCCCGTAGCCATCACCACGCGACATTCAACGGCCAACACCCCCACCGGCTCGACAACACCAAGACATTCACATGCCGCTGGTCGCGCGGATTCGAATGGCCACGGGCTGTCATGCGGGCGTCCCGATAACGGTAATGATCGTGTCATGGCTGGCGAAGCATCTGATGGCGAGCAGTTTCGGTTTCTTGTTGAGGTGGCCTGCAGCGATCGCCCTCTGGTTCCGGAGCCCCATAAATCAGACTTCGAGCGCGGTGACCTCATCGTCGGCGAAACCGAAGGCTAGCAGCAGCTCGCCCAACGTCCGCAGCTGCCGCGTGGCGCGCGGACCGAACCGGCCAGCGCCGCGCCGCGGAAGGTCAACGAGCCCTTGCTGATCGGAGGCCGGCCAGTGTCCGCGCATGCCGAATATCCGAACGTTGGAATACCCCACGTGAACTGCTCGAACGTCTCGGGCAACGGTAAGGCAAAGTACGGATATCATTCCCAGTGGCACCTCATGCACTGAATACTGCCAGGTCAGACCCCCGGGATGCCCGGATAATGCGGAGTTGCACGAGAGACCCAACCTCTGTGGGGACGCTGTGCACGAACGAGACGATACGAGGGTCGGTGTGGGTTTTAGAACTCTGGTGATCTCTGCGGATCTGCCGTTTGCGCTGCCGTCGTGGTTCGTCGAGGCCCATCCCGAGCTGCACTTCGGCAACAACGGGGACGGATCGTCTCGCCTCCCGATCGCAAGTCGCAGTGAGCGCAAGTTCTACGGCTCCAAGGACGATCGGCTCTTTCTCGACCTACAGCGGGTGTTGAACGAAACTCCGTCATGGAGCCACAATGTCGAGCTGATCCTGTTCCATGAGTGCGGTGGGATTACCAAGGTACTGGTCACGCCCGACCGGATACGCATGGCCGAACCCACGGGATGGTCCGAAGTCGACGAGATCGAACACTGGTACTGCGGCTGCTCATTCGACACTCAAATCGAGCCCGAGCGCCCCGAACCCGAAGAGCAGAGCCGCACCGGGATCGGAAAGGCCGTCGGACCACAGGTCGGCCCGGATGAAGAGTGACGATCCGATCGGACCGGCCGCGGTGGCCTCCATCCGGATGAAGGCAGGAGCCTGCGGCCAGCTCGACCGCGTACCTGACTTGGTCTACGACAACAGTGCGTCCAGCGTCGAGATCGTTCTCGCATTGCTCTCGTGAAGGATCGCGGTGATACCCACCGACTCGGCTCCGGTCACCGCCATCTCGGAGTCATCGACGAATACCGCCTCACCAGGCTCGACACCGAGCCGCCGACACGCGAGAAGGTAGATCTCCGGATCCGGCTTGGTCATTCCGACCTCGTGGGAGTACACGATTTCATCGACGAGCTCTTCGAAACCGTAAGCGGCACTTTCACGTTGGCGCGCACCGACGAAGCTGTTGCTCAACAGCCCTGTCCGGAAACGAGGCCGCAACCTTGCCACGTAGTCGATGAGCTCGGTGTTCGCCACTCCGAGGTACTGCTTCCACATGTCGGTGATAACCGCATCCGCGATCTGCTGATCAACCGACAACCCGGTGCGGATCGCTTCCCGCACTTGGGATTCAGTGACAGTGCCGAGCTCGCCCGCTGCCCAGATCTCGATCAGCTCCGGCCCGACGTCATCGAAGCTCAACCTCAGTCGACCCAGCCAGTCCGCGATGAACGTCATAGCCGAGGTCACCTCGAGGACTCCGCCGATATCGAAAATGGCCGCTCGCACCCCCACGGCCACCAGCCTACTGATGCACCACTCAGCGCTGCAGAGGGTAGTCATCGCTGCCTGTGATCGGCTCGAACCGCGAAGCTCACCAGTGCGCGAATCATGGTTTCAACAGGTCAAGTCGGATGCGAGGGCGTGGGCGACATCGGCGAAATACTGCTCGTCGGCACCCTGAGCGAGGCCGAGGATGACGCCCTGACTGAGGCCGACGAACAGTGCCCTGAGCGCCACGACCAGGCGTTGTGCCTGATGCGGCGTCACGGTTTTGCCGTTGTGGGGTCTGCCGGTGAACAACGCGATCAGCTGGTTCTCCTGCGTCCGAATAGAAGCGGCGAGCTGGGAACCCAACTCGGGGTCGTGCACGGCCATGTCCAACAGGGTGATCTGTAGCGACAGGCCGGCCGTCGCGTCGGGGGCGTCGCAGCTGCGCCGGTAGTGACGGGCAAAGGCGTCGACGGCGTCGAGGAGGTCGGTGTCGGCGGGAACCGCCTGTTCGATCTGTTCGTAGTGGGGCTGCAGATAATCGCTGATCAAGGCGACCACCAGGCCGTTCTTGCTGCCGAACAGCGAGTAGATGGCGCCGGTGGTCATCTCGGCCAGTTCCGCGATCTCCTCGAGCTTGGCGCGATACCCGTCTCGGGACACGACCTGGAAGGCGGCATCGAGCAGTGCTCGCCGGTTGCGTTCCTTGGTCTCCGCTCTCGTCATTCGCATAATCTCATTATTGTCGTAATCTGATTATGAAATAAAGGGCTTCGAGGAGGACGTGTCATGACATCCACAGCGGCTCGCCCGAGGGTGGTGGGGATCATCGCCGACGGCGTCGTCAAGGTGCTGCTGGGCGCCGCCTTCGCCGTCGGCGCGGTCCCATTCGGTGATCTGCTCGGCGTGCCCGTCTGGCTGATGGCCGTCGCAGGCATCACCCTGCTGGTCGGCGGCGGGATAGAGATCAGATATGTACACCGCCGCCCGTTACGCAGCTACACGCGGCTCATGGTCGCCTACGACAGCGGCTGGGTGCTGGCGACACTCGCCGGCCTGCTGATGGCATGGCAGGGCGGAAGCGGCGGGGGTGAGGTATGGATCGGATACCAGATCGTCGCCCCTGCTGCATTTGCCGCACTACTGATAGCCGCCGGCCCTGAGTAGAGGATTTCGGGCATCGACGCACGGGACTTCCCGCGCTGACCGGGCCGATCGGATTCGACCATTGATCACGACCGGGTTCTCGGTGGTGGGACGACGCTGTCAGCCGTTGCTATCGAGGAGGTGTCGGGGTGCGGCTTGTTGCCATGAATCGAGAATGATGGCCTCGAGTTCGTGCTTGTCATCGAGGGCAGCGAGACGCACACGGACCCAAGCGTTGTTGGCTTCGTGCGTGGCGATCCAGAACTTGTTCGGCTCCGCGACGACCAACTCGTCGCGGTCGACGATCGGGCAGCGGACCGCCACCGAGGTTTCGGCCTCCGGGAGAGTGAGGAACAGCTTGCCGGCGACCCGGAAAACCGGCATCCCCCAGGAGAACTGTTCCGATGTCTCGGGCAACGACAAGGCTATAGCGCGGACATCGTCCCCAGTGGCACGCATGCGCCGATCCTTCCAGACGACCGGGCTACATGGATCGCCGGCGGTGACACGGCCTTGCTCTATGTATCCCGAAGGCGCACCAGCACCCCTGAGTGCCGCGGAGCGCCCCGGCTGAACTGGCCGGTGCGTCGCGCCGGAATGTCAACGCGCGGTGTCGATCGGAGGCCGGCTGATGCGGTGGACGTTCAGTCAGCCGCAGCCCCGTGGCTGGTCGAACGCCCGCGTATGCCGACGAACGGTAGCCGTGGGTTCTTCTGCTAATTGCGCGGTATCGCATCAAACATGGTGTCAATGCTCGTGGTCGATATTGAGCTGTGCACCCATGCGCGCCAGGTCGGTGGGAATGAATCCGAACATGCGGTGGAACACGTCGGTGTAGTGCGACGGTGTCGAGAACCCTGCATCGACCGCGCACCTGGTGGCATCGTGGCCCAAGAGGTAGCCGTGAGCGGCCCGCAGCATGCGCGCCCACTGCACGTAGCGACGGAAACTGGTCCCGGTTTGCTCGGCGAAAAGCCGGAAGAAGTAGGCCTGCGACAAACCCACCTCGGCGGCGAGCTTCGCCGCCCGGCGCGGGCTCGCCGGGTCGTCGCGAATGATGCTCGCCGCCAGAGCGATTCGCTGATCTCGAATCGTGGTCGCGGGAACACTTGCAAGCTCCAGGACGCGGTCGATGTCCAGACTGGGACGGTTGCAAAGCGCGATGAGCTCCGCTTCTCGGTGGTGATCGACCCCGTATCCGAGGACGGTGCGACTCATTCCTCCGAGGCTGCGTGTCATTCGCGCCGAGGTCGGGTCGAAGTAACAGAACAGCAAGCGACCGGCGCTCTGAACCACCTTGTGCTGCTTGCGGGCTCGAAAGAGGAAGCTGCGTGCGGTGATATCCGGACACCCGTCAGGCCGGACCGTGAACGGCTCGTCCACCCCGACGCCCAGACATGCGAGCGCACTGGAATGGGTGTCCAGCTCCATCGAGGCCCCCACGCTCACCACATGGCCCAGCCTCAACCACACATTGAACGGCTGCGCTTGATGGCACGTTTCTGACAGCGCGAAGGAGGCCACCTCGGCAACCATACGGACCAGTGCCGGCTGACGAAGGGGCGGCAAATCTGTAGGGGAGCAACCGACTATGCCGAACGACATACCCGTGTCAGTCGAGACTTTCGTCAGGGGTTTCGCGGACGCATGGGCAGACCCGACAACCGAACGCCGCAGCGCCGTGGCGAGACGGAGTACCGGCCAAGCCGTCGAATTTCCCCAGCGGGGTATAGCCGGCGTTGACCTATTCGAGTTGTCTCAGCCGCCGTGAGGCGGGTCGAGCGATCTGGATGCGTCGCGAGCGGCCGCCCGAATCCGGGTCACTCATGCTTTCGGCGGTATACCGGGCTGTATCTTGCGCCCAGGCGGTGGTGGTCAGGTAGCCGAGCGAAACAACCGTGAGCCCGAGGGCTGTCACAATCCACCAACAGGGGTGAGTGGCCTGCGCGAATCGTTGCTCGATCCCAGTGCCGTGTTCGGTGCCGGCGATGGCACCGAACACGGCCACGCCGAGCGTCATCCCCATCTGACGGCTGGTGGTGGCGATCGCGGACGCGACGCCGGCTTGCACCGGGGGCATCCCGGAGACTGCAGTGTTACTGATCGGCGGGTTGACCAACGCGACGCCGAGGCCCAAGACCGCAAAAGCGGTGAGCAGGTACAGCATCGACGTGTTGGGTGTGAGGCCGGTCAGCATCGAACCGCTCGCCGACACCGCGAGACCACCGACGAGCATGCAGGGGCGAGGACCGTATCGCCCCGTCAAACGCCCGGACAGTGGTGCGACAACGGTCATCACCATTGCGGTGGGCAGCAGGTCCAGACCCGCGTGCAGCGGTGAGAGTCCGCGCACATCCTGCAGATAGAGCGTGCCCAGGAACAGAAATCCGCCGAGACATGCCAAGAGGCACACTGCGATCGCGTTGGCCCCGGCGAATGGGACGCTGGCGAAGAACCGCATCTCCAGCAGCGGTTCGGTTCGGTTCCGCTCACAGAACACCAGCGCCGCGAGGCAGCCCAGAGAGATGGCCAGCGAGATGACGACCCGATGTGCGCCGAACCCGACCTGGCCGCCCTCGATGATCGCGAACGTGAGCGGGGCCAGCGCAGTGATCACCAGGAGCTGTCCGATCGGGTCGGGGCGTCGGGGTCGCGGTGCTCTGGACTCGGGCACGAACCGCGCTGCCATCGCGATCACTGCCAGCCCGATGGGCACGTTGACCATGAACACCGCCCGCCAGGAGATCGAGGAAACCAGGAACCCGCCCAGCACCGGACCGACAGCCATCGAGACACCGAACATCGCCGCATACACCCCGATCGCCCGAGCCCGCTCACTCGGATCCTCGAAGGTGTTGCGGACGATCGACATCGTGGCCGGACTGAGCATCGCCCCGCCGACTGCCTGCAATACCCGGAAGACAATCAGAAGGCCGAGGCTGGGGGCGAGCGCACAAGCCAGCGAACCGAGCGAGAACACAACGAGCCCGGTTTGGAAGACACGACGGCGTCCGAGCCTGTCCGCGGTGGAGCCGCACAGCATCAGCAGACTCGCCAGCACCAGCGTGTAGGCGTCGACGCTCCACTGCAAGCCCGTCAGGGTGGTCCGAAACGAGTGGCCGATGGCAGGCAGGGCGACATTCACGATCGTGGCGTCCATCCCGACGATCAACAGACTCGTCGAGCAGATGGCCAGGATCAGTTGGCGCCGTCGACGGTCGGACTCGCTGTGTCTCGATGTATCGGCTTGCGGGATAGGGATGTTCACCGACATCACCGTAGAATCTAGAGTCGACTCTAGGTCAAGGTTGTATCGTGAGGACCGTGGCTGATCTCGACGCAGAGCCGGACGACGATATGAGCATCGGGGAGGTCTCGCGGCAAACTGGCCTCGGCGTGCATACGTTGCGCTACTACGAGCGCGAGGGCTTGATGCTCTCCCAAAACGTCATGCGCGGAACCGGTGGTCACCGCCGCTACAGTCGGCAGGACGTGTTCTGGCTGCGAATGTGCATCAAACTGCGAGCGTCGGGAATGCCACTGGCGCAAATCCGCCGCTATGTCGAGCTGGTTCGCGAAGGGCCGGGCAACGAGCAGCCGCGCCTGGAACTACTCCGCGCCCAACAAACCCGCGTCGAGCACCAACTCGCCGAACTCCAGGAATGTCTTCGAGTCATCAACCGCAAGATCGGCATCTACGAGCAGCACGTCGCCGTCGGCACTGCTTCCGACCTATGGACGTTGACGAATTAGCACGAATCCGCGCGCCGCAATCCCGCGTACTCGACCTGCACGCCATCTACGCACAAGTGGGATGTCTTGCCAGATATCTTGACGTGGTTCCGCCCAGATCGGGCCGCCGCGAACGCAGTACTCTGCCGTGGACCGCGCTGACCGAACCGGCCAGCGCTGTGCAGCGGAAGATCAACGGGCTGAGGTCTTTTCGAGTACCGGTAAGGTCCGGCATTGCCGATGGGTGTGTGTTCGGTCCGCCTGTGAGTGGGGTCGCTGTCGGCCCTGTGGTTGTTGCGTCGATTCGTCAGTCGACGGGCCCTCGGGCCGTCAGGACGATCCTCAGCACGTGCTCGACCGCAGATTCGAACAGTGCTCCCCGCAGTTCATTTCGTTCGGCGAGGTTGCGGGTGGCGAGGTCGAGCATCTGATCGGGGGTCAGGCGGCGCACTACCAGGGCGGCGACGTCTTCCAGATCGAGTTCGTTGGTCGCGTTATCCAGTCTGGTCAGCGCAAACGCGACGATGATCTCCTCGTCGGTCATAGTTCGCCTCCGCCGGTCGCTCGTTCGGCCACGCCTTGGTAGCCAGGACCAATACTACGACCGTGGTCGATCGGGTTCACCCTGCTGATAGATGACGGCGGCGATCCGAGTCCTGCGTGAGGGCGCGGACCGCGCTGACGGAACCGGCGTGTGCCGCACCTTCGAAGGTCAACTGGCCGAGGGCATCTGACGTCGGGCTGATTGTGTCGAACAGCGCCCGTGCAGGTCACCGAATCATGTTCTACTGCAACTGAAAGTCGATCGGCTCGACGGGCGCCGCCATTCGCCGTGCCATAGGCTGGGCGGTCGGTGACGAATGGGGGGCGGATGCGGTGGTCGCTGTGGTGGCGACGGACGTGGATTACCGTGCTGACGGTGCTCGGGCTCGTCGTCGCCATAGTCGGCGGAATGGTTCTTGCGCTGCGGCTGGAGTATGCGGGGACACCGACGGCGCACACCAGGGGGCGCGACGCGCTGTGGCTGGGGCACGAGTGGATCGATGGTCGCAAGGACGAAGGCGACCTCGCCGCGTTGAAGGCGCAGTTGGCCGACACCGGCATCAAGGATCTCTACGTCTTCTCTGGTCCGCTCGACTCCGATGGAGGCCTTCCCGACGACCGGCATCCCAACGCGTCATGGTTCGTCGACGCCGTGCACCGCGAAATTCCCAACGCCCGGGTGCAGGCCTGGCTTGGAAACTTCGTCGCTCCGGAATACCCGGACGAATTGCACCTCGACGCCCCCGACGTGCGAGGAAACATCCTCACCTCGACCCGACAGCTGCTGGATCTCGGATTCGACGGCGTGCATTACGATTTCGAGCCGATTCGTTCGGGCACTACCGATTTCCTGACGCTGCTCGACCAAGCCCACGCCCTCACCACGGGCCGTCACGCCCTGCTGTCGATCGCCGCTCCTCAAATCGACCCGCTACCTGGATTACACGCGCCCTACCTTGCCGTCGCTGGGCATGAAAAGTGGTGGTCGCAAGCGTATTTCGCCGCGGCGGCACATCGGGTGGATCAGATCGCGGTGATGTCCTACGACACGGCCATGCCCTACCGGTTCATGTACGGCGGCTACGTCGCCGAACAGGCCACACTCGCCCTACAGGTCACGCCCCCATCCGTCGACCTGTTGATGGGCCTCCCGGCCTATCAGTGGGACAGTATCGCCCACCACAGCTCAGCGGAGACCGTTGATGTGGCAATCCGGGCGATCCGGCTGGGCTTGGGCCGCACTGACCCCAGCCGGCCCGCTTTCGGTGTCGCCATCTTCGTCGACTACACCGCCACCCCCGCGGACTGGGCCGCCTACCGATCCAACTGGGTTTCCACCACGTCGACCAAGTGACGGAAACCAACTCCGCCGCACACCATTACGCTGACGAGGCCGATCGCCGAGCCCTCATCGAATACGCGTTGGTCCGCGACGTCGACGACCTGGCCGGCGAGCGGACATGCTCGGCCGGCCGAGGTCCTACGATCTCGCTGGTGTTGCCTCTATCGTCGAGTGTCGGACTGCTCGTGAACCGTTTAATTCGGCTGTCCTCGGACAGGAAGCGGAGTGCAGATGGCTCAGACGACCGAGAACATCGAGTCCGATGAGATCCGGCGATGGATCGACCACGCGGAGATCACTGAGCTGATCAACCGCTACGCCAAGGTTTTCGACGAACGAACGTTCACCGCTGCTCTGCCCACACTGTTCATTGACGACGTGCACGTCGAACTGCCGCCCGGCGATCATCGCGGCATTGTGGATATGGACCAGTTTCATGCCCAGGTGAGGGCGCCCTTTGGGTGTACGCAGCACATCCTCACCAACGTGCTCACCGAGGTCGACCTCACGCGGGCAGTGTTTCGCGCCAACACTTACGTCACCCATGTCGTTCTTCCCGCAACCGGCAGCAGCCACGATGAGCCGGATAACCTGTTCGTTGCAGGCGGAATCCTCAGTGGCACAACGGTTCGGACAGCGCAGGGCTGGCGGTTTCAGAACGTCGTACTCGATGTCGTGTGGCGCTCCGGCGACTTCGGCCCGCCCCCGCCGGAGAACTGAACGAAAGACCCGAGTGCACGCTCATACCGCGAGGCGCGCGGTTTGAACCGTAGGGCGGGGGAGTAGCTGCCCGGTTTCGGTGGGCCAACGTCACCCCGTGGATGTCAGCGGGTTCGGAGGCCGTCGAGGATGAGCGAGACGACTGCCGCGGAGTCGGCTTCGGTCTCGGGGGATTGCCATTCTGCGGCGTGGGTCGGGTCGTGGAAGCGGCTGGTCGCGTTGAGCACTGCTCGCGCGATCAGTTCCGGTTCGCCCGAGGCGAAGTCGCCGGTGGCGATACCGTCGATGATGATGTCGCGGACCTGGGTGAGCAGGAAGCCGACGTGGTCGGAGGACACGGTGCTGTGCTCGGTCGCCAGTACTCGGAAGGTGGCGAACAGCTCGGGATCTTGCCTGGCTTTCGCCCATTTGACGGCGAACATCGTGGTGAGCAGTGCTTGCAATCGTTCGACCGGGGGCAGTTCGGAGTTTCGGGCCACGACGGTGAGTTCGGTGCGTACCTGGTCGAGCCAGCGCCGGATCACGGCCTCGCGGAGGGCGGCCTTGGAGGCGAAGTGGCGGTACACGCTGCCGTGGCTCACGCCGAGTTGTCGTGCGACGTCGAGCACCGTTGTCTTGTCCGGGCCGTGACGGCGTAGGACCTCCTCGGTGGCCGACACGATCGTCTCCGCGTCGAGCGGCTCCCCGCGCATCCGGGCCTCCTGGTCATGTCGTCAGCCACGCGAACTTATGTCGCCTCGGCGTCGGCGGTCAAACCTCATCGTATGACTGACAACTATTGAACTCTGTCAGCCATTCTATCTACAGTGTGTTCATCGCTCGACCATCGACCGAGGAGACTCGTCATCAACACATCCACCGCTTCCCTCGCCGGTCGCTCCGTGTCCCGGATCGGCTACGGCGCAGCCCAACTCCCGCGATTGCACGACCGCCACGACGAAGCCTCCGCCCTGCTCCGGCGTGCAATCGCACTGGGCGTCAACCACATCGACACGGCCGAGTTCTACGGCTTCGGCTTCGCCAACACCGTGATCCGCGAAACCTTGCGCCCTGAAGACGGCGTCCTGGTCGTCACCAAGGTCGGCGCCGACCCCAACCCGGGCGGGCAACTGCCGCTGCGGATCGCGCAGCGGCCCGAACAGCTGCGGGCCAGCGTCGAGAACAACCTGCGCAGTCTGGGCGTCGATCAGCTCGCCGTGGTCAACCTCCGGCGCCTGGACACCGGCCCCGGATTGCGCCCCGAGGGCGATCAGGTGGTCGACCTCGACGACCAGCTGGCGGTCATGACTGCCCTGCGTGACGAGGGCAAGATCGGCGCGATCGGCCTGAGCAGCGTCACCCTCGATGTCCTGCGCCGCGCGCTGCCGGCCGACATCGCTTGCGTGCAGAACGCTTACAGCCTCGCCTCCCGCGACGACGAGGACATGCTGCGGCTGTGCACGGCCGAGGGCATCGCGTGGGTGCCGTTCTTCCCGCTCGGCGGAGGATTCCCGAACCTGCCCAAGGTCACCGACGAACCGGCTGTGCACACCGTCGCCGAATCCCTGAACGTGACCCCATCGCAGGTCGGCCTGGCCTGGCTGCTGCACCACGCGCCGAATATCCTGCTCATCCCCGGCACCAGCGACTCCACTCACCTGGGAGCCAATATGGCGGTCGGCGAGATCAGCTTCGACGCGGACACGCTGGCCACCCTCGATGCCGTCGAATCCCGTTCCAACAATGTCGTGATCGGCGCGGAGTCGTGAAGGTTGTCGTCTACCGCGACAACGGTGGTCCCGACGTTCTCCAGCTGGTCGATCGCGAACCACCCGTGCCCGCGGCCGGTGAGGTCCGTGTCCGGGTGGCCGTGTCCGGGGTCAACCCCGCCGACTGGCAAGCCCGCGTCGGCCAGGCCATGGCGTTCCCGGAGATCACGCCGCACCTCGACGGTGCCGGTGTGATCGACGCCGTCGGTGCGGGCGTCGATCAGAGCCGGATCGGCCAGCGGGTGTGGGTGTACATGGCCGCTGCGGGCCGGGCCACCGGCACCGCGGCCGAGTTCACCGTCGTGCCGGCCGGGCAGGCTGTGCCGCTGCCGGACGAGGCCGGGTTCGATGTCGGCGCCGCGCTCGGCGTTCCCGCGCTGACTGCTCACCGCGCGCTCACCGTTGCCGAGGACGGGCCGAGCCGGCTGCGGCCCGGCGCGCTCGCGGGCAAGGTGGTGCTCGCCGTGGGCGGTGCCGGGGCGGTCGGGCACGCGGTGATCCAGCTCGCGCGCTGGGCCGGTGCCACCGTGATCAGCACGGTCAGCAGCCCGGAGAAGGCCCGGCTGGCCACCGCCGCCGGGGCCCACCATGTGGTCGACTATCGCGAAGGCGACCCCGCCGCCGAGATCCGCACGATCGCAGCTGACGGCGTGGACATCGTGGCCGAGGTGGCGCTGGGCGCGAATCTCGCCCTGGACCTGGCCGTGTTGCGGCCGCGTGGCACGATCTCGACCTACGCCAACGACGGTGGTCGTCCGGTCGAAGTGAATGTGCTGCTGAGCATGGTGCGCAACATCCGCATGCAGTTCATCGTGCTCTATACGGCCGGTCCTGACGTTCGCGCCGCGGCCGTCGCAGATATTGCCGCCGCTGTCGGTGACGGCGCTCTGCCGGTCGGTGAGGAGCATGGTCTGCCCCTGATCCGCTTTCCGCTTGACCGCACCGCGGATGCCCACCGGGCAGTCGAGGCAGGTGCGATCGGCAAGGTGCTCGTCGACGTCCTGCCGTGACAGTCCAAATCCGTTCTGCCACCGCCATTGTCGGCTCGCAGGTCGGCGCTGCCTGCTACATGACCGCGTCGGTCTGCAGTGGACCTGCTGTGATGCGAATCATCTTGATACGGACGGGTTCTCGGTCGTCGAGGTAGAAGATGTGCATGAACGGGGCGTGCACGACAATGTCGGGTTCGGTCTTCTTGGCCATGGTCGCCTCGCCGCGCAGCAGGCATACCCCGCCGGGTGCGGTCCAGAATTCGAGGACATCGTGGGTGATATGCAGGGGTTCGTCGATCTTGACGAAGAACGCCTTGATGGCCTCGGCGCCGACCAGATGTGCGGTGCCGAAGTACATTTCGGTCTCCTCGGTCATGTGCGCGAACCCCTCGCCGAAGGCGAGGGTGTCGATCTCGTGCATGATCTGCAGGAGCCATTGCGGCAGCGCGGCCGGAGTCGCGGTGTGCGTCATCGCTGTGCTTCCGTCAGGCCGCGAAGAGGCAGTTCGGCGAGGAAGGCGTCGATCTCAGCGTTGACCTCGTCCGGGTTTTCCCGGGCCGCGAGGTGGCCGGTGTGCAGCAGGACCCGGAAGGTGCTGCCCTTGATCGCGTCGGCCATCTTCCGCACCACGTGCACAGGGAACTGACTGTCCTCCTCGCCGGCGATGATCAGGACCGGGATGTCGGCGGGGATGGTGGCCAGCCTGCGATGCTCGTCTTTGCGACCGATGAGGATGCTGCGCAATGCCCACGCCACCGATTTCGGGTCATCGCCCAGCACGAAGTCGGTGAACTTCACGAACTCCGGATTGCTCTGCTCGGCAGTCGGCCCTGCGAAGGCGGCTCGGGCTGCTTTCGCCGCGAGCGCGGGCATTCTGGCGTGCAGCGACAGGTAGGTGGCAAGCGCTGTCGCCCAGACGCTTTCGAATGTGGTGGGCAGCGAGGCCGTGGCATTGATGCCCACGGTGGCGGCCGTGCGCCCCGGGTAGTACGCCGGGAAGACGCCCGCGAGCATGCCGCCCCAGCTGTTGCCGACCAGCACGCACTTCTCGATGCCGAGTGCGTCGAGGATTTCCACCAGTGCGTCGGCGCAGTCCTTCAGGTCGATGATCTTGCGCAGTGCCTCGGACTTGCCGTGACCGGGGCTGTCGATGAGCACCATCCGGTAGGCCGGGGCGAAGTGTTCGTACTGGTACTGCCACATGGTCGCGTCCATCATCAGGCTCGGCCAGCACACCATGACCGGACCATCGGCGCGCCCGCCCTCGTACACGTTGATCAGGCCCAATGTGGTCGGGATCAGCTTCTCGGTGATGCCTTCCGGCCAAGTCGCGGTTGTCATCAGGGTCCCTCTCGATTTCTAACTAGTAGTAAATCAGTACTAGTTAGAAAGTAGCACTAGTCTGAGGGTGTGGCCAGAGGCTCGAGGGTGGCGGCTTCGATGGGCTGGTGGCAGCTGCTGCAGGCGAGATACGGCTCGGTTTGGTTTCCGCAGGCGGTGTGCAACAGCGGCCGCGCATCGAGGGACTGACCGCTGGCGGAGGTCTCCGCCCAACGAGTGATCGCCACGAGAGCGGGCACGACCAGTTCGCCCGCGGCATCGGTGAGCCGGTACTCGTACCACTGCTTGTCGGGCCGGTACAGGTGCTTGTCCAGCAGTCCCATTTCCGTCAGATCGTTGAGCCGCGTCGTGAGCATGGTCGCCGAAATGCCCAGTGCGCGTTTGAGTTCGCCGAAGCGGCGGACGCCGAAGAAGACCTCGCGCAGGATCTGATAGTTCCAGCGTTCCGAGATCGCGGCAAGGAATGCCTGGCCATGTTGAAAGGTGACGTGCTCGATGTTGCCGGCCACGATGCTCTCCTTGGTAGTGATTTGCAACTAGTTTCACACTAGTATCACTTGACGAGGAGGCTGCGGCGATCTCAGTCGCGTTTCGCTCGCGCGGCCTTGGTCAGTAGCCGGCTGAGTTGGCGTTGCTCTGTCGGGCTGAGTTGGGCGATGGATGACCGGGTGCGCATTGCCGTTGCGAGCTGTCGCCGGACTTCGAGGCCACGCTCGGTGAGGGTCACGATCTTGGCCCTCCGATTCGCCGGATCGATCTCTCGGGTGATCAGGCCCTTGTCCTGCAGGCGGTCGGCGAGGAAGGTCACCGTCGACGGGTCGCAGCCCAGGTCGGCGGCGAGTTGCCGCATCGACGGGGTCGCGGACGGCTCGATCTTCCACAAGGTGTTGGCCATGACAGCGGTCAGGCCCAGGTCGCCGACCGTGTCGGTGAGTAGTGCATTCGTCTGCTCGGCCACAGCGAAAACCAGGTCCAGCACGTCATAGACCAGCGATTCTTCCGCATCCGCCTGCTCCGCCACGACCCGACAATACTTGGTCACTCAAACACTTGACAACTCCAAGTATCGGCATGGGAGACTGCAAACACTTGGACACTCCAAGTGTTTGATTCAGGAGATCCCGAATGACCACGGGCACAAGCAATCTGCGATCCGACACCTCCGACCCTGACACCAGCGCGCCGCCCAGTACCTCACCGAAAATCGGGCGACCACCAGATCGGTGGCGTTACCTGTGGCTCGCCGCCGGCGCGGTCCTGTCGTTGTTCGCGGTCAACGGCCGCTGGGATATCCCTTTGGCCGCATGGGCTTTCGCTATTCTGCTGCTGCGCTTTTCGCGAACCAGCCGGGCGGGCATCGGTATCGGTCTGGTCTGGCTCGCCAGTGTCGGGGCCTCGATGTTCTTTCTATGGCACGTGGCCGTTCCGCTGACGGGCATGACCGCACTGGGCGGGCTGGGCTTCGGCACCGTGCTCACCCTGCCCTACCTGGCAGACCGCCTGCTCACGCCGCGGCTCGGCACCCTCGCACGCCTGCTGTTGTTCCCGATGGCACTGGCCGCGTGCGAGTTCGTGCTGGGCGTTTTCGCTCCGTTCGGCACCGCCTACGGCCTGCTCGCCGACACTCAGTACACCAATCCTGAGCTGCTGCAAGTTATCTCACTGACCGGCCCGTATGCCATCGGATTCCTCATCGGCGCCCTCGCCACCGTGGCGAACCATGTGTGGGAGTATCCGCTGTCCTGGCGCACCGCCCGCGTGCCCGCCATCTACGCGCTCGTGCTCGGCATCGTAATCGTCGGCGGCAGTGCATGTTTGGCGTTCTTTCCGGTAACTACCGCCCAGACCGTACGCATCGCCGGCATCAACCCGAGCACCGCGGCCCTGGACGCGGAAATGAAGGCACTCGGCCAACCCGGATTCGACCCGATGGCCATACCCCGTTTCGACCCGGACACGGTCTCACGGGAATCGAAAGCAGTCATCGACAGCCTCTTCGACAACACTCGCCGCGCCGCGCGAGCCGGCGCGAGAATCGTTGTCTGGTCGGAGAACGCGGCCAGGATCTCGGCCTCGGGCGAACCGGCGTTCCTGGCCGCCGCACAGGCCGTCGCCCGAGAGGAGAAGGTCTACCTCGACGTGGCCGCCAACGTCTATCTGCCGATCGCACCTTACGCCCGTGACGAGACACATTTCATCGGCCCGGACGGGGCACTGCTGTGGACATACCAGAAAGCCCACCCAATTCCGGGCCTGGAAACCTACACCCCCGGTGACGGAACGGTTCCCGTGGTGAGCACACCATACGGCCGAATCGCGAACGTGATCTGCTACGACGCAGACTTCCCAGCCATGATGCACGCCGACGCGGACATCAAGCTGGTGCCCGGCGGCGACTGGCCGCAATTCGGCCGGCTGCACACCCAAATGTCGAGCCTGCGCGCGATCGAGAACGGCTACTCACTGGTCCGCCAGGACTTCGACGGCTGGTCGGCCGCCTACAACCATCACGGACAACCCATTTCGACACAGGACACCACCGTCGACCACGACCCATGGATCGTGGATGTCCCGACCCACGGCACCACCACGCTCTACCGACTGACCGGCGACCTCTTCGCCTGGCTATGCCTCGCAGGCACTCTCGTGCTGACGGTTATCGCGGGCTCTCGTGCCTGCGGGTTCAGGCGGTGGCCGGGGGTGCGGCATTGAGTACGGCGTCCAGCAGTCCGGGGAATCGTGCATCGAGATCTTCGCGGCGCAGTTCGACGGCTTTGTAGCGGCCGACCTTGTGTTCGCGGGTGATGCCGGATTCGCGAAGTACCCGCCAGTGGTGGGTGGCGGTTGCTTTGGTGACCTCTACCGGGAAGCTGCCGCACGTGCGCTCGCCGGTGGAGGCCGCGAGGTCGCGCACGATCCCGAGGCGGACGGTGTTGCCGAGGGCGGCCAGCACGTCCTCGACGAGTAGGTGCTCACGGACGGGGTGGTAGGTGGTCATAATTCCGATTGTACGACCAATCACATACTGTCGTACGGACGCGGGTATGACTGTACGGTAGATGTCATACAGTCGTACTGACCCTGAATCGGAGGAATTCTCAATGCCCGCCAGCCTCGCCCCTGTCGCGATCGTCACCGCCGCCGGTTCCGGTATCGGCGCTGGAATGGCCACCGAACTGGCCGCCGCCGGCTATCGCGTCTCCCTGTTCGACATCGATGACGCGGTCGAGGACTTCGCACGTGAGCTCGGCGGGATCGCCACCATCGGGTCGCTCACCCGACCCGATGACCTCTCGTGCCTGGTCGACACCACGCTCGCGCGGTACGGGCGCATCGACGCGGTCGTCAACGGCGGCGGCCACGCCCACAACAACGAACTGCTGAAGATCACCGACGAGCAGTGGCACGACGGTCTGGACATGTTGCTGCTCAGCGTGATTCGCATGGCACGCCTGGTCACCCCGCACATGGAGCAGGCCGGGCGCGGCGCATTCGTGAACCTGTCCTCGTACACCGCGTTCGAGCCGATGGGGGCGATCCCCGTCAACTCCAGCCTGCGTGCCGCCTTGAGCAGCTTCACCAAGCTCTACGCGGACGTGCACGCGGCCAAAGGCATTCGCATGAACAACCTCATGCCCGGCTTCGTCGACAGCTGGCCCACCGACCCCGAATTCCTCGCCAGGATCCCCGCCGGCCGCTACGCCACCACCGCCGAAATCGGCAAACTCGCGCGCTTCCTCGTCTCCGACGACGCCGCCTACATCAATGGCGAATCCATCCGCATCGACGGCGGCGCCGCCCGCTCCCTCTGACCGACCTTCCAACAGGAGATCCACCCGATGAAACGATCGATCGCGCTCGTTCTCGTCCCGCTACTGGGGATACAGCTGCTGGCCGGGCGCTCACCGCGCAGGAAGTTCGAGAATCCGGTCGAACAATCCCATGACCCCGCCCGCATCTGGTCGCGAGGGGCCGACAACTGGCATCGAGGCACACCGACCGGCAAGTGCCCCCGATCTTCGGGGCGACAGCCGGGTCAGTCGGCCACGCGGCGGGTCATGCGACCGCCCGCGGAACGGTACTGGGCCCGGCCATCTCGGAAATCGTTGTAGGACACCAGCAGCTGGCGCGAGTAACCGGTGAAAATCTCCAAGGGCAGCCCGGCGGGTGCGAACAGGTCTTTGCCGACCGGGAGGAAACGGCGGGTCATGACCGGAATCGAGCCGCCGGCGAAAGCGGTGAAGATGCGGGACTGTTCGTCATCGGCCGGTTCGTAGATGGTGGTCTCCTCCAACGCGCCGTCCACCGCGCGGACGTCGATGCGCAGCTGGTTGGACCGGTAGGTGCCCTCATAGCGATGCAGATCCTCGTCTTCGACCGTGGCGGTGATCAGGTCCGGGATCGTGGCGCCCAGCCGATCTCGCAGCAACGACAACAGGATTCGGTCGAACAACGCCATGGCGCGGGCGTCATTGCCGTAGGCGGCGAACACCAGATCGTGGCTGGGTACCGCGACCAGCACGGCGACTCCGCCGGGCGAGGCGCCCGAGTGCGACAGGACGTTGATGTCGCCGAAGGGCATGAGCAGCCAGCCCAGCCCGATCGGCGGACTGTGCAGGCTGCCATTGGAATGCGTGACAGTCTGCATACGCCGCACCGACTCCTCGGAGAGCACCCGGGCACCCGAGGGGGACAGGCCGCCGTCGAGGTGAGTGCGGCCGAAGGTCAGCAGATCGCCGATGCCGGCGATGGCCGAGGAACCGGCCGGGCCCCACGTGTCGGGCAGTTTGAACAAGTCGGTACGGCGCGCACCGTCCTGAGTGGGGAAATGGCCGACCGCGGTGCTGCGCAGAATCGCCTGCGCGGGACTGGTAACGGCGCCGGTCATCCCGGCCGCGGTGAACAGATTCCGTTGCAGCAGTTCGTGATACGGCAGTCCGGTCACAACTTCCAGCACGCGGCCCGCGATGATCATGCCGGCATTGGAGTAGCTGATGTGCTCGCCGGGCGCGAACAGCGTGCCGACCTGTTCGGCCATGCCCTCGACCGCGATGCGCAGCGCGTCGGGACCGTCGGCGTCGGGAAAGTGCAGGTCGCCGTCGATGCCGTTGGTGTGGTTGAGCAGGTGCCGGATTCGAATGTCCTCGGCACCAGGGGAGTTGAGGTGAAACTGCGGCAGATAGGTGACAACCCGCTCGTCCAGATCGATACGACCCTGCTCGACCTGCTGCATGACCAGCGTCGTGGTCAACACCTTCGTGATCGACCCGAGCAGGAACCCGGTGTCCTCCCGCATCGCCTCGCCTGTGACCACATTGGTCACCCCGTGCGCCACTACTTCCTGCTGTCCCGCGTGATACACACCAGCGACCACGCCGGGTACCCCGCTGGTTTCGATGAATTCGCTGACCAGTGCGTTCAAGCCCCTGTTCGACATCGTGCCGACCTTTCTCCATGTCCGCCGGGGCGGATCTCTTTGCTGAGATCGACAATGGCTGGCTGCGCTGACAGGCCACCGACAGCACGCCGACAGTGGCACCCGGCTCGATTGCGGGGCGTTGTCTCGGCGGCGAGCCCCATGAAACATGGGCATTTCAAATTACGGGTCCGACGGTAAGTTTCGAGCCCCGGAGGCTGCCGTAATACGGATCTACTCATGCCGTGGAGACGGTTCGGTGAGCGACCGGGTGTGCGCGTGTACGCAGCGTTCGAGGTCGGTGATGTCGGTGCGGCCGGCGGGTTGCAGGTACCGCGTCGTGTATTCGTGTGCGCCGACTTGTTCTACCTCGCGCCAGCCGTATTCGGCGAGCAGATCGCCGACCTGGGCGGGTCGCAGGCCGAATTGCCACAAACCTCGGCCGACGAACTGCTTGTAGGTGGATTCGGTGCCGTAGAAGTTCGTGCCGTCGAGGAAGTCCTGCTGGATGTAGGTGAATCCGAGGGTGCTGTCTGTCGCGGCGCCGGCGAGTGCGGTGAGGGTGGTGCGGACGGCCTTCTCGGTCAGGTATTGGGTCACGCCCTCCCAGAGGAACAGCGTTTTCGCCTGCGGGTCGTAGCCGTGGGCGATCAGTGTGGCGGTGAGGTCCTCGGTTTCGAAGTCGATGGGGACAGCGGTGATGGTGTCGGGCAGGGCGATTCGCTGTTGTTTGCGGGTGATGTTGACCGGCAGATCGACTTCGAACGCAGCGATACCGGCCGTCGCGGCCAGGCGGCAGGCCCGGGTGTCCAATCCGGCGCCCAGCACGACCACCGCGTCGAGGCCCGCATCGATCGCAGCGGTGGTGAGGTCGTCGAGGTAGCGCTTGCGGCAGGCCAGGCTGTTCCACATCCCGGGTGATCGCTTGTCGGACATGCCTTGTACCCAGCGTTGCGCGGCGGGCCAGCGGACGAACGGCCGCAGTGTACGGGGGAGTACCCCGAGTGCGAGATCGTCTGTGAGCAAGCGTGTTTCGGGTGGTTGCAGGGTTTCGACGGCGGCGATCATCATCGGCACCACCGAGGTACCCGCGGCTCCGTTGCTCATTGTCGGTTCTCCTCGAGCGGGTGTTTCCCTCCACTGGTCTATGCTTGCTTGCATGAATCAAGACTCTGCATGGAGGAAGTATCTGCATGAATGCAGATAAATCTAGGCCCAAGTCGGCGCCCGCGTCAATGGACCCCGAGAAGTGGGCCCAGCTCGCCCAGGGCAGCGCCGCCTACCGTGAGTACCTGACCGCGCAATCCGTGACCGCCCACGCCGCCGCCCAGGCGCTCGGCCTGGGCGGCACCGACTTCTTCGGGCTGAATCTGATCGCGCTGGCCGGACCCATGACCGCAGGCGAACTGGCCACCCGCACCGGCCTGACCACCGGCGCCGCGACGCGCCTGATCGACCGGCTCGAGCGATCCGGCTTCGTGCGCCGCACCACCGACCCGGCCGACCGGCGCAAAGTGGTCGTCGAGGAGGCCCCGGACCCCTCGGGCCGCGTCCAGGCAGTCCTGGAACCGCATCGCGCACGCATGGCCGAAGTCTTCGTCGACTACACCCCCGAGCAACTCGAGGTGCTCTTCGACTACTTCGCCCGCGCCACAACCGCATTGCGCAAGGCCGCTCAGGATCTGGGCGAGCGGCCCGCCGACTGAACCTTGGCGATCAACCCAGATGCGCCTGCAACAGCCACGCGGGCACCGAACTCAGACCGCTGGGTTCGTCACGCACATCGTTGAATCGGATGGGCACCTGCGATTCCCGGGGCAGGTTGTTGCCGTGGATGCGCGCCGGTGCGATGTCATCGACCACCCAATGCTTGGACACGATCTCGCGCAGCTCGTCCGCGGTCACCGGGTTGGGCCCGAATTCCAGATTCTCCGGCAGCGCGGTGCGGTCGAACACCAGCACGAAATACGAGGCGCCCGGCGCCGCGGCCCGCACGATCGACTCCTGGTAGCCCTCGCGCAGTTCCACCGGAATCGAGTGGAACAACGTGCTGTCCACGATGGTGCCGAAGCGCCCGTCGTAGCCGGTGAACGCCGAAATGTCGGCCACCTCGAACGAGGCATTGCTCAAGCCACGCCGGGCCGCCTCGGCCTTGGCCAGTGTGATTGCGGTCGGTGCGCTGTCCAAACCCACTGTGGTGTGGCCGCTTTCGGCCAGATACAGCGAGATCGCGCCCTCCCCGCAGCCGACGTCGAGGACGTCGCCGTGAAACTTGCCTTGATCGATGAGTGCCTGCAACTCCGGCTGCGGCCTGCCGATGCTCCACGGTGGTTTCGTCCCCGGCTGCAGGGGGCCGCCCTCACCCTTGTAAGTGCTTTCGAATGTGAACTCACTCGGTGTGGTCATGTCCTCCGGGGTATCAGCGCGGCCGTTGGGTGTCAATGTTGCCGGCCTGCCTGGAAAAGATTCATGCGGTAGTTCGCGAAATCCTTGGCATTGAGCAGTGCCGACATCCGCAGTCCCAGTTGCTGCCCGCGCGGTAGCGTTCTGCGGATGGCCGGCTGGGTGTGTGCGAGGTTGCGAGACTCGTGCAGGGTGAGCCCGATATCCTCCAGGACGCCGGGAGTGTCACAGGCCCAACGCATTCGGGCGCGCATGGCGCTGATCGCCGCCAGTCGATCCTGGGCCGCGACCGCCTTGCTGCCGCAGGTGTCGAAGGTGATCAGGCTGCCGGGGAAGCGTTCGACCATGGTGGTCAGCACCTTCCGGGCCTCGGTCTCCTCGAAGTAGGGCAGTACGCCCTCGGCGATGAACAGATACGGTCCCGGCGATTCGGCGATCTCGTCGAGCCATTCGGCATCGAGGATGGATGCGGTGATCATCCGCCGCCGTTCGGTGTCGGTGAAGAATCGGCCGCGGAGCTCGATCACCTCCGGCAGATCAAGATCGAACCAATGGCACGAGCCATTGTCGAGGCGGTCGAATCGGCTGCTCAGTCCCGCACCCAGTTCGACCACCGTGCCACCGGGATGCGCGGTGAGGAATTCGCGGGTCCAGGCGTCGAATACGCAGGCGCGCAACGCGGTAATGAGAATGCTCGGCCCGTCGAACTTGCTGAAGTCGTAGTCGATGCTGTCGACGATGCGCACGGCTTGTTCGTCGCGCAGCAGCCCGTGCGGTTTGCGTGACTCCACCGCACGTCCGTGCAGTGGGATGACCAGGGTTTCCTGGACCGGGGTCAGGGTGAGCTGCCGGCGGTTGTCCTCGGACGGTGTGGTGTGACCAGACATGGCGTAACCCTAACCGTGAGTGTCGAATCATGTTGGTATGCAGCACATTCGGTGCTCCCGGAGCAATCGGTAGCCGGGAGTTCGCAATTTGGGTATTTGCTGCGTTCATGTGCCGTTTTTGTGAGTACGCTGCGTATCCAGAGATTTGCCTGAAGAACTATATATATGTTCAGAAAACGTTGTATCCGCTGCAAAATGAGTCTTACGATTCGGTCTCGGCGCAAGCAAGCAACGTCCCGGCTACATTTGCTGGCGATTCTTGTAGACGAGTGCTCGATGAGGTCCTCTATCCCAAATGAGGGTTGCGCCTGCGGAAGAAAGTACGGATTCATATGCAGTTCAAGAAGTTCGCCGCGACCTCGGCCCTGGCCATTGCAGCGCTCGCCATCGCCACCGGCACGGCCTACGCGGATGGCCCGGCTCCCGCCGGTGACCAGGCCATTCACTGGAATGACAAGATCGAAGGCAATTCGGTCCTGGTGAATACCGACCTCGGCTCGCTCACCACCGACGGCGACCAGTTCCAGGTGCGCGACAACCAGGGCGCCCTCGTCACCGCGTTCCCGCTGAATTTCGTGATGGACGGCCTGTCCCACCCCGTCGACGCCCAGATCAACGGCAATACCGCCACCCTGACCCCGAATATGGACCCGGCGGTGGCCATCCCGGCGCCCGCACTGCACTACGTCGCCAGCCAGGCTGACCAGGATGCGGCTTTCGGCAATGCCGTCAACCAGCTCGGCCTCGCCAGCTCGGTCGGCACCCTGATCGGCACCCTGGTCGGCGGCGTCGGCGGCTGCGCGATCGGCGCCGTGCTGGGCACCCCGGTACTGCTGCCCGGCTGGATCGGCGGCTGCCTGATGGGCGCCGGCATCGGCATCCCGATCGGCGCCGCGGCGGGTCTGGTGCTGGCCGGTGGGCCTGCCGCGATCGCGGTCGGCATCGGCCTGTTCAACCGCCTCAACGCTCCGGATGCTCCGCCGGCGTCGTAAGAAGAGCTCCGATCAGCGCGGCCGAGTCCGCGACCGCGCCGAAGACGCCGCCCTGCATGGTGACCATCCGTAGGGCGGCGTCGTGGTTGGCCGGGTCGGTGGCGCCGGTGCAGTCGGACAGGATCAGGCATTCGTAGCCACGATCGTTGGCATCGCGCATGGTGGTGTGCACGCAGACATCGGTGGTGATCCCGGTCAGGATGAGATGGGTGATGCCGCGAGCACGCAGCAGCAGGTCCAGATCGGTGGCGTAGAACGAGCCCTTACCGGCTTGTCGATGATCGGCTCACCCGGCAGCGGCGCGACTTCGGGAACGATCTCCCACCCCGGTTCGCCACGGACCAGAATGCGGCCCTGCGGTCCTGAACTCCCGATCTCCGCACCGATCTGGGCCGAGCGCCAGCGCTTGTTGGCGGGCAGATCACTCAGATCGGGACGATGGCCTTCCCTGGTATGGATGACCATCAGCCCGGCAGCGCGCGCTGCGTCGAGGACCTTTGCGGTCGGCTGCAATCCCGCCCGAGTCAACGCGATGTCGTAGCCCATCGCATCGACATATCCGCCCGGTCCACAGAAGTCGACCTGCCAGTCGATCAACAACAGCGCGGTACGCGCCGGATCGATCGGGCCGTCGAAGGGCCAGGTATACGGATTCGCGGGCACCTGCTCGGTCATCGAGCCACCACCTCGGGACGGGCCGCGATCCGCAGCAAGACGAAAAAGACTGCACCGGTAACCATTCCGGCAAGAGCCTCGGACAATCCCGGCGCCCACAAATGCGCGGCCATCGCACAACCCGCACCACCGGCCCACGCCAGGAACGGCTCGAGGTGCCATTGCCCTTCCGCACGAGCGATACCGAACCTCGGCAATACGAGCAGATCGAGAATCATCACGACCCCGATCGGCGGCACCACCACGCCGAGCAGATTCAGCCACGTATCGAAATGCGACCAAACCCCCAGCCCGGCAAGCACAATGCCCACCACGCCCAGCATTACCGTCAGTGCCCGCATCGATCGCCCCGTGAGCTGACCCCACCCGATGGCGCCGTTGTAGAGGCAATGGGTACACACCGAACCGAGATTCACGAACACGAACCCGATCGCGACCGGAACCACCCACCCACCGTGATCGACGAGAATCCCGAGGAAGTTCCCGCCCTCGGTAGCAGTATTGCGCGAGACCCCGAGCGCCACCACCAGCCCGCCCACCATATTCGCGACGATATTCGCCACCGGAAAAGCCGTGAACGCGGCAAGAAACCCTTCCCGCCCGCTGCGCGACCACCGCGTGAAGTCGGCAGTCATGGTCCCCGAATCCGCGAAGCAGGCAATGATCAAAGTAAGGCACGCACCGAAACTCAGTGCACCGGAACCACCCTGGTAATCGAAGGCATTGCCGATCGAGGTCGACGACGTGGCGAACACCAAGGCCACCACCGCCAGCACCACATACAAAGGCGCAGCGACCATCCCGATGACCGACAGCGCACGAATGCCGATCAACGTGATCAGCACATACCCCACACCCGCGAGAACCGTTGTCGCCGTCTCGTTCCAGCCGAGCGTGCCATGAATGACCGACCCCGTAAGACCGGTCTGAAACGCGAACCAGCCGATCACGACCGTGGCCAGAAAAGCTGCGGGCACCACCCGCCCACTCCGCCCGAACGTCCGAGTAGCCAGCTGCGCAAAGCTCTTCCCCGTATCCCCGGCAACATAACTGAGCGCCCCGACATATCCCATCAGCACGAGATTGCCGAGCACGATCGCCAGCATCCCCCGCCAAAACCCTTGCGAATAAACGACCAACCCACCGAACACCGCACAGGTGAGAATCATCGGAAAGCCCACCCACACCGCCGAAACCGACGCCAGACTGCGGCGTGCCGCCATCGGAACAGGTTCGGTCTCGTACTCGGCCAGCGTATCCGTGTCCGGGGGTGCGGTCTTGTCGGAGTCGAGTACGCCCGTCATTATCCGACCTCGTTCCAGTCGCGCCGCATGGCTGTAGAGAATTCCGGCGCCATGTTTCATGCTCAGGCCCCGCGCCGTAACGCTCCGATGACCGATGATTGCCGTTATGTTGCTGATTGCGTTGGGTTGAGTTGTAGATCGACCGGCAGCCGCGTCGACCGGGGCGTGCTGCGCTACTGCGGTATCGGTGGGTGCTGCTACTCCGGTAGCTGTCCACCGTGCGGTACCGGTGGGCAGTGTGGTGTTCCATGGCTGGATATGTGACTCGACTGGCGCGATTTTGCGGTGTCGTGGCTGCCGTGGCGCTGGTGATCGCCGCCGCGGGATCCGCGACAGCGGCAGCGCCGCAGATGATTTCGAACGACGGGCATCGGCTCGCCTTCTACGTGACGCCCGGGAAGTTGCCCGCGATCGTGCTGGATGCCGGTGGCGGAAACGACGCCTCGTACTGGAAGGATCTGGTGCCCGCCCTGTCTGCGCGCACCGGCTCGGAGGTCATCACCTACGACCGCACAGGCAGCGGCCTCAGCGATGAGGTGCCCGGACCATGGAAGGCGCAGGCGGCCGCCTCGGACCTGGAGGCAGGACTGACCCAGCTGGGCGTAGCGGGCCGGGTCATTCTCGTTGCGCACTCGCTCGCCGGTGAGATCGCCACGTACTTTGTCAATGACCATCCCGATCAGGTCGCCGGTGCGGTGCTCGTGGACGCCAATCTCCCGGAGTTCTTCACCAAGAGTGAGACGGCCAAGATCGTTGCCGCGAACCAATCGCAGATAACTGCGCTACAAGCCCAGCCCTCGACGCGAGAAACCCGTCAACTGCTCGCGCAAGCAGCCGATTTCGGACCGGTGCATCTGGCCTACCACGAGATGTCCTGGCCGCCGAGCATCCCCGCGACAGCCATCGTCTCTTCCTCGACGCCTTTCGACACCCCCGACGATGCCCTGCTGTGGAAGGCCGCCCAGGCCGATTTCGTCGCCGAAGCGTCGAACCGCCGACTCATCGTGGCAGACAACAGCTCTCACGACATCCCTATCGACCGTCCGGACGTCGTCATCGCGGCGATCGAGCAGATGACCGAACAAGGTTCTTAGTGGGTGGGGCCAGGATCGGCGGATGATGGGTCGAATACGCTGCAGCGCATGTCGAATACCAACAACAGGATCGCCGCGGCCGCGGGCATTGCGGGCCTGGGCATCGTGGCGGCACTCACCGGCGCCGGGTCGGCCAATGCGACCGTCACCGTCCTGGATCACGATGGCACCTATGCGATTCCGGGCGATATCGCCCCCGGTCAGTACATGACCTATCACGCCAACCAGGACTGCGAGTGGGCCGTCTACGACGCGTCCGGCAATACCCTCTTCTCCGGCGGCATCGGCGCCGCGATCCGCGGCACCGACGGCCAGATCCAGATCGGAATCGGCGGCAACGCCGCCTCCTTCTCCACGACCAGCTGCGGCACTTGGCAACTCGTGAACGACGGCCGCCAGCCCACCGGTCAGAACTCGGGATCCTCGGGTCTGGGCTTCTGACACAGCGGTAGCCGTCGAGGCGATCAACGCTTGTTGATCGCCTCACCTGGGCATATGGTTCAGTTCGGCTGGGAGGCGCGGGACAGGTCCCAGAGGATGTCGTGGGTGGCGGGGTCGGCGGGGACGAAGGTTTCGATGGTGAGTTCGGACAGGCCGATATCCATCGGGGTGCCGATGACGCTCATGATGGTGAACAGGGCGAGGTCCTGCTCGTGCAGGCGGATACGCCAGGTGAGGACCGGGCTCTCGGGGGTTGTGCGCGCGGGATCGGACCAGTTCTTGCGGGCTGGAATGGTGGGCCAGGACTGTGCCTCGACAGCCAGAGCCCGGAGGGCGGGATCGTCGGTGCGGGCGGTGACCCGGTCGAAGTTGCGCAGGACGTAGGGCGACCATTCGGCGAAATTGGCGCTGCGGGAAGCGAACCCGTCCGGGTGCAGGGCGATGCGGAAGACGTTGCGAGTCGGCTCCAGGACATGGGCGGGCAACGAATCGGTCAGCCGTTGCGCGGCGCGATTCGTCAGCTGCACGTTCCAGGCGCGGTCGAGCGCGACAGCAGGGTAGGGGTTCTGACCGTCGGGGAAGGTCTGCAGGGTGGTGCGTACCCGCTGCATCTCGGGAGCGTCCAGGTAGGTCTGGGCGTAGCGGGGGGCGTATCCGGCGGTGAGCAGCCATTCGTTGCGTTCGCGCAGGGGTACGTCGAGGCGTTCGGCTATGGCCATCAGCAGTTCCGGGCTGGGGCGGGATCTGCCCAGTTCGACGAAGCCGAGGTGGCGGGTGGATACGCCGACCTCGAGGGCCAGCGCCATCTGGCTGAAGCGGGCGCGCTCGCGGTGGCGGCGCACCAGTGGTCCGACATGGTCGCGAGTCGAGGTCATGCGGCCGAGCGTAGGACGCGGCGGGTCGGCGAGTCGACTACCTGCGAGGTAGTCGACACTGACCCTGCTGCCGTCCGATGCTCGAAAAGCACTGTCCCGCAACGGGGCAACGCCCACGGATTGGAAGATCATGCCCTTCATCGAAACCAAGGACCGCACCAGCATCCACTTCACGGACTGGGGCGGCGCCGACCGCAGGCCCATCGTTTTCACCCACGCCTGGGGTGTGCACAAGGGCATGTGGGACTACCTGCTGCCCGAATTCCTCGACGCCGGATACCGCTGCATCGCCTACGACCGCCGTGGCCACGGCCGCTCCGATATCGCCGAATTGCGTTGTGACCTCGATACACTCGCCGACGATCTGGCCGAGCTGCTCGAGTCGCTCGACCTGCGCGATGTGCTGCTGGTCGGTCATTCGCTCGGCGGCGCCGAGGCGGTCCGCTACCTCACCAGGCACGGCAGCGGGCGCGTGGCTGGCCTGGTGCTCAGCGCCCCGAGCGCTCCGATGCTGGCGCAGGCGCCGGGCAATCCGAACGGGATCCCGCCGGAAGTCGTCGGCGCGATGCGGCAGTTCGTCCGCACCGATATCGGTGCGATGCTCGACTCGTGGCAGGTCGAGGACTTCTTCGGCACCGCCCGCCCGATCTCGGCCGCGCTCGCCGACAGCGTCCGCCGCCAAATGGTGGACACGCCGGTACCGGTCATGCTGGCGACCTTCGAAACCAATATGGGCGTGGACCTGACCGCCGAACTGCCCGGCATCGAACTGCCGACGCTGATCATCCAGGGCGACGCCGACATCAACAACCCGTTGGAGCTGACCGGCCGCCGCTGCGCGGAACTGATCCCGCACGCCTCGCTCACCGTGCTGCCCGGCGCCGGGCACGGGCTGTATCTCGGCGAAGCGGACGCCTACGCCGACGCCATCGGATCCTTCGCCGCGCTGCTGCCGGGCCGGCATCGATCCGCAGCGGTCTTTGCTGGTTGAGCGCGAGTCGCGGATCAACCATGCAGGGCCTGCGCGAAGAGTGGCCAGGAGTCGTGCAGGTCCTGCTGCCAGTAGCCCCAGGAATGGGTGCCGGCCGGGCGGAGGTTGAAAGTGGCCGGTATCCCCAGGGATTGGAACCGGTCCTGGAGGGTGTGAGCGCACTCGTCGGTAATGGCTTCCAGCAGAGCGCCGCTGGTGAGCTGAGCCAATAGCTTGGCGGGATTGCCATGGATTCCGGGGCCGTCGAGAGTATCGAGGGCCCCGGGCACACCGGTGCCGCTGGAGACGTAGACCGCGGTCCCACGGAAGCGGTCGGCATGCAGGTAGGGATCTTCGGCGGACCAAGCAGGGTCGTCGGGTGGACCCCACATATTGGTGGGATTGCCACCCCAACGCAGCACCACAGCATCGACGAAGAAGCGCCCGGCAAGGTCGCTGGTGCGAGCGCACCCGCTGTAGGAGCCGATTGCCCGGTACAGACCCGGCGCATCCAGCGCGAGCTGGAAAACCGAAGTGCCGGCCATCGAGATGCCCGCAATTGCGTTGGCTCCGTTGCCGTTCAACGCCGAATCGATGATCGGCGGCAGCTCACGAGTGAGGACCGTGCTCCAGCGAGCCCGGCCCATGACGGGGTCATCGGCATGCCAATCGGTGAAGTAACTGCCGTTGCCGCCCATCGGCGTCACGACATTGAGCTGTTTGCCGCGGAAGAAATCGACGATATCGGTCTGCTCCGGCCAACTGCTGGCATCCGAGCCACCGCTCGCACCATTGAGCAGATACAGGGTGGGGGCCGGTTTCGAACCGTCGGGTGCGCGCAGCACCTTCAGCGTGATGTCGGTGTTCATGGCCGTGGAATGCATCCGCAGGTCGAGCAGCCCGTCGGCGTCCTCGCTCGCGGCGATCAGCGCGGAGCCGTCGGGCGCCGGCCGTGCGGCCGCCGACACCGCGTCCGGCGCGGCGGGCTCGGCTTTTGCCGGAATCGTGGCGCAGAGCCAGAGTAGGACGCCGGCGAGGACGAGCGGGATGAGCGGGCCAGTCGGTTTCACCCGGGTACTCCGATAACGATGAGTGGGGCAGTTCGGAGCGTGACGCTAGGCCGAAAACAATGCGGGGACAACGCAAATCACCCCGGTTTGGGAGACCATCCGGACCCCGGCGGCCCGGCTTGGGAATCATCACAGACATTGAACCGGGCGCTGGCCACGAGACGGCTCGATGCCGTTCACTCGAATCCTGTTACCGCCGGGCAACTGGCCGCGGCGGGAGCACACGCTGCTCAGCTGTAGGAATCGAGGGTCATCCATGGTCGCATTCGGCCTCTTCGACGACTGGCATCCCGAGCCCGGCCGGCTCACCACCTGGACGGCCTCGCCGGGCTCCCGCTCCGCGGTACGGCGCGCACCCGCACACGAGGTGCCGCCCTCATATCAGCAGGAGGCTTACTTACGCGGGGTGCATCGCAATTCCGCTGCGGGAATGCGTGTTTCACGACTGTGCATGATCTCGTTCGACATTCCGGGCGAGCCGGACCGCCGGGCCATGACCACCGCGGTGAACGCCTTCCTGCGCCGGCACGACACCTTCCACAGCTGGTTCGAACCCGAACGCGACGACCACATCGTGCGCCACGTCGCGGACCCGGCCGACATCGAGTTCACCCCCACCGAATACGGGCAGTTCGACGATCTCGCCGCACTCCGCGAACGCGTGCAGGCCGAGACACCCGGACCCTACGACTGGGATTGCTTCTCCTTCGGCATCATCGAACGCCCGGGATCGTTCACCGTGTACGCCGCCGTCGACCATCTGCACACCGACGGTGTGGCACAGGCACTGTCGTGCGTGGAACTGCTGCTGCTCTACGGCAGCGAATTGTCCGGCACCGCAACACCACTGGCGCCCGTCGAAGGACACATCGGCTACTGCGCGCGCGAACGCCGCCGCAACGAACAGCTGACCGCGGAGTCGTTCACCGTCCGCCGCTGGATGGAGCTGCTGCGGCGCAATGACGGTGAAGTGCCGAGCTTCCCGCTCGAACTGGACGGCGGCGGCTATCAATGCGGCGCACAGCACACCATGCCGCTGCTGAGTGAACCCGATGCGCTGCGCTTCGAGCAGGTCTGCACCGACCACGGCGGACGGTTCCTCGGCGGACTGTTCGCGGCCGTCGCCATGGCGGAATTCGAATTGGCAGGCAGGGAAAGGTATTTCGGCCTCACGCCCGCCAATACACGATTCCTGCCCGGGGAGATGAACTCGGTGGGCTGGTACACCAACCTCATCCCCGTCGAAATCCGCGTCCGCCCTGAGGATTCCTTCATCGCACTGGTCGCCGCCGCCCAGGAATCGGCCGAGCGGGCCAAGGACCTCACCGACGTCTCACTGCACCGCGTGCTGGAACTGGTCGAACCCGGGGACGGCATCGCCGCGCGGCCCGGCTTCGCGGCACCGATGGTGTCCTACGTCGATGTCCGGAAGATGGCCGGCGCGGACATGTTCGACGCCATCAAGGGCGGACTGTTCGGGAGCAACGGCTGCTCCGGCGAGGTCTTCCTCTGGATCAACCGATTCAACGATGTGACGACGATGAGCCTGCTCTTCCCGGATACCCCCAAGGCACACGCGGCCATCGAACGCTACGTGCGGACCCTGGTCGCCGTCATCACCGCGGTCGCGTCCGAAGGCGACTACGCGCTGCGTGTCCCGGCCTTGTCATGACCATCCGCATCTCCAGCCGGACCGATCCCGACGCCCGCCCTCCCGGCGCGTGGATCGCCTTGGCGGCGTGCCTGATCGCGGTATTCATGCAGATGCTCGACCTCACCGTCGTACACACCGCCATGCCCGCACTCGCCCGGGACCTGCGGGCCGGTAGCTCGGCCGAACTGCTGATCGTCAGCGTGTACGGACTGGCCTTCGCCTGCACCCTGCCCACCGCCGCCCGCATCGGTGACCTACTCGGTCGGCACACCGTCTTCGCGGGAGCGTTGGTCGCATTCGCCGTCGCCTCCGCGTGGTGCGGGATATCCACCAGCGCAACAGAATTGATATTCGCGCGTGGATTTGCGGGCATTGCCGCCGCAATGGCCTCCGCACAGACGATCGCGATCATCACCGCCGCGTTCCCCGAGCAGGCACGTGCCACGGCTTTTGGGGTCTACGGCGCGGTCGCGGGGCTCGCGGGCATGGCAGGTCCGACACTCGGTGGCGTGCTGGTGGACGCCGATCCGCTGGGACTGGGATGGCGCGCCGTCTTCTTGATCAATATCCCGCTCGCGGGTGCTGCTGTGGCGTTCGCACACGGACAACGGAATATCGTTGCCGAACGGACAGTGAAGGATTCGAAGCGACCCGGAATGCCGAGCCGCCTCGACATAAAGGGCGCGGTGTTGTCCGCCGCAGGCCTGGGATTGCTGGTCTATCCACTGACCTCCGGCCACGAGAAGGGCTGGTCGCCCGCCGTCGTACTGCCGCTGGCCCTTTCGATACCGACCCTGGCCATGTTCGTGCGCTCGCAACGGAATGAGCAGGCCCGGGGCCGGGAGCCGCTGGTGCGACTAGAACTGTTCGCCGACCGCGGATTCGCAGTCGGCGCGGTCCTCACCGCGCTGTTCTACGGCATGTTCACGGCCCTGCTGTTCACGGTCTCGGTGACGGCCCAATCCGGACTGGGCTGGTCGGCCTCACACACGGGCCTGGTCATGCTCCCGTTCGCGATCGGCGCAGTATGCGGCGCCCTGTCCTCACCGATCCTCGTGTCCCTGTGGGGATCCCGGGCACTGACGGTCGGCATCACCGTTTTCGCGATCGCGTTGGGGGCGATCGCGGACACCATCCACCTCTACGGCCCCACCCTCAACCTCCGAGAACTCGCCTGGCCGGTCTTCGCGGCAGGCACAGGCATGGGCTGGTTCGCCGCCCCACTCCCGGCCCTGATGCTGGCCGGAATCACTGACCGCGCCACCGGGTCTGCCTCCGGGCTCGTCCCCACCGTCCAGCAGGTCGGCAGCGCACTCGGTGTGGCCGCCCTCGGCGCAGTCTTCTTCGCCCAGGCGACCGACCACTCCTATCCCGTCGCACTCACCACGGTGCTGTGGACCATGGCCGGTCTCTCGGCCCTGATGATCGTCCTCACTCTCGCACTGCCCCGGCGGCGGACATGAACGCGGCAGGCTCGCCCGAGGCGGTTCCGGGCGCTCGTTCGGAAATCGTGTCCCAGTCTGTGCCCCTGCCACTGCGGTGCAGGGAGGAAGCGGAATTTCCGTCGCAGTCCGCGGTGGTCGTAGGGCTCGGGGCACAGCAGGGCGCGGCCGTCAGCTCGAGTGCAGCATTCTCTCGACCGCGACAGGAGCCGACGCTACCGCTGCAGCCGGAGGCACCGGATCGCGATTGGATCGACGGCTCACAGCGGGCGCGGCCGGCACAAGATGCGCTGCCGGCGTGGAATGTCCGGGCGGTGGGTGCGATCGCGGGGATCGCGGCCATGCTGTTGTGTCTGCGGGCGGGGCGTTATGGCTACTTCGGGGATGAGCTGTACTTCCTCTCGGCGGGGCGGCGGCCCGCGGTCGGGTATGCCGATCAAGGGCCGTTGGTGCCGTTGCTAGCGCGGGGGATTGCGTGGATCGAGCCGGAATCGCTGGTGGCGTTGCGGATGCCATCGATCGTGTGCGGGATTGTCGCGATCTGGGTGTGCGCGGGGATCGCGCGGGAGTTCGGCGGTGGGAAAGCTGCACAGCGGCTGGCGGCGGTCGCGTTTGCGACGAGTCCGTTCCTGATCACCTCGGCGGCGACTTTGTCGACCTTCGCGCTCGATGCCGCGTTCTCGGCGCTGCTGGTATGGATGTTGGTGCGCTGGGCTCGTATTCGTGAGGATCGGCTGCTGGTGTGGGCGGCGGTGTGTGCCGTGGTCGATCTGCAGATCAAGCTGTTGTTGCCGGTGCTCGGGGTGGGAATCGTGCTGGGCGTGCTCGTGTTCGGGCCGCGCGCGGTGTTTCGGCGTCCGGCGCTGTGGATGGCAGTGGTGGTAGCGGCGCTCACCGTGGCACCGAGCCTGCGATGGCAGGCGCGGCATGACTGGCCGCAACTGGCGATGGGACCGGTGATCGCGAACGAACAGCGCGCAGCTACCGGGGGAGTGATCGGGCTGCCGGTGCAGTGGGCGCTGCTGCTCGGGGTGCTCGGAAGTCCACTGGTTTTCGGCGGATTGTGGTTTCTGCTGCGATCGGCCCGCGGGCGGGCGTATCGGTTCGTCGCGGTCATGGTGCTGGTGCAGGCGTTGTTCGTGATCATCACCGATTCGCGGCCCTACTACCTGGCGGGATTGTTTCCGGTATTGCTGGCGGCGGGCGCGGTGTGGTGGACCGAGCGCGAACACCGGCTGTGGCGCACAGTGATCGGCGCTATGGCCGTAGTGGTAGCCGTGGTCATTGCCGTGACCGTGATCCTGATACTGCCGTTGCCCGCATCGGCACTGCACGAACCCACCAACTCCCAGCAGGGAGTATCGGCTCGCATGCGGCTTTTCGGTATGGACGGCTGGAACGAACTCGTCGACGACGTGTCTGCCGCGGCCAGCGAATTGCCGCCCGAGGAGCGCTCGCAAGCCGTCGTCATCGCCCAGACCTATTGGCAGGCCTCGGCTTTGGATCAACTCGGCGTCGATCTGCCACCGGTGTTCAGCCCGAATCGTGGATTCGCCTACTTCGGCAGACCACCGGCGACCGCCACCACCGTGCTCTACGTCGGTTCGGCGGCGTCGGAATCGGCACTGCACCGGGACTTTCGCACCGTGCAGCCGGTAGCCGGGCTGGATGACCCCCTCGGCTTCCCGGGCATCACCCGCCACCTCGTCATCTTCCGCTGCGAGCACCCGCTCCGCTCATGGTCCGAGATCTGGCCGGCGTGGCGCACCACCGCTCTCGACTCCGCTGAAAGGACAGTCCGATGACGTATCGGAGAGGCTCCGCCGAAGTGAGCTGGTTCCACCATCATTCGTCAGTGCCCGACCTGATCGCGCGCAAAGGCGGGCGCACCGTGTCGGTGGTGCTGCCCGCGCTCAACGAGCAGGCCACCATCGCCGGCGTGCTCGCCTCCATCCGCCACCTGGTGGGCACCCTGGTGGACGAGCTGGTGGTCGTCGACTCCGGCTCCACCGACGACACCGTGCGCATCGCCGAATCCGCCGGTGCCACCGCGGTTTACACCCGCGAGGAAGCTATCCCGAGCATCCCGGTACGGCCCGGCAAGGGCGAGGTGCTGTGGCGGTCACTCGCCGTGACCACCGGCGATCTGATCGTCTTCGTGGATTCGGACCTGCTGGCGCCGAGCCCACTGTTCGTCCCGGCGCTATTGGCCCCACTCCTGCTCGACGACGACATCGCACTGGTCAAGGGCTGCTACCGGCGTCCCCTCGCCGCCGGAATGCCCGGCGAGGTCGATGGCGGCGGCCGCGTCACCCAGCTCGCGGCCCGTCCGCTGCTCGCCGCGCTCGCCCCCGAACTCGGCGAAGTACTGCAACCTCTCGGCGGCGAATACGCGGCCACCCGAAACCTGTTGACCAGCATCCCCTTCGCGCCCGGCTACGGCGTCGAGATCGGCATCCTGCTCGACACCTGGCAGCGTCGCGGCGCGCACGCCATCGCCCAGGTCGACCTCGGCACCCGCATACACCGCAACCGCCCCACCCATGAACTGGCCGTCATGAGCCGCCAGCTGGTCGCCACTCTCCTGGACCGGCTCGGCATCCTGGATTCGGGCGCCGGCCTGGTGCAATACCACCCCGACGGCCCGTCCTGGCGGCGCACGGTCAGCACGGTCTCCCTCGCGGATCGCCCGCCCATGGCGAGCCTGCACAGCCTCGACAGCGCCGTTTCCGCCCCGAGCTTGATGCGGCCGGTGAGTCGTACAGACTAGGGTGAAGTGGTGGCCGAACCTACGACTCCCGGAGCGCAGGGCGCATCCGGCTTCGAATTGGGTACCGACGGTCCACTGGTGATCGTGGTGGGCGTCGATGGATCCGAATCTTCCTGGCGGGCTGCCGCTTACGCGGGTGGTCTGGCGCGGCGGCAGCGGGCGATGCTCGCGGTGGTGTACGTGCAACCGTGGATGCCGATGGTGACCGCGATGGGCGCGGACGTGCAGGCGCTGACCACCGATATCGCCGACGAACTGGTGCAGGAGATCCGCGAGGCGGTCGAGCGGGTGGAGGACGTGTTCACCATCCGCTGGAAATTCCTGACCCGCCGCGGTGATCCGTATACGGAACTGTCCAAGGCCGCCGATGAACTCGGTGCCGATGCGGTGGTGGTGGGCGCCTCGCAGCAGGCGGGACATCGGCTGATCGGGTCGGTGGCGGTGCGGTTGGTGCGATCCGGGCGCTGGCCGGTCACCGTTGTACCGTAGCTGGCTGTGAGCGAATCCGGTCGAGTGGCGCCGCGTACCCAGCGGGGAGTGCGGACCCGCGCTGCGCTGATCTCGGCCGCGCGCGAGGTCTTCGAACGCGACGGCTATCTGGATGCGCGAATCGCGGATATCTCGAAGGCCGCGGGGATGGCGTCGGGTTCGTTCTACACCTACTTCGACAGCAAGGAAGAGATTTTCGCGGCCCTGGTCGAACAGGTGTCGGAGGAGATGCTGCATCCGCATGTGCGTGAACGCAGCGGGACCACCGATGTGGCGGCGCTCATCGAGGCCGCGAACCGCGATTATCTGCTGTCCTACAAGCGCAATGCGCGTTTGATGGCCTTGTTCGAGCAGGTCGCGCAGGTCGATGAGAATTTCCGGCGCATGCGGGTCGAGCGCGGCCGCGCCTTCGCGCAACGCAATGCGCGGCTGATCCGTACGCTGCAGGAATCCGGGCAGGCCGCCGCCGATCTGGATCCGATGATCACTTCGCATGCCTTGTCGGCGATGGTGAGTCGTATGGCGTATATGGTTTTCGTTCAGAACCAACGCATCTCGTTCGAGAAGCTGGTGACGACACTGACCCAGCTGTGGATCAACGGGCTGCAGCTGAAACCCGGAGAGAATTCATGACTGCGGTTTTACCGTCCTTCGCGCAAGCGCACGAACTTCTGCGTTCCTTCGACCGGGTCATCCCGCCCGAATTCGAGGACGGCAACGGTCACATGAACGTGATGCATTACTACGGGCTGCACGGTGAGGGTTTGTGGCAGATGCACCGAGAACTCGGCTACGGACCCCACGCCGGCAAGTTCGGGTCCTTCGCCAAGGAACAGCACGTCCGGTACCTGCGCGAAGTACTTGTCGGGCACGAGGTTTCGATTCACGTCGGCCATCTGGGGCGGACCGGCAAAGCCCTGCACGGAATCTCGTACCTGCTGAACCTCTCGACCAGCGAGGTCGCGAACTCGTTCGAATTCCTCGCCGTCAACGTCGATCTGCAATCGCGGCGCCCGGCGCCGTTCCCGGACGATATCGCCGAGCGGCTCGACGCGCGCATTGCCGCGACCGCGGCCGCGGGAGTCGGCCCGGAATACGGGGTACTGGAACTGCGGACCGCGCCCGCGGTCTGATCAGGCGACCGCGCGCGCGAAATCGATGAGGGCGGCATTGACCTCCGCCGGCCGCTGCTGCTGAATCCAGTGGCCGGCGCCCTCGAGAATGATCGAGCCGCGCAGATCGGTCAGCATCTCCGGCATCTTCGCCAGCGGGGTGAACCGGATGACCGGATCGGTGGAACCGGCGATGAACAGCGACGGCTGAGTGATCTTCACATCGGCCAGGTGCGCGGTGAGCTCCCAGGTGCGGTCCAGAGTGCGATAGTAGTTCAGACCGCCGGTGAACCCGGTCGTGGTGAAAGCCTGGACGTAGTAATCGAATTCAGTGGGGGAGAGCCAGGCGGGCAGGGGCGGTTCGGGGCGGTCGGTGTCGAGGAAGTTGCGTGCACTGAGCACATCGTCTTGCAGCAGTGTGTGGCGGACATTCTTGTCCAGCACCGGATCGGCGACGCCGGGTTCCTGGAACCACACCATGTAGAAGTCCTCGCCGAGGCGCTTGCGCAGGATGGGGACCGGCGGGGCCGAGGAGCGCGGTGTGGCCGGCACACTCAGCCCGGCGACCGCGCGCACGCGATCGGGATAGGCGCGCGCCAGCTGCCAGACCACCGAGGCGCCCCAGTCGTGGCCGACGAAGATCGCATCCTCGAGCCCGGCAGCATCGAGCAATCCGACGAGATCCGCACTGATGGTCAGCAGGTCGTAGTCCTCGACGCGTGCGGGCCGCGAGCTGCCGCCGTAGCCGCGCATATCCGGGGTCAGGGTGCGGAAGCCCGCGTCGGCGAGCGCGAAAACCTGGTGCCGCCAGGAGAATCCGAGTTCGGGGAAGCCGTGGCAGAACACCACCGGCGCACCCTCGCCGTGCTCGACGACCCGCAGTTCGATGCCATTGGCGGGCACCTGTCGGCTGCCCAATGCTTGCCAGTTCGCGAGCAGATCTCGTGCGGTCACGTTTCCTCCACGTCGCATGCCGTGTGCTCGGTCCGGGATGGGGCTCACGGTATGCAAAATTGACGCCGAGTTCAACTACGAGGCGAAAGGCGCAGCGCCGCACTGATCTTCGCCGACCGTCGGTGACACACCGAAATCAGGGGCCTTGAATGCGGTGTCCGGGGCGAGTAGACAGGCGACATCATCGACGCGGATCCGCTGCCGGATCCGCGTCTCCGGCTCGGAAGGAGAACTCGTGCAGGTCGCGGGGAAGATTGCGGTGGTCACCGGTGGCGGCGGGGGCATAGGCGGCGCGCTCGCGGCCCGGCTGGTGCGCGACGGCGCGAAGGTCGTGGTCGCCGATCTCGACGGTGATGCCGCCGCGCGCGTCGTGGCGGCCATCGACGCGGACACTCCCGGCGCGGCCGTCGCGGTCGGCGCCGATGTCGCCGACGCCGCCGAGATCGAAGCGCTGATCACCCGCGCGGAGGTCGAATTCGGCCCGGTCGATCTGTATTTCGCCAATGCCGGCGTCGCCGGCCCGGTCGGCCTGGGCGAGGACGACAAGGACTGGCTCACCGCCATCGATGTCAATCTGCAGGCGCACGTGCGCGCGGCGCGACTGTTGGTGCCGGGCTGGCTCGAGCGCGGCGAGGGCTACTTCATCGGCACCGCCTCCGCGGCCGGCCTGCTCACCCAGATCGGTTCGGCCGCATACTCGGTCACCAAGCACGCGGCCGTGGGCTTCGCCGAATGGCTCTCGGTCACCTACGGCGACCGCGGCATCCGCGTCAGCTGTCTGTGCCCCATGGGCGTGGAGACCGCGCTGCTGCGCGCGGGCCAGAACTCCGGCGATGCCCTGGGTGAAGCGGCGACCCGCGCGGTCACCTCGGCGGGTGTGGTCCTGACCCCCGACGAGGTCGCCGAGGTCGTCATGGCCGCCCTCGACGAGGAGCGATTCCTCATCCTCCCGCACCCGGAGGTCCTGGAAATGTATCGCCGCAAGGGCGACGACTACGACCGCTGGCTCTCGGGTATGCGCCGCTACCAGCAGCATCTGCTGGACAGTGCCCCCGACGCCTGAAACCTGAATCCGGATTCGATAACACCCGCGTAGTGCCTGGTGGGGGCCGCGCACGGGCTTCGATGTGTCACGAGTCACACTGAAGTCGTGCGCCGACGCCCTTGACCTGTGAGGCTTGCGTCCCGCATGGTGGCCATGAATTACTAAGCGCTCAGTAAGTTCTGCCCAAGCTCCGAAAGGACCACTCTGTGAACAGATTCGACGGCAAGACCGCGATCGTCACCGGCGCCAGCCGGGGCATCGGGCTCGGCATCGCCCAGCGCCTGGTGGACGAGGGCGCGAAAGTGGTGATCACCGCGCGCAAGAAGGACGCCCTCGACGAGGCGGTCGCGCAGCTCGGCGGTGCCGCCCACGCCCTCGGCGTCGCCGGTAAGGCCGACGACATCGCTCACCAGGTGGAGACCATCGAGCGCGCGATCGACACCTTCGGCAGCGCCGATCTGCTGATCAACAATGCCGGCATCAACCCGGTCTTCGGGCCGATGGTCGAACTCGACCTGGACGCCGCCCGCAAGATCGTCAACGTGAACTGCCTGGCCGCGCTGTCGTGGGTGCAGCAGATCTACAAGGCGTGGATGAACGAGCACGGCGGCGCGGTCGTGAACGTCTCCTCGGTCGCCGGGCTCAAGCCCGCACCGGGCATCGGGTTCTACGGCTCCAGCAAGGCGATGCTGACCCACATCACCCAGGAACTCGCGGTCGAACTCGGCCCCAACATCCGGGTCAATGCCGTGGCCCCGGCCGTGGTGAAGACCAAGTTCGCCAGCGCGCTGTACGAGGGCCGCGAAGACGAAGTGGCCGCGCCCTATCCGCTCAAGCGCCTCGGCGTGCCCGAGGACATCGGCGGCGTGGTCGCCTTCCTGCTCTCCGCGGACGCGAGCTGGCTGACCGGGCAACTCGTGGTCATCGACGGCGGCGTCACCCTGACCGGCGGCGTCTGACCCGCACTCCCCACGCCGTGGCCGACCTGCCGCAGCGCCCGAACATCATTCAGCCGCAACATCACTCGAAGGAGAGGCAGTAATGAGCAACCAGCCGGAGCGGATCGCGATCGTCACGGGTGGAGCACGCGGGATCGGCGCGGCCGTGGCACGCCGGCTCGCCGATGACGGAATGGCCGTCGCCGTCATCGATCTCGACGAGAACGCCTGCAAGCCCGTCGTCGACGAGATCGTGCAGAACGGCGGCCGCGCCCTGGCCGTCGGCGCCGACGTCGCCGACGAGGCCGCCGTCGCCCAGGCCGTGGACCGCGTGGCCACCGAACTGGGCGCACCCACCGTTCTGGTCAACAACGCCGGCGTCCTGCGCGACAATCTGCTTTTCAAGATGTCCGTCGACGACTGGGACACCGTCATGAACGTGCACCTGCGGGGGTCGTTCCTGATGTCGCGCGCGGTGCAGAAGCACATGATCGACCAGAAGTGGGGCCGCATCGTCAGCCTCTCCAGCACCTCGGCGCTGGGAAATCGCGGTCAGGCCAACTACTCCGCGGCCAAGGCCGGTCTGCAGGGCTTCACCAAGACCCTGGCCTTCGAACTCGGCAAGTTCGGCGTCACCGCCAACGCCGTGGCCCCCGGCTTCATCGAAACCGAGATGACCGCGGCCACCGCAGCCCGGGTCGGGGTGCCGTTCGAGGACTTCAAAAAGGCTGTGGTGGCGACCATTCCGGTGAACCGCGCCGGACAGCCCGAGGACATCGCGCACACCATCTCCTTCCTCGTCAGCGAGGGAGCGGGATTCGTCTCCGGCCAGGTGATCTACGTGGCCGGCGGACCCAAGAACTGAATCGGGAAGGACCAGATGAGCGGTTCACACACGGCGAGCGAGCTGCCGGGCCTGGATCTGGACAAGCTCACCGACTGGCTGACGGCGCAACGGCCGGATCTGGCGAAGGGGCCGCTGCGCGGGCGCCTCATCGCCGGTGGCAAATCCAATCTGACCTATGAGATCAGCGATGGGGCAACGGCGTTCGTGCTGCGCCGCCCGCCGCTGGGACATGTGCTGGCGACCGCACACGATATGGCCCGCGAACACCGCGTGATCAGCGCCCTCGCCACCACCGGCGTTCCGGTGCCCGACACCTACGCGCTGTGTGAGGACACCGAGATCATCGGCGCGCCTTTCTATTTGATGGAACTCGTGGTGGGCACGCCCTACCGCACGGCTGCCCAGCTGCAAAAGCTGGGAGCGGACCGGACGACAACGGTGTCTACCGGTTTGATCGATACCCTCGCCGCCCTGCACACCGTCGACCCGGCCACGGTCGGGCTCGTCGATTTCGGGCGGCCGGAGGGATTCCTGGAACGGCAGGTCCGGCGCTGGAAGAAGCAACTCGACGCCTCCTTCTCCCGCGACCTGCCCGCGGCCGTCGAACTGCACGAGCTGCTCGCCGAGCGGCAACCGCCGGAATCGGCGGCGCGGATCGTGCACGGCGACTACCGGCTCGACAATGTCCTGATCGACGACCGCGATCAGGTTGCGGCCGTACTGGATTGGGAGATGGCCACCCTCGGTGACCCGCTCACCGATATCGGCCTGCTGCTGGTCTATCAGCGCATGGGGCAACGCCACATTCCCGGCGTGACCGATGTGGCCGCGGCGCCGGGCTTCCTGCCCGAAGCCGAGATGCTCGACCGGTACGCGCGCCTGGCCGGGCGCGACCTGACCCATATCGGGTTCTATGTCGCACTCGCTTCGTTCAAGCTCGCGGTGATCGCCGAGGGCATCTATTACCGATTCATCCACGGCCAGACCGTGGGATCCGGTTTCGACGGCGTGGGGGACATGGTGGATCCACTCCTGCGCGCCGGAATCGCCGCTCTGCAGGAGAACGAATGACAACAGCATCGCGAAGCGATTCGATGAGGGGTGGCGGTCGGGCGACGGGTGGGCCGAATCCCGAAGCGGTACGCGAGGATCTGCAACGCCGCGTCACCGCCCTGCTCGCCGCACACGACCCCGCCACCACCGACCCGATCACCTTCCACCGCGCCCGTTTCGACGCGGGCCTGGCGTGGGTGTACTACCCGGAGGGACTCGGCGGACTGGGCGCCGACCGCGAACTGCAACCCTTCGTCGACGCCCTGTTCGAGCAGGCCGGCGCGCCGGGCAACAATGCCGAGATCAACGGCATCGGCCTCGGCATGGCCGCGCCGACCATTCTCGCCTGCGGCACACCGGAACAGCGCCGCCGCTACCTGCGGCCGCTGTGGGCGGGGGAGGAGATCTGGTGCCAGCTGTTCAGCGAACCCGGCGCCGGCTCCGATCTGGCCGCGGTCAGCACCCGCGCGGTGCGCGACGGCGACGACTGGATCGTCAACGGGCAGAAGGTATGGACCTCGGTGGCGCACAAGGCACAACGAGCCATCCTGGTGGCGCGCACCGATCCCGACCGGCCCAAGCACGCCGGGCTGACCTACTTCATCTGCGATATGACCGATCCGGGCGTGGATGTGCGGCCACTGCGCCAGATCACCGGGGAAGCCGAATTCAACGAAGTCTTCCTCACCGATGTGCGCATCCCCGATGCCAATCGGCTCGGACAGGAAGGCGACGGCTGGCGGGTGGCGAACACGACGCTCAACAACGAGCGCGTCGCCATCGGCGGACGCCCGGTCCCGCGCGAGAGCGGAATACTGGGCGCGGTCACCCGCACCTGGCGCAACAATGCCGACAAGCACACCCCCGAACTACACGACCGGCTGCTGCGACTGTGGGTGGAGGCCGAGGCCGCACGACTGGCCGGCACCCGCCTGCGCCAGCGCGTCGCGGCCGGCGCGCCGGGACCGGAGACCTCGGCCCTGAAACTGCCGTTCGCGCGAATCAACCAGCAGCTCAGCGGATTCGAACTCGAACTGCTCGGCGAGGACGGCCTGCGCTACGACGACTGGACCATGGTGCGACCCGACCGCGTCGACTTCGCCGGACGCGACGCCGGCTACCGGTATCTGCGCGCCAAAGGCAATTCGATCGAGGGCGGCACCTCCGAGATCATGCGCAATATCGTCAGCGAACGGGTGCTGGGCCTGCCACCGGAAGCGCGCGCCGACAAGGACATCGCCTGGAAGGACCTCATCCGATGAGCGAGGACATCCTGCTGCTCGACACCGACGTCGAAACGGCACTGCGCGCGGCGGTCCGAAGCCTGCTCGCCGAGCGATGCGATCCCACCTCCGTGCTGGCCGCCTACGCGGGAGACCGGTCGCTGACGCGGGCGCTGTGGAAACCGCTCAGCACCGAACTCGGACTGGCCGGACTGCTGATCCCGGAAAACCGTGGCGGCGCAGGCGGATCCGCTCGCGATGCCGCAGTGGTGCTGGAGGAACTGGGACGCTACGTCGCACCGGTCCCGTTCCTGACCAGCAGCGTGATCGCCGCGACCGTGCTGCTCGCGGGAGATTCCGAACTCGTCGGTGAGCTCGCCGCGGGGGAAACCACCGCAGCGCTGCTCGCGCCGTTCTCCGCCGCCACCGTCGAGCAGGTTCCCACCCTCGTCAAGGACGCCGACGGACGGCTCTCGGGCCGGATCACCAGCGTGGCAGGGGCACTCGACGCCGATGTACTGCTCGCAGCGGTGCAGACACAGTCGGGGACCGAGGTCCATGCTCTCGAAGCCTCGCTCGTGACGATCGATCCCGTGGTCTCCCTCGATATGACCAGGCCTCTCGCCGACATCACCGTCGACTCCGCGCCCGGCCGGATCGTCGTGGCCGCCGGGGCCGGATTGGCCGCGCTGCGTACCGGTTTGACCACCGGCGCGGCCCTGCTGGCCTCCGAACAAGCCGGCGTCGCGGGCTGGTGCCTGGACACGACCGTCGAGTACCTGAAGGTCCGGCGGCAGTTCGGGCGCGTGGTCGGCGGATTCCAAGCGCTCAAGCACCGGCTCGCCGACCTGTACGTGGAACTCGAATCCGCCCGTGCCACCGCCCGATACGCCGCCGGCGCCCTCGCCACCGAGGACCCCGACGCCGCCGTCGCCACCGCCGTCGCCGCCGCGTACTGCGGTGAGATCGCGGTGCACGCCGCCGAAGAAGCCGTGCAGCTACACGGCGGCATCGGCATGACCTGGGAATATCCGGTGCACCTGTACCTCAAGCGAGCCAAGGCCGACCAGATCGGGCTGGGCAGCCCCGCCTACCACCGCTCGGTCCTGGCCGAGCTCGTCGACCTGCCCCTCGGCCGCGACTGATCTCGCATGCGCCACACCACGAACCACGAACAGGAGTAGAGATGTTCGAGCTCTCGGAGAAGGCCCAGCGCTACCGCGACGATCTGCTCGCCTTCATGGACGAGCACATCTACCCCGCCGAATCGGTCTACGAAGCCCAGATGACCGACGCCGGCGACCCGCACTTCCAGCCGCCCATCATCGAGGAACTCAAGACCGAGGCCAAGAAACGCGGACTGTGGAATCTGTTCCACCCGCACCCGGAATGGGGCCCGGGCCTGACCAATTCCGAATACGCGCCCCTGGCCGAGATCATGGGCCGCAGCGCGCATCTCGCGCCGGAAGCCACCAACTGCAGCGCACCCGACACCGGCAATATGGAAGTGCTGACCCTGTTCGGCACCGAAGAGCACAAGCGGGAATGGCTGGCGCCCTTGCTCGCCGGTGACATCCGCTCCGCCTTCGCCATGACCGAACCCGCCGTCGCCAGCTCCGATGCCACCAATATCCAGCTGCGCATGGACCGCGACGGCGACGACTACGTGCTCAACGGGCGCAAATGGTGGACCTCCAATGCCCTGCACCGCAACTGCAAAGTGCTCATCGTCATGGGCAAGACCGACCTCGACGCACCCGTGCACCGCCAGCAGAGCATGATGGTCGTCCCGCTCGACACCCCCGGCGTCCACGTCGTGCGCGGCCTGCCCGTCTTCGGCTACCAGGACCGAGAAGGCCACGCCGAGGTCGTCTTCGAGAACGTCCGGGTACCGCGCACCGCGCTGCTGGCCGGCGAAGGCGACGGGTTCATGATCAGCCAGGCGCGGCTGGGTCCCGGCCGCATCCACCACTGCATGCGCGCCATCGGCATGGCCGAACGGGCACTGGACCTGATGATCGACCGCGCCCAGTCGCGGGTCACTTTCGGTGAACCCGTGGCCAACCGCGCCAATATCCAGGACTGGATCGCCGAATCCCGCATCGACATCGAGATGGCGCGCCTGCTCACCCTCAAGGCCGCCTACCTGATGGACACCGTCGGAAACAAGAACGCGCGCACCGAGATCGCCGCCATCAAGGTCGCCGCACCACAGGTGGCGCTGAAGGTGATCGACCGCGCCATCCAGGTGCACGGCGGCGGCGGAGTCTCCGACGACTTCCCCCTCGCGAGCATGTACGCCCACGTGCGCACCCTGCGCCTGGCCGACGGCCCCGACGAAGTGCACAAGCGCACCATCGCCCAGCGCGAACTGCGCCGCCGCGACCCGTCCTGGGGACGCAAGGCCCTGCCGGACAACTGAATTCGACCTGCCGAGAAGGAGTCACCCTATGACGAAGACCCAGCAGATACTCCTGGCGGAACGGCCCACCGGCCTGCCCACCGAAAGCACGTGGACCCTCACCACCACCGAACTGCGCGACCTGCAACCCGGCGAGATCCTGGTGAAGATCGCCTACATCTCCCTCGACCCGGCCATGCGCGGCTGGCTCAACGACGTCCGCTCCTACCTGCCGCCCGTCGGCATCGGCGAGGTGATGCGATCGCTGGACATCGCCACCGTGGTCGAATCCACCCACCCGGACTTCGCCGTCGGTGACTCGGTCAGCGGCACCTTCGGCGTCACCGAATACGCCATCAGCGACGGCCGCGGCGTACAGCAGGTCGACCTGAGCGCCGCACCCGGACCCACCTGGCTGGGCGCGCTCGGAATGCCCGGCATGACAGCCTATTTCGGGCTCCTGGAAGTCGGGAAGCTGAAGGAAGGCGACACTGTCGTGGTGTCCGCGGCCGCGGGCGCGGTCGGCAGCGTCGCCGGGCAGATCGCGAAAGCCAAGGGCGCCACTGTCATCGGCATCGCCGGCGGACCCGAGAAGTGCCGCATGCTCACCGAAGAACTCGGCTTCGACGCGGCCATCGACTACCGCGAAGGCAACGTGCTGCGCCAGCTGCGCGAGGCCGCCCCCAAGGGCATCGACGTCTACTTCGACAATGTCGGCGGTGAAATCCTCGATGCCGCACTGGCCAACCTCCGTCGTGGCGCGCGCGTCGTGCTGTGCGGTGCGATCTCGGCCTACAACGAGGAGAAGCCGCCGCCGGGACCCTCGCGCTACATGTCGCTGCTGGTCTTCCGCGCCTCCATGATCGGATTCGTGGTCTTCGACTACGCCGACCGCTACCCCGAAGCCGGCGCACAGCTCGCCCAGTGGCTGGCCGAAGGACGCCTGCAGAGCCGCGAACACGTCGTCGAGGGCGGGCTGGCCCGCTTCGGCGAAACCCTGAACATGCTGTTCAGCGGCGCCAATACCGGCAAGCTCGTGCTGGCGGTCTGAGACCCGGCCCGAGCGGATGGGAGACTGACCCGGTGACCGAACCAGAGGACCGCTCACGAGCGGACGAGACCAGGGCACGGCTGCTCGAAGCGGCCGTGACCGCGTTCGCCGAACGCGGCTTCCACGGCTCCACCACCCGTGACGTCACTTCGATAGCCGGGCTCAGCACCGCCGCGATCTACGTGCACCACCGCTCCAAAGAGGAACTGCTCTACCAGATTTCGCGCACCGGCCACGAGAACACCCTGGCACTCATCCGCACGGCGATCACCTCCTCCGATGACCCCGCCGCGCAGCTCGTCGCCCTGATGCGCGACTTCGCCATCCACCACGCCCGCGCCCACACCGTCGCCCGCGTCATCAACTACGAACTCGCCGCGCTGAGCCCCGAACACCAGCGCGAGATCAAAGACCTGCGCCACACCATCGACGCCGAGGTCCGCACCCTCATCGAACACGGCGTCACCACCGGCGCCTTCGACAACCCCAACCCCCACATGGCCACCGTCGCCCTGCTCTCCCTCGGCATCGACATCGCCCGCTGGTACCGCGACGACGGCGCCTGGACCCCCGAAGCCCTCGGCGACTACTACGTCGACCTCGCCCTGCGCATCGTCGGCGCGAAACACCCGGAGCCACGGTCGGAGGCCTAGTTTTTCGATTCCGGGTGGGATCGGGGGGAGTGGTTTGTACACTCCCCGCTGAAGTGGAAAGTCAACACTTCAGATACTGATCAGAAGGTCTCGATGAAGTCTGTGTTCGGCAACGGCGGACGGTGGTTGTGCGCTACCGTGGTCGCCCTCTCGGTCTCGGCGACCGGAGCGTCCGTGGCGGGGGCCGACAGTGCTCCCGGCGGGAAAGAGCTTGTGGTACTGGGTGATTCGTTCTCCGCGAACGCGTGGGACCTGATGGATCCGAGCAACAGCTGCCTGCGGCACGGCAAGACGGCGTGGCCGGCGCAGCTGGGCGATCTGATGGGCGTGTACGGGACCGATGAGATGGTCGATCCGTCCTGTCCGGGGGCCTCGATCGACAGCGGGCCGGGGTGGACGCTGGCGCAGGAGACCGCGAAAGCCGACAAGGCGGGGGCGTTCGGGCCGAACACGAAACTGGTGACGTTGCAGTTCGGGCTCAACGACCATTGGGGGCAATCGAAGCAGACGCTGTGGAATTCTTTGCCGGGCTGCGTGTTCGACCTCGTCGACGGGTGCGGGCCGGATTCGGTCGCGCAGGGGCGAATGACCGATTACAACGGGGTGTCCGGTGCATTGTTCGCCGATCGCATGCGCAATGCGGTGACCTACATTCGGTACTACGCGCCGAACGCGCACATCGTGCTGGTCGGATATCCCGAGTTGTTTCCGTCCGGAACGGATGTCGTGTGCCTGAACTTCTTCGGGGTCGCGCCGTTCGTGCAGCCGCGCGGTCGTGCGGTGGTCGAGTACTTCGATCGCATCGAGCAGGCGCAACGCGAAGCAGCCCAGCTGCTGAACCTGGATTTCCTGGATGCCCGCGCGCTCACCGCCGGTCACGGACTCTGCTCGGCCGAACCGTGGCTGAACGGGGTCGCCGATCCGCGCACCGATATCGACGGGTTGTTCTTCCATCCCTCCACCAAGGGGGACGCGGTCGTCGCGGATGCGATCTACGACCGCTACGGAAAGTGACACTTCGCGCGGGGTAGTGGTTGTACACTCCCGCCGAAGTGAAAGATTTGCACTTCAGTTCACGATTCGAGGATTCAATGAAGTTTCGCACCCCTGGGGTGTTCGTCCTGCGCACCACGGCAGCCGTGGCCGGAGGCGTCCTGCTGATCGCGGCGGCGACAGCATGCGGGAGCGATAAGGCGAGCGACAGCTCACCGAGTACCACACCGACCACCACGATCGCAGCTCCGGCGACCACCACCACGACCGCGCCGCCGCCCCCGGTGACCAGCGCGGCAGCACTCGTCCCCAGCACACCCGCCCCCGCACCGGAGGCCCCGCAAGCCCCTGTGGTCCAACCACAACCGGCCCCCGCGACCGTGGAAGCGCCGGCCCGGGAACCGGTCGCCCCCAAGCCCGCACCGCAGACCAAACAGGCGCCACCGACCCTGGATGTGCCCGGGTTCGAACCGCACGCCGGTTACTGAGGAAGCTGGGTAATTCAGGTGTCGGGTAACAGCGGACGGTGGTTGTGCGCTGCGGTGGCGGCCGTCGCGGCCGCCACCACCGTGGCGGCGGGAGCGAACGCGGATTCGGCTCCCGAGGGGAAAAGGCTTGTGGTCCTGGGGGATTCGTTCACTGCGAACGCCCTGGACCTGATGCCCGCGGACAACAGCTGCGCACGGGGCGCGACTGCGTGGCCCGCACAGTTGAGTGCGCGGATGGGTATCGAGGGCACCGATCAGGTGGCCAACCCGTCGTGTCCGGGAGCATCGATCGACAGCGGACCGGGATACACGCTGGGCTTCGAAGCCAAGGACGCCGACAAGGCCGGCGCCTTCGGGCCCAAGACGCAATTGGTGACCTTGCAGTTCGGGCTGAACGACCACTGGGGGAGTAGCACCCAAACGCTCTGGGACGCAATGCAGAAATGCGTCTTCGACCTGGCCGATGGGTGCGGGACCGATGCGGTCGGCGCCGGGCGCATGCCCGATGCGCACGCGGTGTCCGGCGCGGCCTACGCCGACCGGATCCGCAATGTGGTGACCTACATCCGCTATTACGCACCGAACGCGCACATCGTGCTCGTGGGATACCCGGAAGTTGTTCCGGCCGACCAGGACAGCGTGTGCCTGGACTTCTTCGGCGTCGTCCCGTTCACCCAGCCGCGCGGGCGCACCGTCGTCGACTACTTCAACCACATCGACCAGGCGCAGCGCGAGGCCGCGCAACTGTTGAACGTGGACTTCCTCGATGCGCGTGCGCTCACCGCCGGGCACGGATTGTGCTCGCCGCAGCCATGGGTCAACGGGGTATTCGATCCCGGCACCGATATCGGCGGACTGCCCTTCCACCCGTCACCCACCGGTGACGCCGTGGTCGCCGATGCGCTCTACGAAAGGTACGTGCGATGACTCGCCCGCCCGAAGTGCGCCCCGACGTGCGCGTGGACACCATCACGCCACCGCCGGATCTCCTTGCACCCGAAGCAATCTCCGCGGAAAGAGCCTCACGAGAGCGGCCGCCGCTGCCTTCGCTGACCGGGGCGCGCTGGTGGGCGGCCTTCGCGGTGTTCGTCTTGCACGCGCTGGTATTCCTGCCGGTGTACCCGTTCCAGAAATCGGAGCTGTTCCGGCACATCCACGAATGGGTGCCGATGCAGTTGGGCGCCTTGGGCGTCACGTTCTTCTTCGTGCTGTCCGGCTTCATCATCTACTGGTCGTTCCGGCCGGGCACGACCCTGCGGGCCTTCTATCGCCGACGTGTACTGAAGATCTATCCCACCCACCTGCTGGCTGCCGCGGCCTTCATCGTGGTGGCGAGCGTGCCGCTGCACCGGCTGGTGGTGTGGGTGCCGAATCTGCTGCTCATCCACACCTGGGTGCCGAAATGGACCACCGTCGGCGGGCTCAACGTCCCGTCCTGGTCACTGGCCTCGGAAATGCTGTTCTACCTGAGCTTCCCGCTACTGCTGCCGGTGATCCGCCGGATTCCGTCGAACCGGTTGCTGCTCACGATGGGCCTGCTGTTCCTGGGCATCGTCGCGATGCACACCGCGTACTTCCTGTGGATCGACGGCCCGAAGGGCATCGCGAATACCTTTGCGCCCCGGCTGGTTCCGGGCAACACCTCACCGTATTTCGAGCTGCACTCCTCACCGGCCTGGTTCGCACAACCGAACATCCCGGTCTCGCCCTCGTATTGGCTCAGCTACAACTTCCCGCCTTCGCGACTGCCCGAGTTCTTCCTCGGCGTCCTGGCCGCGCGCATGGTGCTCGAAGGCCGCTGGCGCAATACCGGTCTCACCCTGCCACTGGTGTCGCTGGCCCTCACCTACGCGGCGACCTGGGTGGTCCCGGTGAACTACAAGATGTCGGTCCTGCTGCTGGTCCCCATGACCGCGGTAGTCGCCACCATGGCAACCCGCGACCTGCAAGGAATCCGCGGCCTCAACGCCCATCCGCGCATGATCTGGCTCGGCAATATCTCCTTCGCCTTTTACCTGATCCAATTCCCGGTCATGACGCTGGTGACCCGATACCTCATCGGCGGAAAGGAATTCGGCATCCTCGGCTGGGCCGGCTTCGCCCTGCTGTGCCTGCTCATCTCGACCGCACTCGGCGCAATCCTCTACCAATGGGTCGACGTCCCGCTCATGCGCCGCTTCGCCCGCGCCCGGCCGAAGGTGTCAGCGCGCCGAACTGCCTAGTGCCATAGGCAATACCGAGAGCGCCTGTCCGATACTGGTGACGGTAGCGGACAGCAGCGTGAACGGATCGTTCCAGTACTCGAGACTGCCCCGGCCCACGCGGGCAGTCCTCGTACACGAGCTCGAACGCATCGAATCCTCCGCATCGCTTCATTCCCGGTCTGCCTGCACGCTAACGGCGAACCTCGCCGGCTCACCACCACCGAGTCCGAGATGCCCGCACAGACCCTCGCATGGCCGGGAATGCCCTGACCGGCTCACGGGCGAACCAGGACTTTCAGCGCCTCACGGTCGTTCATGAGCCGGTAGCCCTCGGCGATGTCCTCCAGTCCGACGGTGCGGTCGAACACGCGGCCGGGATGAATCTCGCCGTTGAGAATGCGCGGCAGCAGTTCGGGGATGTAGGCGCGCGCGGGTGCGACCCCGCCGGTGAGGGTGAGGTTGCGCATGAATTCGCCGAAACCGAAAGGGATCGCGGGGTATTGCGGCGCACCGACGCGGCTGATGACGCCACCGTCGCGAACCACACCGGCCGCCTGCGTGACGGCATCGGCGAGACCGACACACTCGAGTACCCGCGCGACACCGCCGCCGGTCAGTTCCCGCACCGCGGCGACGCCGTCTTCACCGCGGTCGGCAACGACATCGGTCGCACCGAATTCGCGGCCCAGATCGGTGCGCTGTGTGTGGCGACCCATCAAGATAATCCGTTCCGCACCAAGCAGTTTCGCGGCAATGACCGCGGACAACCCGACCGCGCCATCACCGATCACCGCCACAGCGTCCCCAGGTGAGACACCCGCGGTGTGGGCGGCGTGATAGCCGGTGCACAACACATCGGACAACGTGAGCAGATCCGGCAGCAACTCGGAATCCTCTGCGACAGGGAGTTTCACCAGCGTGCCGTCGGCATACGGAATACGAGCCGCCTGGCCCTGGCCGCCGTCGACACCGCCCATACCCCACGCGCCACCGTGCACACAGGAGGTCTGCAACCCGCGCCGGCAGTACTCGCACGTGTTGTCGGAGTAGGTGAACGGCACCACGACCAGATCACCGGGTACGACACTGCGCACCTCGGCCCCGATCTCCTCGACCACACCGAGGAATTCATGCCCCATATGACGAGGATGGTCGGTAGGGCCTTGACCCCGGAAGTTGGACACGGGGTTTGTGATTACGCGGCTTGAGCCATGTTATCGGGTGCGTGAACGGATTCGTAGTCGGCGGGGCTG